>DGSN01000042.1 GCA_002393575.1 Prevotellaceae bacterium UBA4361 | reverse complement strand
ATTCCTTTCATAAAGGCTTTTGTGCTCGACACCTTGGGACAAAAGGAGGAAGCACAAAAGAGTTTTGAAGAGTCGAGAGTATTATTTGACCAATCATTGGCAAAGGAACCGAACCTCAAAAATGCTATCAATCGAGCTTTTTGCACATTGTTGATAGATGGAGACGAAGCTTATCAAAAAGAGTTGAACGGATTGGAGGAAAATGCTGCTTACAAGGATTCTCTCAACATGAATACCATTATGGTTCTGAGGATGATGAATACCGCCACCTTGAACGAAATGAAGAAAGGTTCCTTCGGCAATATCAATCTTCGTGGTTCAGACAATCAATTAGAGGAAGAGGTGAAGGCAAGAATCTACGACATTTATCAGCAAATTTTAGAAGCATACGCCGACTTCACATCCTCAACTCTCGACACATCAAAGTTCTTTTCATCCACATTGAAAAAGCTTTGGAACCAACTGCCAGACGATGATCTTGTGGTGAATTTCGATCCATTCATTGATGCACAGGATTTCGACCACATCTCTGTGGCAGACATCGAAGTAACCAATTTGCAAGAGAAAAGGGCTGATGCAAAAGTCACCGTTGACATTGGTTTTACCGAGCCAAGCATCATCGTGTTCAAAATGGTGAAGGAGCTTGACGAGAACAAAACACCCAACTGGATGATTAACGATTTCGTTTTCAATACAGAAAAAAAGAAACAGCGCATTTTCACCCTCACAAGCATGATACTAAGGGATATTGCGAAAAATGTTGAAAAGGAATGAGCATAGCTTGCCATTCAAAAATAAGAAAAGCTCATCCCCAAAAACTAATAATCCGTTCATCTTTCACCAGATGAACGGATTATTTCTTAAAGCATTCCTTTGCTTGAAGGAAGTTGATATTTATAAATATCACGCTTTACAGCCATTTTTAAACTTCGAGCCAATGCCTTGAAGATGCCTTCAATCTTGTGGTGCTCGTTTTCTCCTTCTGCCTTGATATTCAGATTCATACGTGCTGCATCACTGAAACTCTTGAAGAAATGGAGGAACATTTCGGTAGGCATATCCCCTACCCGTTCGCGATGGAATTCTGCATCCCAAACGAGCCAAGGGCGCCCTCCGAAGTCAAGGGCAACGGAACACAAGCAATCATCCATTGGCAGAGTATAGCCATAACGCTCAATGCCTCGCTTGTCGCCTAATGCCTTGCCAATGCACTCACCCAGAGCAATACCCGTATCTTCAATGGTGTGGTGCTCATCCACATTCAAATCCCCCTTCACGTGTATCTTCAAATCAATACTTCCGTGCTTCGCAATCTGCTCCAGCATGTGGTCGAAGAAACCGAGTCCCGTGGAAATATCGCTCTTACCTGTTCCATCAAGGCATAGACTGATGTCGATGTCGGTTTCTTTCGTTGTGCGTCGAACAGAAGCCGTGCGTTCTCCTGCAAAGAGGATTTCCGCGATGCGGTTCCAGTCGAGTTCGTCAGAAAGAATGAGCGACTTACATCCCAAGTTCACTGCTAATTGTGCATCGGTCTGGCGGTCGCCAATCACATAACTGTTGGCAAGGTCGTAGTCACCTTGCATGTATTTCGTCAGCATTCCCGTGCCAGGCTTGCGAGTAGGCAGATGCTCCTCAGGGAAAGAACGGTCGATGAGTATGTCATCGAATTCAATACCCTCGCCTTTCAGCGTCTGAAGCATCAGATTGTGGGTAGGCCAGAAGCTGTGTTCAGGATAGGAATCTGTTCCCAATCCATCCTGATTACTCACCATCACCAATTCGAAGTCGAGATGCGTGCGGATGAAATGAAGGTTGCGGATGACTCCAGGCACAAATTGAAACTTCTCAAACGAATCAATCTGCTCGTCTTCGGGCTCCACCAAGATGGTTCCGTCGCGGTCTATAAAAAGAACTTGTTTCATAATTTAGCGATATTGTCTCAACGCACTCAGAAGGCGAGTGTTTTCTTCCTTTGTACCAATCGTGATGCGGAGGCAATTGCCGCAGAGAGTGACACGATGGCGGTTGCGAACGATGATGCCATGACACACCAAGTAGTCGTAAATGGCGTTGGCATCCGTCACGCGTGCCAAGAAGAAATTGGCATCTGTAGGGAAAACCTTCGTACAGATAGGGAGTTCGGCAAATGCCTGCATCAGCGATGCTCGCGCTTCCTTGATCATCACAATGCGCTGATGGATTTTCGTTACATCCCTGAGTTCTTCAAGAGCACAATCCTGTGTCAACTTGTTCACGTTGTAAGGATATTTCACCTTGTTGAACAGTTCGATGATTTCTGTTGAAGCGAATGCCATTCCCAAACGGATGGCTGCTGCACCAAATGCCTTGGAAAACGTGTTCAGCACTACGATATTGGGATATTGCTGCAAATCGCAACGGAAAGGTCGTTGCTCGGCAAAATCAGAATAAGCTTCATCTACCACCACGATGCCTTCGAACTGTTGCAAGACGGTTTCAACCTCGCTGCGCAAAAGAAGATTGCCCGAAGGATTGTTGGGCGAACAAAGGAAGATGACTTTGGTGAATCCATCGCAAACTGCCAACAGGTCGCTGGCACGGAATTGGAAATGCTCATCGAGTGTCACTTTTCTATATTCCACATCGTTGATGTCAGCACACACTTCGTACATGCCATACGTCGGGTCGATGGCAACGACGTTGTCCTTGCCAGGATTGCAGAACACGCGATAGACCAAGTCGATGGCTTCGTCAGAACCATTGCCTAAAAAGATGTTCTCGGCTGGCACACCCTTGATGGGCGAAATAGCAGCTTTCAATTCTTCCTGCAAAGGGTCAGGATAACGATTGATAGGGCGATTGTAGGGATTCTCGTTGGCATCAAGAAACACTTCAGCCGTCACTCCCTTGTATTCATCGCGAGCCGAACTATAAGGCTTCAGACTCCAAATGTTCGGGCGAACCAATGTCTTCAACTCTTTCATTGATATTTAAGTTTCTGAGATTTAAATCAGGGATTTTAAGGATTTAAAGGGATTTTTTTCCTCTCCAGCCCAAGACCCCTCCAACTCCCCTGCGAAGGGAGAGAATAGCCATCCGGGTGACTACTCCCTCCCTCACAGGGAGGGCTGGGGTGGGTCTTGGGTATCTTCTCCCTCCCTCACAGGGAGGGTTGGGGAGGGTCCCCTTTTTCACTTCTCATCCTCAATGTCATTGCATTCTTGTGTGCATCCAATTGCTCGTTCTCTGCCATCACTTCCACAGCCCGTCCGATGCTGCGGATGCCCTCTTCGGTGAGTTCTTGGAAAGTGATTTTACGGATGAAACTGTCGAGCGACACACCACTATAAGCTTTGGCATAACCATTCGTTGGCAAAGTGTGGTTCGTGCCCGAGGCATAGTCGCCAGCACTCTCACAAGAATACTTTCCGAGGAAAACAGAACCTGCATTCACCACCCGTTCAGCCATCTCCGCATAGTCGCTCACAGCCAAAATCAAGTGTTCAGGTGCATATTCATTCGTGATGTCGATGGCTTCCTCCTTGTCATGCACAAGGATGAAAAGCGAATGGCCAAGAGAAGACTCAGCCATAGCGAAACGGGGGAGGAGCTTCACTTGCCTCTCCACTTCTGCCTGCACCTCCTCAATCATTCGCTCAGAGTCGCTAATCAGCACCACCTGCGAGTCGATGCCGTGCTCTGCCTGCGAGAGGAGGTCTGCTGCCACAAACTGAGGGTTCGAACTGTCGTCAGCCACCACTGCCACTTCGCTTGGACCAGCAGGCATATCGATAGCCACATCACGAAGCGATACAGCTTGCTTGGCAGCAACCACGAACTGATTGCCAGGACCAAAAATCTTGCTCACTTTGGGCACACTCTCCGTACCGTATGCCATGGCACCAATCGCCTGTACACCTCCCGCCTTGAAGATTTTGCTCACACCAGCTATGCGGGCAGCCACCAGAATGGCTGGGTTCAGTTTGCCTTCCTTATTAGGTGGAGAGCAAAGCACAATTTCCTTGCATCCAGCAATCCTTGCAGGAGTGGCAAGCATCAGCACTGTGGAAAAAAGAGGAGCCGTGCCGCCAGGGATATAGAGACCAACCTTTTCGATAGGAACCGCCTTCTGCCAGCAAACCACTCCAGGCTGAGTCTGCACCTTCTTGCTTTCGAATCGCTGCGCAGCATGGAATTTTTCGATATTGGCATGAGCCAAGCAAAGAGCATCCTTGAGTTCATCACCAACGAGCGCTTCAGCCTCCTCCATTTCCGCCTCGCTCACTTGCAAGGAGTCGAGTTCTGCATGGTCAAACTGTCGTTCGTAATCCTTCACCGCAGCATCGCCTTCAGCCTTGACGCGGTCGAGTACCGCCTGCACCAAAGCCGACAAGTCCTTCTGGTCCTTCTGCGGACGAGTCAACAGACTCTTCCATTCCGAGCGACTGGGATATTTTATGATTTTCATGAAAACAAGTAAGTTTTTGGGAAGTAAAAAGTTAAAAAAGGGACCCTCCCCAACCCTCCCTGTGGGGGAGGGAGTAGTCACCCAGCCCCTCCCAACCTCCCCAAGGGGAGGAGAAGCCGTCCGGATGGCTATTCACTCCCCCTTGGGGGAGCTGGAGGGGGCTGGAGGGGTCTTTTCAAATTATCATTTTCTCAATGGGAAGCACCAGAATACCTTCAGCCCCCAACGACTTGAGCTGACCGATAATTTCCCAGAAACGCTTCTCGTCGAGCACCGTATGGATGCTGCTCCAGCCATCAGTAGCCAAAGGCATCACCGTTGGGCTCTTGATGCCAGGAAGCACACTGATAATATCCTTCACTCGGTCGGTCGGCGCATTCATCAGCACGTACTTCTTATCCTCAGCAGCCTTCACTGCATCAATGCGGAAGAGCAATTCTTCAAGAATCGCCTTCTTATCCTCGTCGAGATTCTTGTTGCCAATCAGCAAAGCCTCACTCTTCATCACCACTTCCACCTCGCGCAGATTATTGCTCACCAGCGTGCTGCCCGAACTGACAATGTCGAAAATTCCGTCAGCCAAGCAGATGCCTGGCGCAATCTCCACCGAACCCTGAATCACGTGGATATCCATGTCGATACCCTTCTCCTGCATGAATCGACGGAGAATGCCCGGATAGGACGTGGCAATCTTCTTGCCGTTGAACCACTCCAGCCCTGTGTAGTCCACACTCTTCGGAATGGCCAAGGACAATCGGCACTTGCTGAAGCCCAAACGCTTCACAATGTCCGCATCCTCGTTGCGCTCCACAAACTCGTTCTCACCCACGATGCCTATGTCCGCAACACCGCTTGCCACGGTTTGCGGAATGTCGTCATCGCGCAAATAAAGCACCTCGATGGGAAAATTCGACGACTGCACAAGTAGCGTGCGCTTTGATGACCCCACTTTGATTCCAGCCTCCTGCAGAAGCGCCATCGTGTCTTCAAACAGACGACCTTTCGATTGTACTGCTATTCTTAACATACGTCTTTGTTGTTTTCTGTATGGTTATATTTTGTCGAAGGTCTAAGGTCGCTTTTGACCTTTGACTTTTGACATAAAAAAAAGAGAGAGCCAACCTCCTTCGGTGAGCCCTCCAACGTTATCTTTTTGTTTCGCTTTTGCAAACCATTGCAAGCATTCCACACACATCGCTGAAGTCCACCGAGATTACTCGCTGAAACGTACATGGTGGATATGGTGATGGGCAAAAGTCATTTTCTTCCTGTCTGATTACAAATTATTGTTATTATCGCTGTTTCGATTCGAAATCGCTTGCAAATTTACAACTTTTCTTTTAATCTGCAAAACATATAACACAAAAACTGAAAAATCCTCCTCGTTTATTCAAACACGTATGAATCGGTGATGATTCTGTTGGCAGATGGATAGAAGGTTGCCAACAGGGGTGCGTGTGGAGCTGTTGACGTGAGTTGCAGCTGCTGGAGCATGGTGGCGTAGCTGACGGTCTCTGCATTGAAGATGATATAGTCGGGACGCAGGTCGCGGAGCTGGGTCATCAGTTCGAGGGGCGTTTCAGCAGAAATGTGCTGCACGGCAATGGAATAGCGCGACATGGCCGACTGCGCAAGGCTATAATCGTCTGCACTTCCACAGAAAGCATAGCTGCGTTCCTTCATGTAGTCGAAGTCGCCCTTCACGTCCTGCTTGGAGCGAATGAGTTTGAGGTTGGCGTATGTCATGAATCCTTTCAGGAAGATGGCAAACTCGATGGGCAGGGCATAGAGGAGCCCGAGGTGTCCATAGTGCTTTCGCAAAAAGATGAGCATCGCCTTGTAGAAATTGTGGACGTAGCGATAGCTGTTTTTTTGTGTACTCTCACCCTTGTAGTGAAAGATGGGGGTCGGTATGTAGAAGTTTTGCTGTCCCGTCAGGAGCAGGCGATAGGAAAGGTCGATGTCTTCGCCATACATGAAGAAGTCTTCATCGAGGAGTCCGCTGCGGTTGAGGGTGGAACGGCGAAGGAACATGAATGCTCCACTGATGATTTCGATAGGGTTCTCTTCTTCCTTGTCGAGATACTGCATATAGTACTTTCCAAAGACTCGACTGCGGGGAAAAAGGGAACAGAGTCCCGACATCTTGCAGAATGCCACGAAGGGGGTTGGGATGCCACGTCGTGATTCGAGTGCAAAGGTTCCATTGCGATTGAGCATCTTCACGCCTGCTCCTCCTGCCTCGGGATGCAAGTCCATGAAGGAGATGCAGTCGGTGAGGGTACGCTCTGTGATGAAGGTGTCGGGGTTGAGCAACAAGACGTATTCTCCTCTCGACTGCCGTATGCCTATGTTGTTGGCTTTGGCGAAACCGAGGTTCTGGGTATTGGGGATGAACGTGACGTTGGGATGGAGTGGCTGAAGGTATTCGATGGAACCGTCCTGGCTGCAATTATCAATCACAATCACTTCGGCATCGATGTTTGCACAGGCTCGTTCCACTGACTGGAGGCACTGATGCAAGAAGTGCTTGACATTGAAATTAACAATAATGATGGATAATTGCATGATATTGAAAAAGTGAAAAGCCCTAAATTAAATACAAAGTACAAAGGACAAGGAACAACGTAGTAATCGAAAAATAGCCCCCTCTTGCCCCTCCCAACCTCCCCAAGGGGAGGAGAAGCCGTCCGGATGGTTATTCACTCCCCCTTGGGGGAGCTGGAGGGGGCTGGAGGGGGCTTTTTAGCTTTTAACTCACCCATCATTGCGGCAGTCGTCGATGTACTGATGCAGATGGTGGGACGATGGGTAGCAATAGATGATGGTGAGAAACGTGATGGCAGCGCAAAGGAGTCCCGTGGTGCTGAAGGTGAAGTAATACGACACGACGCCCACAATGGTGCTTGCCAACAGGAGGCAAAGGCGAAGTACGCTCCAGCGATGATAGGTTAGCAAAGCATTCTCCAGCGTGTAGCGGTGCAGGCTTTTCTTGGTGTTGAGACTGAAAATCTTCAATGCCAATGGTACGGTAATTATCATTTGCAGTATGACCACCACATTGAACACGTATTCAGCTTTGCGGTCGTCTGCCAACTCGCCTACGGGAATCAGATTCAGTTCGCCCAGCAATACGGGGATGAATGCGGAAACAAGCACCACATAGAACTCGATGCGAAGCAGACTGAGTAGTTTTTGTATTGACTTTTCCAAAGTTTCTATTTTAAGTTTTTGAGTTTCTGAGTTTTTGAGTTTTTGAGTTCTCGCTACACTCTTCTGATCAGTTCTTGAGTCGGTGTCTCCTAAAGAACCTTTAGCTCGGCGTAGCCAAATAGACTAAATTTACTAAATTTTAAAAATTTTGCCGATTTTGCCAATTTCTTTAGGAGACCCTTTAAACGCTAAACACTAAACTTTTATTCATTACTTGATGGAGAAAGGCACTCGGTTCACGATGGAGCGTCCGAGCGTCACTTCGTCGGTGTATTGCAATTCGTCGTTGACGGAAATGCCTCTCGCTAACACGGTTATTTTCACATCGGGAAAAGCTGACAGTTTACGCGAGATGAAGAAGTTGGTGGTGTCGCCTTCCATCGTGGAACTGAGGGCAAGGATGATTTCCTCGATTCCTCCCTTCCCCACTCTTTCCACCAAGCTGTCAATTTCCAAATCGCTGGGAGCGATGCCATCCATAGGGGAAATCACTCCTCCCAACACATGATAAAGCCCATGAAACTGTGTGGTTGCTTCTATGGCGAGCACGTCTTGGAAATTCTCCACAACGCACACGATGGTTTCATCGCGCAACGGATTGGAGCAGATGCCACACACATCCTCATCGCTGATATTGTGACACACGCGGCAATGCTTCACATCGTGCCGAAGGGTGGTGATGCTATCGGCAAAATGTTCCACGGTTGCCACGTCGAGTTTCAGAAGATGGAGTACCAGGCGCAAAGCGGTTTTGCGTCCGATGCCTGGAAGTTTGGCAAATTCATCAACTGCTTTTTCGAGCAGAACTGAAGAATACTGTTGGTTCATTTAACTTTTAACTATATAACCGTGTCATCTGTGGTTGAAATCAACACCCCATCAGCGGTCAATGCACGATGATTTTCTTGCCACCCACGATGTAGATGCCTTGAGGGAGTCGAACAAACTCTGTGCCAAGCACCATCTTGCGGAACACAGATGTTCCCGAAATGGCATAGACGGCAATGGTTTGCATGGTTGGAGCCGTGATGCGCACTCCTCCCTCCACTGGCACAAGCGTGAAGTTCCACTTATCTGTAGTTGCAATGTCTTCGATGCCCAGAGGGTCTTCTTCAGCAGTGAGGGAGCGCAGGTAGAAGAGACGGAAATCGTCGGCCTTATACCAATGTCCGTCACGCACGCCAATGGTGAGCGTGTCGTTTGCTGTCACCACAATGCTGTCAATGACAACATCCGTGAGGTAGTATTTGCCAAAGTCGTGCGCACCAACGGTTGCTTCTTGGTCGTTGGCAAAGACTGTCACGTTCTCGCCTTCGTCTGTACCCACCTTGGCGGTGAGGCGATAGAGTCCTGGCTGCATGTCAGCAATCTTCTGGTAGATGCCCTTGCCTGAGAAGTCGGTACTGATGTAGCTGTAGCAGAGGTAATTGCCATCTGCACCTACACCTTTATAATATACGTTGCTTGCCGAACGAGCAGAAACACCCGTACCATTTGCCTTCCATCCACTGATAGAACCTGTTGTGGAAGTGCTGGTACTTCCTTTTTCAAACGATGGATTCACGATGTAGTCTGTCATTTCGATGACCTTGTCGTTCAGATTCTCGCGCAGTTGCTGCTTAGCCCAGACTATAGTTTCTGCCAAAGCATCAACCACCGCATGAACATCCTTCGAACTGGTACCTTCACGCTCACTGAAATACTTCTCGCTATCGTCGATTTTGTCAAGTAAAGCCTCGTTTGCTTCCTCCTTCAAGAAGTTCTTGTACTCTGCCAGCACGTCGTAAGCTTCTTCGATAGTTTGTCCCAACGACAGATAAGCTGGGTCGAGCGTGATGTTCGAGTTGGCACGGAAGGCACGAGTCAGATTGCTGGCACTGAAGTAGCCTGAGAACGCTGGCACGGTCATGCCCTCTTCCATCAACTGGAAGTATTGCGTTTCGTCATCATTCAGATAAAGCGAGCCATCAGGCAAATTCGTTGTGGCAAACACACCGACCACTGCCGTGTCCACATTCTCAACAGGTGCTGCCACCACCGTGACATTCTCTGCCGAGAGTGTCTGCTTCTGCTTCGACGAAGCCATCACGATGTAGGTCTTTCCTGCTTCGAAAGAACGGACTATGCTGGTCTTGTTTCCAATGCCCGTAGAGGTGTGAGCATCCACTTGCTTTGCCACAATACCCTGAGGCACAGCAACGGCAAAAGGCACAGTCAGCATTTCCCAACGGTTGGGAGTAAGCGCCATGTTGAAACTTGCTTTCTTCGCTACGATGGCAGTCGAAGGGACATAGTCGTAGCCCATCGTGATTTCCACGTAGTCGGCTGTAGCAGCGTCAACCTTCACCACGTTCTTTCCGCTTGCTTTCGACTCGTCTGCCACGAAGAAAAGTGCGTTCGGATTCTTTTCGACAACAGGGATGCGTCCCACAGCTTCCACCTTGGTCAGGTCATAGTTCCTGGCAGAGACATTCGCCGTGCGGTTGCAGAGCGTGTTGAATTGCGAAGCATTCCATTTGCCTTCAAATCGCAAAACGCTCTCATCCAGTGTTGCTTTCAGTTCCTCCTTGCTCTCGCGAAGAACGAAACGTGCCACGGTGTCGATACCTGTTTCATATTGCACGAAATTGCTTCCAGTTGTCTCTATCGGATGACGCAAAGCCACATAATAGAGTGTATCAACAAGGAGCGGACAAGTGGTTGTGTTGGTGAGCGAGAATTCAATATCGGCTGATGCTTTCGCTGGGATTTCGGCATTCATTGCCGATTTCATACCCACGTATTCGAAAGTCTGTCCATCATCCACACTCTTGTAAAGCTCCAGTCGAGGTGTGCCCTGATAAGGCACATCGCTCAGGTTCTGCAAATTGGCAATAGCAGTGGAACGGTCGCCATACACCACCGCGTAGTCCTTTCCCTGATGTGTCTCCGTGTCGGAACTACCCAGCACCTCCAAACTATTGAAGCTCAATTCGTTGTTCATCACCTCTGGCGTGAGCGATACTTCTGCCAGAACGTTCAGATTATTGTCCGTCACCTTCACGTGCCACTGACGGTCGGAAGATGGCTTGGCGGTCAGCTCAATCACGGTTTTCTCCCCATCATTGGTAATCACCGTCTCCGTATCCTTAGAGCGAGCAGTGGCAATGCCCGAAGGCTTCGTATTGGTCGTTGTGCAGAAAAGATAAATACCCGAATAGTCGAGCGTACCCTTATTCTCCACCGTCACTTTCACCCTGTTGTCGTGGTTCACGTAGAATCCTTCAGGCAGTTCCATCGTTGCCCGCAAGTTCTGCTTCTTTGGCTGCACCTTGTAGGTCATGCTCTGTTCCGTGTTGAAACCGTTCATGCCCGTTTCGTCGTTCACCGTGTACCAGCCATCGCCCTGACCACCCCAGCCGAAGTTGAAGTGGAACAAATTGCTGCTGGCACGATAGCCATCCAACACCACGGCGTGTCCGTTCCATGTGCCTGCATCATCCACTTCATAGCCAGTATATACCATCGGGTGACCTTCCAGCAGGTCTTCGTAAATCATCTTTTCCCAAGCCGACTGCGAATAAGACGACTTCGTCACGTTCACGCTACTCAGGTTGTAGCCACTGTTGAACGTCTCAACAAGATTGCTGATATAGCCGCCAGTCGATTCCCCGTAAGTCAGCCACGTAGCAGCACCCACAGCAAAGCAGAATTCAGCCACGGCATCCTTGTATTCCTGCGGACAACTGGAGTTATAGTCATCGAGCATCAAGTCCCACTTCATGGGAGTGCCTTTCTTCACCGATTCCTTCACGGGTGCTCCATAGTCGTAAGTAGGAGTCGAAGCACCTAACGTACTCGGATTGTCCTTGCGGTAGTAGTAAATCACCTGCGCACCAGCCGTGGCAACACAGCCCGTCACGGCATGGTTGCCATTCTCCAAATACGGACAGCGATTGAAGTAAGGAGCAGTCTGATGCCAATGGCTGGTCATCAGCACTGGTACGTCAACCCTTGCAGCCGTAGCACCCTGCATCGGAGCAGCAGCACGGCGCTTTGCCTGACTCACATTCTCGCCAGCCGCCTGTGCATCCTCCACGATGCGGCGATAGTAGTCGAGCCATCCCAACAAAGCAGGTGGCATCTCACTCTCCACGAAGTCGCCACTCTCGGTATATCCCAAGATAGACGGCAGGCAGTCGTCGCCACTCACAATGACGAATCCACGGTTCTCTCCGCGTGAAAAAATATAATAAGGTGAAGTCGCTCTCACGTCAGCTTTCATCTTCCGTGCCTTCGCCTCGTTGCGCGTAGCACTTTTCACGAGCACAGCCTCAGTTCCTTCCCTGAGGAAAGGAGCCGCCAGTTCCTTCGCCTTTGCCAACCCCACGGGGTCTGCCCATGCAGTCGCCATTGTCAATGTCATTGCTGCAGCAACTATATATTTCCTTTTCATATTTCAGTCAACAAATTTGATTATTTTCCTGTCAACAAATGATTCTATTTTTCTGTCAACAAATTCACACAAATTATCTCAAACATAGCCATAACATACTCCAAATGGCAGTTTTTCGTTATCAATGATGTTTTGTGCCTAATTTGTGTAAATTTGTTGACAAAAAAAAATTGTTGACTCATTTTTCACTTTTAACTTAATCATCAATCCCCGTCGAGTTTGAGCACAGCCAAGAAAGCCTTCTGAGGCACCTGCACATTGCCGATTTGCTTCATGCGCTTCTTTCCGCGTTTCTGCTTCTCCAGCAACTTGCGCTTACGGCTCACGTCGCCACCATAGCACTTCGCCAGCACATCCTTGCGCACCTGCTTCACCGTTTCGCGAGCAATAATCTTTCCACCGATGGCAGCCTGAATAGCGATGTCGAACTGCTGACGAGGCAGCAACTCCTTCAGACGCTCACACATACGTCGTCCCAGCGTCACCGAGTTATCCACATGCGTCAGCGTAGAAAGAGCATCCACACTCTCACCATTCAGCAGAATGTCCAGCTTCACCAGCTTCGACGGACGGAAACCCGCAGGATGGTAGTCGAACGACGCATAACCGCGACTGATACTCTTCAGCTTGTCGTAGAAGTCGATGACGATTTCACCAAGAGGCATCAGGAACTGGATTTCCACACGGTTGCCCGCAATGAAATCCTGTCGCACCAACTCGCCACGCTTGCCCAAGCAAAGCGTCATAATCGGTCCGATATAGCTGGCAGTCGTGATAATCGTAGCGTTGATGTACGGTTCCTCCACGTGCTCAATCAGCGTTGGGTCAGGCATACCCGAAGGATTGTGTACCTCCATGCCCTCACCATGCTTGTCATACACCATGTACGACACGTTTGGCACCGTCGTAATCACATCCATGTTGAACTCACGGTCCAGTCGTTCCTGCACAATCTCCATGTGGAGCAAACCCAAGAAGCCACAGCGGAAGCCAAAACCAAGGGCAGCCGAACTCTCGTGCTGGAAGGTAAGCGAAGCATCGTTCAGCCTCAACTTTTCTAACGATGCACGCAGGTTCTCATAGTCCTCAGGCTCTATCGGATACACTCCGGCAAACACCATTGGCTTCACCTCCTGGAAACCAGCAATCGCCTCCTTTGCAGGGTTGGCACAAGTGGTAATCGTATCGCCCACTTTCACCTCCACTGCATTCTTGATACCCGACACGATGTAGCCCACATCGCCCGTGCGCAACTCCTTCCGAGGAATCATGTCCATCTTCAGCACACCGATTTCCTCAGCCTGGTATTCTTTCTTCGTGTTGATGAAACGTACCTTCTCACCCTCGCGCATCACTCCATTCACAATCTTGAAATAGGCGATGATACCACGGAAACTGTTGAACACAGAGTCGAAAATCAGAGCCTGCAACGGAGCCGTCTCATCACCCTGCGGATGCGGAATGCGCTCCACCACAGCCTTCAGGATTTCATCCACACCCTGCCCCGTTTTTCCCGAAGCCAGAATAACTTCCTCGGGCTTGCAACCGATGAGGTCAACGATTTCGTCCGTCACCTCCTCGGGCATGGCATTCGGCATGTCGCACTTGTTCACCACAGGAATGATTTCCAAGTCGTGGTCAATCGCCATATATAAGTTCGAAATGGTCTGAGCCTGCACTCCCTGCGTGGCATCCACCACGAGCAACGCACCCTCACACGCAGCGATAGAGCGCGACACCTCGTAGCTGAAATCCACGTGTCCCGGAGTGTCAATCAAGTTGAGAATGTAAGTCTCGCCTTCATACTTGTACTCCATCTGAATGGCGTGGCTCTTGATGGTAATACCGCGTTCCTTCTCCAAGTCCATATCGTCCAGCATCTGTCCCTCCGTCACCTTGATGGTGTTCGTAGCCTCCAACAAGCGGTCAGCGAGCGTCGATTTACCGTGGTCGATATGCGCTATAATACAAAAATTTCTAATATGCTTCATTCGCGAATAGTTTTTCTCTAATGTCAAAGGTCAAAAGTCAACAAAAAAACAACATTTGACCACAGTCCTTAGACCCTTGGCCTTAGACCTTAGTCCTCAGACCTCTTAGAAGGGCTTAGAAGGTGCAAAGTTAATGCAAGTCAGGCGAAAAAGCAAATTTATTTGATGTTTTCCGAGGCACAGCCTCACTTCGACCTTGTCAAAGTCCTTCGCATCAGCAATCTCCTGCCATAGGGAACGGTCACAAGTACTTTTAATCGTCTTTCGCACTTTTAACATCCTAAATAATACAAGATTGCGGAATTGTTTGTATATTTGCACCTGTTAGAACATTAAAACTAAAAGAACATGGAACAAACGAGGACTCCGCTAAACGCAGCTCAGATGGATTTCCTTCAGTTGCTGGGACACATCAAAACCGTAGAGGAACTGGAAGAATTAAGTCAGGTCGTTAGTGATTTCTATGCTCGCAAGGCCGAGGAAGGAATGAATCAACTTTGGGAAACAGGCAAGTGGAGCAAGGAGAAAGACGAGGAAATGATGAGAACCCATCTTCGCACACCATACAAATATGCTAAGCAATAAGATTGTCCTTGACACGAACTGCCTATTGGTATCCATATCAAAGTATGGTGAAGCATATCCTGTGTGGCGTGGCTTTCTTGATGGTCGCTATACGCTCTGTGTATCCACAGAAATCCTTGAAGAATATGAAGAAATCATAGGAAGCATGACCACGCCCGATATTGCACGAAACGTGGTGGATGCCATTTTGAAACGCAAAAATGTGGAGCGCATAGACCCTTACTTCCATTGGCACCTGATAACCGCCGACCCCGACGACAACAAGTTTGTGGACTGCGCCTTTGCCACTGGAGCCACATACATCGTGTCAGACGATTCACACTTCAATGTTCTTAAAGACATCACATTTCCCCAACTGCTGGTACTCAAACTAAAAGAATTTCTGGAGATATTGCAAAAGGAGGAATAATGAACGTTGTTTTTCCTTAGTCAATATACGCCAATTTACAACAATAAAATTGTTCGCTTGTACCCAAGACGGCATGAAATGCCACCAGTTCATAGGATAAAAGCGTTTTCTATGCTATGCAAGGGCAAAAGCATTGTGTTCCATCAGTGCTTTTGCCCTTGCAAACGTTTTATCGGCTGATTGTGGATAACCATTTCAGCTTACTAAACTTTTTCCGCCCTATTGAAATAGCGAAACCCTCTAACGCCGAAAGCATCATTCTACCACAATGATTTTAAAGAAAGGAGAGTTTCATCAAATTATTCATTATTCAAAAATTTGTGCCCTATTTGTGTAAATTTGTTGACTAAAAAACTATAATTTGTTGACTCATTATTCACTTTTCATCGCTATCTTTGCACAACCAACAACAGATTTTCAGAATATGAGCAATTTCAGAGACATGCGGCGCAAACGCCAACAGCTTTCCGAACAGGAAAGCATCAGCATCTTAGAGAAAGCCACATCGGGCACATTGGCACTCTTGGGCGACAATGGCTATCCCTACGCCGTGCCCATCAGTTACGTCTATTCCGAGGGAAAACTCTTCTTCCACAGCGCCATGAGCGGGCACAAAGTCGATGCCATCCGCAACTGCGACAAGGCATCCTTCTGCGTCATCGAGCAGGACGAAGTGAAGCCCAAGGAATACACCACTTATTTCCGCAGTGTGATTGCCTTCGGCAGAATCCACATCATCGAGGACCAAACCGAAAAGTTAGCAGCAGCCCGACTACTCGGAAACCGATACAACCCCAACGACGACGAAAGCCTACAGAAAGAAATCGAAAGCGGATTGGCACGTATGTTAGCAATCCGTTTCGACATCGAACACCTCACTGGCAAAGAAGCCATCGAACTCGTCAGAATGCACAACAGCACCCACTAATCTACCCTCTCCCATCATCATCGTTTTTCGATTGGGGATAAACGCATACGCGATTGGGGATTCATTCGAACGCGATTGGGGATTTACTCGAACGCGATTGGGGATTTACTTCATTTTCGTCGAATCAGAATTTTACTTCTGATTCTCAACACATTAACCACAATCTATTTTTGTCAACGGAAGGAGTGAGAACGTCACCCATTTCCGCGCAAGGGTCGCAGTGGGGCTCCATGCAAGCCTTGGTAGGCTTGCGCCCCACCGCAGCCCTTGCGCAGAAATGGGTTTTGGATTGCGTTTTCCATGTTGGGATAGGATGCACTAAAATCATCGAACAGGGCGAACTGAATGCCCGACGCTGCGGCTGCTGCTGCAGCTTCTGTCCCAGTACACGCGCCCACTGTAGAAGTAGAGGTCCACCGCGCCGCGCGGATCGCTCTCGCCCGGGTAGCTCTCGTAGAGCGTGGACGACCAATAGTCGCCGTAGCCGCCAGCATTGGAGAGCTCCGAGTTCCCGCGTTCGCCAGCAGCAGGAAGAAAGATGCTACCGCCATTGGTCTTACTGGTGAACTTGCGTCCATTTACACTATTCACCGTTGTCCATTCGTGGGTGCAGTTATTTAATAATTCATTTATCTGTTCTCTTGACGGCATCACCCAACTGCCACCCCATTTCACGTGAGCAACATCGTACTGTGTGCCAGCAATGTCTCTACCAATGTTGTGACAAGTGTTTGAAGAGCCGTCGTAATGGTTATAGGTGTTCCAGTTGTAAGTGGTCTTTACCTCTGTCTCGCCCCAGGCATAATAGCCGCCGTAGGCTTCGGGCTTGTCCGCTCCCACGTTGCAGCATGCCCACTTCGTGCCAGATGGCAAGCCGAGGTCTATCATGTGAGGATGATGGTTGTCGGGACAGGTGAGTTGAGCATCACCACCGTTGAGAATGATGTTCACAAGTGCTACTACATCACTGATGTCAGCATTTCCATCGCCATTCACATCGCCCCTATCAAACAAGATCTGGGCACTTGAGGTAACTGCCATAAACGGCAACATTACAAAAAGGGTAAAAAATAGTTTTTTCATAAGTTTTGTTGTTTTAATTGTTTGACATCAATTTGTTATTTCTGAATAATGTATGCAAAAATAGTCTTTTAGCATGAAAACTACAACAAAATGGTAAGAAAAAATTCCGAGCTACCATCGTCAATATGGTTTATCTGGCAGCACTCATAAATACGAATCATAGGAGTCCAATAATATTGGCGTCCACTAAAATGCCGAAGGCATGAAAGACCACAGGCAGGTGGTGAAGTGCGAAGCACGGAACCCCTGCAAAGCACACGACCGACAACAAAACCCCGAAGGGTGTGACAGAGACGTTTGCCTTTTTTTCTGTCGCCGCCTTCGGGGCTTGGTTTACTTTTGAACTATATGCAGGGGTTCCGCTACGCTTCACCACCTGCCTGTGGTCTATCGTCCTTTCAGGACTTTCTAAGCCTACATAAACGAAAATGCGTCATGCTTCTTCGGTTGAACCTTCAAAAGAACACAAACGAAGGTTCGTTGCATCTTCAATGAACCTTCAAACAAATGCAAACGAACCTTCGTTGTTTTTCTGTGCTCCAATATACATTAGACCAAAACTTTCATAAAGCCGAGTAGGAAGCCCCTGCCGACATTCGACATCATCTCCCTGCTCGGCTTTTTAATACGGTTTTACCTTTTGTTTTTCGTTTATTCTATTTGCCGAAAAGGTCAGAATGAGTGCCAGTCCGCTGGAGTGAGATAATTTTAATTTCGGTGTCCTTAATGTAGATAAGTAACCAATCTGGGGTGATGTGGCACTCTCGAAAACCCTCGTAATCACCACGCAACAGGTGGTCGCGGTTCTTGGCAGGCAAAGTCTCGCCATTAAGCAACTTGCAAATAATTTCATTAAGCAAGCTTTCGTCCATACCACGCTTGCGAGCCAGTTTCAGATCGCGCAAAAAACGATTTGTGAGTTGAAGTGTGAACTGCGCCATTATCAATTACAAATTGTTGACCAATTTCAGATAGTCTTCCATCGAACCGACTTCAATGATGTCCTTTCCCTTTTGGGCATTTTCAATGACCTTCATTGTGGCATCATTCAAATAATCTCCAGTTTCAGGGTCATAGAGTCTGTGCTTGACTGCATGCTTACGCTCTATCGTCCAGCCCATCCTTTTTGCAATCTTCTTGAAGAAACTGACTTCGTTGCTGGGAATGTTAATAGTAATAGTCGTCATATTTGCTGTGGTTTTGTTTTCAGTTGCAAATTTACACAAAAAGAACTATTTCTCAGACTAATTACACGAAGAAATTCTGCTATCCGAAAAGAAAAACATGGAATAATTCTGTCGATTAGAAATATATTTCAATTGCTATCCGTTAAAATGATAGGCAAAAATGAGAGAAATGAAGATGAAAATTTTGTCATCTGAAAAACTTTGCTTTCATTTGCAAATAAAGAAAGAAAATGCAATGAATCTGATAGCGATTACGTCTCCCACGTTTTTCGTGGAGGAACATCTCATACTGAATGCGCTCTTCGAGGAGGGACTGGATGTGCTGCATCTGAAGAAGCCCGACTCGGAGCCCATCTTTTGCGAACGACTGCTGCGACTCATCGACAAGCCGTGGCTGAAGCACATCGTGGTACACGACCATTTCTACCTGAAAGACGAATTCGGACTGAAGGGCATTCACTTGAACGACCGCAATCCTGAAATTCCAATTGGTTACAAAGGCCATGTGTCACGCTCTTGTCACTCGCTGGAGGAAGTGAAGGAATGGAAACCTCGGTGCAGCTATGTGTTCCTCGGTCCTATCTACGATAGCAAGTCGGGAAAAATCAAAAGGGAAGCTTTCAGCACCCATCAACTCACCCAAGCTGCTGCTGACGGCATCGTCAACAAGAAGGTGATTGCCGTGGGGGGAATCAATGCCAAGAACATCAAACGTGTGAAAAACATGGGCTTCGGTGGTGCTGCTGTGATGACTGGACTGTGGGAGCATTTCGACGCTCACGAATCATCGAATTTCCACGACATCGTGGAGCAATTCAAGCTGCTGAGAAAATTGGCAGACTGAAAAAAAATGAAAAATGAAAAATGAAAAGTGAAAAATGAGTCAACAAATTTTTTTCTGTCAACAAATTTACACAAATAAGGCACAAATAGAGGATTCAACCTTAACCGCTATCTGGATGAAAAGTTAGGGTTATGGTTATCGTTAAGAAAGGAATTTTTGAGAAAATTTGTGCTAATTTGTTGACTAAAAAAAATAATTTGTTGACTAAAAAAATAATTTGTTGACTGAAGAATGAAAATGCAAGAAGTACATAAAACAGGAGTTGGTTTCCTTTTGTTTTTCATGGTAACGACAATGTGCCACGCGCAGCGCATTTCTGTGGAAAGGGCTATGCAAAGGGTGGCACAACCGAAACTGAGTTTGGCTTACGAGTCGGAACAACTCTATGCGTTCGACTCAAGAGACGGGTTTGTATTGGCTTCGGCTTCGGAGAACAGTCCTGCCATTCTGGGATATTCCGATGGAAGCCATTTCGAGAATGCGTACAAGAATGAGCAGTTTAGGAAATTCATCCAACAGATGGAAAAGAGCATAGCTAACAGCAGTCATCGCATATTCAAACCGTCTGACGTGAAGGAATCGGTCAGTCCTCTCTGTACGGATGAATGGGAACAGGAATTTTCTGCCTACAAGCGGATGTGCCCCGTAGTATATGAGGACACGATTGATGGCGTAGCTCAGCCCGACACCTGCATCGTGGGCTGCGTGGCATTGGCGATGGCACAGGTGATGAACTACTGGGAATGGCCGAAGCAGGGTAAGGGCTCATACACTTACACCGACTCGACGGGATGCGGCTATACGCTCACGGCGGATTTTGGCAGTCACACTTACGATTGGGACCACATGCTCGACAATTATTACTATGGCTACACCGAACGCCAAGCCAATGCTGTGGCTCAACTCATGAGCGACTGTGGCATTTCGGTCAACATGCGCTACGGAACAGGTTCGAGCGGTGCGCAAACCATTCGTCAGCCATTGGCGCTCGTCAATTATTTCGGCTACGACGAAGGGATGCAACTCTATTTCAGAAACTTCTTCTCCCAAGTGGAATGGGACTCCATCATGTTCCACGAAATCAGTGACGGACGACCTCTCATCGTCAGTGGATGGTCGCCTGAATTGGCTCACAGTTTCGTGTGCGACGGATATGATGCCGACGGCTATTTCCACATCAAGTTTGGCAATCCCGAAGGCGATGCGGATGGGTACTATTACTTCACTTGGCTCACGCCCGACCAACCGAAATGGCACGACAAGAACAACCCTGAAGGTGGATTCAATCTGCTTCAGAGCATCTTGACTGGTGTGCAGCCCAAGAAGAACAGTTCTCCGAGCAAACAGACGTACATCTATGGCTTCTCGCATATTGAAGCCTTGGGGGACAATTCCATTGCCGTCTATCATTTAGGCAACGTGGGCTGGAACAGCCATGAGGGGAAAGTGGGCATTGCGCTAAAACCCATGACTAACGGGAAAGTGACTGATGCAGCAAGCACTACCCTTCTCTACCAGTACGACCGCGTGTTTGCATTGGAGGAAATCGACGACACCACATACACCGACACTTTGGAAATCTCTATTCCGAAAAACCTTGCTCCTGGCAACTATCGCATCTGCCCTGTGTATGAAGAGAATGGGCAATTCCATGAGGCTCGCACCCAGATAGGTATGCCAAACTACCTACTTTGCACGATGAATGCCGACGGCACTTACCTCTTGTCAACGCCCGAACATGAATTGGCAGATTTGGAAGTGAGCAACGTGGTTTTCCCTGACACGCTCATTCGTCGCACACCGCCACACTTCTCCTTCACGCTCCACAACCAAGGTGCTGAATACTCGGGAAGACTCTACTATGCCCTCTCCCCTATCGACAATCCTGTCGCATTCAAGTTCTTCAACGAAGTGGGCTTATCTATCGGTAGCGATGAAACGCAAGACATCGAATTGAAAATGACGAATTTGCAAGGTGTATCTGTTGGCAAGTATTATTTCCACATCTTCGCCGACATCGACCTTTTCACTAACAACATGAAGCTCATCTACACCGACACAACTCATGTTGTTACGGTTCTCAATGCTGACGACGTGGGCATCCACAGCATCACGAACGATGCATACAACAGTAGCCACAGCACCTTCGACCTCTCGGGCCGTCCTCTCTCTGAAGCTACACTACCAAAGGGAACAATCGTCGTGAAAAACAGAAAAAAAATCCTCACTCCGAGAAAGGAATGAGGATTAAGGTTTTTAATGAGGAATGAAGAATGAAGAATGAGGAATGAGGAATGAAGAATAAAGAATGAAGAATGGAAATTACTGATTCAATGTTCAGTGTAAAATACATTCTTCATTCTTCATTTTTCATTCTTCATTTATCACTTGTTTTCCAAATAATAATTCAGTCCGCTGTTGATGTTCTGAATCAGGGCGTTCGATGTGAAAGTGGCACCAGCAACAGCATCCACCTTGGCATTACGCACTTTCTTCACTTTCATGCCGATATACTTGTCAAGGATGCCTTTCGATGCAGAAGCCATATACTTAGGTCCTTCGTTGTTGCGGAGCACTTCAATGTTGACAATCTTGTCGCTCTTGATAGTGATTTCCACAGGAACTAAATCCTTGTAGCCTTTCACATCCTTGCAAAGTCCTGATGTGTTAATCACATAAGTGCCACTCTTCTTGGTAAGGATAGGAGCATCCGTAGGAATGACGTATGCAGCAGGACGCTGACGGCGAGGGTTTCTTGCACCCTGAGAATTGGCTTGGGCAAATGCACATTCCGATGCCATTGCCAATGCAAGCACTAAACAGCATTTTGAAATAGATTTCATCATTGTAAGTTAAAAGTTTAGAATATAAAAAGATGATAATTAAAAGTCGAAAGCCTCGCTGACAGAAGCATTTTCCACATTGCAACGAATGGCACGTGCAAACATTTCTGCCACGGAGATTTGCTTCACCTTGGCGCATTTCTGAGTGTAAGGAATGGAGTCGGTGAAAATGATTTCCTCCAAAGAACTCTGCTGCACTCGGTCGCTGGCTGGGTCACTCATGATGCAATGGCTGGCAATGGCACGAACTGAACGTGCTCCAGCCTCTGTCATCGCATCAGCTGCCCTTGTGATGGTTCCTGCCGTATCGACAATGTCGTCCACCAGCACCACGTTCTTGTCTTTCACATCACCGATAATCGTGATGGAGCTTACCACGTTGGCACGTTCCCTCACCTTATTACAAAGCACGAGGTCGCAACCCAACTTCTTGGCAAAATGAGCAGCACGCTTCGAGCCACCCACGTCGGGCGTAGCAATCACAAGATTGTCCAAATGCAAGTTCTTAATATATTCCTCCTGCACAAGCGAACCATAGAGGTGGTCAACAGGCACATCGAAGAAGCCTTGAATCTGGTCGGCATGCAAATCCATCGTCATCAAGCGGTCGATGCCTGCCACGGAAAGCATGTCTGCCACCAGCTTCGCACCAATCGACACGCGTGGTTTGTCCTTGCGGTCCTGACGCGCCCAACCGAAATAAGGAACAACTGCAATGATTTGGCTGGCAGAAGCACGCTTCGCAGCATCAATCATCAGCAGCAACTCCATTAGGTTGTCGCTCTTAGGGAAAGTGGATTGAATGAGGAATACATCGTTTCCACGAATCGATTCTTCAAAACTAACTGCAAACTCACCATCGGCAAAGTGTGTTATAATCATATTGCCCAGTGGACATCCAAGATGGTGGCAGATGCGGTCTGCCAAGTATCTTGAATTGGTGCCCGAAAACACCTTGAAAGGTCGTGATTCACTCATTTTGGGAAAGAGATAATTCTAAAACGCTGCAAAGTTAGTGCAAGTCGAGCGAAAAAGCAAATTTATTTGCATTTTTCCGAGACGGAAAAAGGGGCATGGCGAAATCTTTTTGCCATGCCCCTTATTGATTGTTAACGGTAGTCCGTCACTTCAGCACCTTCCTGCTGAGAGTCTTACCAGCTTCAGTCTTCATCTTCAAGAGATAAACACCCTTGGTGGTAGCAGTGTTTCGGAAAGCAGTGTTGACAGACTTCAGAGGTGAGTAGAAACTGCAAACGAGTTCGCCATTGAGCGTGAACACCTGCACTTCCACCAGTTCATCGTCTGCCACTTCCACGGTCTGAATACCTGTTGTCACATCTTTCACAGAGGCTATCCTCAGAACACCTTGAGCTATGTCGCTGGTGTCCCAAACGATTTCGTAGATGCGTTCGTCTTTGCTACATTCATGTATGGTAGGAAGGTCGAACTGAGGAGTGCCTTTCAAGCTTGCCACATTGACCCACAGACGGAGCTCATCGCCTTCAGTAGGCTGATAACTTGGATAGAGATAAGGAGCGATGGTACCATTCATGGTGAGCGTTCCTACATTGGTGATATAACTTCCGCTTGCCGATGTTTCCTTCGTGCTGGCAGTACGCAAGCCAAGAATAAGACGAGATTGAGGTCCGAAATTCAGATTTGAGCCATTGAAGTCCATGAATCCAGAAACGGAAGAAGCAGTGCCACCCACTTGCAGTTCGCCCTGAATGGTGAACGAAGAGTTGGTCAGAGGTAAACCAGTCTTGCTGATACCACTCAGACGTGCCCCAGCAGCAACGGTGAGTGCTCCCTTACCCAACACAGAACCTGAATTGACGTGGAGTTCGCCTTCCAAAACCTTAACAGTACCAGTATTGTCCCAAACACCCGATGTTGACATTTTACAAGTACCCACTTTCTCGAAGTTCGCCTTGTTGCTACCACCTGCGTCAGTGATTCTACCAGCAAAGGTAAAGTTGCCAAGTTCCTCACTGCTGTTACCTACTTGCCAAGTGTTATTTCCTTTCACGCTTGCTGAACTCTTGAAGTCTGCAATAGGATGAGCAAGGTCGCCACCGCCTGTTAGTCTGCCAATGCGGAAGGTCTTGCACACGTTGGAAACGGTAGAGCCTGCTGCCACATCGAGCGTGCCGTTTGGCAATCCGGTGGAAGCATCGAGTGGAAGCCAGATGCTGGTGTTATGCTTGATGGTTCCTGTAAATTCAGACCAGTTGCCAGTGATGCGCACACGACTGACTGTATTTCGAGGAACGATGGTGAGTGTTCCCTCGCCTGTCAGTTTGTTGGCGTATGCTGTGTAATAGGTATATGTCAGTTGCCAAGTTCCTGCTTTTCCCTTTGGCACTTCGATGGCATGAGTGGTGGCTTGTGCGTCATCCCACAGCGTACCGCTTCGGAATTCCACCGTGGATGCAGGATTTCCCGCTTGTGCAGCCACGGAACCACCTTCGATAACCAATCGAGCAAGACTATTATTTGCAGCACCTGTCTTCAAGCATCCTGCACCTTTCTTCATCAACAAAGTACCACTGATTGCCTTCTGCTGAATGAAGTCGGCTGAACAAGTGATGCCACCGCCTGCTTCACCCATCATTCTGATAGGAGAACCGTTTGTTACCGCTGTTGTACTCTGAAGCACGGCACCGTTTTCCATCGTGAACTTGGCTGGAGAGTTGGTCACAGCTCCCAAGTTGCCCGTTGCAGAGATGTCGTTCGAAAGGACATTCACCTTCACAGTTCCTCCCTTCAGATAGTTGCCGCCTGTGTAGGAATGGTTATTGAGTATGGTCAATGACCCTGTTCCTTCTTTGATGAGCGAACCCTCTGTGATAGCACCTGTACCTTGGAATGTGTAACTCTTTTCCGTGTTGACAATCACTTCTGATGGAGCTACATTTTCTGTGATATTAACGACGTACTTCGAAGCGTTGTCATTGAACTCAACCACATCTCCCGATACGAACATATCGGCTGTGGCTGTCTCATCGTCTGAAACCACAAAGTTCAAGGCATCGGCAAAGTTCCACACATTGCTATTGTTACCAGTCCATTCCACGTTGGTTGCACCACGAGTGCCTCCCAGTGTGAGGATGACTTTGCCGTTTTCGTAACGAAGTCCTGTCTTGAAGGAGCTAATGTCTTCACCTTCGATTTTGATATTTGAGACAGCACCTTCAATCACGTCGGCTTCCATCACCACATACTCTCCTGCTTCGATGTCCTTACCTCTTACTTCAATAACAGGCTGAATGTATTCAGGTCCGTACTTAGTCCATGCCGTGCCTGTCTTTCGTTCGATGTCGATGCTCTTTGCCTTCACGCAGTCGTTAGTCTTCGTAGCTGCATCAATGTCGATGACGAGGCGAGAGCCGAATCCCAGTTTGAAACCTTCTGACAACTGAATGGCACCCACAGCCGACTCTCCACCAGGACGAATGACAGAGGCATACTCAGCCGTCAGGCTCTTGAACTCGCCACCGTTGGAGTTGAGTTCAGCAAATCTGTTCAGATGAACATCGGAATTTCTCATCGTTCCGTCAAAGTTCATCACACCTGCCCAAATGTAAGTTTCACCCGTGTGAGTGAAATCGGCTTTTGGCAAATTGAGCACACCGTCACCTTGCTTCACAATGCGAGCATCACCAGCGATGGCACCGCCTGTCACATTGCAGGTATAAGTGGTGTATTTGATGGATGCTGTCTTCGATGAGTATTCACTGCTTGCCGTTCCTTGCACCCATGTAGGGACGTTGAAGGTCAAGATGTATGGCTTTGCGCCATTCTCAATAGTCACTTGACTGTTGGCATTTTCACACACAATGACGTGCTCCCCATTGAGCGCACTGCTGATAGTGCCTCCATCGGTCACTTGCTTGCGTCCTGTCATAATGAGTGGTGGTGGAGCCACTGTGATATTCTCCATTTCGCCAAGATAATAACTCACGTGAGGAGGCTGGTTGTAGCCACACATCTGCCAAACCATCGCATTGCGGTACTGATGGTCGTGCCACAGTGTGTAGTTGCGGAATTTCGTAGGAGTTGGAGTAGAATAAATGCGGATGCGGTTGTTAGCCGTTCGCATGATGATTTCCTCGCGCCAGTCGCCCAAGATGTCGCCCTGATAGCATGGCGTTCCCTTCGTGTCGTTGTTCGTCATCGAACCAGCACATGTATATATAGGTGTCCAACTACCATACTTGGCAACGCACCCTTCTGTGTTCTTGCCATTGAGATAGTTGAAGGTCTCTTCGCATAAGTCGCCGTCCCAATAGATGCGGAAATTGGTGTTCACACCCGTGGCGTTGAGTCCATCGACAGCGTCGTTATAGACAAGGCTGATGGCACCTTCACGCGCCGAGCAACCCAGTCCTCCAGGGAAGTCATTACAGAAGTTTCCTGCCATGGCACGACCATCATCATTGCCTGCTACGTGGCGATGATACATCTTGCTGGTGGTAGCATCACGGTAGTTATTGCCTGGATTATCCTCAAGGCAGGCATAGATTTCCTGCCCATGAACGTAAGGGTTGAAGTCACCACAATGCTGGGCATCGCCATGCCCCAAGCCCGTCGTAGAAAGACCCTTACCGTTGTCGTCAATCACCATGGAACCAAACACAATCTCGTCGCGTCCGTCCCAGTCCACGTCGGCTATTCCAAAGTTGTGATAGCCCTGTCCCTTCCACGGACCATTTGTGTTGTTGTACCATCTCCAGCGCAACTCCAGCTCGTGAGTTGCAGGATTCACGTCGTATGCCACCATCTTGTGGCGAGTGTAAATGCCTCGTGCCAAGAAGATGCTTGGCTTGTGTCCATCGAGATAAGGTGCGCCAAAGAAATACTTCGAACTGCGGTGTCCGTAGCCGTCGCCCCAAGCAGCGTTGAGGTCGTTTTCACCACTTTCCAGTCGTGCCAAAGGATATGTGATGCACTGATATGGCTTGCCCGTCTCGCCATTCATATAGACAAGATACTCGGCACCATCGTGCATGAACCAGTTCGTACCACCGCCCGTATTAGCCCTATAATTCAGATTGGCATTTCCAACGGTAAAGACCGTTCCGTCTGCCTGATGAATTGTTGTGCCGTCAGCAGCACGAATCACCACTTCTGCCTTTCCATCGCCGTCCCAGTCGTAGCCGACGATATTGATTTCATTGTTCTGGAAGTCGCCCATGTTCGGACCGCAGTTCACCCACCACAGCACCGTACCATCCATCTTCAGGCACTCCAAAAGCGAATGTTCACGAGTGACAACACCGTTCACGGTAGGGCCATACTTTGGGTAACTTTGCGAAATCTCGCTGTGATTGTCATATTTCAGCAAAATCTCCAATTCGCCATCACCGTCCACATCAGCACAGCAAGCATCGTTGGGCACGTAGGTACTCAGCAGCGAGGCATCGTGCTTAGGAGTGATTTCCTTGTAGCTCGAAGTCCACGGTTTCACAGCTTGACAAGGTTCCTGTTCCACGCCACGCACAACTGCTGCAACGGCGTATGAATTGGAAATCGTTCCACCCGTATCGGTGAAGTTCGACACATCGAGTGGTGCATCAGTAATTTTCACACCATCACGATACACGTGGTAGCTGACATCATAGTATTCCTCGCCCCAAATACGCCAGCTGAGGAACACACCTCTTGAGGCTTTCTGAGCCACAAGTCCACGGTCCAGTTTATCTACAATTCGCTGAGCAAAGCAAACATTCGCAACAGCCAATAACAGAATAAATAATACGTTTTTTTTCATAACTCTTTAAAAATCATATTGATTAGTAATAGGTGATATTTCAGTAACAAACGAATATCAAGGAGGGCGTGAAAAAGGCACACAAGTGTACTATGCCTCTTTCACGATAGATTGAAATGCCTTAGGAATAGGAGTATCGAACGAAAGCAACTCATGCGTGATAGGGTGTACAAACTCAATGCGATAGGCATGGAGGCACACTCGTCCAATAGGGTCCACATCGGAACCATATTTCAAGTCACCCACCACAGGATGTTGCAAATCCTGCATGTGAACACGAATCTGGTTCTTGCGTCCTGTTTCCAACTTCAGTTCCACGAGCGAAAACTCAGGTGTGCGCTTCAAAGTGCGATAATGCGTGATGGCATATTTTCCGCCGTTGTCGTAGTTGGTGGAAAAAGTCACATACATCTTATTGTCCGTGAGCCACGACTCCACCGTTCCGCTATCCTTCTCCATCTGTCCTTGCACCACAGCCACATAGCGGCGGTCCTTCACGATGTCATGCCAATGCTCCGTGAACATCTGCTGCACGTCACGACGCTTGGCGAAGATGAGCAGTCCCGAAGTGACACGGTCGAGACGGTGAACCGTATGCACACTGATGGAACGGCTCTTGCGCTTCACGTATTCATCGAGGATGCGCTTCACAGAGTTTTCTCTTCCTCCTGGCATAGTATTGGTGATGATGCCTTCCTTCTTCTCAACGACAAGCAGAAAAGCATCTTCGTAGAGTATCTTCACAAATTTGTTTCGGAACTGATGCAGATTCCCTCGTTTGGCAATCTGAACCAGTTGCCCCACTTGCAGCGGTGTGTTGAATTGCGTCGTAATGACCTTGTCAACAAACACCATCTTCTGGCTCAACAACTGTTTTGCTTTCGTGCGCGTATTTCCTGGCACGTAAGTCATCAAAAACTGTAAGAGTTCGCATGGCTCCTTCACCACATAGTCGGTGTATTGGTTCGCCAATTTCTTATTATAATATTCTTGTGACGACATGGCTTCATTAAATAATAATTAAGAATGTAAAATGTAAAATGTAGAATGAAGAATGTATTTTACATTGATCATTGGATATGTAATTATCATTCTTCATTCGAAGCGAAGCGACAATTCTTCATTCTTCATTTTCCTTCCTCTCCAATAGCACCACGTTTTCCACATGCTGCGTGTGAGGGAACATATCCACAGGTTGCACCTTCACCACTCGGTAATCCACATCCAACAACTGCAAGTCGCGAGCTTGAGTAGCAGGGTTGCAACTCACATACACGATGCGCTTTGGATCAGCAAAAAGTATCGTGTCAATCACGTCCTGATGCATACCCGCACGAGGTGGGTCTGTGATAATCACATCGGGGCTGCCATGCTCCTCAATGAATTCGCGATTCAGAATGTCCTTCATGTCGCCAGCAAAGAACAAAGTGTTGTCGATGCCGTTGATGTCCGAATTCACACGAGCATCCTCAATCGCCTCTGGCACATACTCAATGCCAATCACCTTGCGAGCCTGTCGCGACACGAAGTTAGCAATCGTACCCGTACCCGTATAAAGGTCATAAACCAATTCATTGCCAGTGAGTTGCGCAAAGTTGCGAGCCACCTGATAGAGGTGGTAAGCCTGGTCGGTGTTAGTCTGGTAGAACGACTTTGGCCCCACCTTGAAACGCAGACCTTCCATCTCCTCGAAGATGTGGTCCTCACCTTTGAACACCACCACTTCCTGGTCGCCAAACGTGTCATTGCACTTGTGGTTATCCACATAGAGCAGCGACGTGATTTCGGGGAACGCATCAGCCAAGTGCTGCATGAGTCCCATAGCTTGAGCTTTTTCCTCCTCGTTCTCTATGCGGAACTGCACGAGGAACATCAGTTCGCCCGTGTTCGAATTGCGAATCATCAAACTGCGAAGCAAACCCTTGTTGTTGCGCAGGTCGTAGAACGTCAGTCCATGCTCCAGCGCATACGAACGGACATCGTTGCGAATGCGGTTGTTCACATCGTCCATCAACCAGCATTGCTCAATGTCGAGAATCTTGTCGAAAGCACCCGTGATGTGAAAACCCACAGCATTCATCTGCTCGTATTTCACATCCTCATGCACCTCTTCTTCCGTCAGCCATCGCTTGTCCGAGAAGCCGAACTCCAGTTTGTTGCGATACGCAGTCGTCTTCTCACTGCCAAGAATCGGAGAAATCTCAGGCAGTTCCACCTTCCCAATACGGGTGAGATTGTCAACCACCTGTTGCTGTTTCGCCTTCAGTTGCTCCTCGTATTTCAGGCATTGCCACTTGCAACCGCCACACACACCATAGTGCTGACAAAACGGCTTGGCGCGCAAAGGCGACTCCTCGTGAATCTTCACGCACACAGCCTCCATGTAGCTATGCTTTTTCTTCTTCACCTGAAGGTCCACCACGTCGCCAGGCACCACGTATGGCACAAACACCACCTTGTCATCAACCCTCGCCAATGCCTTGCCCTCAGCAGCCACAGCACTAATCGTCACGTTCTCAAGCAGCGGTAATGCTTTCTTCTTTCGCATTAAGTTTATTTTTATTTATTATAGTTCTTAATTATCAACCCCATCAATCCCATCAATCCCATCAATCCCATCAACCCCATCAATCAAATCATCGGCAGCGCACCCTTGTCCTCCCCCATGTCATCCTTCACCGAAGCATAGAGATAAGCCAGAGGCAGATACTGAATCCACGACAAGATAGTCATCAAGAAAGTAGAAATCAGCAGCACCACCACTTCCCACAACGGGAACAGACTTGGCAAGTGTACCGCATCACCTTCCAACAAACTCAGCGAAGCGTTGCGCTGCATCAGCGAAATGACAATGGCTGGCGACATCAGCAGAATGGAAACCACTCCTACTATGATACCTACCACAAGCGTCAGGGCAAACAACTTCGCCCATTTCTTCCAGCCCAACTTGTAGCCTTTCCAGAACTTCTTCATCAGCGAACCCTCGCCCAGTTCCACATTCGGCAGGCAGAAACCCGTCGGCACAAACACCGCAATCATAATGAGCAGCACGATAATTGCGCCAACAACATTCTCCACCACTTCCGACATGTCGTGAGCCTCTCGCATCATCGACTTCATCATCAACCAACCAAAGCCAAACGCCACCACCATGAATATCACCGACACAACAAAGGCATTCACCGTCAACTTGAAAAACGGTTTCTTGTAGGCATCCTTCAGCCGCACAGTCCGCAAGTCCAGTTCCTCCGATTTCATTCTAACCATGTTGAACACAAACCCCACAAATGCAGCCGTCAGCAGCACCAGCAGGAAAGTCAACACACCTTCCGTCATCAGCAAATTGACAGGGTTAGCAAGCAACGAAACATCGCTCGACACGTAGATACTCGCAGCCAGCACCAAGCAAAGCGGAATCGCCACAGGGAGCGACAACTTCACAAGATGCCAAAAATGGTCGGTTAAAAAACTAATACCAGCGGAAAGGCATTTCGCCACACTCCTATAAGAATAGAAGGACTGCTCCTTCTGATTTTCCTTCTCTGTTGCCATAAACAATCAGTCATTTTCTTCAATTGGTTTGCAAAATTACGCAAAAAAGACTACATTTGCAACTGCATAATAATAATTAATAAATCAATCATCAAAAGTTAAAAATTTAAAATGCCAAGAAGCAGAATTAAAAGTACAAAGTACAATTTCCAAAGTACAAATACCGAACATGTCCATTGTACATCTTTTCTCTCTTCATTTTTCACTTTCCTCTCCCCTCTCTCTTTTTGTAGAAGGGCTGGAGAGTGAGGCTTCTTCATACCTAATTATCAATCTCCATGAACTCCTTCCAAACAGTCAAATGGGGCTTCATCGGATGCGGTGAAGTAACCGAAAAGAAAAGCGGACCCGCCTTCGGAAAAGTAGAAGGCTCGCAAGTCGTTGCCGTCATGAGCCGCAACCCAGAAAAAGCAGAGTCTTACGCACAGCGCCACCACATCGGCAAGTTCTACACCGATGCACAGGCACTCGTTGACGACCCCGACGTCAACGCCATTTACATCGCCACACCACCATCCTCCCATTCCACCTACGCAGTCATGGCAATGCGAGCAGGCAAACCCGTCTATGTCGAAAAGCCGCTTGCAGCAAGCTATAACGACTGCCTCCGCGTGAACCGCATCTCCAAACTCACGGGCGTACCTTGTTTCGTGGCATACTACCGCCGCTACCTCCCCTACTTCATCCGCGTGCGCGAAATCGTCAAGAGCGGCATCATCGGAAAAATCCTCTCCTGCCAGATACGATTCGCCGTACCACCACGCGAACTCGACTACAACCGCACCAACCTGCCATGGCGCTTGCAGCCCGACATCGCAGGCGGTGGCGGCTACTTCTACGACTTGGCACCTCACCAAATCGACCTCCTCCAGCAGATGTTCGGCGACATCATCGAAGCCGAAGGATTCTGCTCCAACATGGCTGGCATCTACAAAGTGGAAGACACCATCAACGCCTGCTTCAAGTTCCATTCCGGCATCACGGGAGCAGCATCCTGGTGCTTCGTAGCGCACGAATCCGCACGCACCGACCGCATCTCCATCGTCGGCAGCAACGGCTCCATTTCCTTCTCCGTCTTCGACTACCTTCCCATCCACCTCTACACCGAAAACCAGAACCAGCTCATCAGCGTTCCCAATCCCCCACATGTGCAAATGCCCCTCATCCAAGAGGTCGTCAACCACCTCCGAGGCATCTCCACCTGCGAATGCGACAGCATCAGTGCCACCTCCGTCAACTGGGTGATGGACAAGATTTTAGGAATGTTCAAGCTCTAATATTCAATGCGATAAAAACCGACATAATCCATCATAAAAAGAATAAAAACACTTAACTCATATTACAAAAGCCACGAACCTCCGATAATCTCGGATGTCCGTGGCTTTTAATTTGGAGATAGTTTATTACTTCACCATCGTTTTCTTACCACTTATTATATATATTCCGTTGCGAGAAGGTGATATAACCTTGTTACCCTGCAAATCATAAATAACATGTTGTGTATCTTTAGCAGAAATGAATGGAGTCTCTATATTCGTCGCCTCAACCTTCGTAAAAACAGCTTGCTCTATTTCACTCATATATTCCCCATCCACAAGAGCAAAACAGATGGTGTGCTCACCGTTTTCAAGTTCACTAACATCAATATCGAAGAAGAACGCCCCATTGTCAGCCAAACTTCCCTTGCAAATGCTATCGGCATTCTCGTCTATCCAATAAACCAGTTGCGTGGTAGCACTATTGAAACGAGCATCATTAGGTATATAGAATAATTCTGCAACAGGTGGAGAAAGTAATTTTTCCTCCTTCATCACAACCATATTGACAACGTGGACTGTACCCGAATGCAAGTGACTCACATCCATTGAATGTTGGACATTTTTGCCAGCAGTTAAGGGAGAAGTATTTACAGTGCTATCATTATTGAACCAATAACGTAAAGTACAATCTGTATAACCTCCAACTTCTGTCTTTACAAATGCTTTGCTCTTCATACTGGTAACCCCACCATTTTCCATAACAACATAGTTAATGACATGCAAACCATTTGATAATTTGGAAACATCAGCTTCAAAATTATTAATACCAATATTGTAAGTTCCACTCTTCATGGTTTTTAAATCCTCATCGAACCAATAGTGGCATTTATTTTGACCACGTACCATCATCGCTATACAAAGCAACAATGATATAGTTATTTGTCTTTTCATGTTCTTGATTTATTGTTATTTCACACCACTTACTTCGATGCCAACACCTAACAAACCTTTCTCATCCGACTCCTTGTCAACATTGATATTCGTGATGGTTGGTAAGTTAAGTATGGGTGTGTATGGAGCAACACCACCATACATTCCAATATCATTTTTATTATACTTATCAGCCAAAATAAAGTCGCATTTATCCATATAATCCCCGTCAAAATCAGGATTTTTAAATAAATCATCCAAATAAGTAGTTTCAACATTGAACATAGGACAGCCGTAGTTTTTAAAGTAAAAAGAATCAAAACTACCATTAGGCTCTTTTTCATAGTCTCCAGCTATTATTGAGTTACTGAAAGAATTGTTTTCATATATATGGACTGAGCCTGAAGCAATAGCAACACTATTATGAATGTGACAATGTGACATTTCATATGGAATATACCCAATGCAATTATAGAAATGCCCATCTGTATATGCGCGTATAAAACTATTATAAGCTTCCAAAGATGGCTGATTCAAGCAAAATGAATTATTTATTTTACAATTAGTTATAATACATTTAATAGCTACAGAATCACCAGTGCTTAGGCTTATTCCATGTGCAGAGTGCTTTGTAAACTTACACTTATTTAAGATAAGATGGTCTAAATCATTCTTTCCCTGTACAACCATTGTGCCATTGAAACAAATTCCTTCTATGAAAAGTTTCTTTTCCTCATTATCAATACAAATAGAATAATCTCCTTGTATAAACGTTGCTCCTCTTCCTGTATTGATGTCGTTTTCCATCCCGCTACCCCTGATATTTAAGGTTTTATCAATATCTGCTGCATCAAATACCCCACTTGATAATGTAATAATATCACCGTGATTAGCTACTGCAATTGCCTGCTGATAGGCACTAACACCATAGAACGCTTTGATTTCTCCTTTGTGGGAAAGAACAGCCATTTGTTGTTGAGCAAAAGCATTCGTGATGCAAAGCAAACTAACAAATAAAGAAAAGAATAACCTCTTCATCATCATGTACACTAACTCCGTGTCGTGCGCAACTTCTAAATGAATAATTCGATTAATTAAAACAGAAAAGTCCATCGGTTGCTGACGCACATAAGAGCATAAAATGGCGTGGCCATTCTTATGCACTTAACCTAAGGGGCAGACCTAGGAATTGGAACCCCTGCCATGAAATAAGAATGCACCACGCCACAAAGACGTGTGCATAGCTTTTATTCATGACAAGAATGCCCAAAAGAAGGCTTTCCCTCGTTATTAATCGAACTATTCCATGAAGATTTCCTAGGTCTTTTTGGTTAAGTGCGATATAATAAGCTATTGCATCAACTGTTCGGGATTTCTCCCCCGAACTGATTGCAAATATACTAAAAAACTATGTAAATCAACATTTTTTCAAAAAAAAGTTGAAAAAAATCAATTAATATCCTTTTAACAAATAGGAAACTACCAATTATATGCTTATTCCTTATAATCTGTACTTCTGAGTAACAGAATCTACCACTTAGCCAAAATAAATCGTCATAAGGGACACATTACCCAAACGAGCGTTCGTTTTCATTCAAACGGGCGTTCGTTTTGCTTAAAACGAACGCCCGTTGTTATTGTTTTGAACGTGCATCACTTTTCTGCCGTCCTAAACACGAAGAAAATCGAAATCAGAATTGTATCCATTTTTTCAAATCTACCTTTCCTTCGAACATTGGGGCGATGGCGACAGTGCCACGCATGTATTCCTTGCCTAAAAGGAAACGGTCGATGAAAGCTTCTACTTCGGGACATTGCACGGCTGGTAACATGCAGTGAGGATGTCCGCCCTGGATGGAATAGCCCATGCGGTCGGCAATGCCAAAGGCTTCCCATACTTTCTTGGCTGCGTTGGCTGACACGTACATCGCTTCGTCTGCCAACCACTTATAGTCGGGATTGCCCAAGAGGAGCAAGGCACGAGGACAGACCATCGCACAGAGTTCGTGCTGGTCGTAAGGCAATCGCTTCACGTTCTCCCCACCGAAATTGGTTTTCTGACTCTCTTGGAACCAATGGTAGTCGGTGCGGTCGATACTCTCCACGTCTGTCATGGTGCTCGACACACGCCATGCCGCTGCTCCACCGCCTCCTGGCTCCTGGGCAATGGTGAGGGCAATGCGCTCGTCGAAGGCTCCACAATAGAGTGCCATCTTGCCTGCGTAGGAACACCCTGTGACTCCGATGTGCTTTATGTCGATGCGTGTCTTTTCGGGACCGAGCATCTGGAGTCCGTCGAGCAGTCGGCTGATGCCCCATGCCCACTCTGCGTAGGCACCATTGTCCTTGTATTCGGGATAGAGCACGTCGAAAGGATAGGTCCCTCTTCCACCCTTCTCTCCACCAAACTGGGAATAGGGATTCACTTGGTTTTCGTGGTAGGTGGCGTAAGCAATAGGACGCTCCAGAATAATCCACGATGGAAGAGAATTGTGGCTGGTGCCAATCATGAGGGGATAAGGTGCAGTGCCCTGCTTGGGATAGTGGAGCGTCATGCGCAGGGTGATGGTCTTTCCGTTTCGCTCCACATCGACAAAGAGTGTGTCGCCATCCATTCTTGGATGCACGTTCTGACGCTCGACGGCTGGTTTGATGCCAATGCCATAATGTTGGATTTCCTTGGCTATCTCGCCACGGCGTTGGCTCCACTCGGAGAAGTTCTTCACACGAGCTTTTCCGTTCGACCACATAAGTGGGTCGGTGAGTGTTTCAACCACGGGCAATTCTGCCACGGAAGGCAAATCGACTTGTACGTTGGCTCCTGTGTTTTCCTGTTCATAAACGAAGGGTACTCGCTGTGCAAAAGCGGTGCTGCACAAAAGAAGGGATGATAAAAATAGTGTCTTTTTCATAATATATTTTTCGATGAAGAATGGGAATAAGGATGAAGTGATAAAAAAAGAAAAAGTAAAAAGTAAAAATTAAAAGCACCATGCACACGGCATACTTTAATTTTTACTTTTTACTTTATAATCAATTAGAGTATCAGTCCTCGATGAAACCCACTTCCTTCCAGTCGGAAAGAAGCTTTTCGCAGTCAGCCTTGGCAGTAGCCTCGTCGATGTCGTAAGTGTCTGTAATCACCTTGACCATGTCGTCGAGGGTGAATGGATTACCAACAAGGGCGTTCCACACATCGGCTGCTGATTCGTTCAAACTAATCACTTTCGTGAAATTGATGTTTTGCTTTCCGTGAGCAATGATGATGTTCTCACCGCAAATGCTACGAAGTTCAAATCCGTCTTTGATTTTCATGTTATGTAAGTTTTTGAGTTTTTAAGTTTTTAAGTTTTTGAGTTCTCGCTGCTCAATCGATTCACGCTTCACACTTCACGCTTCACACTTCACGCTTCACGTATTTCTGCCATCTATATGGCAATTGCCTAAGCCATAGCAACTTATAAAGTGCTAAGAGATACCGCCTTGCGGGTAGCAACTTTGGCCATGCCCAGGAATAGACTTTCCAGAAGCGCGAGGTACGCAAATCCCATGTTTTTCCCTTGCGAACAAACTGGCTGCAAAGGGCACGAATGTCGCGCAACTCGCAATGCTCCACACCTCCATTCACCTTGTTCACCACGTTGCCATCGCCACGAAGCGTCACCTTGGCATTGCCATCGCTGGTCTTTCCCTTCACTGCCTTGCCTTGGGCATCTTCAATCTTGTCGATGCGATGGAGCACATAGTGTCCTGGCTCAATTTCAGCCAGCACCACGTCGCCCACCTCGAAGGCTTCTTCCTTGGAGAGGACGGCAATGTCGCGCTCACTTTCCACGAATGGGCGCATGCTCTGACCTTTGGCACGAATGGACACGTTGTGCCCTTCTGCCACTAATCCTGTCACATGCGGCAGGAACTCAGCATTGGATAGCTGTATGACCTTCATCTCAAAATGCTTTTATCATTACTTATGCCTGCTTCACGCGGATGGTCTCGTAGGAGAGGCGAACGGCATCTTCGTTTGGCAGATTTTCCAAGAAGTAAGTAGGGACATTCTCGATGAGACGTGTGACACCATCGCAAAGACCGCCATAAACACGCTTGTCCCATTTCATGACGGAGCATGAAGGGAGCAACGAAGCAAATGCCTCAATCACGTTCTGACGGCGAATCTTGTTCTCAGGAGCCTGCTTGAGCTGCACGAATGCACCAATTGGAGCCTCAACGTTGCGATAGCAAGGAGTCTTGCCACTCCAAGGACTACCGAACACGATGGCCTGTCCATCGATGAAGCGCACCACTGGGTTGTCGTCGTTCATCAGGTCGGTACCAGGAATATACTTCAGCCAGTTGCCCGTGTGAGTGCTCTTGCCCGTTCCGCTCACACCGAGGAACAGATAGCCGTAGCCTTTTTCGCGAACGACCGAAGCATGGAAAAGCATGGTGTTGAGATGTGCAGCAGAGAAAGCATACATAATCATCAGCGCATTGTTCAAACCAAAACTGCGCATGGAATAATTGCCATTGAGGGCAACGCTACCCTTCGAGAAATCGGCATTCGTGCCCAGCAAACAACACTGCTGACCGAGATAGTTGGTGAGGCGGATTTCATATCCACCATCCTCACGCTGATACACGCCATGATTGCTGCCACCACAGTCGAACTGCCCAATCTCCTCACCCGTTGCTGTAGGACGGAACGTATCATCTACTGTCAGTTCGAACACCAGCGGTTCGTCGGTCAATTCAGTTTCAAAAGGCTTACTTGAAGGTATCAAATCATCGTCGTTCTTTCCACCTTCTACGAATATCACTCGGTAGGAAAGCCTACCTACTTTGTACTGCTTAATCACTGTATTATTATTTTTGAATTATATTAGCCCACGATGTCTTCCAATAGTCGGAATAGAAGAAATCGTCTTTGTATTTGAAAAGCGGAAGATACATGGTCAGTCCGCCGTATTCCTCCTTGTCGATGTCAATGTACTGATCCCCATACATCGTATAAGTGAAGGCAGAAGCCAAACGAGTGGGAACCGCCTGGACGAATGCCTCTTTCCACTGCTTGAAATCGGTTTCCGAGAGCAAGTGCTTCATGATTGAGAGCATATCGTAGCAGTCGGGCATATCTGCCAAGCTGCGGTATTTGTCGTAATCGAAATAGTTCAGCACTGCCGACCAGTCCATAGCTGATAGTTCAGCACTGTATTTCTGTAACAATTGCGCCGTAAGTGTTGCCAAGGCATCCAACTGGTTGCAATCGACCACCGAAAGCAGGCAAGCGTCCTCGGAGAACGCATCGAAATAGCATTGCATCATGGCTGAGGGGTTGGCTCCCGTGGCAGAGAACATTCGATACATCAAGGTCGAATAGGGTGCGCCCAAAGCAGGAATTTCCGCAGGTGAACCCATGATGCGACTGGCACAATGGCGCAGTTCGTAACACAGTTCCACGCTCTGCATGAAGCAGGCATCGAAGAACAGGAAATCGAACTTGGGATAAGCGGACAGCACTGTTGCCATGTCGGAAATGTCCATCTGGGTTCCCACATTGGCAACTGCTCCTCCACCCACATTCTTGCCGTTGTCCACACCGAATGCATGCTTAGGTCCAGGCACCCATCCCGAACCGTGCGACCAGAACACAAGTCCATACTCGTCGGCAGGACAATGCGAACGCGTCCAATCGAGCACTTGTTTCAGCGTTGCAGGCGAACAGGAGTCCACATCGTTCGGGAATGTGTAGTCAGCCTCCATCTGAGTGATTCGGCTTGCTTTCGTCTTGTTCGTCAACACGTAGATGCGTGGCAGGTCGGTATCATCGATGAAAAGCACAAGTCGGTCGTTGTCGGACATGGCTTTCACCGATTCAAGCATTTCGTCTGCGTCGCACTTCTGGCTTTGCATGTCGTAAGTGGCATAGATGGAGAGAGAATTCTCCGCTGCCATATATACGAGCACCGTCTGCGCTACGCTTTCGTCCTTCGCCTTGTCGCTATCGTCATCCTTTGAACAAGATGTGAAGACAAACGCAAAAAACAAGAAGAGCATAGAGAGCATAAAAAAGGCGACAGAGGGAACAACATGCCCTTTCTCCACTTTCTCTTTCTCCATTCCCTTCCCTATTCTGGCTTCTTAAATTGGAAACGCTCGGTTTCAACAATGTGCATGTTGGTCGTGCCCATGTCGAGGTAACGTTTCTTCATCTTGTAGAACCACTTTGAGGCTTTTTTCTTCTTATCCGAGAAGAAGATGCTCACCGTCTCGTTCTTCAAGCCCAGCTTCCCTTCCAAGTATTCCTTGAACTGCAAGCTGTAGTCGAGACGTGATGGCAAGAAGCGTGTTTTCTTGTCGAGACGCACATAACTCAACTCCTGCACCTCGGTGATATAAAGCGACGAGTCGTTGAAATTGAGTCCCACACCGAAAAGATAAACCTTGTCTTTAGCCGAAAGTGGGTGCTTAGCCTCCTTTTGCGCCTCTTTTTCAACCTTCTTCTGCTGTTGTGCAATGGCCTTTTCCCTGCGCTTGACGAGCTTCAAGGAGTCGGCAGGAGTCAGTGCCTTCGCCTTTGCCCCATTCTTGTCTTTGGCTTTTCCATTCGGCATGTCATTCTGTGCCTTCGGCTGAAGGCTACCAGTAGTGGTCACCGATTCTTGAGCCACAACAATGGCAGGCAAGAACATCAGCAGGGAAAGCATCAGCAAGTATCTAAGTCGTTTCATCGACATTCCTCTTTAAAAGTATTTCTGAGTTGGTAAGACCCCTCCAACTCCCCTGTGAGGGGAGAGAAATAACCATCCGGATGGCTTCTCCCTCCCTCACAGGGAGGGTTGAGGTGGGTCTTTTGGGTGCAAAGATACGCCAAAAACTTAGGCTGTGCAAAAAACAATACCATTATTTAGGTTTCTTTATCTTAAAATCATTAAAAATGAGTAAAGAATTTATCAAGAGTTTTGCTGAAAATCACTATCTTCGCAACGGAACTTTTAAAATGATTCATTCTCATGAAGAAACACATCACGTGGATTCTGCTGCTGTTGATGGCACAGGCCACAAATGCCCAACACCAACCGACTGACCGAGGCTACCGTCAGCCTCTGGGAGTGCCATTCGGTTCTGACTACCACACCATTCGCCAAGCCTGTCAAGCGACGCTCGGCGAACCCGACTATGCCGACTCTACAGCCATCATCTACTACAACAACACTTACGGCGACCAAGCTTTCGCCTACATCGCATTCGGCATACAGTACAACTCGGCAGGCGATGGATTCTACAACCAATGCACCATGATGCTACCACCCACACCGAGTGCCGATGCTGCCAACAACGACATCGAACGGCTTTTCACCCTCTTGAAGTCCGACTACAAGCCAAGCGAAATCACCAGAACCAGCAACCGCTACGGTTGGCTGCAATACACGGGCGGCAAAGACCCCACCGATGACGACAACGTGTTCTTCACCATAGCGAAGGACGAAAAGACGGATGCCGAAACGGGAACCATGCTCTATTCCCCTTACATCACATACGGGCCGTTTGAATTTACAAGAAAATAAAAGGCTAATCATCAAGAAAACAACAACGAGAACCTTGGTCGTAAGGTTCTCGTTGTTGTTTAGAATACGAAGTCTTCGTCTTCGTTGTTGACAGGTTGTTGTCGTTCATCAGGCTTAGTTGCATCCTTGTTCTGTTTCTGCAACTCCTCGATGGTCAGTCCGTAAGTGGTGCGCAGCACTTGGAACTCGGTTCGTCGGTTGAGAGCATTGCAAACCTCTTGTTCTTCGGGCTTGAGTTGCTTGATGAACGCCTCGCTGAGTGTGTCGCCCTCGTGGAGGAACGGATGCGTTTCAGCCAGTTTCTTGCGAATGACTTTCGGACGGCTCTCGCCATAGCCCATTGCGGTGAGACGGTCTTTTGCCACGCCATGCTCCACCATGTAGTTCACAACGGACTCGGCACGGCGTTGTGCTAACCGCGCATTGTACTGGTCGTTGCCTCGGTAGTCGCAGTGGGAACTCAGCTCGATGGTGATGTTCGGGTTCTCCTCCATCATCAGGACGAGCTTGTTGAGGGCATCTGTTGACTCAGGAGTGAGGGTTGCCTTGTCGAACTCATAGAAGATGTTCTCGATGAGCACAGGAATGTTCATTGGTGGCAGCGGGAACTGTAGGGTGTATTCTTCGCTTTCCTCACTCTGGGTGACGGAGATTTCGTTTTTCACGTTCAGATAACCTTTGCAGGTGCCGAGCAACACGTATTCCACACCTGGCTTGAGCACGTAGGTGAAGGAGCCATCGCCCTTCACGCTGAGTTTCTCATTGGTGCCGTCGTTGCCGACGAGATAGACAAGTGCCTCAGGCAGTTCGTAGCCATCTTTTTCATACACCCAACCGGTGACGGTCTGGAGGATTTCGGGCAATTCGAAACTATAGATGTGGTCCCATCCTTTGCCGTCGTTGCGGGAAGAAGAGAAGAAGCCACGATTGTGGACACCTTCGAAGGTCATGCCGAAATCATCGGCTGCGGAATTAAGAGGAAACTGCTGGTTTTCCACAATCCATCCTCTCACGGAATCGGGCGTTGCCTTGAGGATGTCGAGTCCACCCATGCCTGGATGCCCATCGGAGGAGAAGTAGAGGTCACCGTTTGGACGGAAGGTGGGGAACATCTCGTTGCCTGGAGTGTTGATAGGTCGTCCTAAATTCTCCACACCACCAAATCCAGAGGAGAGGATGCGCACTTTCCACAGGTCGTAGCCACCCAGTCCTCCTGGCATATCGCTCACGAAGTAGAGCCACTCGCCATCGGGTGAAACGGCTGGATGAGCAAAGGAGGAAAGTGTGTCCTTGGAGATTTCGCACTTGCTGGGTTTCGCCCATGATGCATCACTGCGCTGCGACTGCCAGATTTCGGCATTGCGGGGATAGTCAGGGTCGGAGGAACAACGGGTGAAATACATGGTCTTGCCGTCGGGAGTGAAGCAGCAGGCTCCTTCTTCGTAAGCGGTATTCACTTCTGACTCCACCACCTCGGGTTGCTTCCACTTGCCGTGCTCGTCTTTCTTTGCCAAGAAGAGGTCGGAAAAGTTGGTACCTGTCACTCCACTATAGTCGTCGCCAGTGGCATCGTTACGAGTGGAGGAGATGACGAGCTGTTCGCTTTCGTCGCCCACAAGCATGGGACTGAAATCGCTGCGTCGGGAATTGAAGATGGCTTCCTTCTTGATTTTATAAAGGTTGGGAGTTGCCTTCCATTGTGGTGCCACCTCGCAGGAAAGGAGTCCGATGTGAGCGAGTTCGTTAGCAGGGTCTTTCTCAAGATAGAGTCGGAAATTCTGCTCAGCCTGTTTGTAGTTGCCGATTTTCAACTGCTGTTGCGCCAAGTAGAGCAATGACAAGCTGTCGGGATGTTTGTAACGGACAGCGTTCTGATAGGCTGCCACGGCTTTTTGGGAATAGTTGATGTGACGATAGCACTCGCCCATCATGAAAGCCCGTTGCGCACGCTTCAGCTTGTCCTTAGGAGAAACGCGCGAATAGGATTTCTTGAAATAAGAGGAAGCAGTGTAGTATTCGCCCATAGCGTATGCCTGCTCCCCTTTCTTGTAAGAAATGGCCTCATTGCTGCACGATGCCAATAGCACCATGCCAGCAAGACAACAAGTGTATAGGATTGAATAAAAAATGCGCATCATCTCCTAAGTAACGAAGATGATACGCATTTTATTGTAAACTGAAAGTTAAAAAACTTCAGTAAGGAATCCTTTTAAATCCCTAAAATCCCTGATTTAGAACGAGTAGTTCAGTCCGAGAGTGAAGAATTCCTTGAACTGGAAGTAGCCCAGGTTGCGGTCCCAGTAGTCACGGGAACGGTTGTCATCAAAGCGCCAGAGCGTGTAAAGCTCAGTGGAGATGTATTTCGACAACTGGTAAGAGAAATCGTTCTCCAGCTCACCTTCACCGTATTTGTAGGACGTGAAGTAATAGAAGCGGCATTTCCATGTGAAGTCCTTCGCGATTTTCACGGACGACTGGAGCTCGATTTTCGAACCGAAGTCCTGCTGGAAGTCCTTGCCAATCATCTTGTACGACTTGTGGACGTTCAGGTCGTCGTCTGTAATATAACGGAACTTGTATGACAATGGAAGGAGAGCCACCGAGAGCGTGTTTCCATTCTCGAACTTAGGCTTGTAGTCCATACCGAGAGCCACGTAGAAGTCGAGAGGTGCGAAGAAATTGGAGTATCTCTTTGGGTCATTCACACGGTGTCCAGCCATGAACTGCGTGTTAGTCTCAGCCGAAGCAGTGTAGTACCAGTTCTTGGCAGCCTTAATGCCGAGCTTGCTGTAGAGGTTCAGCTTATCATCGCTGGTGAGGAAGCTGTGGCATGTGTCGCCAGGCGATGTAGCAAAACCCAAACGCATGGTCAGTCGGTTCTGCCATGTGATTTTCTTAGTGTCGTCATAATTGGCTTCAAGAATGATACTTGCCAAGAGCGACTGGTTGTTGATACCTCCCTTGTACCATTGCTCACTGAAATAGTTCTGAGTGAACTGGAGTCCGAACTTACCAGTCTTCTTCCAGAAATTAGGTTTTTTCACTTCCAAGCCGATGTCCTGCACTTCGTCAGCCACATCGTCCAAGTTCGGTCCTTGCAAATCCTCCGCCAGCACGGTCTCCACCTCCTTAGTGATGTTTTCCTGAGCTGTCGTCTTGGATTTCACCAAGTCTTCCGACTCAAATTGGGCATCACAGTGGTGAACCAACTCAGGGTTGTTGACATAGAGCTTCGTAAGCTGGTTGTTGATTTCCGAATTGAGGTCCGTGTCCGTAGTATCATCCACCAAAGCAAAAGCGTCGGTAACGGCAGAGGAATAGTAGGTGGCAGGACCCACCAAACGATAATAATAAGGACTTACGTAGTCAGAAGCCGAGTTCGAACTACTGAACGTGGTTGTGCGCAATGCACTCAGTTGGTTGCTGAAATTCTGCACAATGTTTTGAGCCAAAGCCGATGTGCCACTCATTGCAGCTAAAGCAAGAAAAGTGAAAAATTTATTCATAGTCTTTTATGATAAGGAAAAAGTGAGAGTGAAAAGTGAAAAATAGACCCCTACAGCCCCTCCCAACCTCCCCAAGGGGAGGAGAAGCCGTCCGGATGGTTATTCACTCCCCCTTGGGGGAGCCGAAGGGGGCCGGATGGTTGTCCCCTCCCTCACAGGGAGGGTTAGGGAGAGTCTTTAGTTTTCAATGAGCTTGGCAGCCAGCACCTTGAGCGCTTCCACCGTTTCCGCCTTCACAGTCGATTCCACCGTCACGATTGGTTCGATGATTTCGATGTTCTTGAGAGCAGACATAGCCTCACGCATCTTCTTGCCCGACATCGGTGCCCAAGTACCATTCTCGATGAATGCCACCTTGCGATTTTGGTAATTCTTGATTTGCAGATGATGGATGAAATCCTCCATCACAGGCATCACACCACCATCGTAAGTAGGTGCAGCCAGCACAAGACGGTCGTAGCGGAACGCATCTTCGATAGCTTCAGCCATGTCGTCGCGTCGCAAGTCGGCGGTAGAAACCTTCACTTCCGAATCGCTGTTGATGATACTTGCCAACTTCAGAGCCGCCTCTTCCGTGTTGCCATGAAGCGAACAATAAGCAATGAAAATGCCCTTGTCCTCAGGCTGGTAACTGCTCCATGTGTTGTATGTGTTGATGTAGTATTCAAGATTCTCTTCCAAGATAGGGCCATGCAGCGGACAAATCTTCTTGATGTCCAATCCACCCAGCTTCTTCAGCAGAGCCTGCACCTGAATGCCGTATTTTCCACAAATGTTGAAGTAATAGCGGCGAGCCTCACATGCCCATCCCTCTGGGTCGTCATACGACAAAGCACCAAACTTGCCAAAGGCATCAGCGGAGAAGAGAATGCCCTCTTTCTGCTCGTATTCCACAATCACCTCTGGCCAATGAACCATCGGAGCCGTGAAGAACTGCAAACAGTGCTCACCAAGCGAAAGCGTGTCACCATCCTTCACAACGACCGTCTGCCCTGCTGGGAGCGACACCCCGAAGAAGCGGGTAATCATCTTCATGGCTTGAGCACTTGCCACCACCTTGATGCCTGGATACGTGTCGAGCATCAGCTTCACGTTCGACGAGTGGTCTGGCTCCATGTGGCTCACAATCAGATAGTCCGGCTTCCTGCCTTGGAGAGCCGCCTTCAGATTCTCCATCCAGTCGATGGTCTTGCGAGCATCGATGGTGTCGAGAACCGCCACTTTATCATCTATGATAAGATAGGAATTGTAAGAAATTCCTTCAGGAATAGCATACTGGCCTTCGAAGAGGTCCAGCTCCTTGTCGTCGGCACCAATGTAATGGATGCCTGGAGCAATCATGTTGTCTGTCATCATCTTTCTGTTTTTCTTTGTTTTGGATGCAAAGGTACAACTTTTTTATTTAACTCTATCCTAATTGTTAAAAAATCTTGCCCCTATCGGAGTAAAGCCTAATCATCGGAGTGGAGAGCAAACCCGAAGGCAGAAGGGGCGAATCAGCGCGGAAGAACTTGAAGTCGCTGAATGTCTGTCGGGAAGTGGGACGCGGTGTACCCATCCTCACCCATTCAGGCTCTTCTTCCAAGAATGCTCCCACAACGGGACTGCCTGGAGCGTAGGTGTAACTGAAGGGTTCGCTCCAACGAGCATCGTCTGGCAGCAGTTCGTCACCTACCATGCGATTCACCCACAGGTTGGTGACATGCACCTTGATGCTGTTCTTCCCCGGATGCAGACGAGTGCTGACATCGCAGACGAAAGGCGCTGACCAAAGCGTGTCGCCCACAGTTTCTCCGTTCACATACACTTCCGCTACATTCTTCACTTCCCCCAAGTCGAGCAAAATGCGACTCGATTTCTTCACCATCTTTCGTGGCAACGTCACCTGGATTTCATAGACGGCTGTGCCTGAAAAATACCGAGTTGCGGCATCGTCAGCCTCTGTCCACGACTGAAGGCGTGTAGGCATCTGCTGCTTGGAGTGAGGGAAACGAATCGTCCAACCTTCTGCCAGCACCAAACTATCGGTGAGTTGTTGGATAGTCCGTGATGTCTTCACCAAGCCCGTGCCACAAGGTTTTTGCAGTACGACAAAAACGGAACCGTGCGCTGGTAGGGACATATTAATAAAGGTGGAATCAGCGGTGTTGCGCCAATCCGACGCTTCTTCAACAACGCTCCTCAACGGGTTGAAAAACTGTGGCTGCTTGCCACTCACAGCCAGTCGGATTTCTCCACTCACCTCTTCATCTGATGAATTCACGAAGAAATAGATGTCGGCATCCGATGTGCGACGATGGATGGCTTTCAACGTGGTAAACCCACCCCCGTCGGAATTCTTCATCCTCAACTCTTCGTTCTTCATTTTCACCACTTCTCCCATTTGCAACAACGACTGGCAACGAGCTATGTAAGCAAAGAACTGCTTTCCTCCGTTCTCCCACCACGTTTGGTTGGGCTGGAACTGAGTGCCCCACTTGCCGAAAGCCATTCCTGGCTTCACATCCTTCCATGGATTGAGTGCCGCCGCATGGAGCATCACGGCGTTCACGCCTCCGCAGAATGCGTTGTCGGCAACGGTCTTCAGCGTTGCTGGGTCGTTCTGCCAAGGATGGAGCGGCCAACAGGTGAAGCCCTCTCCATAGAGCAGAGGGAAGTGGTACTTCTGTGCCAATGCTGACATCTTGCCGACGCTTCCCCCACCCCAATTCGACGGGTGCGTCCAAAACTCTGCACATAGCAGATCGTCCTTCAACTGAGCCACGCACTTTTCCGAGTTGAGCGGTCTGCCGTATGGCTGAGCCAAGAGCTTCAAGCCAGCGGTTTGATGAGCCAAACGACTCATTTCGCCATAGTAGCATTCAGCAAAGAGGTCGGAGACAACGGCATTGAATTCGCGCTTGAATCGCTTCGTGGCATCCTCACTCTCCACCACTCGCCCCGTGAACGTCACCAGCCAAGGAGTGAGCGAGTAGCCCCGTCGCTGCTGAAACTCTTGCAGCATCAGCGGAGTCCAGTTCTGTTCTCCAGCTTCATAGCTGTCAATCTCCATGCGCGTGAAAGTGGTGCCAGCATACTCCCCAGCCAAGCGAATCAACAGGCTCGGATAGCCAGCCCAGAACTTGCGCACAGCTTCACGGCTCATCTTGTCGCATTCCAGTCCGGTGCCCGACTGTGGGGATGTCGCAAAGTTCGTCTTGTTGTTCGTAGTGTGTCCGAAACGGAGAAGGGTGTATTCGCCTTTGGGCAAACGACAAGAAAGCATCCCCCGACTGTCCATCTGCTTGCCGAGTTCCACGATGTCTTTCTTCGCCACAAGCCCCGTGTCGGAAGGAATGGCAAGAACCGTGATGTCACGATAATAATGATAGACGGAATCAGCCTGCGGTCGAGGCAGAGCAATGCGCAACAAACGCTTGGCATGAGTCACCGTCACATGGGTTTCGCTCCACACCAGCTTCTGCATGGAGTCCTCGGGCTTCACCGTCGGATAGCCCGACGACGACCAGCCAGGGCAGTTGTGAGTGCCAAAGGAAAGCCCCAGACGAGCACATTCGGCAATGGCAAAGCGCATCATTTCCTGCCATTCTTCACTGCCTATGCGCACAGACGTTTCAGGAAGGTGTGTCTGAATCTCTCCACCAATCTGAAAATTCTGAACACCACCAATGCCCACTCGTTGAAAGGCTTCCAAGTCATTGGTAATGGCATCACGATTCACATATCCATTCATCCATTGCCAAATGACCAATGGCTTTGCCTCCTGAGGCGGATTGAGGAACCGTTCTTCCAAACTCTGTGCAGAACCACGAAACATAGATGCCACGAACATCGCAAAAACAAGATACTTTTTCATACTTTACATTTCTTTTCCGTTAATCATCACGTTTTTCACCACTGTATTAGGAATCCGTGTGGCATGGAAAGGCATGTCCTTAGCATCATCCTTCACACGAATATTCTCAAAACTGAAGTCGCTCAACTCAAATTGTCCCTTAGCAGGCACATTGTAGAAGTTACGGCACTCCATTTCTATGCCTCGCATCGTGATGTGCCGACACACCGAAACAGGCATATCGGGACGTTCCTCCATCTTGAAGAATTGTGTCCATCGATGCACATTCAGGAAGTTGCGACATTTACCCTTCATGTTTTCAATCCTCACGTATTCATACTTTTGCGGTGTGTCGGGACGCATCTTCAGCATCAGCACATTCCAGCTATTTTCAGCCGTGCAGTTCCTCAGAATGATGTTTCGGCAATCGTAGGCTTCACTGCCCAGCGTGAGACAGCCATGCACCAATCCAAACGTACATTGTTCGATGATGACATTTCGCACAGGACTGTTGGTGGAGTCCTTGTCAGCCCAAGTACCTTTCCCACCTTTCATGCACACCCCATCATCATTCACGCTCATGTAGCAGTTGCGCACATGCACATCGGTGCAACCATCCACATCAATAGCGTCAGTGCTGGGTGCCAACACTCCACTGGTACTGCTCATTATGCGCAAGTCCTGATAGCGAACGCGCTCACAGCGATAAATATGAGTTGTCCAATAAGGGGAATTGACAAGGTTTACTCCCTGAATGCAGACATTCTTACTGTTTGAGATATACACGAGTCGCGGACGTTGGGCATCCTTATTCGTGCAATTCCTGTTCCACTCACGACGAATCCAAAATTCCTCCCAATAACTCAGTCCATTGCCATCTATCGTACCTTTCCCACAAATCACAAAACCATCCACTCCGTCAGCATTCACCAAAGCAGCAAAATACTTGCAGGTCTGCCCTTCGATTCGAGTGGTGAGAACTTTGAAATCGCGGATTCTGTCCGAACCCTTCAGTCGCGCTCCTTCTTCCAACAAGAGGTGCGTGCCTTGACGAAAAAAGAGACTACCACTGAGGAATGTGCCATGAGGAATGACAACAACTCCACCTCCTTCCCCAGCAACTCGGTCAATCACTTGCTGTATGGCATCTGTCTGTACCAACGTGCTGTCCATCATCACGCCATAGTCCGTTATCACATAGCGTTTTCCAAGCGTATTCGGATTGACGCGCACCGTGTCATTGAACCAAACAGGAATTTCCGTCCCATCTGGGAAAGATTCCTTTTTTCTCTTACTTCGAGCATCCACATCCATACTCACAATAAGCGTGACGAGAACCATCATCGTGAAAATCTTCTTCATTTGCCTTCTATAAAAATTTTTGTATCTTCAAACGTGAGTGAACAGATTTCATTCATCTGCAAAAATAGCATTTTTTTCAAAAACAGAGAACCCAAAGAATGGATTCACTCCCCATTTTTCAAATTATTGTACAAATATCAATGTAAAAAAGACTGTTTTACAAAATAATTGCTTTACTTTGTGGAGCGAATGACAGAACATTCCTCTTTGAACCTCATTTAGGCATGGCAAAAAACCATAACAATTATATTTCTATTGCAAAAGCTATAGTCATTATCCTGATGGTTATAGGTCATTCGGGCTGTCCTCCTATCATCCACAAATTCATCTATTCATTCCACATTCCGTTCTTCTTCATCTGTTCGGGATTTTTCTTCAAGCCCGCCAGCGACTTCTCTTCGTGTCGGCAATTCTGCGTCAAGAAAGTCAAGGGATTGTACTTTCCGTTCCTCAAATGGTGTCTTCCGTTCCTGCTGCTTCACAACGTGTTTTTCCATCTCAACCTCTACAACGGACACTATGGGTATCTGGGGCACACGAGCCATTTGCTTTCGGGCAAAGAGATGGTGACCAACGCTTTCTACTTAATTACCAAAATGGAATACATTCCTCAGCTCTTGGGAGGTTTTTGGTTTTTGAAGGACTTGTTCTTTGCAAGTTTGTTTGCAGTTTTTCTAACGTTCGTCGTAAGAAAAATGAAGGTTCATTCCAACCTCATCGAACTTTCGTTCCTTTTTGCCGGTTCTATTGCCTTTAGTTATCATCCAATTGACATTTATTTTTTCTCGCTGAAGCATCTGTTTTGGGGTGCAACATTCTTTTTTACAGGGTATCTCCTCAAGAATGTCAAACCCGACAAGAAGATTCTTTTCATGTGCTTGGTCGCATTCGTTCTCATCAATCTTTCTCCCGTTGAGTTGAACTTCTTGGCAAGCGGTGTGAAACTCATGTCGTTAACATTTGTCACATCTATTGCAGGAACGCTCCTTGTTCTCAAGCTGTCCCAAATACTTGAGCGCACCAACTATCTGAAACGCTTTTTGTATTACACGGGCAATCACACGCTTGTCATTTTAGGATTGCATTTCTTATATTTCAATCTGATTGACCTGTTCATCATCCATCTGCATGACTTGTCTATCACGCACTTGGCTGAGTTTCCTGTCATGGCAGGACATGAGAACTATTGGATTCTTTACACACTCGTCGGTACTCTGTTCCCTCTATTGACCAACTACGTATATGATAGAATCAAACTAAAAATTCGTCATCAATCTTGACATAATTCACTTTATTCATACATCTATCTAACTATTATTCAACAATGAAACTAACACTAAAGACGCTATTCTTTGTCAGTTTACTGACATTCAGCCATTTCGTCTCGGCTCAGGAGGTCGTTTTGCCGAAGGGCAAAGCCATCTACATTCCGAAGGACCTCCGCAACAACGATTTCAACAACAAGGATTCACAGTGGAGCTACCACCGCATGGCATGGACTGACGATGTGGTGCTGTTTTGGGAAAAGGGATTTGGCGATGACCTCTCAAAGGCTCCCGACCTGGACGGGCACCCGATGACGGTGGATAAGGACAACCTGCTGGAGCGCATTGAATCGTTCTACAAGTTCTATCGCGACGACTTGAAATTCGTGCTGCCTGGCTCAAAGTCGGAGAAGTACAGAATGATGGTGATGCTCAACTACTCGCTGGAGGGCACTGCCTACGGTGGTGACTACGATGGCGAGATTGGCGCACTCTGGATAGCACCGAATCGAGTGCAGGACCGCAAACTCAACTGCATTGCACACGAGCTGGGACATTCGTTCCAGTCGCAAGTGGGTGCTGACGGTGCGGGGCACTCATGGGGTGGCGGTGGCATCTTCGAGATGACTTCGCAATGGATGCTTTGGCAGGTGAATCCTGAATGGGTGACGGACGAGAACTACCACTGGCAGGCGTTCCGCAAGCTCTTCCACAAACGTTTCCTCGATGGCGAAAACATCTACCACAGTCCTTACGTGCTGGAGTACTGGAGCATGAAGCATGGCATCACCGTGATGGGCGACATGTTCCGTGCTGGAAAGCGTGGTGAAGACCCTGCCATGACTTACATGCGCATGTTCAACTTGAATCTCAACCAAATGGCTGACGAGATGTACGACTGCTATAGCCGTCTCGTCACATTCGATTTTCCACGAGTGAAAGACACGCACAAGAAACACGCCTGCCAACTCACCACCGACGTGGAAAAGACGGTTCAAGGGAAAAAGCAATGCGTGAAACCTGTCAAGGCTATGCTCCCAGAAACCTACGGCTTCAACGTGATTGAACTGCCCGTGGACGGCAAGAAGCACACGGTGCAATTCCATGCGCTGGGCAATGCGGAAACCGATGGCTATCGCTATGGCATCGTATTAGTGGATAAGGACAAGAATCCAACTTACTTGCCAATGCAAAGCGCATTCAAGGGAAAGTTGAAATACAAGCCAACGGCGGAAACTGAACACGCATACCTCGTGGTTGTTGGTTGCCCAATGGACAAATACGAACCTCAGTGGGGCAATCCTTACGAGCGTCACAAGAAAGGTGAGGAGAAGTCGGAAAGGACTTATCCTTACGAAATCATCTGGTAAGTTAAGGGACAATGAAATAATAACTTGGTATAAATGACATGATTTTTTTAGGAAAGAAACCACGAATTGCACGAATTTTCACTAATTATTCTTAAACTATTATTTAACCAAATTTCACGAACAAAAAATGCTTGCATTTTTAAAATTAGAGAAATTGGCTACGCCGAGCTGAAGGTTCGTTTAATTCGAGTAATTCGTGGTTTCTTTCCTAAAAAAACATACCAACTTTTTTTAATGATTACTAAATAAATGAAAGTTAATAGTAATATGAAAACGATTCTAAGCATAGTTTGCTTCATCGCATCCCTGTCCGCTTGGGCAGAACATCTTCAGGAAACGCTCACGTCGCCCAATGGCAAGCTCGAAGCCGTGTTTTCCATCGACAATGAGGGCATGTATATCCAACTCTTGGAGGGTAAAACCGTCTTGCTCGACAAAAGTCCTATCGACCTTGAAATCCAGGGAAAGGGCTTTGCGTCTCGTCGTTCGAAGATGGGAAAGGTAAAGCGCAACAAGGTAAAGGAAAGCGTGAAAGCACCGTTCTATCGCCAACCACAATTTGAAAGTGAGTACCAACAAAGCATCATCAGTTTGAGCAATGGCATGGCAATAGAATTGCGTCTTTTCAATGATGGCTTTGCCTACCGCTTCTCCACCACTGGCTACAAGAACAGACAATACAAGATTCAGAGCGAGAAAGCAGAATTTCGATTCAACGAGGATTTCACAAGCTATCTGCCCTACTCCACTAATCCTAAAAAGCCTGAAGCACAGGCATTTCAAGCCACTTACGATGTAAAGCCACTAAGTCAGCAAGCTACCAATAATTTAGCGTTTCTTCCTGCTGTGGTGGATGCCAAGAAAGCGAAAGTGACTCTGATGGAGAGCGACTTGGAAAGCTATCCTGGCATGTTTATCAAGCCCGATGGAACATCGCTCAAGGCCAGCTTTGCCAAATATCCAAAGACTTTTGACTACTACACTTGGCGCTATCAGCGATATGTCACTTCCACCGAGGATTTCATTGCCACCTGCAAAGGCAATCGCAACTTCCCTTGGCGCATCATTGCCGTGAGCCACGACGACACAGAAATGCCTGTCAACAACCTCGTCTATGCGTTGGCATCTCCGAATCGTATTGGCGACACATCGTGGATAAAGCCAGGCAAGGTGGCTTGGGACTGGTGGAACGACTGGGGAGTGAGTGGTGTGGATTTCAAGGCTGGCATCAATATGCCAACTTATCAACACTACATCGACTTTGCCGCTAAGTACGGTCTTGAATACATCATCCTTGATGAGGGCTGGTTCAAACCAAGCGTCAACGACATGCTCACGGTCATTCCCGAACTCAATCTGCCAGAACTCGTTGCTTACGGCAAAAAGAAAGGTGTACGCATCATCCTCTGGACCGTGTTCAACATTCTTGACGACAATCTCGAAAAAATCTGCAAAACGTATTCCGACATGGGCATTGCGGGTTTCAAAGCGGATTTCCTCGACCGAGACGACCAAGAAGGTGTGGAAATGATTTACCGCATTGCAGAGGTTTGTGCCAAATACCATCTGATGCTCGACTACCACGGCATCTATAAACCAACAGGCATCAATCGCACCTATCCTAACATCGTCAACTTTGAAAGTTGCTTCGGCATGGAAGAAGCCAAATGGACAAAGCACGACGAGAAGGACATGCCGCTCTACGATGTGACTTTCCCTTTCATCAGGATGCAGACAGGATTCGTGGATTTCACTCCAGGCGGTATGCGCAATGCCACAGCCAAGGACTTCCAACCCATCTACTATAATCCCCTCACGATGGGCACACGCTGCCATCAGCTCGCCATGTACGTCATTCATGATTCTCCACTCACCATGCTTGCCGACAACCCTACGGCTTACGAGCAGGAACCCGACTTCACTCGTTTCATGGCTTCCATTCCTGTTGTCTTCGACCAAACCGTCATTCCGCAGGGAAAGATGGGTGAGTACATCGTAACGGCTCGACGCAGCGGAACGACTTGGTACGTGGGAGGACAAACGAACTGGAGCGAACGCGACCTCACGCTTTCCTTCTCCTTCCTTCCAGCAGGCACCTACGAAGCAGTCATCTATACCGATGGGGTGAATGCCGACAAGAACGCTTGCGACTACAAAGTGCATAAGCAACAAGTGAACAACAGCACTTCCCTGCCCGTCCATCTTGCCAGCGGAGGCGGTTTCGTCATCAAACTGACAAAGAAATAGTCTTCCCTTAAAACACACAGCGAGCATACCACCGTATGCTCGCTGCTTGTATTCATCTGTTTCTTATATTTCAATAAAGGTATCAAAAACCTTTCGCCTTCATTTCCCAACCTGGATAATCCTTCAGGTTTCCATTGATAAAGACATCCTTGCGCTGAGTCTTTCCCTTCAGTTGCCAATCAAACCAATCGATAGCCATCCGCGAGAAGGAACCGCCGTATCGCTGTGAGAATGTACCACTGTGCCCTCCATTGATGAGGTTGGCAAGCGCAACAGGCACATGCTGAATGCGGTCATAATCCAACAAGGCATTGCGATAAGCCACATCGGGTTCTCCACCCACAATGTAAAGCACAGGGTTATGGTAATTCTTCAGAGATTCCTTGCTGGCACCAGCCATTGCCATATCACCCATGCCTGAGTCGAACATCAAGTAAGCCTTGAAACGAGAATCCTTGGCAACTGCCACCAATTGAGCACCACCGCACGAATGTCCTGAAATACCCAATCGGTTCATGTCCAAGGTATTATAGAGCGGACTCTTCTTGTCCTTGTTCTGTGCCTCAATCCATTCGTAGGCGGTAAAATACTGCTTGGCATCGGTATGCTCAAAGGCACGATCCCAATAGTCGTCTTGAACAGCTCCGAATGCCATGATGAAATAGCCATGCGATGCGATGTCTGTGAGGATTCGCTCGTATTCGGCATTGGAGTCTTGGCAAGCACCTGGAGCAAAGATGATGACAGGGAGCTTTCCGTTTTTCTTCACTGCCGCTTGCATGTCGATAGGTTTGTAAAGGGCATAGTCGGGCATTTCCTTCAGTGTCACAGCTTCCGACTTGAATTCACCGCTTCCTCCTCCGTCAATCACTCTTCGCTTGTAGATGTTCTTCGAGAAATACTTGAGTGCTTCCACCAGCGAAACATGCCAGTAGTCCCAATCGTGCTTTCCGCTGCGAATGCGTAATTCATGGGCAATCTTCTTGTCGCGAAGTGCTTTTTCGAAATCAAGGTTAGCCTGAAGCGTGAAGTCCTTGTCACCACAATCGATGTACCAATCCACATGTTTCCAAGTCTTTATCTGATTCTTTCCACAGTTTTCCACAAGCTTCACGGCATTGTTATCTTCCACAATCTGCTGTCTCCACCCTGCGCTTGGATCATCTTTCAAAAAGTCTAAATCCTGGCGACGAAGATAACCGCTCATGTCGTAAACCATACTGAAAAGCTCAGGATGATGCAGTCCATACACCACACTGGCTCCACCACCCATTGAGAAACCTGCAATCGCCCTGTAACGCTGCCCGGGTGTGACACGATAAGTCTTTTCGATATACGGCAGAAACTCTTCAAAGAAGAAAGTCTCGTACTTCCATTTTGGCGCATCGAACCAAATCATATTGTTCTTGTTGCCTTCAGGACAAACAATCACCATTTCTTCCATTTCTCCCTTACGCACCAAACTGTCCACCACGTTGCTGAGTCGTCCTTTGTCCTGCCACACGGTGTTACTCTCTCCACCACCATGCATCAGGTAAAGAAGTGGGTAAGTACGCGTCGATTCCTTCGAATAGGATTGTGGCAAACAAACGGTGTATTCACGTTCCGTTACACCTTCCAACAGCTTGCAGGGAGCAGTCCGGTGCTCAACTGTACATTGTGCAAACCCCATCTGGAACGAAAGAGAAAGCACTGATAAACTTAGAAGAATACGTTTCATATTATTGAGAAGATATTGAGTTATATGTGTTTCCACAAGAAATTTGATGCAAAATTAGAAAAATATCATCGAGTCGTGAAGAAAATGACGTTTCATTTTTTACGGATGGTTCAAAGTGGATAAAATATGTTTCAAATTTTGTCGTTCCTCCGCAATTGCTTAACTTTGCAGAAAATAAGAATCAACAATGGAAAGTGCAAAAGAAGTAGTTGAGGCACTTCAAACCTTGGCAAGTAAAAAATATGAGGAAGTATATATTCGCTTCTTCAAGACAGCACCAGGCGAATACGGCGAAGGCGACCGCTTCTTGGGCATTCGCGTTCCTCAAGTGAGGGAAATAGCAAAGGAAGCACAATCTTTATCACTCAGCGAGATTCAAAAGCTCGTCAATTCTCCCCTGCATGAAGTGCGAGAATGTGGGTTCTTCATTCTTGTCCTCCAATTCAAGAAACTCCTCAAGAAATCACGTCAGAACGAAAGCTCTCTCAGGGAAATCCTGTATTTCTATCTGAAAAATGCACGACATGCCAACAATTGGGACTTGGTGGATTTGTCCGTTTACCACATCATCGGTGAATGGTTGATGCTCCCCTTCGACACAGAAGAGAAGAAACACGAGATGATGGACCATCTGGCACAAAGCGACAACTTATGGGAACAGCGAATGTCGATTGTTGCCACAGCAACTCCTATCCGACACAGTGAGTTTTCATGGATTTGGAAATATGCCACCATACAACTCTCCCACTCTCACGACCTCATGCACAAGGCTGTAGGTTGGATGCTACGCGAGATGGGAAAGAAAAGTCCATTGGACCTCGTCACTTTTCTTGAACTTCACCATCAAGAAATGCATCGCACCACACTTCGTTATGCTATTGAACGAATGCCCGAACAAGAAAGAAAAATGTGGCTCAACAAGAAAAATGAAAAATAGAATCTGTAACACAAAAACAAACTCAACAACATGTTCTCAACTCTTTTGAAAATCAGTCAATGGATATCATCACATATCACCATTGTCATCGTCGCAATTTCAGCACTTGCACTCTTCGTTCCCTCTTCCTGTCTTTGGATTAGTACCAAAGCCATCAACCCTTTGCTGGGAATCGTCATGTTTGGAATGGGAATGACTTTGAAGCCATCCGACTTCAAACAAGTTTTCACTCGTCCAAAAGATGTCATCATCGGATGCTTGGCACAATTCATCATCATGCCCCTCATTGCTTGGGCACTCTGCAAGACTTTCTCGCTGCCAACAGAACTCGCCATAGGAGTCATACTCTTGGGATGTTGCCCTGGAGGAACGGCATCAAATGTCATTACTTATCTGGCAAAAGGCGATGTTGCTTTATCAGTAGGAATGACAACTGTTTCAACACTCCTTGCACCATTGCTCACACCTTTCCTCACCTATCTACTCGCTGGGAAATCCGTTGATGTAGATGTACTCGGCATGTTCATCAGCATTCTTCAAGTAGTGATTCTTCCTATTGTGGCAGGATTCATTATCGACTATTACTTCGGCAAATTCACCCGAAAAATAATGCCTTTCCTTCCAATGATTTCTACTATAACCATTGCTATCATCATAGCATGTGTCATTTCACACAACGCACAGAAAATCTTGGAATGCACACTCCTCATTTGGGGTATGGTCATCATTCACAATCTCTTAGGACTGGGATTGGGTTATGCCATAGGCACATTACTTCACCTGCCAAATCCAAAACGCTCAGCGATTGCCATCGAAGTAGGAATGCAAAATTCAGGACTTGCCACATCGCTTGCAACAACTCACTTTGCACTCTACCCAATGGCAGCCATCCCTGGTGCAATCTTTAGCGTATGGCACAATTTCTCTGGCTCCATTGCCGCCTCCATTTTCAGAAGACACAACTAAGTAATGAAAAAATAAATTGGAAAAGTACACTCGTCTTATGGAGATGTGTTTGGTCGTTTTCGAAGATGTAATGCAAGCATCTTGACTAAGAAAACCAGCAAAAGCATCTCCATAAGATGATGAGTACGACGCGATGTCAATATGGATTCATCAAAATGTACAAAGTTTGTTATCATTACTTAAATACATTATTTGAATACATATACATATACAAAAAGAGGAGGCATCAGACTGTTGTTTTCTGATGCCTCCCCGAAAGACGGCAGCGACCTACTCTCCCGCATTGCGGAGCAGTACCATCGGCGCGCGTGGGCTTAACTTCTCTGTTCGGGATGGGAAGAGGTGGAACCCCACGGCTATAGCCACCTGATTTGTTTCCTTGTTTTCTTTAACTGTTTCTTTTCTCCTTGGCTCCTCCTTCGGTTTCATTTTCCCCATTTCGGTTTCATTTCCCCTACCGGAGCCGGAGTGTATTTCTGACATGACTGGAATGAGAAAGGGATGCGACAAGCCAGCTCTTTCCTGCTGACAACTCATTAGCGCTACTCACCGCACTTCTCCAACACGCATGGAATGTCTTTCTATTTGCAGCTCTTTTCCAGCTGCTGGCATATCCACGCGCAGCGCGGACCGAAGGTAAACG
>DGSN01000035.1:1031-19953 GCA_002393575.1 Prevotellaceae bacterium UBA4361 | reverse complement strand
ACACGCTGACCATCAGCGGACTGCCCTGTCATCGGGCCACGGGCAAGCTCTACGGCAAGCAGTGGACGGCGTGGTACACCGAGGAAATGCCCTCGTCGGCCGGCCCGTGGAAGTTGCGCGGACTGCCGGGACTGATTATCAAAGCCGAGGATGCTGAGGGTATCCACTGTTTTACGCTGTATGAAACGAAGAACGAGGTGATTGACATCAATATGATTGGCAGTCCTGAGTACCAGAAACTGAGCCGCAAGAAACTGATGGCGTTCAAGAAAAAGACATTGGGCAATCCCCGCTACCCCAAGGAGCCAACATACTATGTGCCCGAAGGAGCTGACGAGGTGTTGGAAGTCAATGTAAATGGAACTTTCTATTCTGTCGGCTATAACTCCCACATGATGATTCTACAGAAGAGCCATGTGTATCAACCATTAGAATTGGAATAGCCCCCAATGAAAAATGAAAAGTGAAAAATGAAAAATATTAATTACAGTTGCTATGCAAAAGACCTTTGTAACCATGTTGGCTTTTGTGCTGACAGTTGCAGCACAGGCGCAGCGAGACACGATTGGTGTGTCGATGTTTACGGCGATTTATCGCTACGAGTGTAAGACCACAGATGCCGACGGACAGCCGGTAACAGACTCGATGTACATTGCCGTGCAGACATCGGGTGGCATCACAAAGAGTTTTCCTTACGAAGAGTATGACAGACAGAAGAAAGGTGGCTCGCGCATCGCTGACGGCTATTTGGCTGCCCAAATGCATATAGGAACCATCTTCACGAACTACCCCGAAACTCGAATCACAACGCAGGAAATGCTCTATCCGTATCGCTACATGACGGACGAACCATTGGAAAAACAAAAATGGGAGTTGACGAATAGTCAGGACAGCATCTGCGGCTACGCTTGTCAGTCGGCTACAGCTAAATATCATGGCGTAACGTGGAATGTCTTATATACAGAGGAAGTGCCAGCCAGTATCGGACCGTGGAAATTGGGAGGCTTGCCTGGTCTCATCACGAAAGCCACTGATGCCAAGGGCATACATTGCTTCACGCTTTATGGCTTTCATCAAGAGGAAACGCCAATCATATACACCCAATACGTCAATTGGGTTGTCCCTGACGGTCGGGGCAAGTTTGCAGCCCAACGTGTGGACTACCAAAAGATGAAAGCCTCCAAATTCCTTGCATACAAGAAGAAAGTGCTGGGCAACCCTCGCTACCTGAAGGATCCTACTTACTATGCTCCAGACCCCATGAAAGCCTTTGGGTATGTGGAGAATAGTTTTAACTCAGCTGGCGATAATGTAAGGAGTGTCGCTGGGGTAGTCCTCATTTCCAATCCTCATCAATATCAACCATTGGAATTCAAATAAGAGCTAATGAAAGACCTACGAGACGTTCAAAGAAAAAAAAACCGTTCAGCTGTGAGACGGAGCGGGGGAAGTTTGTGGTTATTGAATCAGTTCGTCCAATTGTTCAACAAATGCAGACGAGGTGAAATGAGGAATGTCGGAAAAATCAAAATGATGATGGTCGTTGGTGACGATGTAATCACATCTTGCTTCCTTGGCACACTGGTATTGCAGCATGTCCTCAAAGTCCTTTACAGGGGTAGCTATAGCTGCCATTACCTCTTGCTTGCCAAGGTTGACAATTTCTACAATACCTGCCATCTGCCGAAGAGCGTCGTACTTCTCTTCCTGCGTTCTACCCTTGATGATGTAGGCCATATTGGCAAATGTGAGCGACGAAGCGAACAGTTGTGTTTCGCCCGAAAAGCCACAAGCAAAAATCTGTTCTGCATCATCTGCCCCTGCCCGATTGTCAATATAGTCAATCAGGATGTTGGTGTCAAGGAATACTCGTTTCATCGCTTCATGATGTGTGCTAAGTGTTCATCCTGTGACATTTCCTCCTCTGTAATGTTCACCATGCCGCGTAATCGCTTGAACTCTTCGGGAACCTCTCTCTTGGGTCTCGGCTCCTCCATTGATTCAGTGATGAACGTCACCACAATCTGCTTCTGCTCGCGGGTCATACTTCGCAGCAATGCCACATACGGAGCCATTGGGGTTTCATTGATTCGCTGTGCTGTTGCTGTCATAATCCTAAACTTTATTGGTTATACGCGTACAAAGATACAAAAAATAATTTCAAACTCAGTTCAAAAACGGTATATTTTATGAAGAATTGATGGTTGATTAGTGACAATTTGTGGAAAAGATAATAGACATGAAAAAGCTTTTAGTAACTATACTTGCTCTCGCGCTGACGATAGCAGGGCAGGCACAAGAAGAAACAGTTGACACGGCGCAGTTTGTAGTTATGTACAACTATGAGTGCAGAACACAGAACGACGAGGCAGCGCCCATCACGGACAAGATGCAGGTGGTGGTGCAAGTGGGAAGGACGGTGACAAAGTCAATGCCGTACTCTGTCTATCGGCAGAGAGACGAGTCGGAAGAGGCTGATGTGGCAGCAGACTATCAGGAGGCATACGTGCATATTCCGACCGTTTGGATGGGCTATCCTGAGGGGCAGGTCACTGTGCGTGAGTTCATCTTCCCGCATGAGTACGAGGGCTATGAGCCGACTACCGACATCGCATGGGCACTATCGGAGGACACCATGACCGTGAGCGGCTACCTCTGCCAACAAGCCACGGCGACATTCCGAGGTGTGGAATGGCATGTGTGGTACACCGAGGAGATTCCTTCCTCGGCTGGTCCTTGGCGACTGCATGGCTTGCCTGGATTGATTGTCAAGGCTGAGAGCAAGGCACACAGCTTTGGCATTGCAAAACTGAGGCAGGAGACTTCGCCCATCATTGCTCCCGAGCGGCGACCAGACGTGCAACGCATGAAGTACGCCAAACTGTTGAAGCACAAGAACGAGATTTATGGCAACCGCCAGTATGTCAAGAATCCCACCTACTATGTGCCCGACCTCCAGCACAGCATCAGCCACATGTGTGTGTTCCAGATGAACGGCCAAGACTATATCTTTGCCAATGACCATCCGTTGCTGATGAAGGCGCATGTCTATCAACCTTTAGAACTGATGGAGCAGTGAGAGCAGAACGGAATAGCGAACTTGGCTCGACCGCGATGCGGTCGCCGCTCAATAACCGAGGGTACGAGCGTAGCGAGCACCCCCGGACAGTGGCTGGTGATGAGAGTATGCACCCTGGTGGGGTGCCCCAATGCTTCAGATATACCGCTCGTCATACTCCACGCCATATTTTTGGAGCAGAGCAATCAACTCATCACGGGCAGAGAGCTTGCGATGATGTTCCTTTTGGTTGATAATATATTGGATGATTCGCTCTTTGTCTGCTTCTGAGTATGTCAGGGCGCAATAGCCTTGTTCCCACTTCACAAACTCAGGGAATCGGTCACGGTTGGCAGACATGAAGTTGTTGGTGGCAATCTTGAGGTCGTGGACAAAAGAGGCTATGGCAATGGTGGGATGCAAAGAAACCAGCATGTGGATGTGGTCAGGCATGCCATTGATGCGGTAGAGCTGGCACTGGTGGTTCTTGCAGAAGCCAAAGATATACATGTAGAGGTCGCGCTCATAAGCCTCGGCTATGGAAGCCGTACCTTGATGGGTGCGGAGGATGATGTGATAGATGAGTTTGGTGTATGCCATGACGAGGTTTTGGTGTTGTGGATAGTGCAGTTGGGGCACCCCTTCAGGGTGCATGTCGGTCGGTTGTATGCGAATGTCCGGGGGTGCTCGCTACGCTCGTACCCTCGGTTACTGAGCGGAGACGCTTTCAGCGTCATGCTGCAGACTGTGAGTACGACGATAAAAATGTTCCGCTGGGTAGGTTGATTTTACGGGTAACAGGTGGAATTGTCGATGTAAAAATACGATAAATAATTGGAATAGCAAAATAATCAATGCAAAATATCAAATGGATGTGAAACGGCTTATATACCTTATATTATGTGCGTTGCTGGCTGTGTCAGCATCAGCACAGGTGCGAGTGACAGGACATGTGACCGACTTGCAGCAGAAGCCGGTGAGCGACGTGATAGTGAAGTTGGTGAGTGGTAAGCGAACGCTGGCATTCACCAGCAGCAATGCGCAGGGTGTGTATAGGTTGGAACTGAAAGAAGTGCCTAAAAGCGAGGTGACGCTGCTGTTCAACCACATCAGCTACGAGAAGGAGTCGGAAAACTTAGTGCTGAAGGAGAAAGAGACAAGGATTGACAGGATGCTGACTCCGAAAAGCATCTCGCTGAAGGAAGTGATGGTGAAAGCAAAACCATTGCGACAAAATGGCGACACGCTGAGCCACAACCTCGCCTCCTTCCTCGGCAAGGGCGACGTGACCTTGGAGGACGGATTGAAACGCTTGCCTGGTGTGGATGTGGCGAAGAGTGGTGCCATCAGCTACATGGGCAAGCCCATCTCGCAGTTCAACATCGAGGGTCTGGACTTGCTGGGTGGCAAATATAACTTGGCGACGAGGAACATCCCTGCGGACTACGTGACGAACGTGGAAATCGTGCGCAACCACCACAGCCGACGCGTGGAGAAAGACATACCGAGCAACGAGGTGTCGATGAATATCAAACTGAGCAAGAAGGCTAAGTTCAAGCCGTTCGGACAGGAAGAGGTGGGAATAGGGGGAGGGTCTTCTGGGGTGAGGTTTCTTCTCGGCGTAACGGGCATGATGTTCACCGACAAGTTCCAGACCATCTGCTCGCTGAAGGGAGGCAACTACAAGAACTTCGCTCGTGCTGACATGTTTGACCATTTCGGTGGCAATGCCATCAGCACCCCTGCCACCAGTCTCTTCGGTGGCTTCGACGGCGGAGCACCTCCGCAAGGCGAGTACCTCTACCAGCGCAATGGCATGGTGACTCTCAACGCCATCCACAAACTCGATTCGGTGACGACGGTGAAGGTGAATGCCGACTACAGCTATCACCAAGCCACGCACGACATCAGCCAGAGCAGTACCTACCTGTCGGGCGATGGCAGCTACGTGACCGTGAGCGAAACGACTTCGCCACTCACCAAGACGCATCTGCCCAAACTGTCGTTGAACTACCTGAAGAATGCTGACCACGTGTATCTGAGCGATGAATTTTTTGTGAAGGGCATGTTTGAGCATAATGAAGGGAATATCGTTGCCAACGGCTTGCCGATAGGTCAGCACCGACGCACCTCATCGTTCGAGATAGACAACAGCTTCTATTGGGGGGACAGGACAGCCAAAGGAACTATTCGAAATGTAAGTGTTCCCATTTCGTTCAAGCGAACGCCAACGCTGAGATTGGCTTTCAGTCAAGACGGCAACAACTATCTTCAGACAGCCCAATCGTCAACACTCACGATGAATGTCCATTCGTCGTTCACGATACCCATCGGGAAGGTTTTCCGCCTCCGATTGCCAGTCGCATTGAACGCCATGTACGACGACTTGGAAACGAACAGAATCCTCCCCTCATCCTCCTCACAGGCAGGGGCGGGGGAGAGGGTCTCTGGATGGGCATTCACGCCGACCTTGAATCCTGGTTTCGATATTCATTCGCGCAACCGTCGCTTCTACCTCAGCACTGGTTTGGGTGCAGCCTTGAAAGGATTATATTATAATAAGATGCACTACACGAAACTCGTGCTCAATCCCTCGCTCGGCATCAACTATACCTTCTCTGCCAACAGCAAATTGTCGATGTCAACGGGATATGTCACTCGCGTCGGCGACATGATGACACTGCTGACGGAGCCCATGCAAGTCAATTACCGCACGGTGCGCACCTCGTCGGGCATCATCGGCGAGTCGAACACATGGAATGTTTCGGGCGACTGGAAATGGCAACTGCCCATGCGGTTTTTCACACTGAGCATCGGTGCCAGTCATTCGGAAGACAAGCGCAACACCCTCAATTCGCAGCGCATCGACGGCATCGACATCAGCAGTTCGGCTTTGCTTCGCGATACTCGTTCACGCACAACCAACTTCACCATTGCTACCACGAAGAACTTCCCATCGCTTCTCACCAAACTCGGAGCAGATGCCAACTACGGATTCGGCAATAGTGAGCAGGCGGTGAATGCCGACATCATCAAGGTGCGCTCCAACAACTACAACCTCCACGGCAATGCCTCCATCACGCCCATCCATTGGCTCGAACTGCGCTACGACATCCGCTACGGCTGGACAAAGTCAAGCCCCCTCCAGCTCCCCCAAGGGGGAGAGAATAGCCATCCGGATGGCATTTTTCACTTTTCACTTTTCACTTCTCTTACTTCCCTTACCCACAGCGGTGCCCTTCACATCTTCCCCATCGCTGCCCTCGACCTCTCATTCAACTACGACTATGTACGCCGACAAATCACCGCCGACACGTACAAGCATACGTCACTCTTCAACGCTTCGGCTCAGTACAAATGGAAGCGATTTGTCTTCCGTCTTGAGCTTGACAATCTCCTGAACGAGCGCCACTACGCCTACACCGTCTTCGACGGCATCAACACCTACAGCTACGACTACGGCCTCTGCGGACGCACCATCATGCTCCGTGCCACGTTTAAGTTGTAAATGAGTTTGGCGTGAAGCGTGAAAAACAACGGAAACAACGGAAAAGAACGGAAATACGGAAAATGTAGTTTTTCGTTTCATCTGATGATTTCATAGAAAAAACAAAATATTCCGTTTTTCCGAAAAATTTCCGTTTTTTCCGTTGTTGTATTTAACGTGAAGCGTGAAGCGAGTCCGTTGTACATTGTCCTTTGTCCTTAATTTAGGCTTTTCACTAATTTGTGTTCATTTGTTGACAAAAAAGAAAAATCGTAGATTTACAATTAAGTTAGTAATGTAAGACCTATAGGCAATTCTGCCTCGCTGCGTCGTGATGACGCGGTGGGGCTTTTGGATTTATAAATGCAACGAGCGTTCGTTTTCATTCGTTCGAGCGTTCGTTTCCGTCCGTTCGAGCGTTCGTTTGCATCGTTTTGAAGGCTCAATGCTTCTGTCTATACCTTAATGCTGTCCACCACTTCTATTTGATGCTCTGCCAACATCTCGGGAGTGCTGATGTCATAGTACAAATTGAAATCGTCAAACGCAAGATATGTGGCTGGTTGTCCGTCGGAACTGCGTCTGAACGACAAGACACCCACATTGCTGTTGATTCCCACTTCTTCCAAGACACCGTTCAAGGATTTCGGCACTTTGTAGAGAGTTGCCTTGTCCTTGCTGATAAAGATGTATTCGTTAGTGATGGCGGCTAAGGATATGGTGAAGTCGTAAGCATCTTCAGCATGGCAGTCGATTCTCCCATAGCGTTCGTCGTCTAACAGGTTCTGGAATTGCGTTTCCTTGTCGCTGCGTTTCAGTTGCCGGAGAGAAAACCACTGAGCATCTGCCAATAGCGCACTGAAGGACACGGCAACGGTCTGTTCGCGCTGGTCGTCAACTTCTATCTGACAGTCAAGATAGGCAAACAGATTGTTGGGCATCGGTTTGCCTGAAACAAGATAACGGATGGCATGAGGGTGGATAACCAATGCGATGATGCCATAAGCCATGTGGAAGAACCTCACGAAGTACTTCGTAAACATCAGGGATTTTCTGCCACTGTCGAACTGGTATCTGTAGAGGTGGTAGCCATTGGCAACGCTCTCAAACTGCCAAAACACCGTAGAAAGCTCGTCTTCAGTCCAGATTCCGTCCACCTCTGGGTCGAACAGGTTCTCCAGCAGTTCCTTGTTGCTCATGCTGATGCGTTCTCTTGTCGAGAGGGCACCGTATGAATGCAGAATAAGGTTGGCTAAACCAATGAGATGGATGCGGCTCATGGTGTCAGGATGACTTCTTGCCTCCCCCTCCAACTGGGTAAGCAGCGGAAGTCTTTGCATCATGATGTCCTTATTCACGGTTTCCGAGAGCCAGTGGAACAGACGGCGATAATCTTGGCTGATGTCTTTCACGTCGCCTCCCTTCGCCGACAAGCGAGGCAACAGTTTGAGAACCAACAAGACGAGAATCGGCAGTTCCTCCGCTTCCACCTTTTCTATAATAGGTGCAATGTCGTCGGTTGCCTCGGCATCAGCATAGAAGTACCAGACGAGGTGCTGGCAGAACTGCTCAGGGTTTGCCACAGAACCTAATCGCTCGCAGATGCGGTCTGCCCTGATATACGCATCGAGCACATTCTGCAAGTCAAGCTCAGTCTGCTGCCAGACGATGTGTGCCAGCTCTCTCAGGATGGCATCCTTGATGAAGAGCGACTTGCCACCCTTTCTTGCCAAACCATTACCGCTACCCACGGAGAATCCCACCAGCTGTTCCAGTTCCTCAGTGGTGTTCTTCAACAATCGTGTCCGTTCTATCATGCGGAGATAGCCACATACTTGCTCCATCTTGTCTGCATTATCCATAATAGTATCAGTTTTCAGCGCAAAATTACTCAACTTTCCGTAAAATTTTACGAAATCGCCACTTTTTTGCATCGAGTCCGTTATTTTTTCGGGAAAAATTTGCGAGTAATGACAGATTTTGAATATCTTTGCATTGTCCAAAAGGAAATCTGACTGACAGAAAACTGTTGGGCAAACATATATAGAAAATAGGCGTTTACTAACGCTTTGATTGACGCTCGAACTCGCAATTCTTTATCCCTGTCATGAGAAGCCGCAGTAGATGCCTACGCATTGGTACAACTCACCTGTTGCACGGTTTTGTGCAAGGGAGGTTGACATATATGCGTGGGCCTCTGCATACTTCTCGTTCTTGACAGGGAAGCATGCGAGGCTTGAGCGTCGGGACGAGCAAATGTGTAAGACTCCCACGCTTTTTTCGTATATATGAGTCAACTATCACCTAACAAGTCTCGCAGGGAGAAAGAGACACAAACCTAAAATCCAATGCCACGATTTAGAATTACAACGAAAAACCGCAAGAATGTCAACGGCATCCGCATCGAACCAGGCATGTCCGTTGAAGTAGTCACCCAAAGCATGAGTAATCCTGTTGTCACGAATGGCGGACAGGTTGTAGCCGATGCATTCATGCGCGTCTATGGTATTGACCTACGCCGTGCAAATGCTCTCAACACGGTATATCTTGATATACAGAGAATAGAATAAAGTGTTTATCCCAAAAACATGATGACTTATGATGGATAATCGGTGTCCGATATGTGGACAATATGGGCAAGAAATTCAAGAGCAGAAATCAAGGACAGAAACAGACCAATATCATGATGTGAAGAAGTTTGCTCTGAAGCAGGGTGTTGGATTCATCGCCGGGCAAGTGGCTGATGCCTTTATTCCTGGTTCAAGTACTTATGTCTCAATGGGGGTAAAAGCACTCACTGGAGAATACTACGACAATAATCAGCCTAAAAGCAAAACACACTACTATACTTATACATACTATATTTGTAACACATGCAACCAAAAATGGGACAAGAAATCTAATGGAATGGCAATGATTAACAAATATTATGCTAAAAAGCGCAGACGTTACAGTGGATTGGGAAAATTACTTTTTCACATACCGTTGATGCCGTACTATGGATTGGGAATTGCTTTGGCTATTAATGTCATCGTTTTTATATTTGTTTTTTTATTCTTCTTAGGTTATGGATTCTTCTATTGGCTCTTTGCAGATGCCCATTATTATGATCAGTTCTTCACTGCTACTTGGTGGCCTACAGTTAATTGGATTAAGAGTTTTGTCTCTTTAACATGGATATATTATGTGATATATATACCAATCATATTGATTGTTTTCTTCTTGAAGACATTCATCCACAACTCCAATGTTAGCAATGAAGCCAACGCTAAGAAGCGAGCACTTGCTGAAAGATTGGGAATTGAAATCAAATAATATGAATGTAGAACACTATAAAAATAGTTTTTATTATGGGAGAACCTAAATGTCCATTCTGTGGAAGTTATAATGCTTCCCGAACAGCTTCTGGATGGGGCGAAACTATTGCGAAAAATACTGCAACTTTCGTTTTTGGAACTGGAATTGCCATGTTAACTCATGCATTTTTAGGAGAACATGCAGGACATGCAGTAGGACATCAAATTAAAGAAGTTGGTGAATCATTATCAAGTGAATATAAATGCAATAGATGTGGAAGAACCTTCAGATATTCTTCGAAAAATGGTTCAAAAATAAAATAAATTATTATGAATGTAGATGAAAAACTATTGAAATCAGCAGTGAAGCTGGTTCAACTTATGGATAAAACGGCAGACAAAAATCTTCCTCAGGAGATAGCAAATGTTGTGAAACTGCATAGTAAATTGGCTGTTGGCTCCTCTTTTATTCCTGTGCCAGGTGCTGACATTGCAGCTGGTGCAGCATCGATTTGGGGTATGTATGTGAGAATCAATAGTAAGTTAGGAATACCATTTGGAGAAAATGTAATGAAATCAATTGGTTCTGGAGTAGCAACCAACTTAGCTGGATATGCAGCAATGACAGGTGTGGCAAGTGCTTTAAAGTTTATTCCTGGAATTGGAACTATTGGAGGAGCCGTTATTATGGCAGCATCCATGTATGGCATTACATTGGCTTCTGGTTGGATTTATCTTCAGGCTTTGAGTGCATTAGCGCAACGGAGTGGCAAAAACTTCAATGCTCAAGATATTACAAAAGCGGTGAGTGATTTTTTGAAAGAAAAATCAGTAATTAAGGAATTCATTAACGAAGCTAAAAAAAGTTATAAGAAATAACTATGTTACAAAACCAATTAGCAAACATGGGAGACAAGATGTTCGACCATGATACCGCAGCCATTGTTCGAAGTCATGCTTTTTGGGGGGGTATTGTGGTGGCACTTCCTCTTTTCGGTATTGAATGGATAGCATACTGCTGCATCTTGTGGCACATGTACTCCAAACTTTGTAAACGTGCTCATAAAAAGTTGAACTTAGGTAATGTAATAGTAGGTGTTATAGTCAACATTGTCATTACTGTTATCATTGATTCATTGTTAACGTTTATTCCTGTTATTGGATGGTTCGGTACAGCATTCATTGTTTACCTACAGTTCTATCTTTCAGGAAAATCTTTTATAGAAACAATTAAAAAATAATTAATACGTTATTTATGATTACATTTTTATTTATTATAGTTATTATTATTTTTATTGTTTCTTATAATAAAAAGGATAAACGCATTGAAAATGCAGACGAGAAAATCCAAGAACTCCCTCCTATTCATTTTTTCTCACGGCAACAAAATACAGGAGCAAGATTTTGGAGTGGTGAGTTATTTGAAAGTAATGGTAATGTTCTTAGAGAGTTCAACTACAATCATGGATTTCTTACTCTTTCTATGAAAAATGGGAAGAGAGTTAGTGATTTTTTGTCTGCAATGACGGTTAGGTTTGAAAAATTACAAGGCGTAACATATATTACGGTAAAATCTAAAGGAAGTAAGGTACGTATAATTATGCTTGGAAATTTTTCAGATTCTCAGTGGGAAACAATGATAGAAGTTCTGATGCTTGCTGGAACAACGTACGGTGCAAGTATATTTGGTTCTGCGTATAAAAATATAAATAGGGCTGCCCTTGCAATAAAGATAATCAGTAAACTATCTTAATCCATAATTCCGTAGCTCTATAATTAAGCATTATTTATAAGTTCCCGAGTAACATAGAGCTCGGCGAAGCCAAATAGACTAAATGTACTAAATTTTATTTAAATTTTGCTGATTTTGCCAATTTGGCTAAGCCGAGCTAAAGGTTCTTCAGGAAACATTTTTCACTTTTAATTTTTAATTTTATAAAACATTGGCATCGCCTTGATTCATCTGATTTGAATGATTACGATGATTATTAGTTCATCAGAATAATCAGTTCCATCAGATGAATCAAGCACGCCTGTGCGATGTTGTTTGATATTAATCCACTGATGTTTGCTTCAGCCTGTGTTTTTGGAAGTGATTGGTATTAATTCTCTAAAAAGGGTTGTTCTTTACAGCTTTTTTCGTAACTTTGTCTGTGATAATCACGTTGGGTTTTTGTAATGTATTGATTTTCAATGTTAAAGTGTCAAATTTCCTGCGAGATTACAAGCTTTTTCTGGGTTTTTCTTATCCCGAATTTGAGTAAATTATTTATCTATTAAAAATTTTCAACTATGAAGAAAACATTTTTAGCGCTCTGCGCCTTCACCGCCTCGCTGACGATGACGGCACAAAACCCTTATTTGCCGCTTTGGGAACATCTGCCTGACGGAGAACCTCGTGTGTTTGAGGATCCTGACCTGCCTGGCAAGTACCGTGCGTACATCATTGGTTCTCACGATGTGACTTACACGGCTTACTGCGGTCCTGACATCCGTATGTGGTCGGCACCTGTGGAAGACTTGTCGCAGTGGCGTGACGAGGGTTCCATTTTCAAGTGGTTCGTCAATGGTCAGTGGGACACGATGTTTGCGCCCGACTTGGTGGAGACGGTTGACCGTGTGACGGGTAAGAAGACTTATTGGCTCTATCCGCATAGCCGTGGTTGGCGTCGCGTGGCTATGGTCTGCAAGGGTGACCGTCCTGATGGACCGTTCACGCCTATTAACTTGACGGAGGACGGTACGCAGTGTCTTCCTGGTTCACTCATCGACTTCGACCCGTCGGTGTTCATCGAGAAGGTTGACGACAAGAAAGACCCTGACTACAACATAGGTTATCGTGCTTACGTGTTCTACGGCTTCCAGCATTCCACGGCTTGCCAGCTCGACCAGAAGACGATGTATTCGAAGCGTGAGGGGACGGAACTGATTGACCCGTTCATCCCAGCCAGCAGTCGCGATGGCCAGTTGCTCGACAAGGAAGGTTCGGAATACAAGGCTCTCTACAAGGGTCAGAATCCGCTCGACTTCAATTTCTTCGAGGCATCGAGCATCCGTCAGGTGGGCAACAAGTATGTGATGGTGTTCTCGGGCTACTCTGGCAAGGAGTACGGACTGGGCAACACGAACAGTGCTTTGCGCTATGCTTACGGTGACTCGCCTCTTGGTCCTTGGCGTTCGGGCGGTGTGCTCGTTGATTCGCGTGGTGTAGTTCCAAATGCAGATGGTTCGAAACTTATCACCACCAACGCAGCTCATAACACTCACGGCTCTTTGCAGGAAATCAACGGTCAGTGGTACGTGTTCTACCATCGTCCTCCACGTGGCTTCGGCAATGCACGTCAGGCAATGGTGACTCCTGTGAAGATTACTTGGGACAAGAAGTCTGTTGCCAATGGTGGCAAGGTGCGCATTACGGGCTACGACCCATTCGTGAAGAACAACGAGTGGACGGCGAAGGCTACGGATGGCAATGAATACACGGGTGCAGAGGTGACGAGTGAGGGTTTCAACATCTTTGGTTTGCCACCTTATCAATACTATTCTGCTGGTATCGCTTGTTTCATGCATGGCGGCACGAATAGCAACGAGTGGATGCAGGACAACCATGATGTGTGGAATAACTCGATGGACTTGGCTGGCATCACCAACGGTGGCATTGTCGGTTTCAAGTACTTTGGTTTCGGTGGTTTAAGCAAAGACACAAAAGGCGTGAAAGCTTTCGAGGGAACCAAGAAGGGTGACAACACCAATATCTATGTGAACCTGACACACGGCAGACACGGTGCTTTCAAGATACATGTCCGTCTCGACGACCCTTGGAAGGGTAAGAAAATTGCGACTATCTTTGTGCCTGAAAACGACCACCGTGCATCTGCCACCTTCGGAGCAAGTGTTCCTGATGTTGAGGGTCTCACTGGCAAACATGCCATTTACCTCGTTGCCGAAGGACCAGATATTCAGGCTCCTCAGCAACCTCAATGGGGTGGTCGTCGCCAGCAGCAGCCACAGCGTCCACAGGGACTCTTCGACCTTCACGGTGTAGGCTTCTTCAAGAAGGGGGCAGGTGTAGAAGATATGATCAACGCACCAGTTGTGCCTCAAGTCACCATCACGGTTGATGGTCAGAAGTTGAACATACCTGAGCGTCCTCTGATGTCCACCAACCAGAACGGCTACACCGAGTGCAACCACTATCAGTTGTATGTTCCTATGAAGGCTGGTTCGAAGATTGAGACCAAAGCCTCAGCTCCAGGCGTGAAGTTCACCGTTAGCCCTATCAGCGATGGACGTGCCACGATACGTGCCACCTATCAGGGACAGGAGAAGGTGTTCCTCATCAACTAAACAGATGCTTTCATACATAAAAAAGAACTGCAACCTTTGGAGTGCAGTTCTTTTTTTTAGTACCTTTGTCATCCCAAAATCAGAAAGAATGATGAAAAGGAATTTCTTCATAACCATCTTCGCTCTCGTTGCCCTTACCGCTGATGCTCAGTTCCTCTTCCGCATTAGTGGCAATGGACTTTCGGAATCGTCGTACATGCTTGGCACCATACATGTGCTGTCCGCTTCGTTGCTCGACAGCATCGCTGAATATAAGGAAGCAGAGGCACGGTGCCAGCAGATGTATGTAGAGTATATTCCCCCTACCAACCAGCAGATGAATTCCGATAGATTTTTTCGTCAGAACGAAGGAAAGCAGAAAGCAAAGTATCCCAAAGGCAAAAACATCTTCGATGTCATAGACAAAGAAAGTGCTGGCCTCCTGAAAGTGAAATTCAAGGAAATCATTCCCATCAATTTGGATGACGCGAAATTTAAGGATATTTTAAATTGGCAGCCCGCTGATTTTCAGAGTTTCCTTTCCATCCCTCTGATAAGAGAGTTCAGGAAAAAAACATGAAAGGAATGACGATGGACTTTGTCCTCATGCAAAAGGCCAAAGAACGCGGTTGGAATGTTGGGGGACTTGATGGTGAGAATCTGTTGCCTCAGGAAATCCTTGCAGCTCATACTGCAACGCCTCAGACCATTAAGGAGCAGGCCGACTCGTTGATGGCATTCCTGAAAGGTTATGATAAACGTAAGGAAAAGCTCTTGAAGGGTTTCGAAGGAGTTGATGGGTACGAGCAGATTTGCGACTATTGGAGGGCTGGAGATTTTGAAGGTTTCACCACCTTTTATCTTCCCGAGGCCAATAAACAGACAGGAATATTGAAAGACCGTAACGAGAATTGGCTCCCGAAGATGATGGAAGCGATGTGCGAAAAGCCAACGATGTTTGTCTTTGGCTCTGGTCATTTGATAGGTGAGCACGGCATCGTTCAGAAACTCCGCAATGCTGGATATGAAGTGGAACAGGTGAAATGAAAATAAAGATGGAGAAACTTTGTATTATAAAGGCTGAAAACATGGGAAACTTGACCGTATGTCTTACGTTCAGTGACAATACCATGCGCACGGTGGACATTGGTGACTTCATCCGTCGCCATCCTCATCCACAGTATAACAAGTACCTTGACCCACGCAAGTTCAACCGTTTCACCCTTGAACATGGCAACATTGTGTGGGGAAAGAATTGGGATATGATTTTTCCTATAGAACATTTATATAAGGGAACCATATAATATATCCCCGTTCACGACAGAGTAAATAAACAAAAACGATTCGCCTTGCTCGTTGCGAGGCGAATCGTTTTGTTTTAGTGGAATGATGGAAGAGTTTAGTCGTAGAGATAGAACATGCGCTCCATCATTTGCCATTTCTCCGTGGCGGTGGCACCTTGTTCACAATCCTGGAAGATGGACATATAGTCCTCCCATTCTTGCTGACGAGGTAGGGTTGCAAGGCGAGCCATGGCGGTGTCCCAATCGAAGTCGAGAGGGGTTTCCACAATCATGAAGAGACGGTTGCCGAGGATGTAGATTTCCATTTCGAGGATGCCCACTTGCTTGATGCCTTCGCGGATTTCCTTCCACGAATGCTCCTGACTGTGACGCTTGCGATATTCCGCGATGAGTTCGGGATTGTCTTTCAGGTTCATCGTTCGGCAATAGCGCTTCACAGGACCCTTGTATTCTTTCACTTTGTAGCCTTCCATTTGCGAGTTAAAAGTTAATAGTTAAAAGTTAAAAGACAAACTGGATAGCCAATTTTTTCACATTTATAGTTTCCTAAAGAAATAAACTAAATGTACTAATTGCCGATTTTGCCAATTTGGCTTCGCCGAGCTAAAGGTTCTTTAGGAGATTCCTTTTCACTTTTCACTTTTATCATCTGGTAACCATAGATGAATACGACGAGGAAGCAGATGAAAGGCAGGATGAAGGAGGCGTTGGTGGCTGGCATGGAGCCTACCGTGTGCTGGTCGATGATGGCTGCCTGAAGTGGAGGTAGCACACTACCGCCGAGGATTGCCATGATGAGACCTGCAGCACCGAATTTTGCATCGTCGCCCATGCCGTCGAGGGCAATGCCATAGATGGTTGGGAACATCAGCGACATGCAACCGCTTACTGCCACGAGGCAATACAAGCCCATGCGGTTTTGGAAGTAGATAACGCCTGCTGTGAGTATCATACCACCCACGGCAAAGATGGCAAGAAGTCTCGATGGATTCGTGTATTTCATCAAATAAGTACAGATGAAACGCGAGCAAATGAAGAGAAGCATGGCGTAGATGTTGTATTGCTGGGAGAGAACTTCTGCATCTTGTTCGCCCATGCCTTCAGCCATGAAAATGCGCGTGCCATACTGGATGATGAAGGTCCAGCACATGATTTGTGCTCCCACGTAGAAGAACTGCGCAATCACGCCGTTGCGATAGTGGCTCTGACTGAAGATGCGCTTGATGGTTGGGAGAAAATGGATGTCGTGGGTTTGGTCGCCGTTCTTCGGCATCTTCTTGAAGAGGATGATGAGGAACATGACGATGATGACGAGTCCAATGAGCAGGTATGGAGAGATGAGAATGCTGAGGTCGCTCTCCTTCATGGCATCGAACTCAGCCGGACTGAGCAGCGCACGTTCCTCAGTGCTGGCAGGGTTGAGGCGAGCCTGGATGAAGTTCATGGCAACGAACATGCCGATGATACTGCCGCAAGGATTGAAGCACTGCGCAAAGTTGAGTCGGCGCGTGGCGGTTTCTTCCGAACCCATCGTCAGGATATACGGGTTGCAACTCGTTTCGAGGAAGGACAGTCCGCAGGTCATGATGAAATAGGCGATGAGGAAACAGCCGTAGGTGCCAATCATCTTCGAAGGAAGGAAGAGTAGGGCACCAGTGGCGTAGAGTCCGAGTCCCATCAGCACACCAGCCTTGTAGCTGTATTTGCGGATGAAGATAGCGGCAGGGAAAGCCATGCAGAAGTAGCCGCCATAGAAAGCCAATTGCACGAGAGCGCCTTCCGTGACGCTCATGCGGAAAATTTTGGAAAACGCCTTTACCATGGGGTTCGTGATGTCGTTGGCAAACCCCCACAGGGCAAAGCAGAAAGTGACGAGGATGAACGGAACGAGGTAGCTGACACCATCCTGCTTGATTAAACTGTTTTTGCTCATAGTGCTATTTAGTTAGAGTCAACAAATAATCACAAATATGAATCGTTTAGTGTTTAGTGGTTAGTAAATGCCATCCGGCTAAAACACAAAAACTCAATTTGTGACTCATTTGTGTTCATTTGTTGACTGCAAAGATAAGGCTTTCTTTCGACAAAGCGATTGAAAAAAACTAACAATTTCTTGGATAAATCCCGCAAACTCACTTACTTTGCATGATTTTTAACTCGAATCGTATGAAAAAACTTCATTTTGCATTTCTTTTTGCCGTGGCAGTTGGGCTGCTCACGTTGTTTTCGGCGTGTCATGGCAAGACCAGTCTGATTGGCATTGAGGAAGAGCAGGCGCACTATACGGTGCAGGAATTGGTGAAGCAACTGGAGCCTGTGTCTGTGAATCGGCAATCGAACGGCGATATGCTACTCTCCTTTCGAGTAGCCGAAGAAGTGATGCCGCTCAAGGAGCTGCAAGCTGCCAAGGACGACGTGCAGTACGCCATGCTGGAAAAGTTTCACACCTCCATCGACACCGTTTTTCAGAACATACAGAAATACTGCCAGAAGAACGGCAAGCAAGTGGTTTGTCATTACGAAGGTGAGAAAACCAACGAAGTGTTTGAATGTGTTCTTCCGAATAGTGAACTCGTGGAGGATTAAAGTGAAAAATGCCATCTGGCTTAATCGCTTCACGCTTCACGTTCCATGTTCCACGTAAATTTTTCTCTCTTCACTTTCTTTTTCACATATTTTTTTGACATGACTGCTATTATCATCATAGTTTTGGTTGCAACTGCCGCCTTCCTTCTGTGGAAGACACGGCAGTTCGACAGGACGATTCCCTCATCCAACCCCGACACAAGCGCTGAGCACGATGCGCCTACACTTTCTTCCCAGAAAGAAAGCCCAACATCAGTGGATTACAGCCAACCTGTGCTCATCGACTTTTCAGAAGACGAGCCTATGCGTGGCAGGGAGAAGAAGGTGAAGCCAGGCAAGGGCGAAGGAGGCAGCTTTTATGCTAAGGTAGCAGGCATCACGTTCAATTGCAGTCCCTCTGACGTCGGCATCATTCGCGGAACGGTGCGACCAGAGCCAACCAATGCTTTCGATCCCGACGCAATGGCAATTGTCAGCGAGACAGGACGCACACTGGGATATATCGGTGCTTACGACCTGTTGGAGTACCGTCGTTGGTGTCGCTTGCGCGAATTTCCCTTTGTGGGCTACATCATCTACGATGGCTACACACTTTCGGGCAGAATCCTTGCCATCAACCCCGACGATGCCAACCGCCGTCAGCGCATAGAACAAGAGTTCCTCATGTCGGTGGAGGCGAACTTGGGAATCAAGTGATTACAGCCCCTCCCAACCTCCCCATGGGGAGGGAGTGAAAAGTGAAAATAAGACCCACCCCATCCCTCCCTGTGAGGGAGGGAGTAGTCACCCTGATGGTTATTTCTCTCCCCTCACAGGGGAGTTGGAGGGGTCTTGAGAACTTACAAAGGACAAAGAACAAGGAACA
>DGSN01000035.1:0-957 GCA_002393575.1 Prevotellaceae bacterium UBA4361 | reverse complement strand
TTTAAATCCTTTAAATCCTTGATTAAAAACTCAAAAACTTAAATAATGAACTTAGCAATTTTCGTTTCGGGCAGTGGAACCAACTGCGAGAACATCATCAAGTATTTTCAAGATTCCGACAAGGTGCATGTCGCAGTTGTCATCAGTAATCGGGCAGACGCCTACGCATTGGTGCGTGCCGAGCGACTGGGAGTGCCAACGGAAATCGTACCCAAAAAACAACTGAACGACGAGGCATTCTTGATGCCTTTGCTTCAGAGATATTCCGTTGACTTCGTGGTTTTGGCAGGATTCCTCTTGCTGGCACCCGATTTCCTCATCGATGCCTTTCCGCGTCGAATCATCAACCTGCATCCAGCCCTCCTGCCTAAGTTCGGCGGCAAGGGCATGTACGGACACCACGTCCATGAAGCAGTGAAGGTAGCAGGCGAAACGGAAACAGGCATGACAGTGCATTATGTGAACAACGTGTGCGACGGAGGCGAAATCATCGCACAATTCAGCACACCCATCTCCCCCGACGACACCCCCGACGACATCGCTGCCAAAGAGCACATTCTGGAACAGGAGCATTTCCCACAAGTCATTGAGGAAATCCTCCAAAAACTGGAAGAAGAACAATGAACGATAAGCAGAAAACCCAAAAAGTCCCAAGTCAGATGGCGGGTCGTCTTCCATGAAGCAATTCATGTTGTCGCTCCTTGCCACCACCATATCCATTGCCCTCACCTTCGGAACGGCAGCCGTCATCGACAACCACAAAAAACAAAAGGAGAAGCGCGAAATCGTGATGATGGTGATGTACGATATGTACAACACTTTGACCCTGCTGGAAACAGCCGACTCCAACCTTGTCCGTTCCTTTCAGCTTCAGCGGCAGATAGAAGCCGACACCACGGGCTTCTATGAGACAAAGAGATTCCAGTTTATACCCCTGATACAAAAAATAGATTATAC
>DGSN01000077.1 GCA_002393575.1 Prevotellaceae bacterium UBA4361 | reverse complement strand
TTTCACCGCTTCCATGATAGCCTCAAATTTGGCATCAGGAAGGGAACCCTCCTGCGAATTGGCACGAAACCTTTTCATCTCATCGTCCAAAGAGACTAACATCCCAGTCTTCTCATCTATCTCTGTCTGATAGAAGGATGTGTAGTACAAGACAACAATCTTATAGAGAACAACCACAGCCGCTGCACCATAGAAATACGGAATATAAGAAGACCAGTCAAACTGGGCTTTGTTGAGATTAGCAAAAGCACCAATGAAGACCATTGCCAGGACAGCAGCTATTGTCAATGCTGCAATAATCCAAACTATCTTCTCTATTATTTTGAAAAACTTCACCATAATTTATGCGCTATACAAGAATGATTATAAATCCAAGCTGTCTTCTTTGAGTAAGAAGTCGAAAAGACCGATTGTGAGTATTCCCTCCTCGTTTCGACGAGGCATAATGTGGTCTTTCACAATAATCACCTTCTTGAAAGAATCATTAATGTTTGTAAGTGGGCGAGATTCCTGTATCTCTTTCTCCCTGTCAGGGATGGACAAGGCTGACTGCACATAATATTTCTTGCTGCCGAGGCTGGCAATAAAGTCCACTTCAAGTTGAATACGAACCCACTTGCCATCCTTGTCCTGCTTCTTTATTTCAACCATTCCGACATCAACACTGTAACCACGTACAAGTAATTCATTGTAGATGATATTCTCCATGATGTGCGTTTCCTCTTGTTGACGCATATCTAAGATGGCATTTCTCAAACCTATATCAGAGAAATAGTATTTGGATAGTGTGTTGATGTATTTCTTACCTTTTATATCGTAACGTATAGCTTTGTTCAGCAGGAACGATTCGGACAGGAAGGTGAGGTATTTGGAAATCGTCTGACTGCCTATGCTTACATTCTTAACACTTTTGAAAGTATTCGACAATTTAGTCGGATTGCATGGAGCACCTATAGATGATGCCAAAATAAGCACCAACTCACGGAGTTCATTATCATTCTTGATTTTGTGTCTCTCAATAATGTCTGCCAAATATACAGTTTCAAACAAGTCCTTCAGATAGTTGATTTTCTTTTCTTCGGTCTCAAAAGACTGTATAAGTGGCAAACCTCCATAGGTGTAATATTCACGCCATGCATCCTGCTTGTCACCGCCAACGGCAGAATAAAACTCCGCAAAAGACAATGGGTTAACATGAATAGTCTCTCCTCGACCACGAAATTCCGTAGGAATGTCTGATGATAGGAAGTGAGAGTTACTGCCTGTCACGTATGTGTCAGCATTATCAATATGCCGAAAGCTGTTCAACACATCAACAAACTCATCCATCAATTGCACTTCATCAATAATGATGTAATACAGTTCTTTGTCCTTGATTTTGTCATGAACATAGTGAAGCATAGTGTCCGGATTTCTCAGTTCCTTGTTCATGCGGTCTTCAAGGTCAATGCGGATGATGTGGTCATCAGCCACTCCATTATCTAATAGGTAGTGATAGAACAAGACGTTCAGCAGATACGACTTGCCACATCTGCGGATTCCTGTTACCACTTTGATAAAGCCATTCTGACGGCTTTCTATCAACTGCTTTAGATACCTGTCTCTTTTTATCTCCATCATTTGCATTATATTTTTGCCAATATTGGCAACTTTTTACAGTGCAAAGGTAATGATTTAAATCCTATTGCACAAGGTTTACATTAAAAATCTGCCAATTATGGCGATTTTTTAATAAACTAGCGCAAATTTTGGCTTGCTATCACATATGTAAGATTGTGCTATAAGTCCAAAAATAATTGAGTTATAGCTCAATTTTGCCATGTACCTAATCCTTTATAACCCATATACCTTCTTATTCGACCACCTTCACGAGAAAGAATACTCATCTTCTTAATTTAAGCCCAATCACTTTCTATTGTTCTATTTGTTATTTTAATCTTTTCCGAAGTCTTTTCCGAAGTGGCCTTTGCGGATAAGAATAGATCAGCAATAATCAATTCAAGGATAATTCTCTGACGCTCTGGTATTTCTTTTACGCCACCTTTTACGCCACCTTTTATGCCATCTATTGGGTCATTGGGCTTTGTGAGTAGCAAGATAATTTGCTGTTGTTCAGCCACTTCCTTTAGTTCTTCTTATAGGTCATCTTTTGTATCACCTTTTACGACATCTTTTACGACACCTTTTACGACACCTTTTGGATTATTTGTCTTTTTAAGGGTGTCTTGCTCATATTGATGAAATCTGAGCTATAAGTCTATAAAACATGACTTATTGCCCAACATATTACTTGTATTGACAAGTAATCCCTCTCCCTCATCAAATATCTGCCAATGTTGATGTTTTATCTCGCGCTTTTCTCTTATATATGTTCAATCTTAATGTAAAATCAACCGTTTTATATTGAAAAAGGTTAAATCTTTCTTTTATCTCAGTTTTTTCTTGTAAATTTGCCATCAATAATTGAACAATTTATGGCAAATAATGAAAAAACAGGGACATTAAATCGTATTCGAGTTGTCCTTGCAGAACAAGAAAAGACCAATCGTTGGCTGGCAGAGAAACTTGGCAAGACCGAGCATACCATTTCTCGGTGGTGTCACAACAAGTCCCAGCCTTCGGTGGCACAGTTGAATGAGATTGCTAACGTCCTGAATGTGGACGTCCGTACTTTGATGAATTCAAATTTGTAGTTAAATATGGCTATAACATATTTATTCTCAGGGCACAGGAAGTTAAATAAATGATATATGGATAAAAAGACATTGGAATTTGTGACATATTGCATCGGAAAACTTTCCGTACTGCTTCAACTGCCACAGAAAGAAATATACAAACGGCTGAAGACATCGGGCATATTGTATGACTACATCGTACCCTCATACGATGTACTGCACACATTCAGTTCCCGGTATCTGATGGAGGATCTAACTGAGTATATGAGGGAGAAAGGAGTGCTGCCACTCGACAAGGCTACTGACATCTTCTATAGTTCAGAGACTGCAAGCATGATAGAGGACGGTATTGCTGATTTGCATTGCCGTAGTGGCAGGTATCTGGCTGGGGAAATTACAAGAGAGTATCAAGAGGCTCAACAATAAATCAGTCATCTTTATGGATAAAATAGCTTTACAACCAATATCACATTTCAAGAAAGGCGATGCCTTTGTAGAAAAGGCTCCGCATCCTCTTGTCTTTATGGAAGTAAATGAGGTGGAAGGGGACGCTGGGAATAAAGATTTCTGTATTGTAACATGGTATTCGCTTGGCAAAAAGGGGCTCAATGCTCAGCGTCGATTCCCTATGGTTGCTGTTGATGGTGAGTTCTGTAACTTTGAGCCAATCTCCCGCAAAATTCTCAAAGAGGCTAAAAGTCTGATGTGTCAATACGATGCGGAAGTGAAACAGCTGACGGATAAGAAAAAAGCGAAATCCCTGTACAAGGAATATAATCTCAAGTTGATAGAGTTGCTTCCTGATGCCGAAGAAAGACTAACGCTTGCACTGCAAGTTGAAAAGGAGATTGTCACAAACAAATGGCTCGACTGCGATGACGACAATTACTGGGTGGAAGAAGATTCAGAGCTAAGTGAAAAGTATGCCACAATTGTTTGTGTTAGTATCGATTCATACGATGAAAAGAAAGACAAAACCATTACCGAGCAATTCGTCTTCATACATGATAACTGCCCGTATGGTTGGGGCACACTTGTAAAAAGTGGCGCCAAGTATATGGTAATTGAGAAACCCAATAAGCAGTAACTACTATAAAAAAGGAACTGATTACTCTTATGGAGATTTGGTGTTCCACACTATAAGAAATGAAAATGAGATATGGAATAGACATATTTTCTGGCGCTGGAGGCTTGAGCCTTGGGGCAGAGATGGCAGGGATAAGAATTAGCTCTGCCATTGAGATTAATCCGCACGCGGCAAAAACGTTCCAGCGTAACCATAAAGGAGCAAAGGTTCTACAGGGAGATATTCAAAAGATAGATCCAAAGACGTTGCATGGAAAAGGGAAGTCAGTCTTTGTAATAATGGGTGGGCCTCCATGCCAAGGATTCTCAATGTCAAATACAAGAACAAGGAATATGAAGAACGAAAAGAACTTTTTGTTCTTGGAGTTTGTACGCTTTGTACAGGAGATAAGGCCTGAGTGGTTTGTTCTGGAGAATGTATGGGGAATAACTAATATCAACGAGGGTAAGACCCAATCAATGATTGAGGATTGTTTCCGATCTATTGAGGGTTATGACAATATCACTTCTTCCGTCCTTTGGGCTTCAGATTATGGCGTGCCTCAAAATAGGAATCGATTTTTTATGGTTGGCAACAGGCTAGGCATTGACTTCAAATTTCCAGAGAGACATACCGAAAAAGTTACTGTAAATGAAGCCATAAGCGACCTCCCTTCTTTGCAAAATGGAGAGATGCTTGACGAAACTGCATATACTCTGTCGCTAGAAGAGGCGAGCGAATATGAACGGTTGATGCGCAAAGGCTCAGATAAAGCACGTCAAAACTATGTTTCGAAAAATAATGATTTAGTTATAGAACGTTACAAGTATATTGGGCAAGGACAGAACTGGCGAGCTATTCCAGACCACCTTATGCAGAACTATGCGGACAAAGGTCGATGCCATAGTGGAATATACAAGCGTCTGAGGGCCGACCAGCCTTCGGTCGTAATCTCGAATTACAGAAAGAGTATGCTCATACATCCTTACGAAGACAGGGGCATCTCTGTAAGAGAGGCTGCAAGACTTCAGAGTTTTCCAGATACCTTCATCTTTGAGGGTCCGCTTATGCACATCCAGCAGCAGATAGGCAATGCCGTACCACCTCTGTTGGCTAAAGCTGTTTTTCAACAAATTATCAAACAAACCAAAGAACATGAGCAAAGATAGAAGACATATTCCAAAAGCCTCTACCCTAATGGGGTCTCTGCGCTCTATGGGATACTCTTTTGAGTCTGCAGTAGCAGATGTCGTTGACAACAGTATCAGTGCACACGCGCAGAATGTCCGTATACTGTTCCCGTCTAATCCTATGGATGAGTTGGCTCTTGGCATTCTTGATGATGGAGACGGAATGGCTGCAGATGTCCTATTTGAAGCCATGCGTTATGGATGTTTGTCGGCAGAGGAAGAACGCGCAGAAGAAGACTTGGGCCGCTTTGGAATGGGAATGAAGTCAGCATCTCTATCACAATGTCGTTGCCTTACCGTAGTAAGCTATGAAGGCAAGACTTTAAATGGATTTACCTGGGATTACAATCACATTCTTGAGACTCAGGACTGGATGATAAAAGAATTGGAGGCAAAAGAAATAGATGCACTACCCTATATTGCGAAATTAAAGGAGCAAAACAAAGGTACTATCGTTATCTGGCAGGACTTCGATGTATTGTCCAATTCAAGTGGCGGACAAGTCTATTCTACATTGGTCGATTTGCGTTCCCCTTTGGAAAGTACTCTTGCTTTAATTTACCATCGTTATCTCTCCGGCATTGGAACACAACGTCTTCATATCTTCATCAATGAGCTCGACATAAATCCCTTAGACCCATTCCTTGAACAGCATCCGAAGACTACTGTCAAAAAAGAAATAGAACTAGATATAATGGACAGTTCAGGAATTGAAAGAATGATAAAAATACGCCCTTTTATTCTGCCTTTTGCAACAGAGCTAAAAGAGAAGGACAAGCAGCTCATCGGTGGTGTTGAGAACCTTCGAGCAAAACAAGGATTCTACATTTATCGCAACAAGAGGTTGATAATCTGGGGTACATGGTTTGGCATGAAGCAACGTGCGGAATTGACGAAGAACGCCCGTATTCGTGTTGACATACCCAATTCTCTTGATGATATTTGGTCTATCGACATTAAGAAGCAACAGGCTTCTATCCCCAAGCAAATACTTCATAGACTGAAAAAGGCAGTGGAGGAGGCGCTTGAATTCTCCGTCCGTCAACAGACATACCGAGGAAGAACGGAGAAGGTTAACGAAAATCTTGATTACATCTGGGATAGGAAAAGAGGTAGAAACAACACATTCTTCTATCAGATAAATCGTGAAAGCAAGCTTTTCCAGTTCGTTCGTGACAAAATGAGCGATGAAGATTATGGATATATGGAAATGCTTCTCAACGAGATAGAGAACAATTTACCAATCCAGCAGTTGTATATTGACAAGAGTAACGAGTCCATCTCGGCACCAGAAGAGACCAATGAACGACTCGACGATGTCTATCAGATGGCGGTCACATTAGCTTCAACCATGATGAATATTCGTACCGATGGATGGGAAGCTATTGTCAATGATTTAATGAATTCAGAACCTTGGTGTAAATATCCTGCTATAAAAGAGAAACTACTCAAAGAAATAATATAATAACATGACAGAAAGCCAATATACTATCCTAAAACAGTTTACGAGGACTTTCATTGATTTATCCTTATCACAAGGAAAAGAACTCAAACTTGAAGATATAGATTACTATATCAATCAGGCTGTCATGCTCTCCAAACTGGACTGCGACGAAGCCGCAAAAACACGCCTCTTCATCGATATGGAGTATGAGTATAAGATTGTACACAACAAAGGGCAAGCGATATTCAACGATTATGGCGAAAAGCGTGAATGGTACTCCAATTCGAAAATACAGGACAATTTCTTTTGGTCAAGATACAAGGATTATCTTATCAACCATTCTTCTATCAGCCGTATTAGCATTAACTTGCTTGACGATATAACATTACCAGACATTATGAATTGTCTTGGCAATCCCAACGATGCTCTGGATAAACCGAGACTCCGTCGAGGTCTCATCATCGGTGACGTACAATCTGGCAAGACAGCAACCTATACGGGGTTGATATGCAAGGCAGCTGATGCTGGATACAAGGTTGTCATTCTGCTTACCGGCATCACGGAAAACCTACGCAGACAAACACAGGAACGAATTGATGAGGGCATTGTTGGAATTACCCTGAAGAAAGAAGGCAAGATTGAAAAATACCCGCGAGTTGGTGTGGGCTTAGACAACAAGCAAATCAAGGCCACCTCTGTAACGTCAACGCTTAACGATTTTGTTGGCAACTGTAACAAGATAACAATGTCGTTGGCAAACAACTCTCTGGTGTTGTTTGTCATAAAGAAGAACGTTTCGGTACTTCAGCGACTTTTCAATTGGTTGAGAGAACAGAATATCGACCCAATAAAAGGATATGTGGATGTACCCATGCTACTTATTGACGATGAGGCAGACAATGCGTCCGTGAATACTCGCAAAGACGAGACAGATCCCACTCGCACCAATAAGCTCATACGGCAAATCTGTAACCTCTTCATGAATTCCACATACGTGGGATTTACGGCCACCCCATTTGCAAACGTGTTTATTGATCCTGACTCTGTAGATGCTATGCAGCATGCAGATCTCTTCCCCGAACATTTCATATACGCATTGGAGGCACCGTCTAACTATGTGGGCGCAGACAAAATATTCTATCCTGAAGGAACTTTCTATCACAATCTACGTTATATTACCGACATCACAGAACCGGATTATGCCTCAGAGGAGTATAAAGACCTCGTTCAGAACAATCTTGAAGTTCTTAACTCCGGAACATTCTATTATAAACACAAAAAGGAATGGGACGGCATTTTGCCCGACTCCTTGCGTGAGTCCATTCTTTGCTTCTGTTTGGCGAATGTTGTCCGTGATTTGCGTGGCCAGAGCAAAGAACCAAGAAGCATGCTGGTCAACATGTCCCGCTTTATTCATGTTCAGAAAGTGATAACAGGACATGTCGCTGAATGGTTCGAAGCAGTATTCAACGATATTCGTGTCAACTTCAATGAAGATGCGAGCAAAAACCATCATCTACCGCTCTATGGCGAATTGCGCTCACTATGGGAGAAGCATTTTAGTCAAGTCAATGATGTAACATTTGCTCGTGTTTCTCAGAAAGCCATTCTTTTGGCAGCATTGGAGAAGATAGAGGTTAAAATGGTCAACGGTTCCAAACAAAGTGCTTCGCTTAATTACAAAGAGAATCCATCGCTGCGGGTAATTGCTGTTGGTGGCCTTGCTCTGTCTCGTGGATTGACGCTTGAAGGACTGATGGTTAGCTATTTCTATCGGAATACAGCCACCTTTGATGTACTGATGCAAATGGGTAGATGGTTTGGATATAGACGTGGATATGAAGACCTTTTCCAGATATGGACAAGCCATACCAGTGCTTTATGGTATGCAGAAGTCGCGAGAGCGTCTGCAGAACTGAAGAACGACATTCGCGAGATGTTTGACCAGCAATTAACTCCAAAAGACTTTGGTATCAAGGTCAGGGACAACTGTGATGATTTGCAGATCACAGCATCAAACAAGATGAGAACTGCCGTCAGCAAAGATATGATGTATTCATTCTATGGCAATATTTACGATACACCTTATATCACATCGAACATTGATCACAACAAGATTAATACGCAACAAGTACAAGACTTCGCTTCACATCTATTGTCACAAGGTTATCCTCTACGTTTTACAGATTATAGGAAAGCAAATAAGGATGCAAATGACACTTCCGATGGAAGTTCCCGATATTTCGCCGATGTGCCTAAAGACGTTGTTGTCGAGTTCTTGCGTGGTATTAAGTATTCAATGGCAAATCCACGCTTCGATGCGAAAAATATCATCAGTTTTTTAGAGGACGAAGAGACAGAAGGAGTCGATTTATGGGATGTCGTATTTGAAAGCGGTAAATCATCGGCTCACTATGATGTTGAAGGCCTTCGTCAGGTGAAATGTATGGAGCGTTCCATCTGTAGCACAACTCGCAACATCATTCAAATTAGTACTCGCCGCCGTGTTATGACTGGTAGTATGGAAGGTCGTTTTGCACTATCGAAGGATGACATAGAGAAGGCAGAAGATGCTCAGCGTAAGCAATGGGAAATAGACGGAGAGAATAGTCAGGGAAGGAACATTCCCGTCAAGGCCTACTTCAGATTTCTTCCCAAGCGGAAGCCTATGTTGGTTATTATGTTCATCAAGCCCAAAGAGGCAGACGGTGAGGAAGAAGAGATTCTACATAAATACAGAGAAGCACTTGGTGATGATTGTATCGTGGCTTTTGCTGTGGGATGCCCCGGCGTTAAAGATGAGGGCAAGGCTGTAAAATATCAAGTTAACAAAATATTCCAACAATTGAACATAGAGGGTGAAGAACCCGAAGAGGAGGATGACGATGAGTAATAACGAGATTTATAAAACATTTAGGGAGGATTTTCCCAGCCGTCACTTTATAAGATTTGGTGATAATCGTTACCTGAGCCTCTATATCGGGCGTGATGATGATGCACGCTATTCCTTTGATTTCAGAGGAAAATACAAACCTGTCAGGATTTCCAGTTCTGATGTGATTTTTGTTGAACAGTATAAAGACGGCGACATGCTGACTCTGCGATTCTCACTTGAAGACAATAACCTACTGGAGTATTTTTGTACCTTCTGCCAAGACCTTTTGGATTCTGTTCGCGTGACAAATGATGATGAAACGGCATATCATACTCTACGGTCACGTTACTATTCATGGAGACAACTGTTCCGACCAGACAATGCCCGTATGACGGAGACCGAGATGATGGGCTTGATAGGCGAGCTCCTTTTTTTGAAAGACTACATGATACCTGATAGAGGAATAGATGTAGCTCTTAATAGTTGGATGGGGCCAGAGAAAACACACAAAGATTTTTCTGATCAGCAAGACTGGTTTGAAGTGAAAACCATCAGTTTTGGCAAAGAGTGTGTCCGCATTTCTTCCATTGAGCAGCTTGACAGCGACATTGATGGAACATTGGTCGTTTATGAACTGGAAAAAATGAGTCCATCTTTTGACGGTATTAGGATAAATCAACTCGTCAACAGTATTATAGCTTTGTTAGTGAATGCTCATCAACGCGAGACCTTTATGGCAAAGCTGCAATTGTTTGGATTTGAATTCTCCAACGAAAATGATAATCTAGTGTTTGCGCTGAAGAATATGTACAAATACAAGGTCGACGCCCAAGACTTCCCTCGATTGCATAGGTCTTTGCTATCGAATGCAATTGCACGTGCTCAATATGACTTGCTTTTAACAGAAATAGAACCATTTAAACTCAACTGATATGGAAATTGAAGATTATCGCAAACAGTTTATTGATGAGATAAGAAATGATGCTAGCTTGGAAGGCTCTGATCCGGAAAGTTACTTCATCGAGCGTGTCCTTACAGATCTTGAAGATATTGGGGAACTTAGCGATCCTATTCCCATGTCGATTGAAATCAGGAATACGAGAAGGCAAATTTTAGCCTTTGATGGATATTCATATGATGAAGCAGACGGAGCTTTGGTTCTTATTATAAGTGAATTTACCAATCAGCGCGATAGTGCTCCAACTTTGACAAATACACGAATTGAGGAATTGCTATCGTATATGCAAAGATTTATAGAAGAAGCTGTCAATGGAAACATTCGCAATTTCTGCGATGATTCTGACCCTGCTGTAAACATTGCCAGCGAGTTTAAGAAGAAGATAGGCAAGGGAATGACGGCAACAGAAATCTTGCGTTTTAAGTTTATTATCATATCAAACTACACTCTGAGTAAACAGGTTAAGAACCTAAAACGTCCAGATTTTTTGGGAAGACCTGTAGAATTGAACGTTTGGACATTAGAGCGATTCTTCCAGACATTTGTTTCTAACTCCAGTGAAATTCTAGAGATTGAGACAAAGGATTATAACTGTGAGGGCATTCCATGTCTGAAAGCTGATTTGGGTAATTTGAGTAATTATGATGCATATCTGGGAATTGTTCCTGGAGAATTCCTTGCAAAAATATATTATGACTACGGAAGTAGATTACTTCAAGGAAATGTACGTGCGTTCTTGAGTTTTAGAGGTAATGTAAATAAGGGCATACGAAGTACCATTATGAAGCAACCAGAGAACTTCTTTACATATAATAATGGTATTGCTATTGTTGCCCGTTCCGTAAAATTTTCTACAGATGGTTCTAAAATAACTTATTTCAAGGATTTGCAAATAATCAATGGAGGACAAACCACGGCTGCATTAGCGAGTGCCATCATCAAGAATGAGGCTCCAAAAGGTATGGATAACCTGTTTGTACCAATGAAGTTAACTGTGCTGAATGTTGAAGATGACATGTCGGAAGAACAGGTACAAAACTACAATGAACTGACAAAGACCATCTCAGAATGTGCTAACAGTCAGAATGCGGTTAAACCAGCTGACTTCTTCTCAAATCATCCGTTCCACGTAAAGATGGAGCAGTTATCTCGCAAAGTTATGGCTCCACCTGTTGGTGGCAATCCTTACCAAACCATATGGTTCTATGAGCGTTCTCGTGGTAAGTGGGAGCAAGAGCAGATGAAGTTGAACGCACATCAAAGAGACCTGTTCAAGCAGAAGAATCCCAAAGACCAACTGATTACAAAAGAGAAACTAGCAAAATGCTATAATGCGATTCTCATGCACCCTGACCAAGTTTGCAAGAGTTCTGCTGATAACTTCAAAATATTTGCTCCTTTTATTGATGGCATTTATGAGAATGACCGTGACAGCATCAATGACGAATTTTTCAAGAAATGTGTCTGTTCGATTATCATCTTTGACAAACTTGACAAACTCATCAGCAAGGAAGAGTGGTATCCAAAAGGCGGTAACAAAGCTCAGATTACGCCATATACCATATCCAAACTGATGACGCTTCTGCCCAAAGGTTCTGACCTAGATTGGGTGAGCATTTGGAATAAGCAAACTCTTTATCCTGCTTTGGCAACAGAGCTTCTTCGCCTAGCATACTTTACACATCGCTATTTGGAGAAAAAAGCCGATGGAGGACTTGTGCGTAGTTTGTCTCGTCTTGTCGGAACATGGAACGACTTCAAAGCTGTGGAGTTTTCTTTGTCGGACGCCTTCATTAGCTCGTTAATTTCGAAAGAAGAAACAAAGGCAACAGAAAAGGCGGCAAAACGTGCTCACAAGTTTAACTCAAAGATTGATGCTTCTGTTGAGATTTTCAAACTTGGTGCACCGTATTGGAGGGGGGTCTATAATGCTTTGGCCAAAGAAGAGCTCCTCTCCTTTGGCGATTGTGACTTTATTAGGAGTATAGCATCTTATATCGGCAGAGGTTCTCTGCCAAGTCCTGCTCAATGCCGTAGGCTCCTGAAAATCGTAGAAAAAGCAGAAGAAAAGGGATATATTATGCCGTAAAAAAATATTATGTATTATGGCTGCACAAAGATATTATTATTCTGACTCAATCACAGACTTCCTGTCTCGTAGTACAAATGAGATAGTAGGAGATTTGACTTTGGCATCGCAACACGACATTAACGACGAAACAGCGCAGTCATGGGTGGAGGAAATCGATACGCTACGTGAAGCGCTGGAGGCATATTCTGGGCGTGGGAGTTTATACTTTGAGTACAATATCCCAAGAATGGGTCGCAGGGCGGATGTAATAGTGCTGATAGACGGCATCGTATTTGTCGTGGAATACAAAACAGCTGAGCAGCGATTCACACGCGAAGCGATGGTGCAGGTGTGGGACTATGCACTTGATCTTAAGAACTTTCAGGAAGGGTGTCTGGACAGAATTCTGATCCCCATCTTAGTGGCTCCGAAGGAAAAGGACTCGCATTGCCACCTTACTCTGAAGCATTTCGAGGATATGGTATATGAACCACTGATGGTAAACAGAAAAAAGTTACCAAAGATGTTTGGGGCAGTTCTTGAAGGAGTAGTATACAAAGATAAACCAACACTTAGCGACGACCAGTGGGCTAAGAGTGGATACTCGCCCACACCTACTATCATAGAGGCGGCAATCGCTCTGTATGAAGAGAATACAGTGGAGGAGATCACAAAGCATGGTGGAGATATCGACAAGGCTTCGGAGGAGTTATGCCATATTATCGACCATTACAGGGAGAAAAAGCGTAAGGCCATCTGTTTCATCACAGGTGTACCAGGTGCAGGAAAAACACTGATAGGTCTCAACACAGCTATCGACCAATTCAACCGAGGAGAGAAGGCTGTTTATCTTTCAGGCAACTTTCCTTTGGTGGAGGTGTTGCAAGAGGCTCTGACACGCGACTATGTGCGACGAGACAAGATTAGAGCTAAGGCTGAGAAGCGCAAGGCTTGCACTAAAGCAGAGGCAAAAAGCAAGGTGAAAGCTTTCATACAGATGATTCACCACTACCGTGATTTATATTTGGAAGGTACAGAAGTAAAAGATGGAAAGATTGTGCCGATAGAAGGATATTTTCAAAGTCATACTGACAAGGCATATATTCCTGTTGAACACGTGGCTATCTTCGATGAGGCACAACGAGCCTGGACACAGGCGGAACTGAAGCGCTTTATGCGCGAGAAGAAAGGTATAAAGGATTTCCCGTATTCGGAACCGGAATACCTGATTTCATGTATGGACCGGCAGACGGACTGGGGACTTGTAGTTTGTCTGGTTGGCAACGGACAGGCCATTAACAAAGGCGAAGCTGGCCTAAAGGAGTGGATAGAATCTGTGCATCGCAGTTATCCAAGTTGGGATGTGTACATGTCGGACTATCTGGTGACATCTAATGACGTAAGCAAGGAGGATCTGACACTGATACATAGGCAACTGATAGCAAAAGAAGAGTTGCATCTAACAATGTCGATGCGTTCGTTCCGCTCAGAGAAAGTGAGTCTATTTGTGAATCAACTACTGGACTTACAGAAGGAAGAGGCTACCGCAACATTGTGCGAGTTGGAGAAATACCCTATTGTGTTGACTCGTAGTTTAGATACAGCAAAGCAATGGTTGCGTAGTCATGCACGAGGAAGTGAGCGCTTTGGACTACTTGCCAGCAGTAAAGCGGAAAGGTTGAAAGCCATAGGTATAAATGTGAGGTATCAGCCAGACTTCGTGCATTGGTTCCTAGAGGATGACTCTGACATCAGGAGCAGCAACTGTCTGGAAGATACACTGACAGAGTTTAAGGTACAAGGGCTAGAAATAGACTGGGCCTGTGTGACCTGGGATGCAGACTTACGGTTGAGTAAAGATGGGATGTCATGGCAGCACTTCCAACTCCGTAGTGGCACCCAATGGCAGAAAATCAATAAAGAGATAAACAAGGAATATCAGATAAATGCCTATCGCGTGCTACTGACCAGAGCACGACAGGGAATGGTGATTGTCGTACCAAATGGTGACAATAGCGTTCCTCCAGATGAGACGCGCAAGCCCGAATGGTATGATGGAATATATAATTACCTGAAAGCAATCGGATTGAAGGAAATATGAAGCAGATAGAAGTAGTAGCAGCAATCATCCACGATTCCGAAGGGCGCATCTTCGCTACGCAGCGGGGATATGGCGACTATAAGGATTGGTGGGAGTTTCCTGGTGGGAAGATGGAAGCGGGTGAGATACCTGAAGAGGCATTGAGGCGTGAGATATGGGAAGAGCTGGAAACGCGGATTGTGGTAGAGAATCTAGTGGAGACGGTGGAATGGGATTATCCTCAATTTCATCTTTCCATGCATTGCTACCTCTGTCATGTGGAGAGCGGACATCTGGAACTGAAAGAACACGAGGCAGCGAAGTGGCTCAACAAGGATGAACTGGAGAACGTCAACTGGTTGCCTGCGGATTTGAAGGTAATAGAGAAAGTGAGATGCGAAATAATATAAGCAATAATATAAAGACGAGTAAAGGCGTTATGAGTATATGGCACTTACAATAGATGAACTGAAAATACTGATACAGAGTGACGAGCATCGTCAGCTGGAGTTGAAGAAAACCACGGGTGAGCTGAAGGATGGTATGCATGCCGCTTGTGCTTTTTTGAATACCGAAGGAGGTTGGCTTGTCTTTGGTATTGCTCCAACATCGCTGAAGATTCTTGGACAGCAAGTTACGGACAACACCCAACGGGAGATTGCTCAGGCTCTGAGTTATATGGAGCCTCAGGTTGATGTGCGAGTAGAGTATGTCGATGTTCCTGATCGGCCAGACCATAAGGTGATTGCTATGCACTTTGACGGATGGGCGTGGGGAATGGTGCCTTATACTTATCATGGTTGTCCTTACTACAAGGTGGAGAGTACGACGAAGGAGATGCCGCGCGACATGTACGAAGAGCGGTTGCGAAGAAGTAAGCCCGACATGTTTGCATGGGAGCGGCAACCTTCAGATTTCAAGGATATTACATCTTTGGACGAGAAACTGATACGTGGCGTTGTGCGTCTTGGTGTTGAGAGAGGCAGATTGTCCGAACTGGCTCTTACTGAACCTATCGGAGATGTGTTGGGCAAATGGAAGTTGACCACAGGTGAAAGACCTCTGAATGCCGCAACGGCGCTCTTCACGAAAGATACTGGCATGTACACGCAGTTCACAATGCGTCTGGCTCGTTTCCAAGGTACTGACAAGAATGAGTTTATCGACAATCAGCGAGTGGAAGGGAACATTTTCGTATTGCTCAACGAGGCGATGAACTTCTTCCGCAAACACTTGAATATGCACGGAAAGATTGTCGGACTGGTCCGTGATGAATATCTGGAGGTACCTGCCGAAGCTTTGCGTGAGGCGGTTTTGAATGCCCTTTGTCATCGCCAGTACGAACGGTATAACCTGACCATAGGTATTGCCATCTACGATAATCGTATCGAAATCGAGAATCCTGGTATATTGCCTCCGCAGATTACACCTGAGAATATCCTACAGCCACATATTTCATACCCATATAATCCTCTAATAGCTAATGTATTGTATAGTACAACCTATATTGAGAACTGGGGTTCAGGTGTGAAGCGCATCATGGAGGCTTGCCAAAAGAGAGGTGTAGCTGCACCTACATGGAGTATCAATGGCGGTTTTGTTGTGGTGACATTCATGAGACCTGCAAAGGGTGTTACTCAAGATGTTACTCAAGGTGGCACCCAAGGTGGCACTCAAGATGGCACTCAAGGTGGCACCCAAGAAGAGATTCTTGATAAATGGATCGAAAACCAAATCAGAGAGAATCCTCAAATTACAACGGAGGAACTGGCCCAAATGAGTAAAAAGGGACTTAGAACCATCAAGCGCCATATTGCCAAAATGCCACATATCCGTTATGTGGGTAGTGGCTATAGTGGTCACTGGGAGGTACTTGACAAAGAATAAAGCCACCGTCGAATTGAGTCAATTGGCAACCATCAATGAATGATGTTTAATAGAAAAGTAGAACTGTATAAATCGAGATAATTTGAAGCCATGCCTGCGAATAGCTCTGACAAATTAAAACAAATAAGCGGTACGGAACTATGTAATTTGTTCCCAAAGTATCATTCTAAGCTGGACGAATATGTACGCTCTGCCAAGACTATGGATGAGCAAGCCTTTCGTAGCAATTTTGAAAATGACAAAGGAACCTTGCCGTTGTGTTTCATTCAACTTACAGGCATTCCTATAAATCTATATAGGAGCCGTCTGGAACGGAAAGTCGGAGAAAAAGAAGATTTGACTTCACCTCAAACTTTTTCCTATGTACCATTGACATCCACCAATGAGCATTTCCCTAATTTGCAACGGGCAAATTTTTCTGGGCAGTCTATTTTCTATGGTTCACTTTCTCCAACAACCAACTTTAGAGAAATGAGTGAAGATGTTACTGCTGGAGAGGAGGTTTACATGGCCAAATGGAACATTTCGCCTAATGCCAATTTGATGCTTTATAAGGTATTCCCACCCAAAGAAACCTTTCTTAATGACAAGTTCCAAAAAATCTTCGAGTTGAAGAAAGAAGAATGTGAAGCCTTTGGGGCGTTTTTTCAAAAATTGGGCGACATAATGATGAGCACAGGTGAAGGGAAAGCGAAGTATTTAGTTTCTGCATTATGTGCCAATTTCGTATATAACTTTCCACCAATGACACTTCCTGATGGCAGTAAGATAGGACATTTTGACGGTATTCTATACCCAAGTACAAAAATGGAAGATGGGAGTGAGTTGAACATGGCTATTAAGCCTGAATGTATTGATAATTTTGCGACACTTCAATATGTGGTAAGAGGAACGGTTGCCGAAGATTTGCGCTCAATTAATTATTCCGACATAGGGTTTTGCAAAGATGGGAAAATACATTGGTATAGCCCATGGATTGACCATAATGACATCACACCCACAAAACTCTTTGTATGGGATACCAATAATCGCCTTATAGATATAGAGGGTGGCATCCTTTTTGATAAAGATCACAAAGAAGTATCAAATCCCTGGGCAGTTTTTGAATATCGAAAAGACCAATGGGCAAGTGAATATATTAGACAATTTCAATCATCCTTAAGGGGTAATTATAATCTGGAAGAATTAGAAGAGGAACACTTGCCTTCCGCAACTTTTAGCGGCCATGCTATATTGCTCGAGGTTGATGGATGGAAGTTGATTCGGGACGAGAACGAGTTTGATATTAGCAGAATCGGTTTTGAGTTTCAAGTAAAATCCTCATTCAAAAGAACACAGAAACCACATGGTGTAAAGTGGATTTAGTAATTTACGATGGAACAAACTCATATTGCATTGGGAATTGGGGTATTTACTATCAAATAATATTATCTTGATACCCCTTGCTGGTATTTTTGTATTCGTCCATCGTATCTACCATCGGCAATATCTTGAACCTCATTGTGAGCGCGTTTCTGTTCATTGGCATTGAACTTGCCCAAAGTGCTTGCCAGCCATACGAACCAGTTAGCCACCTGCTTCAAGGTTGCACTTGCGAGGTCGGCAAACATCTTCATGTATTGCTTGATGGCAAACGACTCATTATCCCAAAAGATGTCGCCATGCTTGCCGCCACGACAGCCAAAGCCTGAATAGGCGAAATCCTGAATGGCTTTTATGCAGAACTGTAATCCCTCATCAAAACGGTAGATATAGGCGGACATACCAAAGAACATAGGGTCTTGCCAGTCACCATGCTCCTTGATGGTGTAGAGGTCTTGCAGCTTCACATTGGCTTTCTCTTCCAGTTGATTAATCTTCTGCTCTTTTGCATCTATTACTTCGTCAAGCGATTTGGAACGATTCGTCTTGGTTCTGATGTCAAAGTCGAGACGGTTGCTGCGCTCTTTTTTTGTGCGATTTGAATCTGTCAATAAGTCATGTGCCTTCCACAAATCTGCCACTTCTGTTTTCGCCACTTCAACCTCTGCTTCAGCTTTCTCCTTCTCGGTGATGGCTTTCTGTGTCTCTTCTTGAAGCTGCTTCTTTTTGTTCTCCTGCTTCTGGATGATGAAGTCGTTTCGCTCTAAATGGTCAAGCCCCGTCTCGGACTTTTTTTGCCCTCGCTGCATGTCCAATGTCTCAGCTACCATGTCCTGAATCTCTGACATGTCCTCGGCATTCAGCTTGTAGGACTTGCCAGTTGCGTGGTCTATCCAGTCCCAGATGATGTGTGCATGAAGGTTGGGTCGCCATGTGGATTTGTCCTCTGGACTCTCATAATGCCCTTCGTCCTTGTGCATGTGTATCTGAATGGCTCTGATGCCCCACCTCTCATGTACTCGTTCAGTATATTGCAGCAGGTCATCCATCGTTGTGTCTGGCTTGATGTTGACAACGCCCTCACGGATGGGACTGCTGCCCTTGCGGACACGTTTCACTCCTTTCTTGTCGGTATATTCCACGTCCTTCTCCTGCATGGCTCGACCAGTCTTTTCCTTGACCAGTGCTTTGAGATTGTCGTAGTGCTGCTGAAGGTTGATGCCCACCATGTCAGGTGCGACATAGGTCTCATTGTCGCGGGTCAGTTCGGTGCGTATATATAGCCTTGCAGGATTGAGGGATGCTATGTAGTCTGCGTCCCTCCTGTTGTGTCGCTCACATTGGGCGATGTTGCACGGCTTGATGTGCTCGGATGCTTTAGCTGTTGTACTCATAAAATTCTACTTTAGTGGATTTGTTGTATAACTGGTTTCAGGGTATCGGGGCAGAGCCTTGATTGGAGAGTGCAGGGAGAGAGCCACTTCCTGCTCTGGGTTCTCAGGGGCAGATGCCATTGAGCGGAGAGTCCAGAGAGAGGGTCACTCGCTGGTCAGGTTGCATAGGGCTGACAGCCCTTGCCGAGGTTTCGGGGCAGCGTCCTGAACGAGTCAAGGGCAGAGCCTTGTGGGTTCTTAGGGCAAAGCCATGAGTCCCTCGGAAGAGCCCACAACTACGAAAGCGTAGCGTGTAGTTATAGTGGGCTATAACAAGGCAAGCCTTTTTCCCTCCCATCACGTTACGAAATGCCACGCTACGCTCATACTTCTGTTCCTTTCCCTTTTGTCGATTCCTCTTGGAGAAAGCTCCTGTCTTGATGGCAAGAAGGCTGCTGTGGTTTTTCCACGGCAGTAGGTTGTATGTTCCTCTCTTGCATGTCATCAGAAAAGAGATTGCTGCTTGTAGGATAATGGCCGTTGTCAGCAACAGGTTCATCTGGCGACTGACAAGCAACGCTCATGCGCGAGCGCGTTATATCATTAGATAGTAGGGAAAGAGAAGGAGTAAGCCTTTGCTCCTTCATCACTTCTGCCAGAGATTCGGGTGACATGACCTTGGTCACGTTGCCTGTATCGGCAGAAGATGTCCCACCTGAATCTGTTGTTGTCGGCTTGCTGACTTCAACTGTTTCAGCACCGCTTTTAGGTGGGACATGATTAGTCGGTCTTGTCGGCTTCTCTATGGGCTTGACCGTAGGGTTGCTGACAAAGAAGGGATTCTTGATTGTCCGCTGATCAGTGAACCAAACAGACAGACACAGCAGCGTGTGGATGGTCGTTCGGTTTGATGGTTCAGAACGGAGAATGCCCATCTGGTTAAACTCCTTGATGATTCGGGTGGCGGTCTTTCGGTTGCAACCCCACATCAGGGAAAGCTCGACCTTTGAAGCCATGAACTGCCCTGGCTGTAGGACAGCTGAAAAGTGCGTCTTCGTTACCTTGGTCTGTTCCATGACGGCCAGACGTACAAAGGTCTTGAAGCACTTCATTCGGTTGATGTCCTGACATTCATCCGACAGGTAATCATACTGCGCTTCATTCAGAAGTGTGCTGTATCTGACATTAGTGTATCGCATAAGTTGGTATTATTTGATGGGTAAAACAATTTGCTGTGTCCCACCTACAAGGTGGTTGAAATTACGATTCTCTCACTCCAAGTTGGGGTAAAACTTGTAGGTGCGTGTATTATGTTTGTATGAAACAGTTTGATGATATACTTCATTGATTATTACTATTGTAGAGATTGTAGAAAATGTATGTGGACTTTACGAATTGTGAACCAAGTCGAATGCCATGTAATCAGAATACAGACTGATTCCATAGGCAGCTTCTACTGCCTCAAAGTCGAGACAAAAGGCCTGTACTGGCTTTTCGCTAAGACGGGGTTGGCATTGGAAACACTTGGCTTCGAACTGCCGTGGCCAGTCCTTCACATTTTCTACCGAAGCAAACCTTACGCTATTCACCTTACCTATATACTCTGGAGAGTTTTCAAGATAATACTTCAGCGTATTCTCAGGAATAACTTTCTCACGGGTCTTTTGAAGGTGGAGCGCATAGAGGGCAAACATACGGCTGTTGGTCGGAATCATGAGGATTTTCTTGGCATTGCCGTATTCTCTGGTTACGGTTTGCCGTCTGCCATCCATCTTGATGTCAACCTTCAGACTGGTATATTCGTGGATGCGATAATCACAAAGTCCGTATATCTGATTGTCGTGTTTCAGATAGTCAACGGTCTTCCAGAAAATGCTCAGTTCGTTGCTATGCAGACATTCCTCGTTCTGGTATTCCACGCCATTCAGTACTGTCTTGAAAACCTCCTCATAGGTAAAAGGAAACTGAATATGATGCTGCACAGCCATAAAGGAAGCCAACACAACTGACCAATTATGGAGGATGCGTTCATCAATACAAAACGTTAAGGATGTGCAGATGCTCTTGACGGCCTGTTCATAACAATCTTTATAGGAATGCTCAAACTGTGTCCGAACCTGCAATAGTTCAAGAACGACGTAGGAAGTTCCTTCATACTCCCAATCTTTCAGCACACGGAAGTTCTCTTTTTCTTCAGTTGTATGTGTGTCCTTGTGGAATGGCAATACACATTGGCGAGAATACAAGGCAATATCGACGGTTGGTTTCTCCTGACCACTGACAATCACACCACTGAGGACTTTCGACTGTTCACGTTTGCGGGTTTCTATGTCAAGCTTGCTTCGTCCTTGGCAATCCCAAAGTCCTTTCAGCAGTTCAATCTTTTCCACATCGATGTCGTTCTTATATTCGTCAAGATGCATGATGGCATCCTCGGCTTGTGACAAGACGGTGGCAAGACTCGGCATAGTAGATGTACGAAGGTTCGGATGATCACCATTATAGACGAACACACTTTGCAGCAGTTCACCAAAGGCGGTCTTCCCAGTTCCCTTTGGCCCAAATAGAAAGAGTGTGGGGAACTCTCGACGATGACGAATGATTATGTCACGAAAGAGGCACACCACTATGAAGCAAATGCCGATGATGGCATTGTCGCCATAGACCAACCGCATTTGTGTGGCAAACTGGAAGAAACGCACTTTACTATCTGGCAGATGAATGAACTTCTGTTCAAAGAGGAACTTCTCGCTATTATCTTCATTCATCTTAGAGAAGGCTGGGAGATAGAATGAGCCTAAAGGATTGCCCAATCGCACAATGCCTTCTTCGTTTACCGGATGCCATTCACCATTGAGAATGATGCCGTTCCCAAAAGCGAAAAAGCCTATCTTCTGCCATCCAAGAGTAGAAATCTTAGTGATGACCTCCATACTGGAGTAGAGGATGCCTCGCAACTTGTTGAACTTGGCCGACGTGCCATACCACATGAAGTTTACTTCACGTTCAATACGGTTACGGAACTTCTGCAACACGGTCATTTCCTCTATACTGAACTCTATACGAACTTCAAAGCCCATGACATTCCGCAAGATGAATACGCGAGAAGCAGATGCACCATCACGAATCAGGTAGAGGGGAATCATGATGAAGTTTGAGATTTCTTTTTCACCCTCTTTGGTATAACCATAATAGCAGTTGTTGCCAACCTTAATCTCAGTGCCTTTGAAAAGGGCAGCATATTCTTCATCACTTATGGCAGGACTGGCAACTGGGGCAGGCATGGATTGAACGCCCATGATTTCACGCTTCCACATGTTTCTATGTCCATAGACATTGATGAGTTTATCGGTGTATGATTCCAGAAGGACTTTGTCAGGAATCGTCTTCACAAGTTCCACGACTTCATGGATAGCTTTTGCCTGTTGTGGTATGTTTTCTCCATTAAGATTTATGACTTTTGAAGCATACCACATTACAAAATCTTGTATAGTCAATTCATCCAATTTATCTTTTGAACTCAGGTATGAATCTGGGTCATTTTTCAAATCACCGATTGGAATTTCCTGTATGGTTACAGTAAAACCAAGGGACAATGCCAATTTTCCTGTGCGCATGGCACTTGCAAATCCGACGCCAAAGTGCTCTCCTTCTTTTGGAATATCACTATCCGGGATGATGTTGAGCCTGCTCGTTATGCGTTTCAACATACTGAGTTGTGCCTCTGTCCATGAGGAGCCGAGAGGCGCAACAGTATTAGAAGCATCAATAACCTGCAAACGCATTACGTCTGGCGCTCCCTCTACAAGGTTCATCACACCAGCTTTTGACGCTGCGTTCCATGCCACATCAATACCGAATAGGCTATTGCCCTTATCATATATAAGAGATGTGGAGGAGTTAATATACTTGGGAGCATTAGGGGCATGGGCAAGGATGTCGGGCAGGATCCTTGCTGTGAAAGCTATAATTCGATGCTGTCTGTCACGAATGGGAATCATGATGCGACCGCGGAACGTGTCATAAACATCATCGTTCGTGCTTTTCTCCTTGACAAGTCCCAATTCAAGCAAAAGGTCTTTGTCGAGTCCCATATCCTTCGCCCAGCGAGAAAAGGAGTCCCAACTATTGCTGGCATAGCCGATGCCAAATGTACGAATATACTCTATTGGCCAGCGGCTGGTTGCATAGCCAAAAGCCGTGTGCGACTCTTCTGCTTCTCTGAATAGATTCTCGGCAAAGAACTTGGCAGCATAGTCATTGATGATGAACATTGACTCTCGCTTGCGTTGGTCTGCGTCATCAGCCATAGAACATGAATCCTCAGGAATCTCAACGCCATACTTATTTGCCAACATCTTCACGGCTTCAACGAAGGAGATTTTAAGATGATCTTGCAAGAACTTGATTACGTCGCCAGAGGCATCACAAGCGAAACACTTGTAGATGCCTTTAGCAGAACTGACGGTTAATGACGGTGTGCTGTCATTATGGAAGGGGCATAGACCAATATAATTCTGTCCCTTCTTGGTCAGGTGAACATATTCACCAATGACCTCAACGATGTCGGCTTTTGCCTTTATCGTATCGATAATGTTAGAAGCGATTCTCATACCTTATTACGTTGTTGGTTGTTTTCTCCGATTGTTCACATATTCCTCAGCTTCTTTTTGCAAGTCCTCCTGAGACTTATGCTGCTCCTTTGAGAGCCAGGCATCAAGTTCTGACTTGACGAAATAGATGCGTTTGCCAACTTTATGATAAGGTATCATATTGTTGGATGTCCAGCCATAGATGGTCTGAACTGCTGGATGACCAGGAATGTACTTTTGTGCTTCAGTTACATCCATGCGTTGGTCATCGTCCTTACTATTACCTACAGATGCCGAGATCTTTCTGTTGAGGGCATCAATCTTTGCTGACAGAATCTTGTTGTCTTCGAGAAGATTCGCCATCAGCATGGGAATCATGTCAAAGGTGGGAACGCCACTCGACGTATGTTTTCTTTCTTCCATTTTAAATGAAATTTGATGTTAATACTTTGCGACTGCGCAGTCAGCGTTTATTTGAATTCGGCTGCAAAGATAGTGCGATAAAATGCCCTTCGCAAGGGCAGAAAAATGGGTAAAAACTTCCCGTATGCCGTTTCGTATTAACAACAATCAATAAATAACCGAAAACGCTTGAAATCAGGCGGTTTCAGAAACATCATTTAACAATAGAAATCGAAAATAATTGAGATACGGAATGGCTTACGGGATACTTCCGTAGGCTATTCCGTATGAATGAAAGTTAAAAGACGGGGCAAGCCACCTTTGCTATTGCATAGATGGCTTAACCTTAGTAAGGTGCTTGATGGATTTATATCACATCACTTTGAAGATTGAGTTTGATGGCTTGTGCAGCCTCCTCTTTCTTAGAGTCAACGACCTTGGCGTATATCTGCGTGGTGCGGATGTTGGTATGCCCCAACATCTTTGATACGGTGTATAAGTCCGTGCCTTCTGTAAGTTGGTTTGTTGCGTAGGAATGACGAAAGCAATGGAATGTTATGTGCTTCTTTATACCAGCAGCTTCTATCCACTTCTTCACTGGTCTGTTAATCCATGAAGGATCTTGTAATCCTTCAAAAACCAACCTATCGGGTTCGGCAGGTTCACCACAAATAAGATAGGCTTGCTCAGATATAGGCATGTACTCCACACCTCCTGTTTTCCGTTGAGTGAAGTTTATGCGATAGTGATCACCTTCTACGGATAGTTCTTTCCAAGTCATCTTTCGTATATCGGAATGACGAAGTCCTGTCAATGCACTAAAGAAGGCAGCCTTCTTCAACATGGGGTATTCACAAGGTGTTGCTGCGAGTTTGTTCAGTTCCTCGATAGTTAGATACTCGCGACGGCTCTCCACTCCAGAGATGCCCTTCACCTTAGCGGCAATGTCTACGTCGAAGTAATTGTCGATGAATGCCTGATGTAGAGCTGCCTTGAAAAGAGTGAAATAGGTGGAAGCTGTATTCTGAGAGATGATACCTCTTTTATTGCCCCCTCGCGGAGCTTTCAGTAAGAAGTCCCTGAAACTCTCTATCAAGTGCATATCAATCTGAGCAAACGGTAAAGGCTTATTCTTGTTGAATATCTTCAGCAAGTCATGGGCTCTATCCCAATTGACACCGACGGATTTGGTGTCATTCTTGTAGCGTTTAGCAGCCTGCTTTCCGAAATATTCAATGAAGTCAGCCTGTCCTCTGGCTTTCTTCTCCACCATAGCTTGTTCGGTGTCAGAATATAGTTCCGTATTGTCGTATTCCCGCTGGCGGAGAATGCGTACATTGTCGGCAAAGACACACGTTTCACGGTCTGCCTTTGAACGACAAACGATGATACCGTTCACGTCACGTTTGGGCTTATAAGATTGGTTGCCGTATTCATCCATACGAGCAGGACGAGTCTTGTCCCACAAAGGAGTCCTGATGATACGGTTTAGATACTCGCGTTCACGGCAAGGCTTGTCATGCCCAGGTTTGAACACAGGATAGGCTTCGAGGTAAAGATACCACTCGTCATGAAGCTCCGACTTTCGGAGTCTGACGGACACTTTGGTGTGGAGCATTGCTTTCTTCATAATATATCGGATTTATAGAGATTATCGATTTCGTCTTTGGGGATATAGACATAGTTGCCTATTTGTCGTGAGGGGATAGAATACTTCCGTACATGCGCCCATACGGTGCTGTCGTTGATGCGATACTTCTTGCATATCTCTCCAACGGTATAACAATTCTCTGGTTCGAGGTTGTAGAGCTTTGGGATTGGTTTCTCCTTCTCTCGTTTAGCTTTTTTGCGTAGCATAAAGTTGGCTTCCAGTTCTGAACGCTTGATACGAATGAGATGTTTCCCAAAATTCATTGCTGGAATACGCCCTAATCGTATGAGACGGTACAACGTACCACGTTCAATATGGTACAAGGCTACGGCCTCTTTTACCGAGATATACTCTCGGATGTCCGGCACTTGGGCTGCAATCTTTGCGAGACGAGCCTCTTTTACTTCTGCATCGCGCCTGCGTTTCAAATCGACTGCGCTGCATCTTTTCGAGCAAAACTGTGAGTCAAGCTTCTTCACAAGGAAAACTTTTCCACACACTTTGCATTTTCTCTTGATTTCCAATGCAATTCCTGGCATAATTTTTTGTTCAAAATTAGACTTTGTTTTTATTTATATTTTTTTGTTTCAAAACTTCTACTTTTTTGTTAAGGTACAAATATGGAACACGTCTGAGATAGGAAATGATAGAAATCAATAACGAACACCAAACCCCTTAAAACGGCAAATCCGTGTAACTCAGAGAGCTACACGGATTTGGTTTCCGATTGTTATTGATTGTTATCTTTGGACTAATGGACCTCCTCAAAGTCTGCGTCTTGAACATCGTCGGCAGGATTGTTGCTTTGCTGCGAGTTGTTCTGCGCACCGCCTTGGAAGCCTGCACCAGCACCAGGCTGACCTTGAGCACCTTGATACATGTTCTGGCTTGCTGTCTGCCATGCATTGTTGAGTTCTGTTGTTGCTGCGTCAATACCAGCAAGGTCACCTGCTGCATGAGCATCTTTCAATTTCTTGAGAGCTGCTTCAATGCTGGACCTACCATCTGCGGAAAGCTTGTCACCAAGTTCCTTCAACTGGTTTTCTGTCTGGAAAATCATTGAGTCTGCTTGGTTCATCTTGTCGATGCGCTCACGTTCCTTCTTGTCGGCTTCTGCATTAGCCTCTGCTTCAGCCTTCATTCGGTCGATTTCCTCCTTGCTCAAACCAGATGAAGCTTCAATGCGGATGCTCTGCTCCTTACCCGTTGCCTTGTCCTTAGCCGATACGTTGAGGATACCGTTTGCGTCAATGTCGAACGACACTTCAATCTGTGGAATGCCACGACGAGCTGGAGCAATGCCTGTAAGGTTGAAACGGCCGATGCTCTTGTTCTGAGCAGCCATAGGACGTTCACCCTGCAATACGTGGATAGTCACTTCCGTCTGGTTGTCAGCAGCTGTAGAGAATACTTCGCTCTTCTTGCAAGGGATGGTCGTGTTTGCATCAATTAGTTTCGTCATAACACCACCGAGCGTTTCGATACCCATTGAGAGAGGCGTAACATCGAGAAGAACGATGTCACCAACGCCTTCTTCCTTGTTGAGGATGGCACCCTGGATAGATGCACCTACAGCCACCACTTCGTCTGGGTTCACTCCCTTTGATGGAGCCTTTCCGAAATACTCCTCAACGAGTTGCTGAACAGCAGGAATACGGCTTGAGCCACCCACAAGAATCACCTCGTCAATATCGCTTGTGCTGATACCAGCATCGCGGACCGCATTCTTACAAGGCTCAAGACATGCTTGAATCAATCCGTGAGCAAGAGCTTCGAACTTAGCACGAGTAAGCGTCTTCACCAAATGCTTAGGCATACCGCTTGCAACCGTGATGTAAGGAAGGTTGATTTCGGTGGAAGAACTTGAAGAAAGTTCAATCTTCGCCTTTTCAGCAGCCTCCTTCAGACGCTGCATAGCCATAGGGTCGAGCGTGAGGTCCACACCTTCTTCCTGCTTGAATTCACCTGCCAGCCAGTCGATGATAACCTGGTCGAAGTCATCTCCACCGAGGTGCGTGTTACCATTCGTGGAAAGCACTTCGAACACACCACCACCAAATTCGAGGATGGAAATATCGAACGTACCACCACCAAGGTCGAACACAGCAATCTTCATATCCTTGTTAGCCTTGTCGATACCATAAGCCAAAGCGGCTGCTGTTGGTTCGTTCACGATACGCTTCACATCGAGCCCTGCAATCTGACCAGCCTCCTTAGTAGCCTGACGCTGAGAGTCGGAGAAATAAGCAGGCACAGTAATCACAGCTTCCGTGACTTCCTGTCCGAGGTAATCCTCAGCGGTTTTCTTCATCTTCTGAAGAATCATTGCAGAGATTTCCTGTGGAGTGTAGAGACGTCCGTCAATGTCAACACGTGGAGTGTTGTTGTCACCACGTTTCACTTCGTATGGAACGCGTGCGATTTCCTGTTGCACCTGGTCGTATGTTTCACCCATGAAACGCTTGATGGAGAACACCGTGCGCTTTGGGTTTGTGATGGCTTGACGTTTTGCAGGGTCACCCACTTTGCGCTCGCCGCCATCTACGAAACCTACGATAGACGGAGTTGTGCGCTTTCCTTCACTATTTGCGATGACAACTGGTTCGTTGCCTTCAAACACAGAGACACAACTGTTTGTTGTTCCCAAGTCAATTCCGATAATCTTTCCCATTTTCTTTTATGAATTTTTTTGTTATTAATTCCGTGAATAATTCTGACACATTTGTCAACACGATGCTGAAATTGGCAAATTCCATGCCAACAAGCATGTCAATTCAAATCTACTCATTCTTTATGACATTGTGTCAGTTTAATTGTCAGTTCGTAGTGACAAAAAAGGAATTGGGAACGTGCAATTATTCTATTGGGGAAGTACGAAAGTTTAATTGGGGACGTAGTGTTACGCGATTGGGGAATAACTGAAAAGGAATTGGGGATTAAGTTGAAGTTGTTCCCAATTCCGTTTTTGCAATATCTCTTATCAGTTTGTTCTTCTCTTCATACCTTATATAATATATAAAAGATGCGATTGATGAGATGGGGTTATTCCAATGAATTGCATTCCTTGAGCCATTCGGCAGATGAAGCGTCGGACGGCATACGCCAATCTCCACGAGGAGAGAGGCTGACGCTACCCACCTTTGGCCCATCGGGCAGGCAGGAGCGTTTGAATTGCTGGGTGAAGAATCGACGACAGAATGTCTTGAGCCAATGGAGGATGGTTGCTTTATCGTAGGAACCGACTGCCAGATTGAGTCCGTTGATATTGTCGTATTTCTGTTTTCCACAGAAGGCGATTTGTGCCAAATAGTAGATTTTTGCAGGGCTATATCCCAGGCGCATGAAATGGTAGAGGAAGAAATCATGAAGCTCGTATGGGCCTACTAAATCTTCTGTCTTTTGCTTAATGTTGCCATTTTCATCGGCTGGAATCAATTCTGGACTGATAGGGGTTTGAACAATGTCGAGCAGGGTGTCTTTCGATGCTTCGTCGATGCTGTTGTGTGCAACCCATGCGACAAGATGACGGACAAGTGTTTTGGGGATGGAGCAATTGACTCCGTAGTTGGACATGTGGTCTGCATTGTATGTTGCCCATCCGAGTGCGAGTTCTGAAAGGTCGCCTGTTCCTACCACGAATCCATTCATTTGGTTTGCCACGTCCATTAGGATTTGTGTCCGTTCGCGAGCTTGTGTGTTTTCGTAGGTGACATCATGCTGACTGATGTCGTGTCCGATGTCCTTGAAATGCTGGATGCAGGCTTCTCGGATGCTGATTTCACGAAGCGTGATGCCTAAGCTCTTCATGAGTGCAACGGCGTTGTGGTAGGTGCGGTCGGTGGTGCCGAAGCCAGGCATGGTGATACCTACTATGTCGGTGCGTGGACGGGATAGTTTGTCCATGGTACGTACACAGACGAGCAAGGCAAGTGTAGAGTCGAGTCCTCCGCTGATGCCCAGCACGACGGTTTTTGCGTGTGTGTGGACGATGCGTTTGGCAAGTGCATTGACCTGGATGGAGAAGATTTCCTCGCATCGTTCATCAAGTTCTTTGCCTGCTGGAACGAATGGATGGGGGTTCACCCATCGAGCCAATTCGTAGTCGGAAGAGTTGTTGTTCGGTTTTATTTGTGAAATGTTGACAATGGTTTGTTGATTGCTGTCGGAATGCAGGTTGTTTAGAACACATGCAGAAAAAGTGGTGTTACTTCTGCGTTCCATTCGTAGGCGTTCCACATCAATGTCAGCAATGGAGATTTGAGGCTCTAAGCTGAAACGCTGGGCAGAGGCAAGCTGTGTACCGTTTTCGTAGATGAGTGCATTACCTCCATATACTACGTCTTGTGTGGATTCGCCAAAACCAGAAGAGGAATAGACGTATCCACAAATGCAACGTGCTGATTGCTGGGAGAGTAGGGTGTGGAGATAATTGTTCTTGCTGATAAGTTCGTTGGAGGCAGAAAGGTTAAAGATGATGTCTGCACCTTGGAGTGTCAGGTGTGTGCTTGGGGGGATGGGTGCCCAAACATCCTCGCAGAGTTCTATGCCGAATGTTGCTTCTTTGTTGATGCTGAACAATAGGTTCTTCCCCACAGGAACTGTTTGTCCGCAAAGTGTTGTTGTGGTGTCTTTCAGACAGTTGGCGGATGCAAACCACCGCTGTTCGTAGAATTCTTTGTAGTTGGGTAGATAGGTCTTCGGAACGATTCCTACTATTCGATTGGCTTGTATGACGACTGCCACATTGAACAACATGGAATGGATTTCGAGTGGCATGCCGAGTATGGCTATAATGGAGGTGTCGTTGTTCTGAAGCAACCATTGGAGTGCTGTTTTACTGGCATCGAGCAAGGTTTGCTGACTGAATAGGTCGTTGCAGGTGTATGCCGTGATGCTCAGCTCTGGGAAACAGACGATGGCTGCTTCCTCAACGGCTGCTTGGTCTATGAGTCGTTTGATTTCCTTGATGTTGGATGTGCAGTCGGCCACTGTGACTGACGGAATGGCAGATGCCACTTTTATAAATCCGTAATTCTTCATATTATTCAATGATGGTGTTTTGTTGTTAGGTCTAAGGACTATGGCCTAAGGACTAAGGTCTGAGGCAACCTTTGACTTTAGACCTTTGACTATAGACATTATTCACTTACCGCTTTTCACTCCTTTCAGAGCCTTGCGTCGGAACAAGTCGCGCCATTTCTCAAAGTCACGTTGGAAGCTGATGCCAACTCCCTGTGTGTTGAGAGTCGCTTTGGTAAAGTAGCGGTCGTTGTTTTTGTTATACGCTTTCAGATATGTATTTCCATTTGGGGTAATTCTCCATTTCACATCGAAGTCGCCGATTAAGCTTGCGCTCTGTTTGAGTGGATTGTCACGATAGCCGAAGTTACCATTGATGAGCAGACGGTCATCGAGCAAGCGACCTGAAAGGATGCCTTCGATGTCGAGGTCCTGCCATCCTTGTTCTCCAGTGGAAAGTCCTGTGCCGAAATTCCATTTGCTTTCTGTCCCGATTACGCTGGAAAGCATCTGGTTGATTTGTCCGCTGATGGTGGAGGAGAGGAGGTTGTTCATGGCTTGGGCGGAATTGTTGGTTCCTGATGCACGAGCATATTCATTGGTATAGAATCGTCCCATGCCTAAGAGGTAAATCATCTGTGTGTTCATTTCCTCATCTGTCGATATGAGTGAACGCACTAACTGACGTGTTTCATCATTCACATTTGGCAGGTTGATGTCGAAGTTGAATGTCATGTTATTCAGGTTGCCAGTGATGTCGAGAATGCAAATGACTTTCACTTTGTTGTTGCTACTGTAGCCCGAATTGGAAGTCAAGTCATTGAGGGGAACAGCGTTGAGTGTGTGCCAGCAAATGAGATGGATGTTGGCATCGAATGGATTTCCGTTGAAAACGACGCTGGAACCATTCTGAATGTCGAGGTCACGGTAGATGATGTCCTGCAAGTAGAGTCGGTAGCGTCCACTCTGTATGTTGTATGTGCCATCGAGTGTGAACGAGCCTTTGTTGTGGTAGTATGCTTGCAGAGTACCATTGCCGTAGGTTGAGATATAACCATCGTCGGCATTGTCCATTCTGAGTTTGATTTCGCAGTCAGGACTGAGGTGTATGCCTACATTCATAAAGATGTCACCCCTGTATTCGTAGTCATCCTCCTTTTGCTTTTCTTTTTGTCTTTGTGCGTATGCCTCAAGCAGCAAGTCGTCGTTATCGTTGTCCAACATGAAAATGGAGTCAACGGAGAATGTATGGGTGGTAGAATCCTTCAACGTTGTGTCTTTATCTCTATCATTGAACTTGATAAACGAGGAAGTGGCGATGGCATCGGGTGTGGCAGAATCGTATGCAAAGAAACTACCTCGGGTCGGTGTCAAATCGGCAATGATATTGAGCGGATGCCCATCAGCACCTCTCAGCGTGAGTTGTCCGTCTGCAAATACACGTCCCATGAACTTGTCGTTGTTGAATTGTGTTTCCTCGTAAGCGAGGAGATGGTTCAAACTAACGTTGAATTCATATTGGAAATTCTTCAGATTCCGATGCGACACATAACCATTCACCGTACCTTCGTTGGAGCGTGAATCAGCTATGCGGATATTGTCGAAATTGATGCGATATGGGCGCAAACGAATGGTGTCGTTGGGATTGATGTGGTATCTCACCTTGGTGGCATGAAGAGTCATGTCGATATTTGTCGATGCATCTCCCACAAGACCGATTTCGCTTAGTGGTCCCACAACATTCACAACTCCATTGATGTCGCCCTCGATGTCGTCGAAGATGCTTCCGAGAAATGAATTGAGAAATTCGGCACTCGTGTTGTTGGCACCGATTTGCAACTGGATGTCGTTCTGTGCAGGAGAAACAAAGCCATTGCATGTGGTAAATCTTTCCTTGCCCTTGTCTTTGTCAAAGATATTGGCATTGATTTTCACTCCTTTCACGCTTTCATCCCAATTTGCATGAATCAGTGCCATTCCTAATCGTCCCTTGTCGATGCCAAAGTCGGGAACGGTCAAGTTGGCATGGAAATCAGGCTTTTTGAATATATTTCGGATGTACGCATGTCCTGAAGCATGGCCTATGAATTTTACAGCGGTGAAGTTGACGAGGTCGAGTACATAATTAATGGAAATGTCGTTGAGTTCAGCAACAAGTGAGTCGCTTGGTGATTCTGAAATTTTTCCGTTAACGGTCAAATAGCGGTTTTCGTTGGAAATTTTTACATTCTTACAATCAATGTTTTTATCGAGAATGTTGATTTCAGAATTTGCAACATGCCAAATGGTGTCGTTGATGATGATGTCTGAAGGCTGGATGTGGATGCCCACTTGAGTTTTGCCCTGGTTGTTTTCGAACTGAGTGATAGTGGAAAGTTTGCCACTCGTGGAATTTTCCAGCATGGTTTTCCAACTCAGGTCGGTTTGCACACGATTGTCCTTACCTGTACTGTTGACAACAAACTTACATGAGTTGTTTTCTAACTTGCGGAGCAAGGATGCTTGCAGGTTGAACAGATTCGCATCTCCCTCGTAGTTCAATTTCACATAATCGTATTCTGTGCCATTGTAACTGATGCTTGGTGCATCTATATGCAGGGTCGATTTGTCATTCTGCTCATCCATTTCTGCTTCGATGTTGATAGGACGAAGGATGGAGAAATCCTCTTTGATGAAATGATGCAGGATGGGGGTTTCGGAGAGTTCCAAACTGAGTTGGAATTGTTGGTTCTTTTTCACATTCCGAGTAGGCTCGATGAGGGAAGGCAAATGTTGGGCTAACTGATTCTGAAAACATGGAATTAGGTCGGCAAGATGAGTTGTTCCATGCAGAGATGCACGAACAAAGTCACCGTCGATGTCGATGCTTCGTTGCCCATTCCCCATGTTTTGGGCTTTGACAAGAAGAGAATTAACAGACAGCAATTGGTCTGGAGTCTTGATAAAAATGGAGTCCATCTCCACTTTTCCTTCAGCCGTATCGAGGGAATTTCCTTTTGTGTTCACCTGGGCTTTCAGATGGAAAGTCTCACCTTCGTAGTTGTTCGTGAGGTGCAGGGCATGAGGATTAAAATTCTGAAGGCTTAGCTTCATGTCAGTTTCTGCCAAGCCACCGAGCTGGTCTATTTTTCCATCAAATACAAGTCGAATGTTTGGATCGTCAATAGAGGCATGTCCCTCGAATCCATCGGCACTGGCTATTCCGTTGAGCTTAATGTTGTTATAAGTGTAGTTTGAGTATTCCAACTTCTCGATGCTTCCGCTGACAGTTCCGCTTGGTTGGCGGTTCTGTGCAAGAGTTCCATCTACATTGAGTTTGAACGCAGTTTGCCCCAATTTGTCATCATGGAGCAATTGCTTCAGGTTGAAGTCATCGCTTTCTGTTTGAGCCACAAAATTGTTTTCCGCATCGAACGACCCATTGAGCGTGAGCTTGCCGGCATCCGTGTTGACTTTCAAGTCGGCGAACATGTTGTCTTCATCCTTGCTTGCATTGCCTTCCAGATGTATATGTCCGAGGCGCAAAAGGGTGCTCGATGTGAATTCATCAAGCTTCAAAGCTTTGGCTATGCTTTCCATTCCCTCGGGAAGAATGTCCAGCTTGTTGATATGCGTATTCAGACGTGCCAACTTGTTTTCATGTAATCTGACATTCGTGTTGGCAAGGAACTGGAGCGAGTTGTCCTGAGAGACAATCGCAGTGTTTCTGAGTTTGATTTCCCTTTGGTGACTATGTATTCCCGTTTCCACAGAGATAGGCGTTTTGAAATCCGCAAGGATAGGGAGGAATGCCTGGAAATCGGAGAGTGTGATGATGGTATTGCGAATGCTCGAAGAGAAATCGAAACTTTTGTCAATATCATACTGAGGATATGTAATGGAGGTCGGACCCAAGTTGATGGTGGAATTGCGGGTAGCGATATGCAGCGAGTCTATGAATGCAGCTTGTTTGTTGGCAGCAATCGACGTTCTGAATCTCAATAGTTCCAACCCCGATTTGTTTTCTTTGAAATCGAAGCGCTTCAAGGTGATATTGACCGAATCGTTGCTGAAAGTCTTGATGGAGGACGTGATACATATATCGCTCAACGAGAGGTGGTTATGATTGAATTTTCCCTTAGTTTCCTCTTCCGATTCCACATCGTAGTTTACCGTAGCATGTCGCACGATAAGCGAATTGATGTTTAGGTAGAACGGAGACGATTCCTTCTTTTCATCCGAAGAAAAGGCATCAATCACAAATTGGCAGTTCAGCGGTGCATCCAGATTTTTCTTCTTCAGGTTGGCAGTGAGTCCGAAAATCTGGGCTGTGGAAATCTGAACCTTTCCCGAAAGCAGAGGGACGAGAGTAATGGTGGCAGACGTGCGCGTGGCTTGCAGCATGGGCTGTTTCTCTTCATCCTCCACGTAGAGGTCATCGATGATAATGCGGTTCAGAAATCCCAAGTTCACATTACCTACCTTCACCTTCGTTCCTAACTTCTCCGACAAAGCATTTGCTACCACATTTCCCATTTGCTTTTGAACAAACGGGAGATGTAGTAGCAAAATTAATCCCACATACACCACGATAATAGACGTGATGAGTGGTCGTAGTATTTTTCGGAGATACTTCAGATGAAAATCAATTAAATATCCTCTTCCTGGGGGAGGTTAGAGGTACTTTAAGAATTGAATACCGACATTTTCAATGCAGTGACGGCACACTCATCCCCCTTGTTGCCCAAGGCACCACCACAACGGTCGAGCGCCTGCTGCATGTCGTTGGTCGTAATGAGTCCGTAAATGACGGGAACATTCTGGGTGGCATTCAAATGAGCCAGTCCTTGGGTCGTTCCAGCACAGATATAGTCGAAGTGGGGAGTGTCTCCACGAATCACGCAACCGATGGCAATCACGACATCCACGTCCGTCTTCACCATTTGGCTGGCACCGTAAATCAACTCGAAGCTGCCTGGCACCGTCTTCACCCTGATGTCCGCCTCTTCCACACCATGCCTCATGAGCGTGCTCATGGCGCCATCAAGAAGCGCACCAGTGATTTCCTTGTTCCATTCACTGACAACGATACCGACCCTTGTGCCCTTTCCGTTTGGCACCGAGTTGGTATCGTAGTCTGATAAGTTGTGATATTTGCTTGCCATTACTTGCTCACACGCTCTATGTACTTGTCGATGTCGCCAGCCAGCGGAGAACGATAGTATTTGTCCTTGATCTGCTGGTAAAGCTCAAGCGCCTTGTCCGTTTGGTTCAGCGACTCATAAATCTCGCCTGCTTGACGCAATGCCAGTGGGCTGATGGCATCGTTGTCTGCTTTCTGGGCAGCCTTCACCAGCGTCTCTGCACCCTTCTGGCTGTCACCGTTCTTCACATAGCAATTGCCCAGGGCAGCTAAAGCAGCAGGCGAAACCATTTGGTCGTCCTGAGCGTCGAAGTCCTCAAACATTTTGATGGCTTCCGCAGTCTTGTCCGTGTTGGCATAGCAGATAGCAGCATACAGCTTGGCGAGGTTCGCCGTCTTCGTACCGCTGTATTCATCCATGATTTTCAGGAAACCCTTCACGTTGGCGCCGTCGCCATTCAGTGCCTGCTCATATTGCTCCTGAGCAAAAGCCTGCTGGCTCTTGGCAATGGCGTTTTGTGCTTCCAGCTCCACGTTCGCTATATGGTTGCGATAGATGAAAACGCCTGCAACAACCACGATGACTGCTGCAATGATGATGAGGATTGTTTTCAGATTTTTCTCAATGAATGCCTCCGACTTGGTGAGCTGCTCATCCAAGGCTATGGCTTCTACTTTCTTTTCTTTCTTTGCCATTTTCTTTTTTATTCTTTTTTATAGTTATTTGTTCAAGCTAATAGAATCAAGTGTTTTGTGTTTAAAGCGAAACGCTAAGAAAAGTACAAAGGACAAGGTACATGAGTTTAGTGTTTAGGGTTTAGTGTATAGTGTAATCCCTTTAATCCTTTAAATCCCTGATTGTACTTTGTAAATTTTACTTTGTACTTAACTAAGGCTTTTCGTTTTTCACTAAAATGCCCGATGGCATTTTTCACTCTGATTCCAAGTTCCAGCGTGCAGACAACGCAAAAACCGTGCAAATTTAGGAATTTTATCCGATACGGCAAAGTTTTTCTCGTTTTAATGTCTTTCTTCCGTGAAAACAGCTGCTGAAACAGGGGTGTCTGGAGCCAAACAAAAAAAGACTACCTACTCTCACGAGTAAGCAGCCCTAAAAATCTATTACTATGAAAAACACATTTAAATCGCTGCAAAGTTACTGAAAGTTTTTGAAGTTCCAAATTTTTTCAAGAAAAAACAAACAAGTTTTCCTGTATAAGTTTTTTTATCTTCCAAATTGAATACATAAGCGGCTTGGGTACTACTCTCGGGAATACACTCATGTCCACTTGTCCGTTTTTTTACAAGGATTATTTTGATTTCATCCTTTTCGTTTAGGACGGAATCTCTTTTTCTCCTTTTCTTAAAGTTCTCCGGCGAAGGTTGAGACTTCGTAGTTGTTTGCTACGGCGAGTCGTGCGCAGTTTTGGAGCAGTCTTCGGTTGGTGTTGTTGACTTGGTTGGGTTCTCCGTTCTTCCCGAGTATGGTGAGGTCTTCTCGCAGGTTGCGTCCGAGGCATGGGGCTATGATGCTTTCGAAGAAGGTGCAGGCGGTGAGGTATCGTCCCATGTGTAGGTCGATGTGTTGGTTGTCGCGTGTGAATTCCTTTTCTGTTTTTAGTGCTGCTACGCTTCGTGCGTTCTGCACGGCTGTTCCGCATGGGATGATGATGTCGATGCCGGTGGTGACTTTCATCTTTCGTGTAGCGTCGCAGATGCTTTTCCACATGAGTTCGGGTGTGCCGTACTTCTTGATGTTCTTGTGTCGTGAGCTATAAGCCCAGGTTTGGTTGAACGCGAAGGTGGTTCGTGCGCTGATGGTGGTGAGCCGGTAGGCTTGTATGATTCGGCTGAGGTAGGGTTCGTAAGTGCTGTAGTCACCCGATTCGAGTGAGTATTGCTGGAAGATGACGATGTCGTATGCGAATCGTTTGAAGACGTTGCGCATGGTGGTAGATTTTTCCAGCCTTGTTTCTCCTCGGCTATTGTAGAGGTAGAGTTCATAGACGCTGTTGTCGTTGAGGAAGTAGTTGTAGTGTTCTTTCATTGAGCATCCTCCTTTGTAAAGCACATAGACGTTGACGGTGTTGATGCCGAGGGAGCTGAGGATGGAGGGCAGTGCTGCACTGGTGTCGATGGAGAATGAATTGCCGATGAAGAGGATGTCGAGCTTGATGGGGTTGTAGGGCAGCGGGTTGTTGCATAGGTAGCCTGCGTTTCCTGGGTTTTGTGCATTCAGTGGGGATGCACAAAGGATGAGGATGAGGAGGAATGAGTGAAAAATTCTAATGAGTAATGAATATTTCATAGGTAACTAATGAATCAGGGATTTGAAGGATTTTAAAAGGGATTTTTTTAATGAAGAATTAAGAATGTAGAATGAAGAATGGATTGTACCCTGCTCATGAGATAAGTTACTTTCATTCTTCATTCTTCATTTTTCATTCTTCATTCGGAGCGAAGTGCTTCTTTGAGTTGTTCGATGGCAGTTTGCGGGTTGTTTGTTTGGTCTAAGAGGCTGACGAATTTGGAACCGATGATGGCTCCTGCTGCATGGTCGAGTGCTGACTGAAGGGTTTGACGGTTGCTGATGCCGAACCCAATCATGCGCGGATTGCGCAGGTTCATGTTGTCGATTCGCTTGAAATAGGATTGCTTGGCTTGGTCGAAGTGGGTCTGAGCTCCTGTGGTAGCGGCTGAGGATACCATGTAGATGAATCCGTCGGTGTGCTGGTCGATGAAGCGGATGCGCTCGTCGCTGGTTTCGGGTGTGATGAGCATGATGATGCGAAGTTGGTGGGCATCGGCTATGGGTTTGTAGATGTTGAGGTAGTCGTTGAAGGGCAGGTCGGGGATGATGACTCCATCGATGCCTACTTGTGTACATCGCTGGCAGAAGGCTTCGAATCCGAACTGCATGATGGGATTGAGGTAGCCCATGAGGATGAGTGGGATGGAGAGGTGAGTGCGAATGCCTTCGAGCTGGTTGAAGAGTGTGCGAAGTGTCATGCCGTTGTGCAATGCTTTTGTGGCTGCGTCTTGTATGACGACTCCGTCGGCCATAGGGTCGGAGAAGGGGATGCCTATTTCTACCATGTCGATGCCTGCTTCGGCGAGGGTACGGATGGTGGTGGCTGTGCCTTCGAGGGTGGGATGCCCTGCACAAAAGTAGATGGAAAGGATTCCTGTTTTCTTTGTCTGAAATAGTTGGTTGATACGGTTCATGTTTTCTATCTTTTAAGTCAACAAATATTCTTTTTTCGGTCAACAAATTTTTTTGTCAACAAATGGACACAAATAAGGCACAAAAAAAGTGAACAATGAAAAGTGAAAAGTGAAAAATTGGCCATTCAATAGCACTTTTGACCTTTGACCTTCGACTTTTGACTTTTCTTTTGAGAAAATTTGTGTTAATTTGTTGACTGAAAAAGTTCATTTGTTGACTGAAAAAAGTTCATTTGTTGTTTGATTTTGCTGATTGTTTTGTCTTCAGTTTGCAAAGTTAGTTCAATTTTCTGACTTTGTCAATGAATGTGTGAAGTTTCGTGATGTCTTTGATGGCTGGGGCTGTTTCGAAACGGGAATTGAGGTCGATTCCTGCAAATTTGGGATGATGGAATTGCAAAATCCGCTGTGCGTCGTTTTCGCCAATGCCGCCTGTGAGAAGGAAGGGGATGCTGCCATGATAGTGGTTGAGGATGTTCCAATCGAACTGCTGTCCGCTACCTCCGTAGGTGTTCCCCTTTGTTGGAATCTTTGATTCGAAGAGGAAATAATCGATGGCGTCGGAATAGGTGCGAGTGAGGGAAATGTCGTTTTCCGTGGCAATGGGTATCATCTTCATGATTTTCAGGGATGGGGGCATGAGCTGCCTGAGAATGTGACAGAAGTGTGGCGATTCGTGTCCGTGAAGCTGTACCATGTCGAGCTGGAATGTGTTGATTCTCTGGAGGATTTCTTCTGCTGTTGCATTTACGAATACGCCTACTCGCTGACACTGCTTGGGGAGGGTAGGGGGAAGTGCGTCCACATGTCGGGGTGACGGTGGATAGAAGATGAGTCCGATGTAATCGATTGGTAGTGCTTCGACAGCGCGAATGTTTTCTGGATCACGCATGCCACATACTTTGATAATCATATCTGCTGGATGAATTCTTTGAGTGCAAGTCCTGGATTCGGGGTTTTCATGAATGTTTCGCCAATGAGGAATCCTCGAAACCCTGCCTGGCGCAGTTGCCTGACGGTGTGTGGCTGGCTGATGCCGCTTTCTGATACGAGCAGGTGGGTGGTCGGAAGGAGTTCGGCAAGTCGGAAGGAGGTTTGTACATCGGTGTGGAAAGTGCCGAGGTTCCTATTGTTCACGCCTACCATGTCGATGTTGTCGTTTAGGTATTCCAGTTCTGTCTCTGTATGCACTTCGAGCAGCGTTTCGATGCCGAGCGTGTGTGCTTTTCGTGCCAGTTCTCTGCATGTCCGCTTGCTTAGACATGCTGCGATGAGCAGTACGGCATTGGCTCCTACGTGGTAGGCTTGATAGAGCTGGTATTCATCGATGATGAAGTCTTTGCGGAGTATGGGGGTGGTGGAAACTAATGGACGTGCCTTTTGGATGAAATTGAGTTTTCCTCCAAAGAACTGCTCATCGGTGAGTATGGATACTGCTGCAGCTCCGTTGTCGGCGTATGATGGTGGGATGATGGTTGGGTCGCCATCTTCTTTTATCCATCCTTTCGATGGGGAACGGCGCTTGAATTCGGCAATGATTCCGCTATGGGATGCAGCCAGTGAGTTTCGCATGGAGAGTATGGGGTGGGGATGGTTCTCAATGAGATAATCCACCCTTTCTGCCAAATCGTGAAGGGGAAGCATTTCTTTCTGCTTCTTGAGTTCCAATTGCTTGTTGGCAATGATTTCTTCGAGTATGTCGGACATTGTGAGTTTGGTGTTTGGTGTTTAGTGTTTAGGGTTGAACGTGAAGCGTGAAGAGTGAAGCGTGAAGAGAAGTACAATGTACAATTTACAAAGTACAATCAGGGATTTAAAGGATTTTTTAGGATTATTAGAGAGTTAAAAGTCTTAGAAAGTTAAAAACTTCAAAAAATTTAAAAGTAACAAGTAAAATGGGCTATCCAGTTGCTCCTTTTAATTTTTAACTTTTAATTTTTAATTTCCAAAGATTTTTAACTTACCAAGTTGTTCCTTGTCCTTTGTACTTAACTAAGGCTTTTCACTTTCAAGCCGGATGGTTGTCCCCGCCCTTACAGGGAGGGTTAGGGAGCGTCTATTGCTTGAGTAATTAGGAATTGATTTCCACGAATTTCTTGAAAGAGGCAAGTGCTTTGCCACTGTCGATGGATTCGCGTGCCATGTCGATAGATTCTTCGATGCTGAGATTGCGGTCTAAGACGCTGATACCGCAAGCGGCATTGGCAAGGATGACGTCTTTCTGCGCTTGTGTGGAAGTGCCTTCAAGCACGCTGTCGAATATCTGCCGTGCTTCCTCTGCCGTGCTTCCTCCGTAGATGTCTTCCTTGTTCACATAGTTGAGACCCAAGTCCTTCGGTGTGAACACTTTCTCAAAATGGTTGGTGATGAATTTGAAACCACTTGTGAGGGATATTTCGTCGTATCCATCGTAGCTCGTTATGACTCCGAACTTGTCGCCGATTTTCTGATGGATGTTGGTGTAGAGGCGCAATTGGTCCTGATTGGCAGTGCCATGAAGGGAGTATTTGGGGTGGCACGGATTGACCAATGGTCCAAGGAGATTGAAGCAGGTGGGCACATTCAATGCCTTGCGGCATGGACCTACGTACTTCATGCCGTAGGCAAAGAGTGGTGCATGAAAATAGCAGATGCCCGCTTCATCGAGCGAACGGCGCAAGGTGTCGCGGTCGTCGGTGAATTTCACCCCATGCTCCTGCAGAACGGTGCTGGCGCCGCTCACGGATGTGCTGGCACCGTTGCCGTGCTTCGACACCTTATAGCCCGCTCCGGCAATGACGAAGGCAGAGCATGTGGATATGTTGAATGTGTTCTTCTGGTCGCCGCCCGTTCCAACGATGTCGAGCGTTTCGTAGTCGCTCAGGTCGATGTATTTGCCTGTCTCAAGGAGCCCGTCTCTGAATCCGAGCAATTCGTTGACTGTCACTCCATGCATCTGAATGCCCATGAGGAGGGCAGAAATCTGATGTTCGTTGTACTTCTGCTTGGTGATGTTCACCATAATCTCGTGGGTCTCTTCCCGAGAGAGTTCTTTACCTTCGATGAGGGTTGCAAGATATTGTTTCATAATGCTTCTTAATGATTTAACCAGTTATTGATGATTTCTCGGCCTTGTGGCGTGAGCACACTTTCGGGATGATATTGTATGCCCCGAATGTCGAATTGCTTGTGTCGGAGCGACATGATGTAACCCTCGTCGCTTTCGCTCGTGATTTCCAAACAGTCGGGCAGCGCATCCTTGCTGACAATCCATGAGTGATAGCGTCCCACTTCCAAAGTCTGAGGAAGATGGTCGAAGATGTAATCATTCTGGATGATGGTGGCAGGAGTGGCTATGCCATGAAACACGCTGTTGAGGTTCTTCAGCTTGGCTCCGAACACCTCACCGATGGCTTGATGCCCAAGGCACACACCGAGGATGGGTTTCCTGCCAGCGTAGTTGCGAATGGCATCGAGGAGAAACCCAGCTTCGGAAGGAATGCCAGGCCCAGGGGAAAGAATGATTTTGTCGAAAGCATCCAGTTGCTGCATCTGGAACTTGTCGTTTCGGAAAACGCTCACTTCTGCTCCCAGTTCCTTCACCAGGTGGGACAGGTTGTAAGTGAAGCTGTCGTAGTTGTCGATGATAACGATTCTTTTCATATTCCTTGTCTGTTTTGTAACTCCGTTTCTATATCTTTTCTGCCATCTCGATAGCCTTTCGAAGAGCGCCGAGCTTGTTGTTCACTTCCTGCAATTCATAGTCTTCGTTGCTCTGAGCCACGATACCACCTCCAGCCTGGAACCACAGTTCGTTGTTTCGGCTGACGAAAGTGCGGATGGTGATGGCTTGGTTCAGAGAGCCGTCGAATCCGATAAAACCGATGCAGCCACCGTAAGCACCCCGATTGTGAGGCTCATATTCCGAAATGAGCTGCATGGCCCTCACCTTGGGCGCACCAGAAAGCGTGCCAGCAGGGAACGTGTCGATAAAAGCCTTGATGGGGTCGGCATGGTCATCCAGCACTCCACTGACGCGACTCACCAAGTGGATGACATGCGAATAGTATTGCATATCCTTGTAAAAATCCACCTTCACATGGTGGCAATTTCTGCTCAAATCATTTCGAGCCAAATCTACCAGCATCACATGCTCAGCATTCTCCTTCGGGTCGCTCCTCAGGAAAAGCGCATTCTTGCGGTCTTCTTCAGGATTCCCAGTACGTTTGGTCGTCCCAGCGATGGGGTCGATATAGGCAGTTCTTCCCTCAATGCGGCAGTGCGTCTCAGGCGAAGAACCGAAGATGCGAAAACCACCAAAGTCGAAGTAGAACAGATAAGGAGAAGGGTTGATACTCCTCAGCGCACGGTAGAGCTTGAAATCATCGCCCTCATAGCCCTGGACGAAACGGCGAGAAAGCACAATCTGAAACACATCGCCTCGGAGACAATGCTGGATGCCCTTGCGGATATTCGCCTTGTGCTCCTCGTCGGAAAGAGTAGAAGAGAAATTACCAACAGGGCGGAAATCATAACTCCTCACCCTGCGGTTCAGGATGTCGCTTTCTAACTGTTGCAAGTCGTCTTCCTCGCCATCCTCCATCAGTTCGATGATGACAAGTTCATTGCGGAAATGGTCGAAAACAATCACATCCTTGTAGAGAATGTAGAGCATGTCGGGAGCATCGTTCTCCCTTTGCGTTTCATCTTTCACATCGATGTTTTCGAAGTAACGCACCGCATTGAAAGACGTGTAGCCGTAGAGACCGCAATAAGCAGCATATTCACCATCGATGGAGAATTCATGCAGAAAGTCATTGATAGCCCTATCAGCCAGGTAAGAGTCGCACACCTCATGCACCCTCTTGCTACCATCAGGAAACTTGGCAATAGCCTTGCCATGCTCAATGCCGATGCTCGCAATGGGGTGAACAGCGATGAACGACTTAGAGTTCTCGCCACCGTGATAGTCAGAGCTCTCCATGAGCGCCGATTGAGGATAGTCGTCTCTCAGTTTCAAGTAAGTGGCAACAGGAGTAGTGAGGTCGCCCAATATCTTTTTTGATACAGTATGATAATTATACATAATGTTTTTTCTATTTTAGACCCTCCCCAGAAGACCCTCCCCAGCCCTCCCTGTGAGGGAGGGAGTAGTCACCCGGATGGTTATTTCTCTCCCCTCACAGGGGAGCTGGAGGGGTCTCTACTCCCTCCCTCACAGGGAGGGCAGGGGGAGGGTCTATAGTTGGAGGGTCTGTTTATTATTCATTTTATCGCTTTCAAATACGTCTCCATGTCCTTGTCACCCCTTCCGCTAACCGTCAGGACCACCACGTCGTCCTTCCCGAAGCGCATCTTCGGCAGCACACCCAGCGCATGAGCCGACTCCAGGGCAGGGATGATGCCCTCAGTGCGAGTGAGTTCGAAAGCAGCAGCAAGCGCCTCGTCATCATTCACCGCAAGCACCCTCGCACGCCCCGACTCATACAAGTTGCAATGGATAGGACCCGTGCCAGGATAGTCGAGACCAGCACTGATAGAATACGGCTCAACAATCTGCCCATCCTCCGTCTGCATCAACCTGATGCGCGAACCATGCAAGATGCCATCAGAGCCAATCTGCAACGAAGCAGCCGTCCGACCCGTATCCACGCCAAGCCCCCCAGCCTCCGCCAGCACGATACTCACACGCTCATCGTCCAGATAATGGAAAATCGTGCCAGCAGCATTCGAACCCCCACCCACGCACGCAATCAGATAGTCAGGATAACACCTGCCAACCTTTTCCTCCAGCTGCCACTTGATTTCCTCCGAAATCACACTCTGGAGGCGCGCCACCAAGTCGGGGTAAGGATGAGGGCCCACCGTGCTGCCGATGATGTAGAACGTGTCGGCAGGATGGCAGCACCAGTCGCGAATCGCCTCGTTCGTAGCATCCTTCAGCGTCATGTTGCCCGATTCCACAGGCCGCACCTCAGCCCCCAGCATTTTCATGCGCTCCACATTCGGACGCTGGCGAGCCACATCCGTCGCACCCATATACACCGTGCAAGGCATGTCCATCAGCGCACACGCCGTAGCCGTAGCCACGCCATGCTGCCCGGCACCCGTCTCCGCAATGATGCGCCGCTTGCCCATCCTCCTCGCAATCAGGATCTGTCCCAGCGAATTGTTAATCTTGTGAGCCCCCGTGTGGTTCAAGTCCTCACGCTTCAGATAAAGCTGGCAGCCATACCTCTCGCTCATGCGCCTGGCGAAATAGAGCGGAGAAGGCCGACCCACATAGTCGCGCAGCAGCAAGCGGAATTCCCCCTTGAAATCCTCGCTTTCGATGATAGGCAAATACGCCCTTCTCAAGTCCTCAACCGTTTTGTAAAGAATCTCAGGCACATAGGCACCGCCATAATTGCCATAAAACCCATTCTCATCCACCTGAGAGAAAGAACAATTCGTTTTCATGTCATTTCTTTATTAATAATTGGTTTATACTCTTTTTTTTGAAGAAGACCCCTACAGCCCCTCCCAACCTCCCCAAGGGGAGGAGAAGCCGTCCGGCTTGAAAGTGAAAAGTGAAAAGTTGAAAGTTAAAAATGCCGTTCGGTTTGTTTTGCGAATTTTTCACTGTTCGTTTTTCACTTTTTCACTCCCTTCCCCTTGGGGGAGCTGGAGGGGGCTGGGTGACTACTCCCTCCCTCACAGGGAGGGCAGGGGAGGGTCTATTATCTAACGCAGCGGAGCCTGCCGTAAGAACGACAGGCTCCGCATTTCCCTCTTGATAATCCTCTATACCTTAATATATATATAATACATACAGCATAGACAAACGCAACACAGTTCAAACGGCAGCAGCAATCGACTTACGACCCTTCCAGTCCCAAGCGACGCCATCGCCAACCGCTATTTGAATTGTTGAAAAACATCATGCGTTTACTTCCTTTTTAGAAATTTCCTGCAAATTAAGCACATTTCCTCGAACTACACAAGCAAATCGAAAGAAAAATGCTAAAATAAGTTCAAAATTATAATATCTAATCAGGAATTAAAAGGATTTTCAGGATTATTAGAAAGTTAAAAAACTTAGAAAGTTAAAAATTAAAAGGTAAAAATTAAAAGGAGCAACAGGATAGCCCATTTTACTTTTTAACTTTTTGGTTTTTAATTATTAATTTGTAACTATTCAGCGAATCTTCTTTTTGAGTCGCCTACGGCGAGTTATCGAGTTTACTCGCTTTGCTCGCAAAGAACCTTTAGCTCGGCGTAGCCAAATCTTTCAAATTTCATACAAATCAAACAAATCCTTATGGCAAATATTTTTAAGATTTGACAGATTTTGAAAAGATTTGTTGGATTTCTGCCCGACAGGGCACTGCTTGATATTATTCGCTGAATAGTTACTTTTAATTTTTAATTTCCCTTTGACTTTTGCCCTTGGGAAGGTTGGGAGGGGATGGGTAACTACTCCCTCCCTCACAGGGAGGGCAGGGGGAGGGTCTTCTTCTTCTCAATACGCCCTCGCGATAATCACCCTGCACTTCGCAGGCCGGCCGCTCACCATGTCGATGCCAGGCGTCTGCTCATAGCCGAAAGGCACACAGCGAATCGTAGCCTGCGTCTCCTCCTTGATGCGCGCCTCCGTCTCAGCCGAGCCGTCCCAGTGGCACAGGAAGAAGCCCCCATCCTTCACCCGCCTCTTGAAATCCTCATAGTCGTCGCACTCATACACATGCGCATCGCGGAACGCGCGCGCCTTCTCGAAGATGTTCCTCTGGATGTCCTTCAGCAAGCCCTCCACGTAAGCCTCGATGCCGTCCAGCCCCACCGTCACCTTCTCCAGCGTGTCGCGCCGCATCACCTCCACCGTGCCGTTCTCCAAGTCGCGAGCACCCATCACCAGGCGCACAGGCACACCCTTCAGCTCGTAGTCCGCAAACTTGAAGCCAGGGCGCTTGTTCCCGTCGTTGTCATACTTAACGCTCAAGCCCCTTGCCCGCAAGCCGTCCACCACGCCCTGCGCCTTCGCGTTGATAGCAGCCAGCTGCTCGTCCGTCTTCCAAATCGGAATCACCACCACCTGCGTCGGAGCCAAGGCAGGAGGAAGCACCAGCCCGTTGTCGTCAGAGTGCGTCATAATCAGCGCACCCATCAGGCGAGTCGAAACGCCCCACGACGTAGCCCACGCATACTCAGGCCTGTTCTCCCTGTTCAGGAACTGAACATCGAAAGCCCTGCCGAAGTTCTGCCCCAGGAAATGGCTCGTCCCGCTCTGCAAAGCCTTCCCGTCCTGCATCATCGCCTCAATCGTGTACGTGTCCAGCGCGCCAGCGAAACGCTCCGTCTCGCTCTTCACGCCCTGCACCACAGGCACAGCCAGATAATTCTCAACCACGTCGGCATACACCCTCAGCATCAGCCTTGCACGCTCCTCAGCCTCCTCACGCGTCGCATGGGCCGTATGCCCCTCCTGCCACAAGAACTCGCTCGTGCGCAGGAAAAGGCGAGTGCGCATCTCCCAGCGCATCACGTTGCACCACTGGTTGCAAAGAACCGGAAGGTCGCGATACGACTTGATCCAGTTCCTGTACGTGTTCCAGATAATCGTCTCCGAAGTAGGACGGATAATCAGCTCCTCCTCCAGCTTCGCGGCTGGGTCAACCACCACCCCGTCGTGCGACTCGTTCGTCTTCAGCCGATAGTGGGTCACCACCGCGCACTCCTTCGCAAAGCCCTCCACGTGCTCAGCCTCGCGGCTCAGGAACGACTTCGGGATGAGCAGCGGGAAATAAGCATTCACCACCCCCGTCTCCTTGAACTTGTCGTCCAGCACCCGCTGGATTTTTTCCCAGATAGCATAGCCGTAAGGCTTGATCACCATGCATCCGCGCACGTCCGACTGCTCGGCCAAGTCCGCCTTCACCACCAGTTGATTATACCATTCAGAATAGTTCACGCTGCGCTTCGTCAGCTCTTTCAGTTCTTTTGCCATTGTCTTCTAAATACGTTTAAACAGTTAATTTCCTGCAAAGGTACGCTTTTTTTCACAACAAAACCCCCAGATTCCCATTTTTTATCACACAACACTCGCCCTTACCCCCATAACCACAACAACACAACACAACGAATGTTAAAAAATGTATTCGGAATTCGGGTGATGTAACTTTGTAACTTTGTAACTTTGTAACCTTTTATTATCTTTGTATCAGCAATTTACCATCAAAACGCAATCAACATGAAAATCAAGCAAACCGACACCCACGGCTTCAATCTCGAAGACATCAGTTTCGACGACCTGAGTATGATAATCGCAAGTATGCGCCATTGCGCCATCGACCCCCACGGCGCATTGCCAGCGAAAGCACCACTGGCAGCAGCCTACGAACGGCTCTCGGAGGCGGTCAGCGAGTTCAGGGAAAGTGAAAAGTGAAAAGTGAAAAATGCCATGCGGCTCTATCGCTTCACGCTCTTCGCTTCACGCTTCACGTCAAAACTAAGTTTTTTTTGACGAAAATCAAAAATAATTGCCTCCATCTATTGACAATTATCAAAAATTGTTGTATATTTGCAGTGCAATCCTCCAGAGGGCTTAGGCTTCTCGACATGGCGATTGGGACGGCAAGCGTTCTCGCTTGGGGAGGCATCCGAACTCGTTTGGGGAGGTGAGCGTGAAGCGTGGAAACGTGAAGCGTGAAGCGACTCAGCTGGATTGCTTTTAACTTTTAATTTTTAACTTTCAACCTTAAACCTAAAAGCTATGGGAAAGAAAAATTTCAAACTGAAAATCTCTGAGCGCGTTTGCGGCATCGACAAGAAGACTCGCTACTACACGTCTCCTAAGCGCGCAACGGTCATCGACGACGAGCAGCTCATCAAGATGGCAAGCGACGACTCGGGCATCCGCATCGAGCAGATTGCTGCTGTCTATCGTTCGCTCTTCACGCAGGTGAAGGAACTGGTCTGCAACGGCCACTCGGTGCAGCTGGGCGACCTCGGCACGATCCATTTCAAGATTCACGCGAAGGTCAGCGAGGATCTCGAAGGTGCTGGCGGTGCTGCCGTGCGTCGCAAGTGGGTGGGCTTCCGCGTGTCGAAGCATGTGCGCGACTTGCTCTACAACCAGATGAACTTCGTCACTGAGTCGGAAGTTCAGTAAATGAAGAATGAAGAATGAGGAATGAAGAATGCCATGCGGTGACATCGCTTCACGCTTCACTCTTCACTCTTCACGTTCAATTCACAAACTCAAAAACCTAAATCAGCTATGGGAAAAGTATTTATCAAGGCGCAGCAGCAGTATTTCAAGCCTCAGGACAAACAGGTCTATTTCACCAAGACCATCACTTACACCAAGATTGGCTACGACGAGCTGGTGGACCACATTGCCAAGGACTCGGGCATGAGCGAGGCTTCGGTGGAGGGCGCTCTCCGAAGCATCCTCAAGCAGGTGGAGGAAATGGTGCTCAACGGACACACCATCTACATCAAGGAGTTCGGTACGCTCAAGGTGAGCATCAGCGCAAAGACCACGCTCAACCGCGAGGGTGACACGAAGCCCGACGGCACGAAGGTTGTGCCTGGTGCAAACGCCGTGTATCGCCGCCGCTTGCTCTACTACCCTTCGGAGCGCATCAAGGAGGAAATCGAGAACACCACCTTGGAGTCGGAAACGAAGCTCAAGGAGGTTACGCCTCCAACGCCGTAAGAGTGAAAAGCCTAAATTAAGTACAAAGAACAATTTACAAAGTACAAATTTCAAAGCCCGTACATTGTCCTTTGTCCTTTGTACTTAATTTAGGCTTTTCACTTTTAACTTTTTCATCTATGAAAACCGATGGTTGGCGCATATTCAGCGCATTGTTCATGTTGCTGGCTGGCACAGGGCTGAGCATTGCTGGGTTCGTCATGCCGCCAGTGGGCGAAATCTCCGACTCGGTGCTGATGTTCACGGCTCAGGCTCTGGTCTATGCTGGCTCTGCTTTCGGCATCGACATCATGATTGACAACCGAATCAAGAAAAAAGAGACCCACCCCAGCCCTCCCTGAGAGGGAGGGAGTAGATACCAGCCCCTCCCAACCTCCCCAAGGGGAGGAGTAGCCGTCCGGCTTGAAAGTGAAAAGTGAAAAGTTGAAAGTTAAAAATGCCTTCCGGTTTGTTTGCGAATTTTTCACTTTTCGTTTTTCACTTTTTCACTCCCTCACCCTTGGGAGGGGCTGGAGGGGGCTGGTAGCTTTTTTAGAAATAAGTCACAAAGTCACAAAGTCACAAAGTCACATCATCCGAATTCTGAATACATTTTTTAACATTCGGTCTTTGGCTTTTCAATCAAGGATTTAAAGGATTTAAGGGATTTTTTATTACCAAGTTGTTCCTTGTCCTTTGTCCTTTGTACTTAATTGTGGCTTTTTAATTTTTAACTTTTAATTTTTAACTTGTCTAAGTTTTTTCCTTTCGTTGAAATTTCATATCTTTGCGGCGACTTTGCGCGGACGTTGTCTGTGTGTTTATTTTATTTTATCAATTTTTTAACAAAAACAAACGTATGAAAAATCTTAGGTTTCACGCATTGGCGCTGAGCGCGCTGGTGCTTTTTGCTGGTTGTAACACTTCGAACACGACGAAGGGTGGTCTGATTGGTGCTGGCGGCGGTGCTGCTCTTGGCGCTTTGGTTGGAAATCTGATTGGCAAGAATACGAAGGGCACGCTGATTGGCGCTGCTATCGGCACGGCTGTTGGCACGACGGCTGGTGTGCTGATTGGCAAGAAGATGGACAAGGCGAAGGCTGCTGCTGCGGCTGTGGCTAATGCGGAGGTTTCTTCGGTGAAGGATGCGAACGGGCTGGACGCTGTGAAGGTGACGTTCGATTCGGGCATTTTGTTCCAGACGGGCAAGAGTGCGCTTTCGAGCACTGCGAAGACGAACCTCTCCCAGTTTGCTAACAATGTGCTGAAGGTTTACACGGACTGCGACGTGGCTATCCAGGGCTATACTGACAATGCCGGCTGGAGGAACAGTACGGCTGAGCAGAGCGCTGCGAAGAACCAGCAGCTGTCGTATGAGCGTGCTTCTGCTGTGAGCTCTTATCTCTTGAGCCAGGGCGTGTCGAGTTCGCAGATCAAGTCGGTGGAGGGTCTTGGCGAGAGCAATCCTGTTGCTGACAACAGCACTGCTGCTGGCAAGGCTGAGAACCGCCGCGTGGAGGTGTACCTCTATGCTTCGGAGGCGATGATTAACGCTGCCAATGCTGGTACGCTTCAGTAGGAAAGTTAAATATCCCAACCTTAACCCTAACCTTAACCTTAACTTCCGTCCGGATGGAAAGTTAAGGTTAAGGTTATCGTTATGGTTGGATTTTGAGTGATGCTCAAAAAAATAGTGTCTTTTTTCCGTTGGTTGCTCATCTTGTTTTTTGGTTCGAGCATTGGGGCTGTGGTTGCTTTCAGGTATTTGCCTGTGCCTTGCAGTCCGCTGATGTTGATCAGGCTGTTCGAGCAGGTGAAACGGGGTGAGCAAATGCGGCTGAAGCACTGCTGGGTGCCTCTGGACAGTATTTCGCCTGATTTGCCTCTTGCGGTTTGGGCGAGTGAGGACCAGCGTTTCTTCGAGCATAGTGGTTTCGACTTGGAGGAAATCAGGAATGCGCGGATGGAGGCGGAGCGTGGTGGCAGGCGGCGCGGTGCGAGCACGATTTCGCAGCAGACGGCTAAGAACTTGTTTCTCTGGCCTGATGCTTCGTGGCTGCGCAAGGGCTTGGAGGCTTATTTCACTGTTCTCATCGAGGTGTGTTGGGACAAGCACAGGATTATGGAGGTTTATCTGAACACGATTGAGATGGGTGACGGCATTTATGGTGCGGAGGCTGTTGCCCGCGAGCATTTCGGGTGTTCTGCGCGTGTGCTGAGCAGGAGCCAGTGTGCGCTGATTGCTGCTTCGCTTCCTAATCCTCTGAGGTATGACAGTGCTCATCCTTCTTCTTTCATGTATCGCCGCCAGTCGTGGATTCTTCGGCAGATGCGCAACTTGCAGAAGTTCCCTGTCAAGGAGGTCAGGGATTCTAAGGATTTTAAGGATTCTCAGTAAGTGAAAAACCTATATATTAAAGTCAGGGATTTAAAGGATTTTAAGGATTCTCAGTAAGACTTAGTAATGTACAAAGGTCAAGGAACTACTTGGTAAGTTAAAAATTAAAAGTGAACCTTAACCCTAACCTTAACCTTAACCGCCGTCCGGATGGATAGTTATGGTTATGGTTATCGTTATGGTTGGAATTTTTTAATTTTTAGCTCTCTAATAATCCTAAAAAAATCCTTTAAATCCCTGATTGTATTTTGTAAATTGTACCTTGTACTTGTTTTCATGTTTCACGCTAATTTGTACTTGGATTGCCGCTATTATGAGGGTGAAGGGGATTGTCCTGATGGGAAGAACAGGGAGTTCTGGGACTATGAGCGGGAATGGGTTGAGAAAACGCTGGCGAATGCTCCTGAGCTGAATGAATGCTATGTGGTCTATTGCAATCGGAATCTTGAGCTGTTTGAGGAGGATGATGGCACGCCTCTTTCTCTGAAGGCGTTTCTCTTCTGCTGCTACCATCGTTCGACGGTGGGGAGGTTTTTCTCTATTTCGGGTTTCAAGTCTTGGTATCGGTCTGAATACCAGGGCGGGTCGAAGACGCTGCGTGAACGCCAATGGGATGCTCATGCTCCGAGGCTCATGGGGCATTGCTTGTACTTCCGCGGGGAGCGTGAGAATCCTTTTCCTTTGACGGATGAACGAAGGGTGTTGTGGCACACGGAGCGTTACTGGGTGTCTCTCATCAGCGAAAGCCAGTATAATCATTTGTTGCTGACGAAGATGTTGCGTGAGAAGCGGGTGAATCCTGCTAATGGGAAACGGGAGGTTCCTGCGATGATGCAATGGCTTTCGAGGTTCTGCGATGAGCACGGGCATCCTCGCTCTCTCATCTGCCTTCTCTTCACGCTGATTGTTTCTGCCAAGTACGATGTCGTCTCTCCTGAGTCTTTCCTTGCGTGGTACAATGACACGTATCTTAAAGACCCTCCCCAAGACCCACCCCAGCCCTCCCTGTGAGGGAGGGAGTAGATACCCAGCCCCTCCCAACCTCCCCAAGGGGAGGAGTAGCCGTCCGGATGGCTATTCTCTCCCCCTTGGGGGAGCTGGAGGGGGCTAGGGCTGGGGTGGGTCTTTTATTGTTCCTAAAGTTTGACTTTCACGCTTTCTTTCATGCTTTTTCCTTCCACTTGAATGATGATGGTTCCTGTCGTTTGCTGTGTGTTGACGATGGTTGCTTGGTGGAATTGACGGGTGATGATGTGTTTTCCGTCTGCTGAAAGGAGGCGGAGGGTATGGGTGTCGCTTGCTTTTCCTTCTTTTAGTGCTATGATGATGGCATTGCTTTTTGTCTTTTTGATGCTGATGTGCTTGCTTTTTTCTGCTCCCACTGGCTGTATGGCTGACTCTTGGGTGCTTGGCGTGTGTGTCAGTTCTACGGGGAGGGTTGCGTCTGTGAGCTGGAATCCTGATTCGTATGCTCCTAAGTCGGGTGCATCGCCTGTGTATTCGATGGCTGGAATGGTGATGGATGCGGTGGCGTATTTGCTGTCGTCGGCTTCGATTTTCACTCCTGTGTCGATGAGTGCTTTTCCTGCTGTGGTGGAAATGTGTGCGAAGTCGATTTCGGGAAGGGTGCCGTCGGCTTGTCGCGGCTGGATGAGCTGTTGGGAATGTTCCATGTCGATGAAGTTGGATGGTGCGCATTCCCAGTCGTTGTGCTCTTCTTTGCTGGCTACGCTTAGTTCGAAGCGTCCCCATTCTCCTTTTTTGCCGTCGTCGCCTGTCTTGATGCGGTCGTTGATGGCTATGCTGTTTCTGATTTCGCAGATGGAGCCGCTTGCGAGTTCTTCATAGATGCGGTAGCTGTAGGACTTTCCTCCGAATCGGGTTTGCCCCACTCCTGTGCAGTTGTTCATGATGATGTCGCCTGAATTGTGGTTCTGGTCGAATCCCTTGTTCAGGTTTTCCACGGCAAGGCAACGGTTGAGGATGCAGTTCATGCGTCCTTGGTCGCTTCCCATCTTGAATCCGTTGCCGTTGCCGTTTGTGGCTTTGCCGTTGATGATGCCGTTCTGGTATGCGAGGCAGTATTCCATGATGATGGTTTTGTTGTCTTCGAACCCTCCGTCTTTCTTGAAGAACACGTCGTATCCGTCGTCGGAATTGTGCCATGCTCGGCAACCGAAGAAGTAGTTTCCATCGCCTACGGAGATTTTTGGTGCGAATCCGTCGGCGTCTCCGTCGTCTTCGTCTGCGTTTTCGTATGCGTCGCAGTTGATGATGTAGTTGTATGAACCTAAGTTCTTGATTTGCAGTCCTGTGTCTCCGTTCTTGTAGAAATTGCATTGCTCGATGATGTTGTCGTGTGCATCTTGTGTGCGTGCGTTGATGTCGGAGGATGAGCCTCCAGTGGGCTTGTTGCGCTCGATGAGCATACCGTTGTCGGAGGCATGGCAGATGTCGATGCGGTAGAAGTGCCAATAGCTGCTGGTGAGCCTCACGCCTTGGTATGGGTTGTCGGAATGCTTGTGGTAGGGCTGTGCGGAGAAATCGAGAATGGCTCTGCCTCCGTATGCAAAGAACTGGATGGGTGCGTCGTCGGTGCCGTTCTTGTCGTCGATGTTGATGCGCTTGTCGTAAAGGTATGTTCCTGCTTTCATCCAGATGCGGTCGCCTGGTTCTGCCATGTCGATGGCGTTCTGAAGGTCGAAGAAGGGATGTTCGGAAGTGCCGTCAGCTGTTGCGTCATCTCCATCGGGGGAACACCATATTGCTCGGCCGATGATGTCTGTCTCGCTGTCGTCATCATCGTCGTTGGCTTTTTCTTTTGTTGTTAATTGCTTTGCTTCTCCGTATGCGTAGCCTGCTGAGGAATGTGCGAATGCTCGGTAATAGATGGTTTGGGAGGCACGCAGTCGTGTGAGCTGCACTTCGAAGTGCTGGAGGTCGGTTCGTTCGCTCTTTGCCATCTTGTCCGACAGGGATGGCTGTTCGTTAGTGGTGCTCCAAAGTATGCCGCAATCGATGATTGTTTGCGAACCTGCATCGAGAATGGTTCCGCTGAGGGTGGCAGAATTGTGGGTGATGTGGTAAGCGGAATCGGTTTGCACCGTAGCGGGTGTGCCGAATGCCTGCGCTGTCACGCAAAGGTTGTCAATGTCGGCATCTTTTGATGCTTCATTGGAGATTTTGATGCGATTCACTTCTTGGCTCTGAATCTGAATGGTGTTAACTGCTCCCTTGGCACTTGCCGTACCTGCATTCTGCCAGGTGTTGCCTCCGTCAGTTGATGTCCAAAGGGTGACTGTTGCCCTTCCGAGATAGAAACTCACCGAAGCTACGCCGTTGAGGAGAATGGGGGTGACGACGTAATAACTGCCATTCTTGGGAAGACGCAGGTTTGCCGTCGAACCATTCACATTGTAGTTTGTGTTGGTGGATTGGTAAGTGCCTTTGTAGAGCCATTCGCCTTGACCCTCTACGATGAAATGCTGTTCTTCTGTGGATTGGGTGAGAGGGTAGGTGCTTGCATCCTCAAAGTCCTGGATGAAATAATTGCCGTATGCATCGATGTTTTGTGTGAAGTCGGATGTCTGTGCAAAGATGCAGATACTGTTGAATGCAAGGATGGTGGCAATGCCCACCTTAGATGTAGGTTTCATAATGGTTATAGTTGAGTCTTAGAGAGTTAAAAGCTTCGGTAAGTTAAAAGTTAAAAATTAAAATGGCATTAGCATTGGCTGTTAGCGTTGGCTCGCTATCCGGACGGAAAAAGCCAAAGGCCAATGCTAACGCTAAAGCCATTTTTAACTTTTAATTATTAACTTACTATTATCTTTCGAATACGCCATTCGGAGGGGTAGAGATTGTTGGCACGAGAACCCAAGTTCTTGACAAACCCAAGCGGATGGTTCTTGTAAGTGACGAGAATAAAACCGTTCGGAGTGTCTGCACTCAAAACGAGACTTTCTGTCCGCAGAAACGAGATGGCTTGTTCGTATGTCAATTCGTATTGATGGAAAGAATTGATGTTCAGTGAATTGCTTAGAGCAAGTGAAGGTAATGGTTGAAGTACGTTTTTGCCCTTCGTGGTTGCCATACGAATGCCGTAATGGATGACACTGAGGGAAGACAGTGCTTGCTCTAAAATACTTGAGAAAGCCTTGGGAAAAGCACTGAATAATTGTTTTTTCTCATCGAAGCGAAAAGCAAATTGTTCCGAATCATGTATCCAGTTTTTGATTTCAGCAGGGACAGCTGTGCTTTGTTTGCTGGGCTTCAGCTTTTTCGCTTTAGGGATGCTGGTCGTGCTGCCATCGTCATCCGTTTTGCGGAGTGCTGCAAGGAAAAAGCCTTCTCCCTTGGTGCGATGGGGTAAAAAGCGGTAACATGGAAAGTCTTGCCCCTCAAGCAAATTGCCCGTTATGCCCCAGCTGGCATCAGCTTCGCAATCCAATACTTCTGCATTCGTTTCATGCCGAATCCATTCTATGTTTTCCTCGTTCTCTGCCGTGTTATAGGTACATGTGGAGTAGATGAGAATACCGCCCGTCTTGAGGCACGGCCAAATCTGCTGTATGATGTTTCGCTGTCTATTTCGACACTTATCCACGTTCTGAAGACTCCATTCCGAAATGCTCTCTGGGTCTTTTCGGAACATGCCTTCACCCGAACAGGGAACATCGCAAACAATGAGGTCGAAGACGGAACCAAGTGGCTGGAAGTCTTCAGCATAGTTGTTCGTGACGATGACATTGGGATTTCCCCATTTCGTCAGGTTCTCAGCCAAGATGTTTGCCCTTTGCCTCACCGCCTCGTTTGCCACGAGCAACGAACCCGAAGGCAATGACGACAATGTGAGTGTGGATTTTCCTCCTGGCGCAGCGCATAAGTCAAGTGCCATGATGGGCGATGCGTTGTCGTTGTTTGGAATGAATTTTCGTAAGACATGAGAAAGAAACATCGACGATGCTTCCTGCACATAGTATGTGCCAGCATGAAACAATGGGTCGAACGTGAAAGACGGACGTTCTTTCAGATATATACCGAGTGGGCACCAAGGAATCTCGTCGCCTTCAGCCTTTCCGTCTTTCTCTGCATTCACTCGAACAGAGACAGGAGGAAGAGCAGAAAGAGCGGAAAGAAATAATTTTGTGTCGTCTTCACCGAGGAGTGCAGACATTTGTCCGATAAACGCTTCAGGAACAGGAATCATTTTTCAATTAAGTTTTTGAGTTTTTAAGTTTTTGAGTTTGTGAGTTCTCGCTTGATAGCAATTTTTGGCTACAGCGAGCTAAAGATTCACTTTTCACTTTTCACTCCCACGATATTTTTGGATGCAAAAATAGCGAAATAATACAGAACGAATAGATTTTTTGCTTGAAAACTTCAGTATTGAAAGATAAATTCTTAACTTTGCGAAAAATTCGTAAAGATTCCATGCTTTTTTCGGCATGAATAAAACAAATGTAAACTAACTTATCAGAAATGGGACAAAGTGTTTTAGATGCATTAGACCAGCAAATACTTCAAATGATTGCTGACAATGCTCGTGTACCTTTCCTCGAAGTGGCAAGGGCGTGCAATGTTTCGGGAGCTGCGATTCATCAGCGCATTTCGAAACTGACAAAGATGGGTGTGATAAAGGGTACTCACTACCAGTTCGACCCCGAAAAAATGGGATATGAAACCTGTGCTTACATTGGGTTGTTCTTGAAAGACCCAGGTTCGTTCGACAATGTCGTTAACGAACTCGAAAAGATACCTCAAGTGGTTGAGTGTCATTACACTACAGGGGAATACGACATGTTCATCAAAATCTACGCAAAGAACAATCACGACCTCTTGACGATTATCCACGACAAGCTCCAGCCATTGGGACTGAGCCGTTCGGAAACCATCATTTCCTTCAACGAAGCCATCAATCGGCAAGTTCCTATTCCTTCGGTGGAGTGAATAAAGTGAAATGTGAGAAGTGAAAAGTGAAAAATTTCGCAAACAAGCCGGATGGCATTTTCCACTTTTCACTTTTCATTATTTTACTTTAACACCAAGACGCTCCCATAGCTTGGAACATCTTCAAAAGCCTGTCCCAAAGATACTTCGCCAGCAACGACACGAGCCAGTGCGAGAACGCCACCATGACTAAACACTGCAACGCGATGGTATTTCATCTTCCTGACATTATCGATGAAATCCTTTACCCGGCGAAACATATCCATTACACATTCACCCCCAGGAGTATGTTGCGTGATATGATGATCACACCAAAAGCTAAACCGTGGGTCGTTCTTATATAGGTCGTCATAGCCTTTCATTTCCCATTCCCCGAAATCCAATTCCAAGACCCTGGCATCCCGCTCTGCGTCAGGGAAACCGCAAAAAGACGCCAACCGAACGGCACGCGTGAGAGGCGAGGTGAATGTCTTGTCGAACGGGATGCCATCCAACAATCTTTTCGTGAACGACGCTTCCTGCTCGAATGTGTCCGACAACGGTACGTCCGTTCGTCCATAACAAGTGCCCTTGGGTACAGCCACGCTGGTGTGGCGAATGAAATAGATTTCCATGCAGCAATAAGGAATGGTAACGATAAGTGGTGATAATAAACTTTGAAGATGGTTGCAAAGTTAGTGTTTTTCCACAGAAATTCCGAAGTTTTCTATTTTTAATTACCACTTTTCTCATCTCCTTTACGTCCACGCCATCTTTTTGTGTGAGAAAACCTGATGAAGGAAATACTAAAAAATACTTCTTTTTCATCATGCCATGCGATGCGGATGAAAAAAAATGTTTAAATTTGCAGTCGATTAGTTCAATAGCTTTAGTAAAAAGAATAATTTCAGAGGATGGATTGGCTTTCAAAACTCATTACAGATGGCTCTTCTATAGCGCACATCGTGTTGTTGTATTCAGCGGTGATTTCGTTGGGCGTTTATTTGGGCAAGTTTAAAATAGGTGGTGTTTCGTTGGGTGTCACGTTCGTGCTTTTCGTTGGCATCCTGGCTGGGCACTTCCTGAACATAGGTGTCCAGCAGTATGGATTTACTTCGGAGCCATTGAGCGTGTTGAACTTCATTCAGGATTTCGGTCTCATTCTGTTTGTCTATTCCATTGGCTTGCAGGTGGGTCCTTCTTTCTTCACTTCGCTGAAGGGTAACGGCATCAAGCTGAACATGGGCGCACTGGCCATCATCCTGATGAACATAGTTGTGATGCTGACCATCTACTATGGCTTCATGGATAGGAACGACCCAAGTACACTGCCGATGATGGTGGGTGTGCTTTGTGGTGCTGTGACGAACACCCCTGGACTTGGTGCTGCGAATGCTGCTTTGGACCAGATAGGTGCGGAGCATTTTGGTGGAAGTATTCCTGTGATTGCTAATGGCTATGCCTGTGCTTATCCTCTTGGTGTGATAGGTATTATTGGTTCTATCATTGCGATTCGTTATATTTTCAAGGTGAATTTCCAGAAGGAAGAGGATGACTATAATCAGCACAATGGCAATGCCTCTGCGCTGAAACCGCATCTGATGCACATTGAGCTGGTAAACCCTCTGATTGACGGCAAGACGATTCTACAGGTTCGTAATTTCTTGGGACGCGATTTCGTGTGCTCACGCCTTTTGCATGAGGGACATGTCACGCTGCCTACCAAGGACACGGTTCTGAAACTGGGTGACTTACTCTACATTGTTTGTGGCGAGGAGGACAGTGAGGCGATTACAGCATTTATTGGTAAGGAGGTAAAGGTGGAATGGGACAAGCAGGATGTTCCGATGTCGTCGAGAAGGTTGCTTGTCACGAAGGACAAAATCAATGGACATACGTTGGGTTCGCTGCATCCATCGAGCATTTATGGTGTCAATGTCACTCGTATTTTCCGTTCGGGCATTGAACTGTTTGCTTCGCCGAATGTTACGCTGCAGGTTGGCGACCGTTTGACGGTGGTGGGACCAAAGGATGCGGTGGATCGCTTTGAAAACAAGATTGGTAACCAGGCCAATCGTCTCGACAAACCAAATCTGCTGACGATTTTCGTTGGAATTATGGTTGGTATCATTTTCGGTAGTATGGAGTTCAACGTTGGAATGTCGATGCCTGTGAAACTGGGCTTGGCTGGCGGTCCTCTTATTATTGCGATTTTGGTGGGGCGATTCGGTTTCAAATTGCGTTTGGTGGCATATACAACGAACTCTGCTTCGTTGATGATTCGAGACATTGGACTTGTGCTGTTCTTGGCAAGTGTTGGCATCAAGGCGGGTGGCAACTTCTTGGAAACGGTGATGCATGGTGGCTTGCTTTATGTGCTCTACGGTTTCCTTATCACTACGATTCCGTTGCTGGTGGTTGGCGTTATTATGAGATGGAAGTATAAGCAGAACTATTTCTCGATTATGGGTATGATGGCGGGAGCTACTACTGACCCACCTGCGTTGGCATATTCTACTGCTACTGCAAATAACGACATCCCTTCGGTCGGCTATTCTACGGTTTATCCGCTCTCGATGTTTATGAGGATTATTACGGCTCAGATTCTCATTTTGATGCTTTGCTCATAACTGACTGAATAGTGGCCTTTACTGAAGATATATTAAACCGATTGTTGCAGTCAACAGATTTACCTCTGTTGACTGCTTTATTGCTTGGATTGATGGTAGCATTGAATCCATGTCAATTGGCTATTAATATCTCTGCTTTAACTTACCTGGCGAATCATGACAAATATCACCGTGTCTTTTTCGTCCGTGCTGCTCTTTATGCTTTGGGGAGGATGGCTACTTACTCTGTGCTTGGATGGATGCTCATGTTTGTTGTTTCTAACGGATTGAGGATTGATGCTGTCCAAAGCCTTTTGTCGAAGGCTGAGGATGTTGTACCTTATTTATTGTTATTGCTATCTGCATTTTTTTTGTACAGGGCATTTCATCAACACCATCGTCATGATTCATGTCATAACAATAAGCAGATAATTCGCGCTCATGGCAAAATGGGTGCTTTCGTTTTAGGCTTGTTGTTGGCTTTTGCATTTTGTCCTGAAAGTGCTGTTTTTTATTTTGGCATGATGCTCCCTTTGGGGCTCACATCGCATGTTGGTTGGCTGGTTCCTTTGTTTTTCTCTTTTTCTGCTGTCGTTCCTGTTTTTATCATTGCCTATTTTATTCGTCAGACTATGTTGTCGAGTGCGAAAAGATTTGAGCATAGGATGAAATTGTTCCAGAGAGCGATTAACATGATTTCAGCCTTCCTCTTTGCATTGATGGCTATTTGGCTTCTTACTGTTTAGTATTGTTCAATGACTGATATTATTTGTTGTTAATGCCATTTTTGTTGCGCCTTGATTAAATTAAATAGGTACAAATGATATGGTTCGTCTTCGGATAGAAATGATTTCTTTCTAAAAAGTGTGTTGGTATAAAACGAAAAAACAGGCAAATTTTGATATAATTCTTGAAAGCGTTGCCCCATGCGTTCAAGGATGGTTATCTTCTAATTCTTTTATTTCTTTCATAAAAGAAAACGTATCAAGTTATTTTATAACGATTACTACGTTTTTTATTCTTTTGTTTTGTCATATCGGCAAATTTCCGTAATTTTGCAGGCAATTTGTGCATATAGGCGAATTCTATAAATCAATCTTTAAGCAAGTTAAGTTGAAAAATTAATATTTAAATAAAAAGCTTTTTAATTTTTATGCAAGATTCAGAAAAACAAGGTGGCTATGGCTATGGTGATTTCCAAGCCAACCAAATGGTGGAAGAGTCAAGTTTTGACATTCGCATTCTATGGTATCTTCTTCTGCGTTACAAATGGTGGATTTTAGCTTCGATTATTGCTTGTTTGGCAATAGCTAAGGTTTATTTGAAATTCCAGACTCCTATTTACAGTGTTAGTTCGAAGATGCTCATTAAGGATCAGGAACGCAGATATTCTTCATCTATCAGTAGTACTTTCAGTGAACTTGGATTGAAGAACAATAGTGCGGGTTTCGACAATGAAGTTGAAGTTCTCGCAACGCGTACTTTGAATAAGCGTGTTGTCAAGGAACTAAAACTCTATACAACTTATATGCAGGAGGGCCGTTTGAAGGATCATGAAATCTATAATAAGTATGTTCCTTTCTTGGTTGATTATGACAATGAGTTGCTTGACTCTCTTGACACGACCATCGAGGTGGAAATGCAAACTGATGATCAGAAGAACCTCCAGGTGAAGATTCGTTATTATGAATCTGAAATCAACAAGGTGCTGACTGCTTTCCCTTCGATTATCAAGTGCTCGTTCGGAGATATTCGTGTTGAGAAGAATCCTCTCTTGATGTTCTCAAGGTATGCCCAGAATAATAAGGACTATAACCCTTATATTGTGGAACGACCTATTCATGCTTATATCCGTCCGTTGCTTCCTATGGCTGGTTCTTACGCAGGTCGTTTGCGTATTTCTCCTACTTCTAAATCTACCTCAATTGCCTTGATTTCCATGGTTGACAATATCCCTGAACGTGCAAGAGATTACTTGATTCGTTTGGGGGATGTGTATAACGATGATGCGAATATAGACAACCTTGCTGAAGCAAGCAGAACGGCTGATTTCATCGACGAGCGTTTGGGCATCATTAGCAAAGAGTTGAATACTACTGAGGCTGAGTTGGAACAGTACAAGCGTGCTGCTGGTATTACCGACTATGCTGCTAATACTCAAATGGATGCTTCTCAGCAATTAAGTTATGAGACTCAGATTGTTGATCTCTCCACTCAAATGAACTTGCTGGACTATCTGATTGATTACGTGAATAATCCAAGCAATCATCTTCAGGTTATTCCATCGAATGTAGGTTTGAGGGATCCTACTCTTACTTCTATGATGGCTAAGTATAACGAACAAGCACTTGAACGTTCTCGTTTGCTTCGCACTGTTTCTGAAACCAGTCCTACAGTGACAGTTGTAACGAACCAAATGGAAATGTTGCTCTCGGGTATCAAATCCTCTTTGGCAAGTACAAAACGCCAGTACAATATTCAGAAAAACAATCTTCAGGGACAGCAGAATAAGTATGCGAGCCGTATTAGTGCTGCTCCTACCAAGGAACGTGCTATGGTTGACATCAATCGCCAGAAGGAAGTTAAGGCTGGTCTTTACCTGATGCTTTTGCAGAAACGTGAGGAGAATGCCATAACGCTTGCATCTGCTGCATACAAGGGTAAGATGATTGAAGAGCCTATCCTTGGTGGTGGTCCAATTTCTCCTAAATCGAAGCTGATTTATCTGATTGCATTTGCAATTGGCTTTGTTCTACCATTCTTGATTTATTTCATCCGCCAGTTCTTCCGTTACAGAATTGAAACTCGCGAGGATCTTGCTAAACTCACTCATGTGCCATTGTTAGGAACAATTCCATACGTGAAGGCTCTTGAAAAGGGTGACCGTACTGTTGTGGTACAGGAGAACCGTAATAGTGTGATGGTGGAGGTATATCGTACATTGCGTTCAAATCTGCCATTCGTTCTTGAGGCTGGTAAGAAGGTTATTATGTTTACATCTACATCGGCAGGTGAAGGTAAGACATCTATCGCATCCAACCTTGGTGCAAGTATTGCATTCGTAGGAAAGAAAGTGATTCTATTGGGACTTGATATTCGTAAACCTCGTTTGGCAAGTCTGTTTGACCTTTCTGATACTGATAAGGGTTTGTCGAACTATTTGTCACGCGACCCTGATGATATCGAATTCCTTGATTCTCTTGTTCAGAATTCTGGCATCAGTCCAAATCTTGATATCCTTCCAGCTGGTCCTATTCCGCCAAACCCAGCAGAGTTGCTTGAACGCGAGAATCTTGGCCGTGCAATTGAACACTTGAAGGAAAAGTACGACTACATCCTTCTCGATACTGCTCCTATTGGTGTTGTTTCGGATACGGTTGCGATTGCTAAGTTTGCCGATGTGTGTCTATATGTCGTTCGTGCAAATTATTCTCTGAAGGCTGACTGTGACCTTATCAACGAACTCAGTGAAGATGGTCGTTTGCCAAATGTAAACCTTATCTTCAATGCTGAAAAAGCAGAATCTTCTTCAGGCTATAATCGTTACGGTAATAAGGGTTATGGTAGAGGTTATAGTAGTTATGGCAACTATGGACGTTATGGTGGTCGATACGGCTATGGTAAGGGCTATGGTTACGGCTATGGCTATGGTTACGGCTATGGTTATGGCTACGGCATGAAGGATGGCGAGAAGCTCGAAGAGATTTGATTTGTTTGAGTTCCACATTATATTAAATATCTGAAAAATGCTTATTGGTGTAGATTTTGACGGAACGATTGTTGAGCACAAATATCCGGCCATTGGTGAAGAACGCCCTTTTGCAACAGAAGTTCTTCGCAAGTTCATTGAAGATAGGCACATGCTTGTACTTTGGACGATGCGTGAAGGTAAACTTCTTGAAGATGCAGTGAACTGGTGCAAAGAGCGTGGTGTTGAATTTTATTCAATTAACAGTGTTTCTCCAGGCATTTTCATGGAAAAAAGAAATGAGAATCTATCGGTAAAACTAAATGCCGATGTTTTCATTGATGATTTGAATGTAGGAGGACTACCCAGCTGGACGGATATTTATGAAATCATATCTCACCATAAAACTTACGAGCAGATTATTCGGCATCGGGTAAAGCAGGAGTTGAGTGCTCAAGCTCCTGCTGAACCACCTTATCCAAAATGGATGTTCTGGAAAAAAAAGAATTCTCATCGTCGCCATCGTTAATGGTTGATTGAAATACTTCTTACTTTTATATCTTTTTCTGAAACAGAATTTGTACTCTTATGAAGTTAATTAATTTTGCAGAGCAAGATTCTATTATCAACCAATTTGTGTCGGAGTTGCGTAATATCGATGTGCAAAAAGATCGTTTGCGTTTTCGTCACAATTTGGAAAGAGTAGGGCAGATGATGGCATACGAAGTAAGCAAGACTCTGCATTATTCGATGAAAAAGATTCAAACTCCATTATCTCTCGCTGAAGTAAATACACTTGATGAAAAAATTGTTCTCGGTACAATTTTCAGAGCAGGGCTTCCATTCCATCAAGGGTTTCTGGATGTATTCGATGACGCAGAGAATGCCTTTGTATCAGCCTATCGCTACTACAAGGATAAGGAGTGTAAAGATGTTGGAATTAAAATTGAATATATAGCATCTCCTTCGCTGAATAATAAGACATTGATTATAGCAGACCCAATGCTTGCAACTGGTGGAAGTATGGAACTTGGGTATCAGGCTTTTTGTACTAAAGGTGTTCCTTCTAAGATTCATCTTTGTTGTATTATAGCATCTCAGAAAGGTGTAGATTATGTGCAAGATGTTTTTAAGGATATAGATCATGTCACGTTATGGTGTGGAGCAATTGATCTTGATTTAAATGAGCATGCGTATATTGTTCCAGGACTTGGAGATGCTGGAGATTTAGCGTATGGTACTAAGATCTAAGATTTGAAATTTAAAGAAAACCTCGATAGAATAAAAACTATCGAGGTTTTCTTTTCAATGGCATATTTGAAGTACATTGATTATTTCTCTGCAAAAAGAATTACTCCTTTTCATTCTTTTTAGTCGTGGCTTTCTTTTTTGCAGGTGCCTTCTTTTCTACGTTTTTTTTCGTTTTCTCTTCAGGCTCTAATCGTGCAAGACGTTTCTGTAGCTTCTCTATCTCTTTGTCTTTTTGCTCGATTTCTTCACCTTGATTCTTGATTGTAGTCAGAAGTGAGTTGAGCTCTTCATTATCGATTTCATCTGGATAAAGCGTATTTACTCGGTTAATGAAGTCACCAAGAATATTCATGTAGTTAGTGAAAGCATCGTATGGATTGTCATATATTCCGCGACTCATGCCTACACTCGTTTGTTTTGTTGTCATGAAACGGAAGTTGTTTGAAGCTTGGAGATAATCCCAGTCTTGTTTCAGGCGACGGTCTGTGCAAATACGAACACGGTCTGCTACACTATATAATTTGTTAAATGCCTCGCGCTGCATGATATTTCCGAGCCAGCAGGAAGTGTCACGTTCTTCATCAACCCAACTGATATTGTATGGCACCTCCAACGCTCCAACGGATTTACCCTTAGTACACAATTCTGTTGGAGTTGAGAATGTGATACCTCTTTCCTGAGCGCACTTAGGCAATGCGTGTAGGAAATCCAAGATGTTAGAAGAAAGTGGCTGGGCAATGCCAAGTGCAGAAAGTTCCATGAAGATATTGATGATTTGTTCTTCTTCTGGAAGTTGAGCAATCCAGTCCATGTAAGTGTCGGCAAAGAGAGGGTATTCGCTCCATTCGGAATTATTGAAACGGAGAGAAATGTCATCACTCAGTTTGTAGTCACGGAGCAAGAGTTTCAAATTTGGGTTGATGGCATTGTTGTAAATGAAGTGAGGGGATTTCCATCCAAGGATGTGTTTTGCACCTTCGGTAAGCATACCTTTGAAACCCATTGCTGCCACTTGTGCCCCGATGTCATCATTGTAGATGAGAGAAGAATTGCGGAACACTTTTGGAGTCTTTCCAAAGATTTCCTTGATTTTGTCATTCATGCGCAAGCATTCTTCACGGAAGCTTTCTTCATTAGCCAAAGATGCTAAACCATGACTATAAGGTTCGCATAAGAATTCTACGCATCCTGTTTCATTCAGTTCTTGCAGTAAGTCGATGACTTGAGGTGCATGTACTTCCAACTGTTCAAGACCTACACCCGAAAGTGACAAAGCCAACTTGAAGAATTTACCGTTCTCCTTTGCCATGTCAATGATTGTTCTCAAAGCTGGAACGTAGCTTCGTTCCGCAATTTCCGTGATAGAACGTTCGTTTTCATAGTCGTCGTAGTAATAGTGGTCGCGACCTATGTCAAAGAAACGGTATCTTTTGAGATGGATAATCTGGTGAATCTCAAAATATAAACATATTGTTTTCATTTTCTTTCTGTTTTTATCATGGTTGTTCCATCATCTATATCTATCTTATTTCCAAAGGAGAGAATGAATGGAAAACCAAATGTTTTTAATGGTAAAATTTCTCTATAGTCTGTTCATACAGCCTTCTGATGCGTAGTGCTACCTTTTCCCATGTGATTTCATTCACTTCCTTCAAGCCCTCCTCTTGTAAGTACTTGAAGAGAGAAGGGTAGGTGCAGATGGCATAAATAGCATCAGCCATCGCGTGAATATCCCAGTAGTCAGTTTTGATGACATTAGTTAGAATTTCTCCGCATCCCGACTGCTTAGAAATGATAGATGGAGTGCCGCATTGCATAGCTTCCAAAGGAGCAATTCCAAATGGTTCAGAAACTGAAGGCATGACAAACACATCGCTATCCTTATAGCATTCATAAACTTGTTTACCTCGCATGAATCCAGGGAAGTGGAAGCGGTCTGCAATACCTCTCTCTGCTACAAGGTTAATCATATCCTCCATCTTGTCACCTGAACCAGCCATACAGAAGCGAATGTTACGAGTACGCTGGAGAACCAATGAAGCGGCTTCAACGAAGTATTCAGGACCTTTCTGCATAGTGATGCGTCCCAGGAATGTTACCACTTTTTCCTTTGAGTGGTCTGGACGTGGAATATCCTGTAATTCCTGTGAAAGTGGATACACGGCATTGTGCATCGCAAAAACCTTCGATGGGTCTTGGTGATACTCGTTGATAACGGTACGTCTTGTCAGTTCTGATACACACATGATACAGTCAGCATGATCCATACCATTCTTCTCAATGCCATAAACTGTTGGGTTCACATGTCCACGAGAGCGGTCGAAGTCTGTAGCATGAACATGGATGCAGAGAGGTTTTCCACTCACTAATTTCGCATGGACACCAGCTGGATAGGTAAGCCAGTCGTGAGCGTGGATGATGTCGAATTGTTCAGCACGAGCCACTACACCAGCAATAATCGAGAAATTGTTAATCTCGTCATTCAAATTACTTGGATAGCCACCAGCAAAGTCCATGCATCCCATGTCGTTCACGTTCATGTAAGAGAAGTCTGCATAGATGTTATCTCTGTAACGATAATAATCTTCTGGCGACATATAGTTTGGAATACGCTGCTGCACATAGTTCCAGTCGTGGTCTCTGTAAACAATAGGCACCTGGTTCATGCCCACGATTTTCAGGAATCGTTCTTCTTCTCCGCAAGGTTTTGGAAGGCAGAAGATGGTTTCCATATCGCTTTGTAGGCTCATACCCTTTGTGATGCCGTATGAAGCAACAGCCAGTCCTCCGTAGATCTTAGGTGGGAATTCCCAACCAAACATAAGAACTCTCATATCTTTTTCTACCTTCTAATTAAAGATTAAACATATTGTTCATAAGTCTGCTTACGCGAAGCACCTCTGCTACATTCATGGCAAACGAAAGAGCACCGCGTCCATGGAATGGAGGATTACCGTCGAATAGCTCTGGCAATGTGCCAATGCAGTGATATTGCATCTCTTCTTCCAGTCCTACGAAAATTCTGTCCATGAAAGAGAATGAACTCTTCCCATAGACTTTCATGCAGGTTTCCAAATAGAAGCCAGCCAGCCAAGGCCACACTGTGCCTTGATGGTATGCAGCATCTCGTTGCGCCTCGCCACCCTCGTATATTGGGTTGTAGCCACCACTCTTTGGAGAGAGGCTGCGGATTCCTTTACGAGTGAGCAATTCTTTTGTACAGATGTCGAGAATGCCCTTCTTTTCACGTTTTGTAAGAGGACTATATTCCAACGAAGAAGCAATCAGCATGTTTGGACGCACGCTCCAACTGATGTAGTTGCCATCGATGTAGTCCAACAAGTAACCGTGCTCATTGAGGAATGTTTCCTTGAACGAAATACCAGTCTTTTCAGCCAGTTGTTCATATTCGCCCGATTCGCGTCCTCGTCCTAAGGCATTCAGTATCTCCTCATTGAATTTAAGAGCATTGTACCAAAGTGCATTGATTTCTACTACATAGCCTGAACGAGGAACCACTGGCATACCATTCACGTAGGAATTCATCCAAGTCACAGCCTTTTCGCGACCGTTCGTGTAGAGCAATCCGTTCTCATGTAGGAAGAGGTTAGGGTGCTTGCCCTGCTTGATGAAATCTACAATGCGGTCCACCAAGTTACCATACTTCTTTGCAGCCGCTTCTGGCGAAACAAAGATGGCATATTGCTGAATGCACCAAATAGCCCAAAGTAGCACGTCTGGGTGTTCCATTTCATAGAGCTTCACATTGCTTGGCTTGTCCTCAATGAAATCACTTATAGCCTTCTCACAAGTCCTCATCACCTCCTCGTAGTAGTCAACTTCGTCGCAAGCAAGTGAAAGACCAGGCAGAGATATAAAGGTATCGCGTGCGCGCGCTTTGAACCAAGGATAACCAGCTATGATATACTCTTCACCATCCTTGTCGTAGTGGAATTGGTGAGCAGCATTGATGAGACATTGCTGAAAACTGTCTCGCGACTTGTGAACATCCACTTCCTCGTCGAACAACTTCTTAGCCGTCTTCATTGACAATTCTTTAACACCAGCAGAGAAAACAACGCTTTCGCCCTTCTTGATGTTAAATTCGAAGTAGCCAGGCACATAGAGATCCTCACTGTAGTCGTAGCCCAGTTCCATATCCTTAAGATACTCAATGCCTCGATACCAGCTTGGCTCGAAATGCCATTCATTCTTCTTGCTCACTTGCATGAAGAGGTCTGGGTAACTGTCGTACATCCGCGTCTTGATGCCGTTGTCGCATAGCTCATAGTCACGGCGAGCATTGCCATTCTCGTGCGTCAGTTCATTCACATTGCGGAAGGCAAGGAACGGACGCAGACGAAGAGTCGTCACAGAATGAGCATCAAGCAAGGTGTAGCGTATCAAAATGCGGTTCGTGAAATGCTGAAAAACCTTCTCTTTCTTCAGTATCACACCGCCCACGCGATAGATGGTTGTTGGCACCTTGTCCCATTCGCATTCACGAATGTATTTGTGTCCATTTGGTGAATAGACACCGCCCAAATACCGATGCAAGCCCAGATTGAATTCAGCACCATGCTGAATCACCGTCTCGTCGAGCGATGAAAGCAGCACATGGTTTTCATCATCGATTTCGGGAACAGGAACCACCAACAAGCCGTGATATTTACGCGTATTGCTATCCACAATGGATGAACATGAATACGCACCTGAGCGGTTCGTGCGAAGAATCTCCTTTGGAAGACTCTCCTGCAAATTGACCATCAGGGTTTTGTCAAAACGTAAATAGCTCATAGTTAGTTTTTGTTAATATGTATGTTTTTAGGTAGATGAATATGTTTTTTGTATGGTATTTTGTTTCCTCTGGCTAACGCCTTAGTTTTCAAAATTACAAACTTTTCTGAAATTGCACAAAATAATCTGGCAAAAAATAGAAACAAAAATAAAAATCATAGTCGATTTCGTCAAAAATATGTTATCCAACACGTTTTTAACGCACTTTTGTTTGTTCAATTTTGCAATTTCCACTAACTTTGCAATCGCAAAATTTCATAGTTTTTTAAACAAGTAGTTTGTGGTAAAAAGAGAAAACCTTCCCATAGCAGAAGTCATGCGACATCTTGACGACTTTGTTCAGTTGCTCACCGAAGAGCAACAGGCAGAGTTGAGACGAAACATAGAAGTTCAAAGCTATGCGAAGAATCAGGACATATATGTGGAAGGCGATTTGCCTCAGCATCTTTTGTGTCTCATCAAGGGAAAGGTGAAAATATATAAAGAAGGTGTTGGTAACAAGGTGCAGATTATCCGAGTGATGAAACCAGTAGAGTATTTCGGCTATCGTGCATACTTTGCTAATCAGAATTATGTCACTTGTGCAGCAGCATTCGAAAGTTCCATCATTTGTCGCATCCCCATGGAACTCATCCATCGATTCATGATGCAGAACATACAGCTATCCCTCTTTTTTGTAAGACTGCTGTCCATCGACCTGGGTGTTTCCGACCAACGGACCGTTTCTCTGACCACCAAGCACATTCGAGGACGTTTGGCTGAAGCACTTCTTTTTCTACGCGATAATTATGGATTGGAGGAAGACCATGCCACCATTTCCATTTATCTTTCTCGTGAAGATTTGGCCAATCTTTCCAATATGACCACATCCAATGCCATACGAACCCTTTCCGCCTTTGCCAATGAACGAATCATTGCCATCGATGGCAGGAAGATAAAAATCATCAACGAAGATGAGTTGAAAAAGGTGTCCCGATTTGGTTGATGTTGCTTGTTTAAATAAAGAATAAAAAATGAAGAATAATTTAATGAAGAATTAAGAATGAAGAATGTATTTTACTCTGCACATGAGATAAGTTACTTTCATTCTTCATTCTTCATTCAGAGCGAAGCGACTATTCTTCATTTATATTAATGCCCTTCTTCAATAATTTTTCACTCTTTTCTTTTGTGGATTCAATAAAAAGCACTACCTTTGCACTCGCTTTCGGAAAAGAAGGCTTATAACATAAAAATGCGTCCTTAGCTCAGTTGGTAGAGCAATTGACTCTTAATCAATGGGTCCAGGGTTCGAGCCCCTGAGGGCGTACAGAAAGAGAAAGCTACAATAATTGAGGCTTTCTCTTTTTTATTTTTAACAATGTCATTATTCCCCTTGGGAGTCGGAAGGAGCTTCGTTTTCTTTTAGGATGAGCCTTTTATAATAGGAGAAAATGAGCGACGTGAGTGGAAGCGCAATGATTAGTCCAACAAATCCGAGGAGAGATCCCCAAATGGATAGTGAAAGCAGGATGATGGCACCATTCATTCCCATTACCTTTCCCATGATTTTCGGTGTGAGGATGGCATCCTGAATAGCCTGTACCACACACACTGCAATGGTGAAGGTCAAGAGAATCACCCAGAATCCACGTCCCGAATCATGAGCCTCAATCAGCGAAAGGAAGATGGCGGGTATGAAACCAAGCACTTGCAGATATGGAACGAGATTGAGGAAACCCATAAAGAGACCAAGGGGAATTGCCATAGGGAAATCAATGATAGTGAAGGCAATGGAGAACAAGATGCCTACACAAAGTGCAATGACAGACTGTCCGCGAAAGTACCCCTTCATGCCCTCTTCCACATCGTTCAGCATACCCTGAATGAAAGGTCGATTGCCTGATGGAACCAGATGGATAAACCCCTCGTTTAGTTTTTCATAATCCATCAGTATGAAGAAGAGATAAATCACACCGATGAGAGAAGCAGCAAAATTGATGATGGCACTGATTCCGCCACTTACGAACTGGAACACCTGAGGTACCCGCTCTTCCAAGATGGTTGTGATGTCGGTGACAGTAAACAACTCGGTAAGTTTCTGTGTGTTGATATAAGGCTGTATATACAGCTGGAAGAAGTTGGCCATCTGTCCCTCAATGTCGTTGCGCTGCATAAACTCCTTGATGATTCCCTCCATTTGCTTGTATTCAGTGATGAACGAGGGTACTATCAGCACTCCAGCCAAGTAGAATACTCCTACCAGCAAAATCAGCGTCACCATGATAGCTGCCAGACGGAAACGCAGTTTGCAGCGATACTGAAAAAAACAGACGATGGGGTAGAGCAAATAGGCGACAAGCCATGCCACGAAGAAAGGGGTGAGGACATTGCTCAGTTTACTGACCAACAAGAAGAGCAATGCGAAAACAGCTATGGTGAAAAGGATGCGGGCAAAGCGGTCGAATGTGATTGTTTTCATGAAGACGAGTAAGTATGTAAATGGTTAGAATGAACTACAGCAGAGACACTTTCCTGAAAGGAAGAATTAATGGAGTATGAAATCCCCATCAGTTAGTATCAGGCAAAGTTAGTTATTTTTCATTGACATGACAAAAAGAATGAAAGAAAATCGTTTTTATCATCGTCATTTAACGTCATCCTTATCTTTTAACGTTAATTATCTTTGATTTTGCAGAAAATAAAACTTTTTTTGCATAAAAAGGATGTGCGTGTCGCAAATTGTTAATAACTTTGCAATCCCTCAACGAGCAGTATCGTGCTTACTGCCCTTCTTCTCTTACCTAAAGATAGACTCAAGGCTATGGGGAAACTGTATGTGGTTCCAACTCCAGTTGGCAATATGGAAGATATGACATTCCGTGCCATTCGGATTCTGAAGGAAGCAGATCTGATTCTGGCTGAAGACACTCGCACGTCGAGCGTCCTGTTGCACCATTATGACATCAGGAACGAATTGCAATCACACCACAAGTTTAATGAGCATCAAACGACAGAAGGAGTGGTAAAACGATTGCTGGGTGGCGACACGATAGCTTTGATTAGCGATGCCGGTACTCCGGGTATCAGCGACCCTGGTTTTCTATTGGTAAGGGAGTGCGTACGCAACGGCATTGAAGTGCAGACATTGCCTGGTGCCACAGCCTTTGTGCCAGCATTGGTGTCGAGCGGACTGCCCGATGAGCGCTTCTGCTTCGAGGGATTTCTGCCTCAGAAAAAAGGTCGCCAGAGCCGCTTGGATGCACTCCGCACGGAGGAGCGAACGATGATTTTCTATGAATCGCCTTATCGTCTTGTGAAGACGCTTCAGCAACTGGCAGAGGTGTGCGGAGATGAGCGACACGTGAGTGTTGCCCGTGAAATATCGAAAGTGCATGAAGAAAGTGTGCGTGGCACGCTGAAAGAAGTGATAGCCCATTTCACCGAAACAGAACCTCGTGGCGAGATTGTCATCATTCTTGCAGGCATGAATAATGGCGAGAAACCACAAAAAGAAAAAAACAAGTCCAAAAACAAGTATAAAGAAATTGAAAAGTGAAAAAAAGACCCACCCATCCCTCCCTGTGAGGGAGGGAGTAGTCACCCTGATGGTTATTTCTCTCCCCTCATAGGGGAAATGGTAAAAAGTACAAAGTACAAGGAACAACGTAGTAAGCGAAAATCCTAAAAAATCCTTTTAATTCCTGATTAAAAACTTAAAAACTCACAATAATATGAAAAAGATTTTTTTAATGATTTCATGTGCTGCATTGTTGGCATCATGCCAGCAGAATGGCAATCAGAGTTTAAAGTCTTCTGTCACTGAAGATTCGCTTCAAAACATTATCGACCAAAAAGAACAGAATTTCAACGAACTCATCGGCCTACTCAATGAAGTGCAAGAAGGATTTGCACAAATCAATGAAGCTGAGGGCAGGGTGAACACCCTTGACCAAAACCTTGAAGGCGGTAATGCAAAATTGAATATTCAGGACAACATGCTCTTCATCCAGCAGACACTGGAAGAACAGCATCAAAAGATAGAGCAGTTGCAGAAGAAGATTGACGAAGGAACTGTCAACTCAGGTAAGTTGAAAAGCATGATTGAGAACTTGCAGAATCAACTAACACAGAAAACTAAGGACATAGAAGAACTCCGTGCTCAGTTGGCAGAGAAAGACGTGAAGATAGAATCGCTTGGCAATAGCGTCACCAAGCTCCAAGCTGAAAACGAGCAAGTGAAGGCAGAAAGCGAGAATCGTGCGCAGATTGCAAAGAACCAGGATGCACAGCTGAATACGGCCTATTATGTCTATGGTACAAACAAGGAACTGAAGGAGCACAAGATACTCAAGTCGGGCAACGTGCTTGAGAATGAAGACTTCGATAAGGATTATTTCACAAAAATCGACATCCGCAAAACCACCGTCATTCCCTTTGGTGCCAAGTCTGCCAAGCTGCTTACCACGCACCCAGAAGGTTCCTACACATTGTTAAAAGATTCAAAAGGCGAATACACCTTGCGCATCACCGACCCCAACAAGTTCTGGAGCGTTTCCAAATACCTTGTTGTTCGCGTCAAATAAATTCACTTTCATTTGCGTTTTTCCTCCTTTTCTCCCTTACCCTTGTTGAAAAATGTTATCCAAAATATCAACGAATGACAGTCCAACCGTCTCTTCCTTTGCTGGGAAGAACGGTTGGACCGTATTTTTGTTATTGGTCTTCTTCTTTGTAGCCGCTCCCATTTCGGCTCAAGTCCTACTTCCTGCTGACGAAGAGAAAATGGAAGAAGCACGAAGGGCTGATGCCGAATGGATACCCACGGGCGTCTGGCCATTCATCAACCGTCGTTTCCAAGTGGCAGAAGTGGTAACAGGTTTCGTCAACAAGAAAAAGACAATCGTGCCTTGCAACATACATGTTGGCAAGCAGACCTTGTGGTTTGCCCAGCGCGACACATTGATGGAAGCTACTGCCGGCAGTGTTTCCTTAGTAAAATTCAACAATGGCGACACCTACATCCCTGTGAGTCAAAACGTGTTTGGAAAAATAGTCCAGGACGACGAAGGAGTGGGAAAAGTTGTGCGTGTCCGTCTCGTTGACAAGAAAAAGATGGATGAGGAAGCCATGTCAACCAGTCAGATGGGCTTTTTCTCCCTGAGTGGTGAAGCTATTGGCACACTCGACCTCGACCTGATGAGCAATTATGTGGGCAATCCCGAGGAACAGCCCCTGCCTGTCGTTGACACATTCTTCTTCATCTATAACTTGGAAATTTTTGAGTTTACGGACAAGAATGTGCTTGCTCGTATCGACCCAACTCGTAAAAGAGAATACAAGTCTTTCACACGCAGTGCTGAAATCCTTTCACACAACCAAAGTTCTGCACTGAAAGTGTGGAATGAATTCTTTGTGAAAAGGAAAAAATAATTTCAATTACAGCCTGAATCAATTTAGTGAATAGTGAAGCGTGGAGAGAAGTACAAAGTACAAGTTTCAAATCGTGTCCATTGTACTTTGTCCTTACGATGTTTTACACTTTTGTCGTTTCACTCTTCACTCTTTACTTTTATCTCCAAAGCTGCTTTTACAAACTCGGTGAGCATTCTTGCCGTTCCTTCCAGTCCTAAGAGTGAGGAGTTGATGCAGATATCGTAGGCTCTGCTGTCTCCCCAGTTCGTTTCAGAATAGAAGTTGTGGTAATCGGAGCGGATGGCATCGGTGTGCTCAATCAATTCTTTCGCTTCTGCTTGAGTGAGATGGTCGCGCTGCATGATGAAACGAAGGCGGTCGTCGTAGTTTCCTCTGACGAAGATGCTCACGTGTCGAGGATGATGGCGGAGAATGTAATCGGAGCATCGTCCGACGATGATGCAGTCTTCGTTTTGTGCTTTTTGGAGAATGATGTCTGATTGCAACTTGAAAAGAGATTCGTTGGACATGGAGTTGCTGTAGAGGCTGCTGAAGGCGGCAAAGGGTGAAGACAGTGAGTGAATGACTTGGGACATGAGTCCCTTGCTGGGTGTTTCGTCTGCTTGCTTGAAGATGGCTGGGTCGAATCCGTTTTCTTCTGCTGCCATCAGAATCAGACGACGGTCATAGACTGGTATGGACAATTCTTTTGCCATCAGTTCTCCTATTGCTTTGCCGCCTGAACCCAGTTCGCGACCGATGGTGATAACGTAGTGTTCCATGTAATGATAGTTTAGTGTTTAGTTTTTGAGTTTTTTATCAAGGATTTTAAGGATTTAAAGGGATTATTTTCCTCTCTCTATCCACTCCCCTCGCCTTTTGGAGAGGGGTTGGGGGTGAGGCTTTTTCATTATTCATTTTTTACTTTCCAAAGAATCCCTTTCTATCCTTAAAATCCCTGATTTATTCTAAAGGTCTATCTCTGTTTTGTTGATACCTCCAGTTCGGTAGAAGCGATAGAGCATCACGGCTGCGGTGATGACTGTGACGGCATCGGATGCTGTGATGCTTGCCCACACGCCATTGGTTCCCCAGATGGTGGGAAAGATGAGCAGGAAAGGGACAAGGAATAGGAGCTGGCGACTGACGGAGAGAAATATGCTTTTCTTTGCCATGCCAATACTTTGGAAGAAATGTCCTGTGACGATTTGGAAGCCGACGAGTGGACTCACCAAGACTATCAGTCGCATGCCTTCGATGGATAGTTGAGTCAATTGTTCGTCTTTGGTAAAGAAGCCAACGGGTATGTGTGGGAAGAACTCGCATACGATGAAGGAAATGGTCATCACGATGGTGGCATAGATGATGGCGTATTTCAGCACGAGGTTCACGCGGTCGAATTTGTGCGCTCCATAGTTGTAGCCTGCAATGGGTTGCATTCCCTGGCAAATGCCCATGACGACCATCACGAAGAGGAAGGTGATGCCATTGACTATGCCGTAGGCTGCAATGGCAAGGTCGCCTCCATGTGTTTGCAAACCCTTGTTGATGAGTATGACGACAAGGCAAGCGCAAAGCTGCATACAGAAGGGTGAAACGCCAATTTTCAGTATGTTGTTGACGATGCGTTTCTTGAGTCGGTAGATGCCACGCTCGAAATGGATGGGTTCTTTGGGGTTGGCGAAAACGATGATGACGTAAGTGAGTGCTACGATTTGTGCAAGGATGGTGGCAATGGCTGCTCCGCGTATGCCAAGGTTGAATGTGAAGATGAAAAGGGGGTCGAGGATGGAATTGACTGCCACGGTTGCTATTGTTGCAATCATGGCTACATGTGGATGCCCCACGGCTCTCAAGGCAGCGTTCAGCCCTAAGTAGAGATGCGTCACTACATTGCCTAACAAGATGACGAACATATATTCTCGTGCGTATGGAATAGAGCGTTCGGAGGCTCCGAAGAAATAGAGTAGGGGGTCGATAAAGATGATTCCCACAACTGCCAAGAGTGTTCCTAACACGATGTTCAGGGTCACTACGTTGCCTAAGATGTGCTGTGCGGTTTCTTCGTCGTGCTGTCCTAATTTCACAGACATGAGGGTAGAGCCTCCCACTCCCACCATGGCTCCAAAGGCAGCCGACAGGTTCATCACAGGAAATGTGACTGCCAAACCAGAAAGGGCAAGTGCTCCTTCTGCACCTCCCTCACCGATATGTCCGATGAAGATTCTATCAACGATGTTATAGAGTGATGATGCTGTCATTGCCACCACTGCTGGTATGGCATAGTTCATGAGCAGCTTTCCGATGGGTTTTGTTCCGAGTTCTTTAGGAGATGCTGGCATCTTATTTGATTGAAAAGTGAAAAGTTAAAAGTGAAAAACCTCTATTAAGTACAAAGTACAAAGAACAATGTACAGGCTTCGGAATTTGTACTTTGTAAATTGTACTTTGTACTTCTCTTCACGCTTATTTGTGTTCATTTGTTGACTCGTTTTTTGTCACATGAGTTGTTCAAATGGGAAATCTCTTTTCATTCGATAGGCGAGTCCTGTCACAACGGCAATCAGTTCGCCTTTTTCGTCCTTCACTTCGATGTTGCAGTAGGGCAGCTTGTGGTGGTCGAGCAATTCTGTGCATTCTGCTGTGATATGCTCGCCTTTCTGAGCTGATTTCAAGAACGTGATGGTGTTGCTGATGCCCAGCGACAGTGTGCCATGACAGTTGGCAACGGCAGCAAATGCCAAGTCTGCAAGTGTGTAAATCACTCCACCTTGGCACACCCCAGCACCATTCAGATGCTCTTCCTTCACGGTGAGTTCCGCCTTGGCATATCCTTCGCGCACCTCCGTCAGTTGAGCACCAATCCCCTTGGCAAACCTATCATTCTCGTTCAGATTTTCCAGTAATGCCATGGTCTATTTCCTTTTGTTTTCTTATTTTTCCCTGCAAAGTTACAAAAATAACAAAATAGTCAACAAATTTCGAGTCAACAAATTCACACAAAAGTACACAAATTCGTTATCGTTGTTTCTTATTCTACTTTAACTTTGGCTTTAGTTTTTCCATCCAGATGGCAGGTCAACGCTAATGCTAACGCCAACGCCAATGTCTTATTTGTGTTTTATTTGTGTGAATTTGTTGACTTATTTTTTGACTGATTTGTTGAGTCACTCTTTATTCTACTTCCATTGCTCTTTGGAGAAGGATAGGGTGTGAGGCTTTTCTTTGATTGTGTTAGTGCTTTCCTTCGATTATACTGTTTTTCCGAGCTCTCAGCGTTTTTCAAGCGAGCCCTCGCTTGAGCTACGCCGAGCCCTCGCTTGAACGATAACGAGCCCTCGGGCAACTAGTTGATTCTTTAGCTCGACGCAGGTCAATCAAAGGAGCGCGTGAGTCAATTCCCAATGGCGCGTGAGTCATTCCCCTATAGCGCGTGAGTCATTCCCCAATTGCGCGTGAGTTATTCCCCAATAGAATAGAAGTCAATCCCCAATAGCATTTCGCCAATGCCATTATCTCTACGGAGATTTGGAGTATTGGAGTTTTCCCTTTGAACTTTTAAATGCTGAAACTTGAAACTCTTGAAACCTGAAACTTCAGCTCTGCGTAGCCAAATTTGGCGTAGCCAACTTGAAATTTGTTGACTCATTTTTTGTTACATTTCTTTTATAATTTGTAATTGACATTGTTGTTTTTAGAACACTTTTTGTTAAAAACGCATCATTCTATAAATTTTATATGTTTTGTTATGGTTGTATGCAAAATATGTTCTATATTTGCAACGAATTTAGATCGCTGTTCATATTTTAGAAAATAATTGTTCAAAAAAGATTGTTGAATCCATCATCCTGCTAAATGAGAGAATGAATTGCTTTGGCGACAAGGCTGAATGTTTTTGGATTCAAATTGAGATAAAAACTCCCTATTGTGTTCATTTACGGTTTGAATTTTTCTAATCTCTAATTTGTTATAAATATGTTTAAAAAATTACTTTCTATTTTCGTGCTGCTGACGATAGTCGTCGGGAGTGCATGGGGTGAAAACAGAACTTGGGATTTCACACAATGGAATACTAATCAAGCTCAAATTAATCAAATTTCTGGCTGGAGTTCTCAAAGTAATTCGGAATCAAAAAGAGATTTTTCGAATGCTGCTTCCAGTGGAATTAGTGAAGCTAATAGTCTTCTTTTTGGTGGTGGTCAAGTTCGTGTTAATGCTACAAGTAATGGTTACTTTAGACTTTTTTCGGGAAATCAAAACTCTGGAGCTTATGTTTTGATTCCTGTTACAAAAGCACAAAATGTTACTATTTATGCAAAATCATCTTCAAATCAAGCTGCTCCTTGCATAATATCTTCCCTTAATAATTCTTATAATGAAGTTCATACACAAAATTCCTCTTTTAAAGAATTATCATACGTTACTTATAAAGCACGTGAAAATGGCTTTGTAAAATTAATGGTTTGTCAAAACTATCGTGGAAGTAGTAATGCTTGGGAAGATAGACAATTGGAAATTAAGTCTATAAAAGTAGAAGATGCGGTCTATTTTGAAAAGAATGGTAATATTGTTACTTCCGATGAAGCAGAGTTTATTGGTTTGAATTACGAGGAGCCTAAGTTGATGGGTACTCAAACGGGTGATGACATAACTTATGAAATCGTACCTGTTCAAGGAGGAAGAATTGCTTCTTTCTTAGATCCAACAATTAATGATATCATGTTCATTAATTGTGGTGTCTGCGATGTTTACGCTACGGTGAAGAGAAATGGTCAGCAGATTGCACAAGAACAATACCGTTTGACTATCAAGGCTGATAATGCTACCTACGACGTTAATAAATACACTTACACGTTGACAGGAAATGGTAAGTTGCTGGAAAATGTGGTGAGAGGTCAGGTTCCACAAATCACCATGTCGTTTGGTAATCCTGATGCTAATAATGCCACTATGGTAAGATACAATGATTTGGGTAATGGTCAATTTGGTAGCACTCCTGTTGCTACGGTTCTTGATGAGGACGGTTGGCGACAGGTTGTGATGACTGACGAACCTCAAAACAATTACGTTAGACAGAAGCCAGATCAAGGCTCTTTCTATGCGTTTACACCAGAAACTGATGGTTATTTGACCGTTAAGGGCTTCTTCAATAGAACAAACAATAATGCTTACATTGTGAAAGCAAGCGACTTGGCTCCAGCACGCAAAAATTCTACGGAGTATTTGACTTCTTTGGTTGACAAGACATGGGGGGGAGCTCCTGCGGTTCTTCCTGGTGTTGCTCCAAGCGTTACAACAGCTGATGGTGACGTAGTGCCATTGCGTGAGAAATATAGTTGGGATAGAATTTTTGATCGAGAAATACAAATGTCACAAACAGTGAGTGGTTTAGAGAATGGAACATATAGAGTTAATGTTTATGCTTTTGCAAGACTCACTGAAGGTCGAAATATTAAGGGACGAGGTAACTTCTCTAACACTAATGCAACTGTTTCTGAAAATGAAGTTGATTGGGGACCTGCTGCAATAGGCTGTCAATGTAATTGGGATACCAATAATTTCCCTTTCTTAGGCTGGTTAAAACCTAAATCAGGTAAATCTATTTCTGAAGGAGAAATACAAGGTGGATTAATACATGTAGATAATGTTAAAGTTACAAATGGAACCATTAAAATTGATTTTCTGACGCAAACATGTGGTGATGGTGCTCGTGGTGTAAACTGGATTTCCATGCAAATTCAATCTATTGAGAGAGTTGATGTTCCACCAGTCCCTACTTGGACTCCATATGTAACCATAGATGCTCCAAGCTCCAGCTCTCAAGAAGTTGAAACACCGAATGTTTTTCTTGAGAAGGGTGAGACTTATTATCTTTATGGTAATACGCCACAAACAAATGGTGGTGAGGGTTGGGTGACCTATCAGCTTCATTCGTTCACATTCATTCCTGGCATCAGCTTTGCAGAGTGGTCGCATGTACTTGGAGAGAATGAAACTTCATATACTCAAAAGGTACAGAAATGGGAACATATTACAGGCGTAACATATAGTGGAGTTGGCAGAGGTGGACTCACAGCAACAGTAAATTCTACTACAGGAGAAGTTAGTAATTTTGTGGGTGATGGTGGTGCCATTATCGTTACCGCTTCTAAGACGATGGATGATCATTCAATCGAATCCGACTTCTACGTGATTACCAAGCCATATAAGACGCACAAGTGGACTTTTGCCAACATGAATTATACAGAAGACGGTAAAGAAGACTTGGTTTGTTCGGATCTTTTGTTGGATGGTAGTCTTGACTGGGCTGTCAACTATAAGGTGCGTAATTATAATCAAACTACAGGAAACCTCTATTACATCAATGTGCCAGTTATGACTAACAACACAGCTCTTCATGGTGAAAACGCTGCTTATATAGGCACGACAGCTGGCCTTCTTGTTGAAGCTAATAGTAAGTGTTTCGGTTCGAATGC
>DGSN01000061.1 GCA_002393575.1 Prevotellaceae bacterium UBA4361 | reverse complement strand
CACTACATCGACAAGTCGCTCGACCTCAAGCAAGTGGTGAACACCAACAAAGCCCTCATCCACATCGACAAATTTGGCAACAAGGCAGTCATCACCTCCATGATTGACAACCTTCTCAAAGGTGCAGTAGGTCAAGCCGTGCAGAACATGAACCTCATGTTCGGTCTCGACGAACGAACTGGCCTCATGCTCAAAGCCACTGCTTTTTAAATGAAGAATGAAGAATGATGAATGAAGAATGAAGAATGTAGAATGATGAATGAAGAATTTTCCCATCCTTCCCATTAACCCCATTCTTCCCATAAATCCCATCAACCCCATCACCCCCATTATTTCTCAATCATGACTCTCTTCGACGTATATCCCTTATTCGACATAGCCATCGACCACGGCAAGGGATGCAAAGTGTGGGACGATAAAGGCGAGGAATACCTCGACCTTTACGGAGGCCACGCAGTCATCTCCATCGGTCATTGCCATCCACACTACGTGGAGGCTCTCACACAGCAAGCCAACAAACTCGGCTTCTATTCCAACTCCGTGCAGAACCCTTTGCAGAAGCAACTTGCCGAACGACTCGGCAAAGCCTGCGGTTATGAGGACTATCAACTCTTCCTCATCAACTCGGGAGCTGAAGCCAACGAGAACGCCATGAAACTGGCATCGTTCTACAATGGCCGCACTCGCATCCTGTCCCTCGAAAAGGCTTTCCACGGCCGCACCAGCCTCGCTGTGGAAGCAACGGCTAATCCTAAAATCATTGCGCCTATCAATGCCAATGGGCACGTCACTTACCTTCCCCTCAACGACCTCGCTGCTTGGACGGCAGAGATTGAGAAGGGCGATGTGTGTGCCTGCATCATCGAGTGCATTCAAGGTGTCGGTGGCATCCGCATGGTCAGCCCTGAATTCCTTCAGGGACTCCGCACTGTCTGCGACAATTACAACACTGTCCTTATCTGCGACGAAATCCAATGTGGCTATGGCAGAAGTGGAAAATTCTTCGCACATCAGTATCTCGATGTGAAACCCGACATCATCACCGTAGCCAAAGGCATTGCCAACGGTTTCCCAATGGCTGCCGTGCTCATCTCTCCAAAGTTCCAGCCTGTCTATGGACAATTGGGTACCACCTTCGGAGGCAACCACCTCGCTTGTGCAGCAGCTCTTGCCGTACTCGACGTGATGGAAAGCGAGCACCTTGTGGAGAACGCAGCCAAAGTGGGCGACTACCTCATCAAGCGCCTCAAGGAAGCTCATCTTCCTCACGTGGTGGATGTTCGTGGACGTGGTTTGATGATTGGTGTGGAACTCGACATTCCTTACAAGGACGTGCGTAACCGTCTCGTCCACGAGCAACACTGCTTCACAGGTTGCTCTGGCACCAACGTCCTTCGTCTTCTTCCACCTCTCTGTCTCACTCAGTCCGAAGCCGACGACTTCATACACCGCCTCTCCCAAGTGTTGTAGGTTGTAGGTGGGTTTAAAAATAAAATCTCTACGGAGTTTAGGATCATAGGAGTTTTTCTTTATCATCTCCTTCGTTCCTAAACTCCGTAGAGATTTTTTCTTCGTGAATCTATAGCTTGACGTAGTCTATTTATTGACTGATTCATTGCTATGAATTCCATTCCATAGACTCTCTTATCTCTGCACAGACGTTTTCAAAACGCTCGTGAGTCTTTACCCATTCGGGCAAATCACAATTCATCCAGCCTATCACCTTCAGAATCTCTGCATGTATTTCTTCAATACGTGACAAATTCCAACAAATGGATTCATTGGGGAATATCGTTCCATTCTCTTCGTGGAGAAAACTTTTTCGAAGAATTGCTTGTTTAATTCCATGAATATGTGTATATTTGCAGTGCAGTCCCGGTAGTTCCTCTCCCAGATATTCAGATGCTGGTGATGAATCCGGGTTTTTTTGTGACATTTTCTTTGGTTGCAAATTTACAATTTTCTTTCATTAAATCTTACTCCTATCTGCATTTATTGCCACATTTTTATACATTTCCTTTCTTTTCTTTGGCTTGATCGATTCAAAGGTTCTTAGATATATCTTCGTGTTCGTTTGTGTAAATTTGTTGACTCATATAAGTTCTCCTGAGTATTAGGGTTATTCGTTTATCATTTCCTTTGTTCCTAAACTCCGTAGAGATTTTTTTTGTGATTATATTGAATTTATTTGTTGCTCTATTTCTCGTTGAAGATGAAATCGAGTCCTTGACGAGTGTAGTAAGAAAAACGTGTGTCACTCGATATGAGTGGCATCTTCAACGTCATGGCATGGGCAATGATGACGTGGTCGGAAGGATCTTTATGATTCATAGCTTTATTGAGACGCATACGGGAATAAGTTTGCATCACTTCCTTTTGAATAGGCAGAATCTCCACAAAAAATGTCTCTTCTATGTCGCGCACCATATCCTCAGCGGTTTTCCATCGCTTGTTGCCCCATCCCTTGGCATTGAAGGCAACTATCAGTTCACGAACTGATTCTGCACTCATGCAAATCAGTGCATCTGGTTCACTAAGCATTGCCACCACATCAGAACTCAGCATGTCCTTATCTGTGGACAAGTAAATGAATATGTTTGTATCAATAAGATACCTCATAACAATAGCATTGGATCTTTCACCCAAGTTTCACCTCTGTGTTCAACAAATGCTTTCATGCTTCTATTTTGAGGAACGATAGCTGCATTCACCTTTCTCCTCTCCTCTGGTGAGAGTTTCCTTTTCCTTCTTTTCGTTTTGGTTGTAGTAGTTGTTGTAGTCATTTCACTTTCCATTTGTTAATTTGTTTGCAAATATACATAATTTTTACAATAAGAGAGTGTTTTTCAGAAAAAATCCATCACCTAATACTTCCTCCGTTATTCTTTTATTATCTATCATCTCCTTTGTTCCTAAACTCCGTAGAGATTTTTAAACACACTCGGAGCGCAAGCGGGATGCCTGCGCTCCGTGGAGAGAGGGTATGAAGTCTGTTGACTGTTCAATATAATTTCTCATTGACCGAGGATGAGGTTGACGATGGCAACCACATCGCTGATGTCGATGGAAGTATTTTCGTCCATATCTGCTGCATAGAGATTGATGTTTGCAGAGTCGGTGCTGAGGATGTAGTTCACAACTGCCACCACATCGCTTATATCTACCATTCCATCTTCGTTCACATCGCCAAGGATGTATTGCTCGATGATTTGGCTAAAGTTCTTCCAAGCGGAGGTTTCAGCATATATGGAAGAAGCCCCCTTAGGCACAAGTAACTTGGCAGTTTCGTAATTATTGGAATGGAAAACACTTTCATCAATGCTGAAAAGATTTTCAGCAGGAATCATCGAAACAACTTCTTTCAGTGCGTTACAGTTTCTGAAAGCATTGACATCTATGAATGTCAGCGTTGAAGGCAATGTTAGCGTTTGGAGAGGCTTGCAACTGCTGAATGCACCTTCTTCTAATCGAGTCACACCCTCAGCGATATTCAATGTTTTCAGAGACGTACAGCCATAGCAGAGATAGCGTGGGACAATCTTCAAAGTTGAAGGAATTGACAATGCTGAAAGCTTTGAACAATTCTCAAAGCAGAGGTATCCCATTTCTTTTAAGCCCTCTGGGAGTGATGCCGTTTCCAGCTGAGAACATTCAGAAAAAACGAATGTTCCCATCCACGTCGTGGTCTTTGGAAGAGCAACACTTTTCAGATTACTGCAATACTGAAATGCGCAATTCTCAATTTTCTCAACATTTGCCAAATCTACCTCTTCAAGACTGGTGCAATACTGGAAGCAACAGAAACTGACAGTTTTCAAAGCAGCAGGAAGCACTATAGAACGTAGCGATGAACATTCGCTGAATGCCAATTTACCGATGGAGGAGATGGTACTACCGAGAATCGCTTCATTCAAGTTCATACACCCACGAAAGGCGTATTCACCAATACTTTCTACAGAATTAGGTACAAGTACACTTGTCAAGCTAACACAGCCTTCGAAACAATAGTCTGGAACATGTGCCAATGAAGCAGGAATGTCTGCACTGACAAGATTCGTACAGTTTTGGAACGCATTGCAGCCTACAGTCTTGATGGTGTAAGGTATTGTTACAGATGGTAGTGAATGGCAGGAGTTGAAAGCAAAGTTTCCAATGCTCTCCAACCCTGAGTGAAGAGTCAAACTGATAAGAGGAGCATACCGAAAGGCATAGTTTCCAATTGATTTCACATTGGCAGGAACATCAATCGAAGTGATATCGACATTCTGGAACGCATAGTCACCAATGGCAGTAACAGAAGCTGGAATTGAGCTTGTTTTGAGTCCTATCAGCAAAGTATTTGTTGCAGTCTCAATGAGTGCATTGCAATCCTCGCGTGTGTCAAAGGTGGTGTTTTCCTCTGCTACGGTCAACCTTGTGAGGTTCTTGCAGAGAGAAAAGGCTGTTGCTCCTACCTTATTGAGTGATGCAGGGAGATGTATTTCTTCCAAAGCCAGGCAGCGATAGAAAGCAGAATTGCCGATACTTTCGAGACCTTCAGGCAGAGCGATGGAGCTTAGGCCAGTACATTCAAAGAAAGCATATTCCTCAATGGACTTCACCGAAGAGGGTAACACCACCTGTGTGATTCCTTCGCAAAACGTGAAAGCATCCTCCTCGATGGCAACAACAGGGTAGGAGACGGATTTGTAGCTCACCTCCTCGGGAATGACTATGCTGCCAGCGTATGCTGTGCCTCTCACGTTATCAACAGCATTTGTCTGATTGTAATAGCATACCTTCAAATTTTTTTTATCCGCTGTATAATTATAGTAGATGGTTTTTCCGTCCGTGTTCTTCACTGCCAGGTCATAGGCATACGCATCCTTACAATGGCAAAGTGATAGCAGAATGAATAAAACTGAATAGATGGCATGTTTCATAAGTCAGAATAGAATAAAGGATGATACAATTGTGAATGGAATGAAAGGAGCGACTGACAGATATTGTCACCCGCTCCTTGCTGCTATTGTCTTTTGTTCCTCTGATATCAATTACCAGATGTTGCCATAGTCGTTGCCATCGCGCTTCTTTGTGAAGTTTCCTTCGCCGTCGCCTCCACCTTCGCCCATGCCTGGACCATCATTTCCACCTTCGTAAGATATATCTCTACCTTCTCCACTGACGCAAAGGCATTGGGCAATCACAAATTGCTTGTTGACTACTGTCTGAGGAAAGACATAATTTTTCTTAATCATGTTTCTGAATATTTTTTAGTTTTTATGAAACAATTTGATTACTTCACCATCACCTTCTTACCGTTCACAATGTAGAGGCCCTTAGAAAGACCATTCACAGACTTGCCAACGAACTGACCAGTTACAGTGTAAACATCACCTTCAACTGCGCTATTCACTGCCTCGCCATTAATGCTCTCGATAGCTACTGTCTCGTCGAAGCCATCTTCACCCTCGAATGTGAAGTTCACCTTCACATCGTTGTTTGCAGGATTGAATGAGTCGTCAGCATTGCGCATGAGGATGGTAACAGTTGAAACTGTTTTTGAAGAAGTACCATGGTCAAAGCCGATATAAGTAATAGCATTATCTGTTGGGCACCTACCACCAATGATGGCTGAGAAGCGGTTCCACTTGCGAGTGCCTGTTGTATCGTAGAAGAAAGATCTCTTTCCATTCTTCTGACCAAGATAGTAAGCATATTTTGGAAGATCCTCATTCTCGTAAGTTCCCTGGAAGAAGTAATAGTAATATTGTTTGTTACCATCTTCATCTGTCCATTTCAACTGATCACCATTCTCATCCGTTGAAATAACACCCTGTGAACTGTATGGAACTGAGATGTAGGCACCACCAGATGTTACTTTCTGATAGCCAAGGTCATCAGCAGTCAAATCGGAAATTGACATCATGTATTCTGCAAGGTTAGAGAAGGATGTACCTTCTGGCACGATTGGTCTCACTAAGTATGGATAACCACCCTTGAGGAAGATAGCCTTGTCATTACCAGCTTTCTTGTTGTTAGTCGTCAGATTGTTGTTGTAATCCCATCCTTTATTAGTCACTGTGATTTCCTTACCGGTCTTCGCGATTGCCATCAGTTCCTTGCTGAAGCCCAAGTCAATATGTTGGGTTTGCTGATTGCGGATGACAGACTTCAGAGTGTAAACCTCTGGGAATGCATCTTCTGTGAGAGCTTGTCCATTCAAAGTATTGCCATTTTTGTTAGGAGCACCAATAAGGTCAATCACTTCTTGACGAGTCAAGTCGTAAGGGAAGCACAAAGTATAGTAGTCAAGCTTCGTGTAGTTCTTAGGTGTATCATCTACTTCAATTTCTTCGTAGCGATAATAGTCCGTCAGCACAAACTGGTGCCAGCCAATATAGTCGTAGAAATCGCAAGTCTGTGGGGTAACACCTTCCTGAAGTTCCTTGTAGTAAGTTGCAGTGATTGTACCATCAGGTATAGTACCGATACCGTCCTCATTACCACCGTCTGTTACGCGGAGCTCGTACTTGCTACCTTCATAACCAAGTTTTCTGTAATGATCAACATAGGCTTTTGCCTCTTCCTCAGTATAACCCTTTGCTTCCAAAACAGCTGGCAGAGCACCCAAAGTGATTTGATAGTCAGCCTCAGTCATATATGGCCAATCGTTCCAAATCACACCAGACAAAGCCTGGTCGTAAGCACGGCTAATCTCACTGTGGTTTGGCCAATGCTTCAACTGACCCTTTCCATCGAATGCTGAAGTTTCATCGATGAGAGAGTAATCGCGGGTGATGTCTGTGTACTTCTTTGCTTCGTTTACATTAATGTCAGAAGGGAAGTGGAGAATTGTGTACCAAATATCATCGCCATTGTGATAGTTGTCGCGAGTGATTGGGTGCTTGAAGTTACCTTCGAAACCGATATTACCACAGTAGTTTTCAGAATTGAATGCATCTGCTGCACATCTTGGAGCTGTTGTTGCCAAAACATAGACATCTCGCAGGCCCTTGTTTCCTGTCCAGAAAGCCATTGTTCCAATGGATTTCAGGTTGCTGGATAATGAGAATGTATTTAATCCCTTGTTAGGAATAATCTCTCCATCAATGTCAATTAAATTGCCCTCTGCATCTGTTTCTTTATACTGTCGTCCAGCAATAATGAGGTTTCCATCTGCATCAGTAGTTGTGATGATCTTTGCTCCCATTAAGCCGAATGCATCCTCTCCAATTGTCTCATAGTTGTATGGAACGCAAAGTTCATTAAGATTAGCAGAACCATGTAGGCTATGTGCAGGAATCAATGTCTGACGTGGATCGGTTGGGAGGAGGAGGGTCTCAATGTTTTTATCCCAAGAAGCACCGCCATCAGAATACTGAGGACAGAAAACCATATCTTCCTGATTAGGGAAGTATGCCTTGCTCAAATCAGCATTCTTTACGACCGCACCTTCAAGACCATGGTCAAGACCATTTCCTGTCCCTGCCGAAATATCAGCAAGGTTCAGCTTACCCGACATCACAACATTGTTCAAAGAAGCACAAACCAAGCCTGTGCCACGATCTGTTTTCTGTGGACGAATCTTAGATGTAACAGCATACACATTGCCTGGTGCGGAAGACCAAGTGGTGAGAGTGTTGGTAGTAGTGTTATATGCACCTACACAGAGAAGTTCAGAACAATTAGAGAAAGAGCAGTTGTCAGTACTTGTTGCATTGATATCTGCTTCATGGTTGTCTGGAAGAAGAATGTACTTCACATTGTCGTTGTCGAGGTTCACAATGCAGTCTAAGGTCTTGGCTGCATCACCCTCGCCTACTGTTACTGTAGTGAAGTTTGTACCGGTCATGAAGTCGAACACATTGCCATGAATGTCGTTGTCGATTTCAGCGATTTCATTGTTATTATAAGAACCAATGAAAATCTGACGGGTTGCATACAACTGTTCGTTGGTGAAATAATTCTTTGCACCATCCAAGAGACTTGTCACATCGTCTGCACCTGTTACAGCACTACGGTCGCGAACATATATAAGATTGGTTGGCTCTGTAGCTTCCAAGAATTTGCCAGCATAGTGAATTTTCGTTGCACCACCTGTACGCTGCCACTTAGGAGTCACGCCGTCTTCTTCAAATACAAGGTTACCATCTATGTCAACACGTTGTACTTTATTTCCGTTCTCATCAAGCACAAAAGCATCAGCCTCATCTACTCTGTAAGCGGAAACAACCCAAACAGTTGATGGATAATCAAAAACACTTTCTTCTGAAAGACCTGTAAAGTCATACTGAGGTTTATAACTTCCGTTGACATTTCCATAAACTGTAAGGTAATGAGTATTAGCATCAAGATGGGTAAAGTCAGGATTCATCCACTGATTTACGATGGAGAGATCCATGCTAATAGCTGGCAGTTCACCCAATGCCTGGCGGAATGGTTCAAAGGCTTCAATAGAGTTGTGCTGATAACCCATGAACTGAGCAAATTCACCGTCCGTGTTATACATAGGGATGAATGTGATAGCTGTATTATTGCTTACTGCATCACCTAATTTTGCAACAGCAGCATCGAAAGCATAGATGTACATCTTGGTAGCATCATCCTTGTCAAAATAGGAAAGACAATGATATACAGGAGTCCATCCACCTTGTGCTTGGATAGCACCTAATTCCATCTTACTTACATTACGAGTGCTTGTTCCATCCTTGATTGCTGGAAGAATAATGGCAGCTGTACCTTTAATATTAAAGGCTGGTACAACTACTGTCTTTTCTTGACCATTCTCAGTAATAGTGGTTGTAACCGTGATGTTACCATCAAGCACAGCATCCTTCATGCTGAGATATTCAACACTGCCAAAGTTTGTTTCACTCAGTTCTGTCAAGTCACTGTTATTGATGTTACCCATAATCGTGATGTTCTTAGCTCCACGATACTGAGTTTTAACGCTTGAATCATAGATAGTGGAAGCAACGCTTGATAATGTTCCAGCAGTTTTGACGTATGCAGCCATACCGTCAACGACAAATTCAGTTTGAGTCTCTGGGATATTTGTCAAGCCAACTATACCAGAATAAGAACCTGCTTGAATCTGTTCTGTAGGAGCAGAAAATTCAGCTGTCTGAGTTTCACCGTTTATATCAGTATAGGTGTATTTATAAACAGAAGTAGGTCGTATTTTAAATAAATTTGAACTATAAGATACTTTGCCATAAGGAGAACCATCAATTTCGTAACTATTACCTGTAAAATCCAAAGTTAAAGTATTACCATTATTATCTAACCAATTATAAGTATATTTAGGAGAAGAAACGCGAGTTACTTCCCAACCTGTCTGTAAGTTACCAAAATTACTAGTCCAAACCCAAGCGGTTAAAGTATATTTGCCAGTTACTTCATCATAACTTACATTATCAGCTATATTAGGATTAGTATCACCAACGTCAGAACCATTATAAAGCCAGGAGGTTTTTTCACCATCTTGAGTTAGCTTAACCTCAAGTTCTGATGGAGAATAAAAATCGGTATAATAAACACCACTAGCCCACTCTGCTACCATGTGACTAGTATATTCAGTTTCTGTAATGGTATATTCACGGTCGCTTTCTGCATAAGAGTACTTATACATAGGATAGTCTTCAACTAACGTCAAGTTTGCCATCAAAGGATAGTCAGTAAGAGTGACACTTGTCTGACCTTCTTCCACAGCACCTGTATATTCAAAACTCTTACCATTCACTTCAAAAAAATAGTGAGGAATTACTTGTTCAAGAGTTTCTCCTGTGATTCCAGCAACCACATTCTTAGCTTCATCCTTAAGGCTTGCAACCTGCTCCTTAGTCAGACCACTTGGAAGAACAACAGTCTGAGCATTCGTCAAATTCATGTTGCTGATATAAGAAGGGTCTGTCACAGTCACCTTACTGAGGTCAACAGTGGTAAAACTCTTCCAAGCATCACCAGAGAGAGCAGTAAAGTCACTTGCACTCATAGGACCAGTAATCACCAGTTTTGTTCTGTTGGTCTGTCCCATATAACCAAGCTCAGTTGCATCTGTAGCCCATGCGGAAAGAGCATTTGGCGAACTCATTTCAATCAACTGTGTATCACTTCCAATATCTTTGAAAGAAACACCACTAAATCCATCTGGATTAACGTAGGCTAAGGCTCCTAAGGATGCACTTAAACCTAACAAAAGTGTAAATAGTTTTTTCATTTTTAAATAGTTTTAAAATTAAAAAATATGTTATATCAAATTCGTTTATCTCCGTGAATCTCAGCGTTGTGGTTCCATTCTCTCATGTAAGTACGAATTTTAATCAACGTGAGGTTTTTTCGATTCAAAGGGGGCGCGATTCGCATCGAACCCCATTCGTTGGATGCGCCAGCCGCATGAGTCGCTTCCAGCTCATCCATTGCTATTTTTAAAACCATATTACTACTGCTTTTTCATGGCAGCAGTTTTTCTGAATTCTCCAATGAATATATTGGTGTCTCAATTGTCTTTGAAAGACCGATGATCTGTCTCATTCTGCGCTGTGGCACACTCTCCAACACAACACTTTTTTACATTCCACCCCTCGTGTGCGTATGCACAAGCTAAAAATCTTTGCAAAATTACGTCTTTTTTAGGCGCGAATGGTTGCATGTGTGTAGCGAGTGTTTCTACATGTTGCATCATCCGCAACAGACAAGCCCGAAACTCCGTCAACAAATCATCGCTAATCAGCTCTTTGGAGTCAACAAATTGACACAAATGAACACGAAATAAAAATTCTACGGAGGATTGGAGTGTTGGAGAAGAGTCAACAAATTGACACAAATGAACACGAAATATAATTTTCTACGGAGAATTGGAGTATAGGAGAAGAGTCAACAAATTGACACGAATGAACACGAAATAATTCATGAAAAATTTACTGTCATTTATGTTTTTCTTTATTTCAAACGCGAATGCACGTGAACCTTTAGCTCGGCGTAGCCAATTATCCGCGAATTATTCGAAAATTTTAGGGTCAACAAATTGACACAAATGAGCACGAAATAAATCTCCTAAAGAACCTTTAGCTCGGCGTAGCCAAATTGGCAAAATGTACTAAATTTTCTTTATGGGTCAACAAATTTACACGAATGAGCATGAAATAATTATTAACCTTAACCATAACCTTAACTTTAAACATTCCATTCTGGTGACTGTTATGGTTATGGTTATCGTTATGGTTTAAAAAACTCCTAAACTCCTATCCTCCGTAGAATAAATGAATATTTAATGTTTTGTGGAGAAAAGGTGTAAGAAATTTGTTGGTAATAAAATAATTACCTACATTTGCGGTGTAACATTTAATAAACTAAAGATTATGCCCGAAATACTAAGAATGTTTGGTATGAGGTTTTTCTTCTATTCCCGTGAGCATGAACCAATTCATGTGCATGTGAAAGGTGCTGATGGAAGGGCTAAGTTTGAGATATTGCCTGAAGGTATTGTGCTGGTGAAGAACGAAGGATTGAAGCCGAAAGACATCAAAGCTGCTGAAATGGTGCTGGAAGAAAACAAGGAACTCGCTATTGAAAAGTGGAACGAATATTTTGGAAGGAACGTGACAAATGAAGATTTCTAAGATTTGGTTTGATGGTGACCGCATTTATGGTCTGACGGATGACGGTAGGACGCTGTGGCAGTCTTTGCTCTACTATCGTCGTCTGCGCAATGCTTCTGTTGAGGAACGTGCCGACTACGAGATGGACGATGAGGGCATCCATTGGTATCAGCTTGACGAGGATGTGTCGTTTGAGAGTTTTGAGTATGACGACCCTGAGCCAACAGGCATTTCTCTTGTTTTCCTCTCTCATCCTGAGCTGAACGCTTCTGCTGTCAGCCGCAGATTGGGTATCAATCAGAGTCTGATGGCTCAGTACATCAATGGCACGAAGAAGCCATCGAAGGAGCGTGAACGGCAAATCCTGGAGGAGATTGCCCAAATAGGTAAGGAACTACAGGCTGTCAGTGTTTGTTAGTCAACAAATTGACACAAATGAGCACGTAATATAATTTCTACGGAGTATTGGAGTATAGGATAAGAGTCAACAAATTGACACAAATGAGCACGTAATAAAATTTCTACGGAGTATTGGAGTATAGGATAAGAGTCAACAAATTGACACAAATGAACACGAAATAAATCTCCTAAAGAACCTTTAGCTCGGCGTAGCCAAATTGGCAAAATGTACTAAATTTTCTTTATGGGTCAACCAATTGACACGAATGAGCAGGAAATAATTATTAACTTTAACCATAACCTTAACTTTAAACATTCCATTCTGGTGACTGTTATGGTTATGGTTATCGTTAGGTTTAAAAAACTCCTAAACTCCTATCCTCCGTAGAATAAATGAGAGGAAAGAGGTATGAACCTTCGACTGGGGGATGACGAACGTTCGTTGACTGGGGATTGAAGGTTCGGTGGAAACAAAATGAACGTTCGTTGGCATGGGGATTCATCAGATTATTATTAAAAACATCGCACTGCCGTGCTGGATTAAAGGGATTAAACGGATTTCTCTGATTATCAAATAGAAAGATAATCATTTTAATCAGTTCAATCGGGATAATCAAGACGAAGTCTATGTGTTATTAAGAATCACGGATTGCACTGGTTTATCTGATGATTCTGAGCCGGGATGAGTCGTTTTGTGCGATTGGTTGGCAGATATAAAAAATGTCACGTAGAACATGGGGTTCTGCGTGACATATCATATCTGTGTGTGTTGTTATTTTTTCTTGAGAATCTTGTCGTACTCTTTCGACAGGATTTCAAAGTAGTTGACATGGAGGATGTGGGATATGCGCATGAGAAGGGAGATGTCGATGGATGGTTTTTCGTAGATACGATAGATGTTGGTGCGGTCGCAACTGAGTTCACGTGCCAACCAGACGGTAGTTCTGCCCTGCCGTTTCATTTCTTCACGAATCATGTTGCCTAAGTGCATAGCGAGATGGCTTAGAATTGTGGCTCTTCTCCCCCTTCTTGAGCCGAGTCCTAAAGGAAAGACGTGGGGGACACCATTGTCATAATCTAAGCTTTTAGGCTCTCGCATTGCCTCCATTGAAAGATTATCGTTTAGGTTTTGCCCACGTCTGCTGTATGCAAATACGCATACTAACTCCATGCATACACACATGCCTTTCGGGGGAAAGGATGTGTGTGAAGCATGAAGTGGTATGCTATTACGCTATACCATGGACATTTCCTAACAATTAATTTTCTCAATGGGTCTAAATTTGCGAGATTTAAAAGCTTGAAAAATAACGTTGCGGAAACGTCTTTTTTATGAAAACCTCACTTTGGCATTCGTTGAACGCTTCTGAGTGAAGTGAGTGCAAAAGTAAGAAATTGCTGGCGTAAAATCAAGTTTTTGTGAAAAAAAAACACTATCTTTGTCGGCAAATGTAAATAAATGGGCCAATTTGCTGGCTCGAAGATGATAATCAATGAAGGAAGACGATAACGAGAAGGATGACTTTGGCGTTGATGCGCCAGACACAGTGGAGGGCGGTGGTAAGATGCCGCCGAAGTCGGACTATGACCCAACGAAAAACAAGGATGGCATTACGCACCATCTGAGTGGGATGTACCAGAACTGGTTTCTGGACTATGCTTCATACGTGATTCTGGAGCGTGCCGTGCCTCATATCATGGACGGATTCAAGCCTGTGCAGCGACGTATCCTCCATGCGATGAAGCAGATGGACGATGGCAGATATAATAAGGTGGCGAACATCGTGGGTAGCACGATGCAGTATCATCCGCATGGTGATGCGAGTATCAAGGATGCGCTGGTGCAGTTGGGGCAGAAAGAACTGCTGATTGACTGCCAGGGCAACTGGGGCAATATCCTGACGGGTGACGATGCAGCTGCGGGTCGATACATCGAGGCTCGTCTTTCGAAGTTCGCGCTCGACGTGGTTTTCAATCCGAAGACGACGGAATGGAAACTGAGTTACGACGGACGCAATAAGGAGCCTATCGCCTTGCCTGTGAAGTTCCCGCTGCTGTTGGCGCAGGGTGCTGAAGGCATTGCCGTGGGTCTTTCGTGCAAGATTCTCCCTCATAACTTTAATGAAATCTGTGATGCTGCGGTGAATTATCTCTACAACGAGCCGTTCCAGCTCTATCCTGACTTCCCGACGGGTGGAAGCATCGACGTGAGCAAGTACAACGACGGTCAGCGTGGTGGGGTGGTGCGTGTGCGTGCGAAGATTGAGAAGCGCGACAACAAGACGCTTGCCATCACGGAGATTCCGTTTAGCAAGACGACGGGTTCGCCTCAGCATCCGAGTCCGTTCATCGACTCCATCCTGAAGGCTGCGGAGAAGGGTAAAATCAAGGTGCGCAAGGTGGAGGACCTGACGGCTGCTGGTGTGGAAATCCTGATTCACTTGATGCCTGGCGTGTCGTCGGACAAGACGATTGACGCGCTCTATGCCTTCACGGACTGCGAAATCAACCTCTCGCCGAACTGCTGTGTGATTGATGAGAAGAAACCGCAGTTCTTGACGGTGAGCGATGTGCTGAAGCGCTCGGTGGATAACACGAAGAGTCTGATTAAGCTCGAACTGGAAATCCGCCGTGGCGAACTGCTCGAACAGTTGCATTTCGCTTCGCTGGAAAAGATTTTCATCGAGGAGCGCATCTATAAGGCGAAGGAATTTGAAAATGCCAAGACGATGGATGCTGCCTGCGAGTACATCGACGAGCGACTGACGCCGTTCTATCCGATGTTCATCCGTGAGGTGACGAAGGATGATATTCTCCGACTCATGGAAATCAAGATGGCGCGCATCCTAAAGTTCAACAAGGACAAGGCTGACGAACTCATCGCCCGACTGAAAGACGAAATTGAGGAGCTGGAACGCCGACTTGCCAACCTGGTGGAGGTGACTGCCGAGTGGTTCCGCTACTTGAAGAAGAAATATGGTGTCGACCATCCTCGCCTCACGGAAATTCGTTCGTTCGACACGATTGAGGCGGCGAAGGTGGCTGAGGCTAATCAGAAACTCTACATCAACCGCGCTGAGGGTTTCATTGGCACGGGACTGAAGAAGGACGAGTTTGTGACGAATTGTTCGGACATCGACGACATCATCATCTTCTACCGCGACGGTACGTACAAGATTATCAAGGTGGCGGAGAAGGTGTTTGTGGGTGAGAACGAACGATGCAAGCGCGACCATCGCAAGGCGGAAATCATCCATGTGGATGTGTTCAAGAAGAACGACAAGCGCACGATTTACAATGTGTGCTACAAGGATGGTGCTACGGGTGTGAGCTACATCAAGCGGTTCAACGTGACTTCGATGACGCGCGACAGGGAATATGACGTGACGATGGGAACGCCGAAGTCGCGCATCAGCTATTTCACTGCCAACTCTAACGGTGAGGCGGAGGTGGTGAAGGTGACGCTGAAGCCGAATGACAAGGTGCGCCGACTGACGTTCGAGAAGGATTTCAGCGACATTGCCATCAAGGGACGCGCCTCGCGTGGCAATCTGCTCACGAAGCACGATGTGTTCCGCATCCAGCTGAAGTCGCACGGCGGTTCTACGCTCGGCGGACGAAAGGTGTGGTACGACCCCGACGTGCAACGCATCAACTACGACGAGCACGGACGCTTCCTCGGCGAGTTCCAGAACGATGAGAAGATTCTCGTGGTGCTGACAACGGGCGAATACTATTTCACGAATTTCGACCTGAACAACCACTATGAGCAGAACATCCTGCGCATTGAGAAATACAACCCTCGCAAGGTGTGGACGGCGGTGCTCTACGATGCCGACAATGACAATCTGCCTTACATCAAGCGTTTCTTGCTCGACGAGTCGAACAAACGGCAGAGTTTCGTAGGCGAAAACCCTAAGTCGAAGCTCATCTTGCTGACCGACACGCCTTATCCTCGCCTCGAACTGAGCTTTGCCGAACCTGACACGTTCCGTGGTCCGCAGGAGTTGGATGCGGAGGAATTCATTGCCGTGAAGGGTTTCAAGGCGAAGGGCAAGCGTCTCACGACGTATGCGCTCGACGAGGTGAAGGAATTGGAGCCAACTCGTTTCCCTGAACCAGACGAGGAAGATGACGACGGCGGTGATGGTGGAGATGACGATGGTGGCGACGACGGAGGAAATGATGGTGGCGACGAGAAGTCGGACGATGAAATCCGTGACGAACTCACTGGACAGCTGAGGCTGTTTTAAACTGAAGAATGAGTCAACAAATGAACACAAATGGAGCACAAATAAAGAGTGATTATCATTTTGAGAAAATTTGTGGAAATTTGTTGACTGCTAAACAATGTAACTATTCAACGAATCATCTTTTTTGAGTCGCCTACGGCGAGAAATCTTTCAAATCTTAACAAATCAATCAAATCCTTATGGAAAAAAAATTAAAGATTTGACAGATTTTGAATAGATTTGTTGGATTTGGCTACGCCGAGCTAAAGGTTCTGCCCGATAGGGCACTCCTTAGTATTATTCGCTGAAAAGTTCCTAAACAATAGCGATGACGAAAACAATGGCAGACATATTCAAAAGGAAAAGGCTGATGGCAACGTGGTGGTTGCTGTCAGCCTTTATTTGTGCTTTTGCTCAGGGAACGGACCAGTACGATGCAAAGTCTTCGTCGGTCAGTGAACTGGGGGTGAGAGAGCATACTTGGTTGGTGGGTGGCGGTTTCTCCAATGTGCTCGACTCTTATCTCTCTCCTTATATATATAAAGGAGGAGAACTGCGACTCATGCGCGAGACTCATCGACTCACACGAATGTTCTGGAAAGAAAACGGAAACGAGCATTCTGATGGAAACCAGTTTTCGTCCTCGTCAAAGGGTTCTGAACCGCGTGTCACCTTCCAAACCTTGCTCGACCTGCATGGTGCTTATCTGGACAGTAGGGCTGGGAATGTGCATGGATGGGCTGGGGGAGTCCGCTACGGATTGGGCTGGCTCTATCGTTTGACTCCTCAGAAACCTGTTGGCTCGGTTTCGGATGGCTGGACATCGACACGTCCGCAGCGCTTCTCGTTGGCAGTCGGCCCGATGCTGTCTGGCTATTTGGGAGCTGTCTATAATGAGCGCAATGGCAACAATCCCGCTCAGGCAAAGCTGGACTTGATGCTCGACCTCAGTGCGGCTTGCTCTTATCGCTTCCGCCTTTTCCACCATCCGTTTGCATTGCGCTATCAGTTGACGATACCTTTTGTGGGTGTGGCGTTCTCTCCTAATTATGGGCAATCGTACTACGAAGCGTTCTCGCTTGGCAATTACGACCGCAATGCTGTGTTCGCCAACTTTGTGAATATGCCGTCCATGCGCCATCTGCTCACACTCGACGTGCCTCTTTCGCGCCGTTCGCGCACCGCCCTGCGTGTGGGCTATGCAGGCGAATTCATGCAATCCACTTTCAACAAAATCAACTACCATTCCTATTCTCACTGTGTGATGATTGGTTTCACTCAAAGCTTCAGAAAATTATGAAATACGGGTTCTATGTCATACTCATGCTCTTTGTTCTGAGTTCTTGTGTCGGCGAGGACTATCCCAATAAGAACACGCCAAGCGACAACTTCGAAGCCCTGTGGCGAATCATGGACGAGCATTACTGCTTCTTCGACTACAAGCAGCAACGCTTGGGGGTGGATTGGAACGAAGTCCACTCACGCTATGCAGCAAAGGTGAATGACAAGATGGACAACTTGCAGCTGTTCGAAGTGCTTTGCCAAATGCTCGGCGAACTGAAGGACGGGCACGTGAACCTCGGTGCGGCTTTCGATTTCGGACGGAATTGGAGCTACTACGAGGACTATCCGAAGAACTACAATGCTGAGCTCATTGAGAAATACTTGGGCAAGGGAAACGACTATCAGATTGCATCGGGGTTGCAATACAGGATTCTTGACGACAACGTGGCATACGTGCGCTGCGAGTCGTTTGAGAATGGTATTGGCGATGGCAATCTCTCCATGATGTTCGACCAGCTGAAGTCGTGCTCGGGCATGATTGTGGATGTGCGCAACAATGGTGGAGGACAACTCACGGCTGCCCATCGCCTGGCTGCACGTTTCACCAACGAGAAACTGCTCACGGGTTATGTGTGCCACAAGACAGGCAAGGGGCATGGCGATTTCTCCTCGCTCGAACCCGAGTATCTGGAGCCCAGCGATGGCATCCGTTGGCAAAAGCCAGCCGTGGTGCTCACGAATCGTCAGTGCTTCAGTGCGACGAACGACTTTGTGAAGTGCATGAAGCTCTGTCCGCAGGTCACGGTACTTGGTGACAGCACGGGAGGTGGAAGCGGTATGCCGTTCACTTTGGAACTGCCCAACGGATGGAGTGTCCGCTACTCGGCGGTGGTGTATTACGACGCTCAGAAGCAACATACCGAGTTTGGCATAGCCCCCGATGTGGAAGTTTCGCTCAGTTCTGAAGATGTTTTGAAACAAAAAGACAGTTTGATTGAAGCAGCACGGAAATTATTGCGATAAGGCACGAAAATTTAGCGTGTGCGAACACAATATGTTGTAAAGCATGAAAATTGCAAAAGTCGCCCCTTTTTCTTGCACAATCTTTAATGGTCTGTGCAGGAAAAAGGGGCTTTTTCAAGGAATTTTATGCAAAAAGTGATTTTTTTCTAAAATTTTTGCGTGTTTCGAGTACAACCAATGAAAAAACTCTATACCTTTGCAGCGCAATTCGGAAACAAGGACAACAAAATTGTTCCGAAAAGGATAACAAAAAGTAAAGTAAAGTTAGTAAAGTAAAAAGGATTGTTTAACTATTAAAAAACAATTAGAATTATGAAAAAGATTATTCTTACAGCTCTCGTAGCAGTTGCATCTCTCAGTGCTAACGCACAGGTATGGTTAGGCGGTAGCCTCGGTTTCAACTACGAAAAGGAATCAGTAAAGCATGGTGGTGATGCTTCTAACACTACTTTCACTATCGCTCCTGAAATTGGTTACTCTCTCAGTGACAAATGGGACATCGCTCTCGCTCTCAACGAGTCTTTGATTTCTGTGAAGGATGGTGACACAATGAACACTTTCTCTATCAACCCATACGCTCGTTACACATACTACACAACTGGTAAGGTTGGTTTCTTCCTTGACTTCGGTTTCAGCGTAGGTACTACTAACTTGGGTTTGGATGATAATGGTCTCATTGCTAAGTCTAAGGACAATGCAACTACTTGGGGCATTGGTGTTCGTCCAGGTGTTAAGTTCGCTGCTTCTGACAAGGTTACATTCGTAGCAAGCCTCGGTGGTCTTGGTTTCAAGCAGTATAAGCTTGGTGACTACAAGGACTCTAACGTTGGTTTCAATGTTGATGGCAACGCTCTCAAGTTCGGTGTTTACTACGCATTCTAATCAAGGGAATAACAGAATAAGTTTACAATACACAATATCAAGAAAGACTGACACTTCGGTGCCAGTCTTTTTTTTGATGGGGCTTAGTCTTCCTACTCTCCATAGTCTTCCTTGTCCTCATAAGTTTCCTTAGCCCTTCTTAAAAAACCTCAAGCCTTCCTCTTCACCACCAGCACATAGCTGATGAGGATGATGTTCATCATCAGCGAATAGATGATGGCAGGAATTGCCATTGTTTCGTTGTTGAACACAAAGGGGCTGGAGGCAATGGCGATGCTTTGTGCTGCGTTCTGCATACCGATTTCGATGATGAGTGTCTTTTGTTCCTTGCGTGTGAGCTTTGCTGCGCGAGAAAGTCCGTAACCGCCACCCATCGACAGCAGAATGAGAAGCGTGATGATGATGCCCAGTTCTGCCAGATTATCAAGAATCTGATGACTGTTCTGAACGTAGAACACAACGACGAGCAGGACCAGCAGAGGCAGGGCGATTTTGCTGAGCACATTGTTCATCTTCTGTGCTGCTTTCTTCCATTTGGCACGAATTCCCATGCCAACGATGATGGGCAACAGCGCCAGAACGATGTTTTGCACGATGAGTTTGCCGATAGGCAGATGAATCACACTTTCCTCCGTGCCAGGAATGAGATGGGTGGCTGCACCCATCACGAGGGGAATGGTGAAAAGCGTGATGATGCTGCTGCAAGCCGTGAGACTCACGCTCAGTGCCACATCGCCTTTGGCAAGCATGGAAAACACATTCGACGAACTACCGCCAGGGCAACAGGCAATCAGCACTACACCCATGAAGAACACAGGGTTGAGATGGAACGCCCAACCGAGGCAGAAAGCGATGATGGGCAGAAAAAGAAGCTGCCCGATGAGTCCTGCAAACACAGGCTTCGGGCGCTTGAGAATCATCTGGAAGTCTGCTGGCTTGAGCGTCAGTCCCAGCTCAAACATCAGCAGCATCAAGATGGGGATAACAATTAGAATCGTCATGGAAATTAAATAAAAAATTTCAACTGTCAAAAGTCGAAGGTCTAAGGTCAAAGGCCAAAAAACAAATGCAGCCTCAGACCTTAGACCCTCGACCTTTGACCTTAGTCCTTAGACCTTAGACCTTAGTCCTTTGACCCTCGACCTTTGACCTTAGACCTTTTAAGAAAAAGCATACGTAATTAGTCCTTGCTGAAGAGTCCTTTCACGAATCCTCCGATTTCCGAGCCAGCTTTCTTCAAGCCCTCGCCCATCTTGTGTCCGATGGTGTCTGCCTTCTGTGAGAGTCGTCCCGTTTTCTTCTCCAGCTTGTGGTCCAGCACCTTCATCTTGTAGCGTGTTTTGTACTTGGTGAAGGTGGAAATCTGCTCGTTCGTCATCTGTTTTTTGAATTTCCCGGTGTAGAGCTTGTTGAAGTTCTTGTAGCGAAGGTCGAGTTCTTCGTACTCTTCCTCCGTGGTGGAATCGTTCACCTCAATTTGGCTGACAAACTTCGTGAAGTTGCCGAGAAAAATCTTCACAGAGTCAGAAGCAGCATCAGCAGTTGCTTTGTTCTGTGCAAATGCTCCCATGCTGCAAAGCATGAGAAGCATGGTGAGAATCATTGATTTCTTCATTGTTAGGATGTTTAGTATTAAGAACAGTTGCTAATCCACCGTGATTGGGAAGTAGAACACCGAGTGCGGAATCACCACAGCACCGTTGATGTTCAGCGTTCTCCACGGACTCAGGTTTTTCAGAGCCGTTTTCACTCTTTCTTCGAGCGGATGCTTCGTGAGTTCAGACGTGTAGCCGTTCTTCCGCATGGTGATAGCTACCTTGCAGTCGGTCAGCTGTCCCTTGTCGTCAATCTCCATGTCGCTCACTTTGGCAAGCACCCTAGCACCTCTCAGTTCCGAAAACTCTTGGGCGTTCATGCCGTCCTGCAAAGCTTGCATCACCTTGCCGTTTGTCAAGTCGAAGCCCTCGGTTCTCACACTGTTGTTGAACGTCTTCATGCCATTCATCTTGCCGTGCTTGAAGGTAATGTAGATTTCGCTCGTGTAGTTTCGGTTGTAGCCCGTATGCTCGTAATAGAGTTGCTTCCCGCGAGCTGCCCTCAGTTGTCCATTCACCCAACTGGCATCTATGCGGTTCTGCCGATAGTATTTCTCGAATTGGTCTTTCAGCCCAATGGCAGGGTAGGTGAGGAGGTTGTTGCCCACAATCACCGCCACGCTGTCTAATTGCAAGCGTGTGCCCTGCACGCTCCAGATGCAAGTGATGCCATCGGGATTGGCAGTCGTCTTTCTCCGTGCCTCAGGCAGAGCCAATGCCAAGCGGGCTTTCACATCGCGCACATTGTCCAACGGTCTCGACAGCAACCACCATTTCTCTCCGTAGAGGTAGATGATGTCAGCGTCCTGACCTGTTGCCCACATCTGCATGGCACCCAGCAACATGATGCAGGCGAATAGTATTCTTTTCATTTTTTCTTGACTTATTAAAGGTGTGTTCTATTAATTCTGTTTTTAGATTTCCACAAATAAATGATGAGTTCATTTCGGTTGCTTTTTGTTTTATTTGAAGTCTTTTTGCCACTTTTGGCTACGCCGAGCTGAAGGTTCTCGGTTACATAGCTCGCTATGCGCCCTCAAAAACTGACAAAAATCCATTCAAATAAAATCAAAAATCAATCCGACATAATTAATAGAACCCACCTAAAATCATCAGGAATTAGGAATGCTTCAGCACAAATCATGTCTCATTCCTAATTCCAAATTTGTTACTAAAAATCCAAACCGATGCCAAGTCCCACGTTCCAGCGTTTGCCATCTATTCTGCCGCTCCATTTGCTGATGTCGAAGTTGGCTTCGAGTCCTGCATGGAACGAACGAGTGAAGCGCACGCGGCAACCTAACTGCCAGCCCACCTGGAAGCGGTTGAACTTGCCGTGTTCGTCCGTCATGTCGCTGCCCTTGTAGATGCTACCATTAATCAAGTCATCGTCCCAGTCACCAGTCTGGTTCAGGCGAATGAACGGACCCGTGTAAGGAACGAAAGAGATGCTGCCGGCAGTCGGAATATCATACGAGAATCTCACAGGAATCTTAAATGCCAAGTTGTGCATCGTGCCAATCTTGTTGTCGCACCACGAATACTCCATGCCAGCACCCACTTCCAAGAACATCGGCGCCTTGCTCGAAAGGCCGAAGCCGTGAATGTAGGAATAAGTGAGCGTCTGCATACCAACGCTTTTCACATCGTTGCCGAAGTGGTCCAGTGCGAACTGCACCTCCACGATGTTCAGCTGCGTTTCGTCGTTGTGATTATAGCGAACCGTACTCGATGAACTGCCAGTTGGTCGAGAATAGTATTGTGCCGAGGCTGTTTCGCATACCATCATGGCCATTGCCACCAATGCCCATGTCCATGTCTTAAAATGTTTCATAAGTGTTTGTTTTTGAGTGTTTACATTAAATAATATACTTTCACCAAGCAAAATTACGCTTTTTCGCTCAACCCACAAAAAAAATGGACTATTTTCTATCCTATTGTTCTCCAAAACAGAATAAGTATATTGATACTTTTGCTCGCTAATAGACAGTTTTTACTAATTTTTGGAAGAAAATGCATGAAATTAATATTTGTTAACATAACAAATCCCACAGTGACACGCCTTTTCATTATCTTTGCTACAAATAAATTACCCTTTTCTAAACTAACAACGCCATGAAACGAATCGTATTAATCCTTGCTCTGCTGCCTTTCATGGCAGTTTCAGCCAATGCTCAGTCCTTTATGAGGGGTGATGCCAACCACGATGGAAACATTGATATTTCCGATTTAGTAGTAATCGTGAACAGAGTGCTCGAAGGCAATCCCACTTCTTATCGCCTTTGCCCCGACAACAAGCATCCTCACCTCATCGACCTCGGTCTGCCATCTGGCATCTTGTGGTCATGCTGCAACGTGGATGCTAAAACGCCTCAAAGTTACGGAGGCTATTACGCATGGGGAGAAACCAAGCAAAAGAGCTATTACGATTGGAGTAATTATTCACATTGTGATGGAACAGAAGAAACTTGTCATGACCTTGGAGGCTACATAGGAGGATCTGTTAACGATGTAGCACATACCAAATGGGGAGGTAAATGGATGACTCCTTCAAATACTGCATGGGATGAAATTGATGAAAATTGCACATACGAATGGACTACAGTCAATGGCGTTAAAGGAGCAAAGTTGACAAGCAAAATCAATGGCGCCAGCATCTTCTTGCCTGCTGCTGGTTGGCGTTGGCAAAGTGACACAAGTGACGTTGGTGTTTCAGCTGCTTATTGGGCATCCGTGCAGAATGATAGAAATTTGAGTCAGGCTCACAATATCTATTTTTACTCTGATCATTTTATAACGGGTGTGATCAGTTCGCTCGCCTATGGCCGGAGTATTCGTCCCGTTCGAGACGAAACTTCTTGCGATGTCAATGCTGATGGAAACATCGACATTTCTGATGTTGTGAAGACGGTGAATATGATCTTGTCTGGAGCTTATGTTACTTGCCCTGATGCTCACCATCCTCATAAGATAGACCTCGGCCTGCCATCAGGAACCCTGTGGTCGTGCTGCAATGTGGGTGCAACTTTGCCATCGTCAGTTGGTAATGCTTTTGCTTGGGGTGAAATAAGACCTAAATATAGTTACGACGAAACCACTTACCTATATTGTGATAATCAAGACGAGGAACAATGTCAGGACATTGGCTCCAGCATCATCGGAACCAATTACGACGTGGCATATAAAAGGTGGGGTGCCTCCTGGCAGATGCCTTCTTACACGCAAGCTGATGAACTCATAAGGAATTGCAAAACAGAGTGGCTTCAGATTGATGGAGTCAATGGGCTCAAGTTCACAGGACCAAACGGAAAAAGTATTTTCTTCCCAGCTTCAGGCTATGCTAATGGTTCTTACATTTACGATAACGGCGGGGGAGGATACTATTGGACAGGGAATTGTCACCCAAGAGATAATAATTTTGCAATAATCATGACATTTAAAAACAGTGGTTCTATCCAGTTGGCAGGATATTATCGTGTACTTGGTCTTTATGTTCGTCCTGTAGCCAAGTAAAGAAAAAGGAAGCCCACGACAAAGAAAAGGAAGCCCACGAGCTTCCTTTTTTAGTTTTTTACAAGATAAACAGTTTAGAATCCCACCCCCGTCGAAACAATGAGCGCACCACGCTTGGCACCCAGTTCCTCGTGCCAGGCACTGAGGTCGCGAGCGTAGGCAATGCCTATGTGGAAGTTGGGGCTGAAGCGCAATTTGCTGCCGATTTGCCAACCAGCCTGGAAACGATTCCACTCGCCGTAGGTGCTTTCGTCGTTATAAAGACTCTTGTCATGCTCCTCGCCAGCGAGGTTCAGACGCATGTAGAAGCCCGTGTAAGGGATGAGAGCTACGTAGCCGACTGGAATCACGAAATCGATGCCGAGCGGCACAACCAAAGCGAAGTTCTTGAAGTTGCGCAGGTATTGAGTGTTGTCCCACGTGTATTCCAGCGCAGCACCCCCTTCAAGATAGATAGGAGCCAGGGACGCAATGCGCGTGCCGTGGTTGATGCCCAGAGAGATGGTCGTGAGCTTGGCATTCTTGAAGTTCACGTGGTCAAGCTTCATGTTGTCAAACCTCAGTTGGAAATTGAGCTGGTTCCAACTGTCCACATCGAAACCCCTCCTGAAACGAGCGTGCTCAGGGCGTTGCTTGAAGCGTCCGGGGTAAGCACCTCCGTAGGGATTCCTCGGATTCATCCTGTATGAACCACGATACTGAGCCTGTGCCATGCCGCACAACAATGTGCAAACCAATGCTAAGAGTGTCGATTTCCAGTTCTTCATGTTCAAGCAGTGTTTAGAGAGTGAATGAAACCAGTTTTGTTCACGCCGTCTTTCGTCGCTACAAAATTACAACAACTCCACCACTGCCACATTGGGAAAAATCCTCTTTGTCGAGGGACTTTTCCTATTCCTCGTAGGCATTCCCCCCTCTCCACCGAGTCAACATTTCGATTCAAACCCTCCTTCCCATCGTCAGAACCCTCCCTCTCCTCCCAACCAAACCTACCAGAATTGGGAACAAAACTATATGGAAAGCTTTTCCGTATAAACGGAGTGCCTTTCCGTTTGCACGGATAACCTCTCCGTTTGCATGGAAAACCACTCCATGAAGTTTTGTTCAAATGCTCGATGTGTTTGTTTTGAAGCGTTAAAAAACAATTCTTTCTGAAAAGATTTTTTCAATTCATGGAAAAACACTACCTTTGCATCCGTAAATGCGCTTGTGGCGAAATTGGTAGACGCGCCAGACTTAGGATCTGGTGTTTCACGACGTGCAGGTTCGAGTCCTGTCAGGCGCACACACCTTTTGGGGATAACTAATTGATTACCACATCATTAGTTATCCCCGTTTTTGTTTTTGTCAACCGAGTGTCAACCGAAATTTTATGTTTTTTTAACGAATGCTAATATGAAAAATGACTCTATTGTAAAATCTGGATTGCAAAATCTTGATAATAATAGTGAAAAAAAGCAAATTCAATCAACAAATCACCAAAGCCCCCAGCAGCCAACAGGAAATATAATCTAACAAAAACGGCAGGAGCCAGGATTCCGTGAAGTATACCAATATGTAAAAGAGAAATCGGTCCTGTTCTGAGAAAGTTATCATAATACTTCTAAATATAAATGATTAGCAAAACATATTTCAGATACATTTGGCTCCTAGACACGTTGCTGACCAGAGCCCACTTAACAATCGATGAGATTAATATGTTATGGGAGGAATGTCCAGCCAGCGACGGACGACCTATACCACTACGAACTTTCCACGAGCAGAGAAAGGGAATTAAGGAGATGTTCGGTGTGGAGATAATATGCGACCGTTCACATGGTAATGTATATTATGTCAAGAACCCAGAGGTGCTGGACAAACAGAAGGTAGCTAAGTGGCTGCTACACAAGTATAGCATTCCTCAGGGGTTTGTGACTTTCAATAGCATGAAGGACAGAATCTTATTGGAAGAGATTCCATTAGGAACATCTTTCCTTGATGACATCATCGAAGCCATGCAGAAGAATGTTGAACTGCAGGTTGACTACCAGCGATATGAAAACGATCAAGAAGAATATAATCTGCAGGAGTTTCATATCCAACCATACGCTTTGAAGGTTTTCAATCGTCGATGGTATCTGCTTGGGTATATAAAAGAAAGGCGTGCTTTGCGTACCATCGCCCTCGACCGCATTCTTGACTTGAAAATCCTTTCGACCAGTTTTGAGTTGCCTGAAGATTTCGATGCGAGGAAGTACTTTGCCAATGTTGTCGGCATCTTTGTGAATAAAGACTTACCCATTACAAAAGTCAAAATCCGCGCCTACGGCATTCAGGCAGAATACCTTCGCTCTACCCCGCTCCACAAAAGCCAATCTGAAGGTAAATCCAAGTATGGTGAATTTGCTGAGTTCACCTACAGGCTATGTATCACGCCAGAATTGGCGAGCCAATTGCTTGCAATGGGAGATAAGGTGAAAGTTTTAGAACCTGAAGAGTTAAGAGAAGAGATGAAGAAGAAAATTAACAATTTGTTTAACTTTTATAAATAGAACAATATGAAAGAAACAGATTTCACCACGTATTACGACAGAACGATGGATGACTCATTCATTTCAAAAGTTCTTGGTGATTATCCTTGGCTCATCAAATTCGTGAAGAAGATTCCAGAACTCGACTTTCAAACAGGACATGATCCCAGACAAGGACGGTCTTGGTTCTCTGTATATAAAGGAACTGGCAGAGTCATAACTTTTGTATCTCGTCGGAATAGCTATAAAATAGATGCTGCTGATGCTTATAAGAGAATCGCTCCAACGTTTTTTTTTGAAAATCCAACAGAGGATAGTTTTGTAGAGTATCTGAGCAACATAAGAGAGGCTCCTAATTTAAAACGATATTACGAATCAGATAATGAGAAAAAGGAAGGTTTTTATCAAAATCTTATCGGGCGTAGATACACCTTTAGCACAAAGACTGAAGATGATTTCATTATCATTGATAAAGAAATGGTCGTTGGTTTCAAAGATGAGGCCACTAAAACATCATGGAACGAAGACATCATATCTAACATAGAGGCATTGATAAGGGATTTGAGGAGGGACTATAATGGAAGCCTGCCCCAAGATATTCATTCAAAGTACGGAGAGTTCGATTTTTTGGCAATGACATGGGATGGCGACATCATCATTATGGAACTGAAACAAAATGACCCCCCAAAAACGTATTTATCACCGATTCAAGTGAGATTTTATTATGAGCAGTTCAAAAAACTTATGAAGGAAGACATTGACTTTTTATCTGCCAATATCATGAGGATGGTACAACAAAAAATAAATTTGGGTATCATCAATATTCCTGAAGGAAAATCTCTTCCAAACAAATTATCGAAGAAAATAAGAACGTGTGTTATTGTTGGTGAGGATAAAAAACTTTCACAAACAGTACGTGATAGATTCAAATCCGTTAGAGACATCTTCCTTCCTGATATGGAGGCATACACATGCGAATCTGATGGAACGTTGATAAAGAGCAACAAGTTGTCATAATAACACGCTTATGACCATTACCATTCATCGTGGCATTAACCAGATTGGGGGCTGTATCACAGAGATAAAGTCTGAGAAAGGAACAAAGATACTTATCGACCTTGGGCATAACCTGCCTGAGGGCGATAAACCTTCAGATGATATCTATGACCGGCCGGAAAAGATGGATGAACTCCTCGAAGGGGTAAATGCTGTGTTCTATACTCATCCTCATGGCGACCACTTGAGTTTCGAAGCCATAGTAAGGGAGGCTGGGATTCCTCAATATATCGGAAAAGCAAGCAAAGCGATGTTGCTAGTCCTAAAGAGGCAGCAGATCTATCGTGCAAATGGAGAGCGGAAAGATACATTGCAGGAAAGTATTGATGCTATAGAGAGTTTCCGCGAATTTGATGCAAAGGAAACAATTGAAATTGGTGACGTCCGAGTTACTCCTTATTTTGTGAGTCATTCTGCTGCTGACGCTTATATGTTTGTGGTGGAATGTGATGGACGCAGGATTCTGCATACAGGTGATTTCCGCGATCATGGCTATCGCGGTAAGGGACTGTTGCCAACAATCGCCACATATATCGCTCGTCGAAAGATAGATGTTCTCATAACAGAAGGTACTATGCTGAGCCGCGATGACAGCAGGGTGCAATCGGAAGAAGAACTTAAGAAGAGTGCTATTGAACTGATGAAAAGATACGACAATGTCTTTGTGATGTGTAGTTCTATGGATGCCGACCGCATTTCTTCGTTCTACAACGCCAACAAGGAATTCAAAGGCAGGCCTTTTGTTGTTGATGGCTATCAGTGGACCCAAATGAAGACTATTAGTGGAACATTAGGTGCTGCCCCAAAAGCTTGGCGCTATCGTTTTGGTCGTCAACTATATTACAATAAGCATAAGGAAGAAATACAAAAGAGTATCCCTCACAATGGCGTTACGGTGTTAATAAGGAATAACTACCAGATGTGCAAGATGATAGACGAACTGTATCCGTTAATGAAATCAGAAAAGACGTGCCTTATCTATTCGCAGTTCCGTGGGTATGTACTGAAGGGGCACAAAGCCTTTCAACAAAGAACCTATGATTTCGTTCACAGTAAGGATTGGCACATAGAGTACCTTCATACTTCTGGTCATGCTTCAAGAGAGGCTTTAGCTGCTGTCTGTGAAAAGGTAAATCCGCGCTTTGCCATCATCCCCATCCATCGCGATGAAAAATCCGACTTCCGCTCTCTCCCCATTTCTCAAGAACTTAAAGACAAGGTTCTTACTACAACCCCACATGAAGCTATTGGAGGAATAGATGTCGTAATAAGGTAGGTTAAGTGTTCGATTTTTATACGATAAAAATAGCAAATAGCGTAATTTTTTCTATAATCTTCTGCGGCGTTTTTGCACATCAACAAGCAAAAACGCCGTTTTTTGTGCCTTTTCATTCGTATAAAGATACATATATGGGGGCTATTCCTCTTAACTATATGTAATTTAAAGAATCATGAGCAAGAACAAAGATCAGAAGCGCAAGGCGCAATTGGCTACACGAGCAAAGAATGAATCATTCCGCTTTCAAGTGGAATACATGAGAAAACAAAAGGGTATCGACATTATGGGGATGGAACAGGACTTGACCACAGAACTGGATGCCATCTGCCAGAACGGTCTATCGGATGCTTTGCTCGACTTGGCAAAGATAGTAGAAGGAATACGGAAAGAACTCGGCTTTGATCAGGAAGCGGACAAGTGCTCCCTTAATGGTAGCCTCGTGCCCTTCATCCTCGGCATCACCTCAACACAACCAGACAGCTCCACCTATGTTTCAGGCATATTCACGGCACAGCAACCTCTACAAGTAACTATCGCCTATGATAACGAAATTAGAAATCAAGCAGTTAATTGGATGAAGGCAAATGGATACGAGATTTCTTCATATCTTGGTCAGCCTCTACTCAAACTGAAGAATGTAAGAATAGTAATCCGCAGAGTGGTTAGATCACAATAAGATTTACGATGAAGAAACAGACAGATATTATCTGAATGAATTTCACCTGAAGAACTCAAATCTCTTTCCCCCCATTTCCACTCTCCGTCACAATTCCAGCCGTGATTTTTCTCGGTGGGCTGCTATCCTATAAATATATAAGGTAAGAGCCGAAAAACATCCCAAGTGAAACTATGTCACCTGGTCATTGGAGATTTCACTT
>DGSN01000067.1:7135-81932 GCA_002393575.1 Prevotellaceae bacterium UBA4361 | reverse complement strand
GAGGAGCAGGTATGGCACCACTCCGCGCACAAATCATGCACATGCTCAAGACACTCCACACGCGCGACCGCGAAATGCACTACTTCTACGGAGCACGCGGCATCGACGAAGTGTTCTTCATGGAAGACTTCCTCGAACTCGAAAAGGAATACCCTAACTTCCACTTCCACCTCGCCCTCGACTTCCCAGACAAGAAGGCAGATGCCCTCGGCGTGCGCTACAACCCAGGCTTCATCGCCAACGTACTCGGCGACACCTACCTCAAGCAGCACGAGGCACCAGAAGACGTGGAATACTACCTCTGCGGCCCTCCAATGATGGCAAAGACCGTCCTCGACCTTCTCCACTCCCTCGGAGTAGAAGACGACATGATTCGCTTCGACAACTTCGGAGGATAAACAATGTATCATATCGATTGAGTAAAACATCGTTTTCAATGTGAAAATGAGCATAAAAGGGACAGCCAAAATGGCATAATAGCTGTTTTGGTTGTCTTTTTTTTAACTTATGCCAATTATCTATGATAAATTTCGTACCTTTGCCACGTATTATGTGCTTATGCGTATGAAACGAGTGTTTTTCTTCATATTGGCTTGTGCGTCTTTGGTTTGTGCTTGGGGGCAGGCACATGCTCCTGTGGGCTATTCGAATGGGGCTCATGGGCAGAGTGGGGAAGTTGCTGAGAATGCTGCGGTTTCGGAACCTCGGAGTGATTCTCTGTTTGTTTCGCTGCTGACTTGTGCTCCTGGTGCTGATGCGTATAAGCTGTTTGGACATACTGCCATCCGTGTGAAGGGTGGGGGTGAGAAGCCTTTTGACGTGGCTTTCAATTATGGCATGTTCAATTATGAGCAGAAGAATTTCATCTTCAGGTTTGTGAAGGGCGAGACGGACTATGAGCTGGGTGCTGAACCTGCGGACTATTTCTTTTTCCGCTATTCGAAGGAGGGGATAGGTGTGGATGAGCAGGAGCTGAATCTGACGGAGGAGGAGAAGAGGTTGCTCTATAACTTGCTGGTTGTGAACCACATGCCTGAGAACCGTGTGTATCGCTATAATTTCCTTTATGATAACTGCACGACTCGTGCTCGCGTCATTATCCAGGATGCTTTGCTCGACAGGAAGCTGCGGTATAAGGACAGGGGACGGGAGTATGAGAGAACGAGTTTCCGCGAGATTCTGCATCGCTTCACGGAGGGTTCTCCGTGGACTGCCTTTGGGATTGACATGATTCTGGGCTCGGAGGTGGATGCTGAGCGTTCGCAGATGGAGCAGATGTTTATTCCTTCGGTGTATGAAATGGAGCTGAGGGATGCTGTTCTTGTTACGGACAGTGCGGAGGTGGCTTTCGTGAAAGGTGAAAGGCATCTTGCTCCTACGGGGAAGTTGCAGGCGATTGCTGATTTTCCGCTGCGTCCTGCGGCTTTCTTCTGGATTGTGCTGGGCATTGCTGTGTGCTTGTCGGTTGTGGATTTCATCCGCAGGAAGGCTACTCTCTGGTTCGACATTGTGCTTTTGGCTGCGCAGGGTCTGGCTGGATGCCTGATTGCTTTCTTGTTCTTCTTCTCGGAGCATCCTGCTGTGGGTTCGAACTGGCTCATTGTGGCGTTCAATCCGCTGGTGCTTGGGATGATTCCTGTGGTCTTGATGAAGAAGAAGACGCTGAAGTTGTCATGCGAAATGGTCAATATGTCAGCCCTTGTTTTCACGCTGCTGCTATTTTGGCTTCCTTTGCAGTGGTTGCATCCTGCCATGCTTCCTTTGGTATTGACTTTGCTCGTGCGGTCGGCATTGCGTCTGAGGACTTTTGCCATCGAGAGGGTGCTGAGGAGGTATTGAATAGACCCTCCCCTTGCCCTCCCTGGGAGGGAGGGGGAAGAGTGGAGCGTGGAGCGTGAAGCGTGAAGCGTGAAGCGATTCCATCGGATGGAAAAACCTTTGACCCTCGACCTTTGACCTCAGACTTAAAAATAAAACGATAACGAAAAAGAAAATGAAACGTCCTACCATCACTACGCTGCTTGCTGTATTGGCTGCTTCGGTTGCGGCTCAATCGCAGACGTCGGTGCCTCGGCTCGTGGTTGGTCTTACGATAGACCAGCTACGCTCTGATTATATGGACGCTTTTTCTCCGCTCTATGGGGAGGACGGCTTCAAGCGCTTGATGCGCGAGGGTGTGGTCTTCAGCAATGCGCAGTATTCTTCGGCTGATGTGGACAGAGCTTCGGCGATTGCTTCGATTTTCACGGGGACTGTGCCGTATAATCATGGCATCGTGGGCGAGGACTGGATGGACAGGCAGTCGATGCGTCCTGTGCAGTGTGTGGAGGATTTCAAGGTGCGTGGCGTGGATACGCAGGAAACGGCTTCTCCGAAGAATCTGCTGGTTTCGACGATTGGGGATGAGCTGAAGTTGTCGTCGAACGGACGTGCAATTGTCTATGGCATTGCTCCGAACAGGGAGGCTTCGGTGCTTTCTGTGGGTCATGCTGGGGACTTTGCCATCTGGCTGGATGGGCATACGGGCAGATGGGCTGGGACGAGCTATTATGGGCAGCAGCCTTCGTGGTTCAAGTATTTGACTACGAGGTCTATTTCGGGAATCGACCAGGTTTTGTGGAAGCCTAAGAGTGCTGCCGTTTCGAGCTATAATTATTATTTGGCAAGTGAGAAGAGTTCGTCTTTCAACCACCGATTCACTGGTGAGAGACGTTTTCGCAGTTTCAAGACTTCGGGACTCATCAATGATTTCATCACTGAAACGGCTTCCTTTGTCATTACGCAAGCGGGAATGGGACGCGACGATGTGCCTGATTTTCTTTCGCTTTGCTACTACGCTGGCTCCTTCGATGGAAAGACGTTCAATGATTCTGCCACGGAGATTCAGGACACTTACGTGCGGCTGGATGAGGCTTTGGCAAACTTGTTCAAGGAAATTGACAAGAGTGTGGGCATCGAGAACACGCTTTTTTTCATCACTTCCACGGGCTTTGAGGATGCTGAGGCTGCCGACTTGTCGAAATATCGCATCCCGACGGGCACTCTGCATCTGAATCGCTGTGCTGCGCTGCTGAATATGTACCTGATGGCGATTTATGGGCAGGGGCAGTATGTGGAATCGTTTTATGACAATCAATTCTATCTCAATCATAAGCTCATCGAGCAAAAGCAGCTGAACTTGGCTGAGGTGCTCGAAACATGTGAGGATTTCTTGTTTCAATACACGGGAGTGAGGGATGTCTATACATCTACTCGCCTTACGCAGGGAGCATGGACTCCGGGCATCAGCAGAATCAGAAATTCGTTTAATCCGAAGTGCTCGGGCGACATACTGATTCTTGCGAATCCTGGATGGACGCTTGCCAATGATGATATTGGGCAATCGAGACAGGTGAGGGACAGTTACTTTGAATTTCCTATCATCTTCTTCGGATTCCAACTGAAGGCTGAGAGAATCGCAACGCCTGTGACGGTCGATTGCATTGCTCCTACGGTGGCACACTTCATGCGGATTCGGGCTCCTAATGGATGCAATACTTCGCCGCTTTCGGAGGTGAGGAGAAGGTGATAGAAGACCTTCGGCAGAACCGAAGGGAACGGTGGCTGGAGGGAGGCTTCGGCGGGCTGGAGGGAGGCTTCGGCGGGCTGGAGGGAGGCTTCGGTGGAACCGAAGCTTACTGAGAAAGCAGAAAGGAAAGAACTTACATTGAAAAGAGAAATTGAATTTTTAAGAAACTAAATACAAAATAGATATTATGGCATTTTCATTAAATGGATTCCTAAGTTCTCTCTTTGGCAATAAGGCTACTCGCGATATGAAGGAGATTAAGCCTATTGTGCAGAAGGTGCTTAACGTGTATCCAGAGATTCAAAAGCTGTCGAACGATGAACTTCGTGCCAAGACAGAGGAAATCAAGGCTTATTTGCAGGGCCTTGTGAAAGACGAAAGAGCAAAGATTGATGAGCTCAATGCAAAAATCAAGGAAACGGAAATCGACCAGCGTCAGCCTATTTTTGATGAAATCGACAAGATTGATGCTGAAATCTTGGATATTTTCGAGAAGGGACTCAATGAGGTGCTGCCTACGGTTTTTGCGATTGTGAAAGATACTGCTCGCCGATTCACTGAGAATGAGGAAGTGGTTGTCACTGCTACGGAGTTTGATAAGGAGCTCTCCATGACTCATGATTTTGTGGATATAGATGGCGACAAGGCTATTTGGCATAATCACTGGGTGGCAGGCGGAAACGATACCGTTTGGAACATGATTCACTATGATGTTCAGCTCTTCGGTGGTGTGGTTCTGCATCAGGGTAAGATTGCGGAAATGGCAACGGGTGAAGGTAAGACGCTCGTGGCAACCCTTCCTGTGTTCCTCAATGCCCTCACGCGCAATGGTGTGCATGTTGTCACGGTCAATGACTATTTGGCAAAACGTGACTCGGAGTGGATGGGTCCGCTCTACATGTTCCACGGCTTGAGTGTGGATTGCATCGATAAGCATCAGCCTAACTCGGACGCACGAAGAAAGGCATATCAGGCTGATATTACTTTCGGTACGAACAATGAATTCGGTTTCGACTACTTGCGCGACAACATGGCAATGCGCCCAGAGGAACTCGTGCAGCGTTCCCACAACTTTGCCATCGTCGATGAGGTCGATTCCGTGCTGATTGATGATGCTCGAACTCCTCTCATCATCTCTGGCCCTATCCCTAAGGGAGAGATTCAGATGTACGATGAGTATTGTCCTATTGTTGAGAAGCTGGTGGAGGCTCAGCGCAAGCTGGCAACTGAATACTTGGCAACGGCTCGCAAGCAAATCTACAGCGAGGACCAGAAGGAAGTGGAAGCTGGTTTCCTGTCGTTGTTCCGTGCCTATAAGTCGATGCCAAAGAACAAGGCACTCATCAAGTTCCTTTCAGAAGATGGCATCAAGACGGGTCTCCTCAAGACGGAGGAAATCTACATGGAAAACAATAACCGCAGGATGCCTGAGGCTACGGAGCCATTGTACTTCGTTGTGGATGAGAAGCTGAAGTCGGTGGAAATGACAGATAAGGGTAACCAACTCATTGCTGACATCGTGAAGGATGACCAATTCTTCGTGCTGCCAGATATTACAGGGCAGTTGGCGGAACTCGACAATACGATTAGCGACGAGGAGGAGCGTCTTGCCAAGAAGGACGAACTGATGGCAGACTATGCGGTGAAGTCGGAACGTGTACACACCATGCAGCAGTTGCTCAAAGCTTACACGATGTTCGTCAAGGATGATGACTATGTGGTGATGGATGGCGAGGTGAAGATTGTGGATGAGCAGACGGGTCGTATCATGGAAGGCCGTAGATGGAGCGATGGACTGCATCAGGCTGTGGAAGCAAAGGAACGCGTGAAGGTAGAGGCTGCTACGCAGACTTTCGCCACGATTACCTTGCAGAATTATTTCCGTATGTACCACAAGCTCTCGGGTATGACGGGTACAGCCATTACGGAAGCAGGTGAGTTTTGGGACATCTACAAGCTCGATGTGGTTGAGATTCCTACGAATCGTCCTGTTGCACGAAATGATATGAACGACCGTGTGTATAAGACGAATCGTGAGAAGTATAAGGCTGTTATTGAGGAGATTGAGCGCATGATAGCTGCGGGACGTCCAGTGCTCGTAGGTACTACTTCGGTGGAAATCTCTGAAATGCTTTCCAAGATGTTGCAGATGCGCAAGATTGAGCACAATGTCCTCAATGCCAAATTGCATCAGAAGGAAGCAGACATCGTGGCACAGGCTGGTCAGCGCTCTATCGTTACCATTGCTACCAACATGGCAGGTCGTGGTACCGATATCAAGCTTTCGGATGAAGTGAAAGCAGCAGGTGGTCTTGCCATTATCGGTACGGAGCGTCATGAAAGCCGTCGCGTGGACCGTCAGTTGCGTGGACGTGCAGGTCGTCAGGGAGACCCAGGTTCTTCTGTGTTCTATGTGTCGCTTGAGGATAAGCTGATGCGACTCTTTGCTTCGGACCGCATTTCTTCCATCATGGATAAGCTCGGATTCGAGGAAGGCGAGATGATTGAGCACCCAATGATTAACAAGTCGATTGAGCGTGCCCAGAAGAAGGTGGAGGAGAACAACTTCGGTATTCGTAAGCGTTTGCTGGAGTACGACGATGTGATGAACAAGCAACGCAAGGTGATTTACGAGCGTCGTCGCCATGCCTTGATGGGACAGCGTATCGGAATGGATATTACCAACATGATTTGGGACCGCACGGTCAATATCATAGAGAACAACGACTTCGAAGGTTGCAAGGAGCAGTTCCTCCGCATTTTCGCTATGGAATATCCTTTCACAGCGGAACAGCATGAGGAAAAGGGACGCGAAGCACTTGAAAATGAAGCATTCGAACTCGTTTTGGCAAGTTTCAAGAAGCGTTGTGAGCGTTTTGCAAACACGGCATATCCTGTGATTAAGGATGTGTATGAAACAAAGGGAAACATGTATGAAAACATCCTTGTTCCACTCACAGACGGACGCAGGATGTATCAGATTTCCGTTCCTCTGAAGGAAGCATACGAAACTCAGGCAAACAATGTGATGCTGCAGTTCGAAAAGGCTATTTTGCTCCACACGATTGATGATGCTTGGAAGGAGAACCTTCGTGCGCTCGATGAATTGCAGCACTCCGTTCAGAATGCCAGCTACGAGCAGAAAGACCCTCTGTTGATTTTCAAACTGGAGTCGGTGACATTGTTCGACAATATGGTGAACGAAATCAATGATGGCACGATTTCTGTGCTGATGCGCACATCGCTTCCAGTTCAGCAACCTCCTCAGAATGCTCCTCAGCAAGCACCTGGACAATCGACAGTTCGGCAAGCGCCTCCACAGCAACCTGCTCAGCGTCCACAATATACGGAGTCGAAGCAGAATCTGGATGAGCCATCTGAAACGCAGAAGGCTATGCAACAAGCAGCTCATGCTCAGACAAGTCGTGGACCAGTGGAGCGTCGTCCTATCGTTAATAATCAGCCACGAGTGGGAAGAAATGATCCGTGTCCTTGCGGTTCTGGTAAGAAATTCAAGAACTGCCACGGCAGAGGACTTGTTTAATCAAACAAATTAATAAAATCCTATAAATCATTGATTTTGAAATGAAAAAGATAGTTGTTGCCATCGATGGACACTCTTCTTGCGGAAAGAGTACCATGGCAAAAGCCCTTGCACGAACTGTTGGTTATATATATGTTGATACAGGTGCCATGTATCGTGTTGTGACACTTTATGCACTTCGCAATCATCTTATAGAAAATGGAAAAATCTACGATTTTGCACTTCAGCAGCACATTGAGTGTTGCCGTGTGAAAGTAAGCTTCCAGCTTGACCCAGAAACCAATCTTCCTCTCGCTTGCCTGAATGGAGAAGTGGTGGAAGATGAAATTCGTGGCATGGAAGTTTCCAATAATGTTAGTCCTATTGCAGCACTCCCGTTTGTACGTAAATTCCTTGTGGCTCAGCAGCAAGCGATGGGCAAGGAGAAGGGCATCGTGATGGATGGAAGGGACATTGGTACAGTGGTTTTCCCTGATGCAGAATTGAAGGTTTTCATTACAGCATCAGCTGAGATTCGTGCTCAGCGTCGCTATGATGAACTGGTTGCAAAAGGTGAAAAAGACGTGGACTACGATGAGATTCTGAAGAATGTCATTGAGCGCGACCAGATTGATTCCACCCGTGAGGTATCTCCACTTCGCCAGGCTGAAGATGCTGTTGTGCTTGACAATAGCAATTGCACACGCGAAGAGCAGAATGCTTGGCTCTTGGAGAAATTCAACGCTGTAGTGAACGCATAATATTTATTTAGAAAGTTAAAAGTTAAAAGAGCTATGAATGGCAATTTTAGCTTTTAACTTTTTTTCTTTTTCCCCACGCATGATAGTAGAGATTGATAATGGCTCCGGATTTTGCTTTGGAGTTACCACGGCAATTCGCAAAGCGGAAGAGGAACTGGCAGTTAGCAGTTCGCTCTACTGCTTGGGAGATATTGTGCATAATGGTCGCGAGTGTGAGCGATTGAAAAAATTAGGTCTTGTCACTGTGGAACATGCTGATTTAGTGCATCTTCACGATACGAAAGTGCTGCTGCGTGCTCATGGTGAACCTCCTCGCACTTATCATTTGGCACAAGCAAACAACATAGAACTGATTGATGCCACATGTCCCGTAGTGCTTAATTTGCAAAAGCGAATCAAGGCAGAATATGATGCTGATGAGAACCATCTTCGTCAGATTGTGATTTACGGAAAAAACGGACATGCCGAGGTGGTGGGCTTGGTAGGACAAACTAATGGCACTGCCATTGTGATAGAGAACCTGGAAGATGCAAAGGAACTGGATTTCACCCGTCCAATTAGTCTTTACTCCCAGACAACCAAGTCGTTAGTTGGTTTTCGTGAAATTGTGAAATACATCGAGATGCGTTTTGCTGAAGAGCAGGGTGGGGAAGTGGAAGACGGATTTTTCAAGTATTACGACACGATTTGTCGCCAAGTGGCAAACCGAATGCCTAACATACAGGCTTTTGCCAAGAAACACGATGTGATTCTTTTTGTTTGCGGAAAGAAAAGCAGTAATGGAAAGGTTCTTTTCAACGAATGTTGTAAGGTGAACCCACGTACTCACATGGTGGAAAGTCCACAGGAAATAGACCCTTCGTGGTTCGAGGGAGTGGATTCCGTAGGTATCTGTGGTGCTACTTCCACGCCTAAATGGTTGATGGAAGATTGCCGCGATGCAATCATTCAAAACTCGTACTGATGTTATATTTTTCTGCATTTTACCCTCTTTTCTTTTAGCAGATTTTCATTTGAATTTCTTCTTTGGGGACTGAGCGAAAATCCATTGGGACGCAACTCAAGTAAATCCCCAATCGCATAAGTGTCGTTCCCCAATCGCGTAATTGTCAATCCCCAGTCGCATAACACTTAATTCCCGTCAAAGAAAATGCAACAGAAATGCCTAAAAATAAAGCGGAATCCTAAACTTTAGTTAACAATGAGAATCATTCTTTGTCTATTGCAAAAAAAACATGAAAAGTATTTTTAAATTTTAATTTAAATCTTTATCTTTGTCGAGTTTTCAGATAAGAATGTTTTTCAACGCAAAACTACTTAGATTCAATACAAATACAAAAGAACCCTATTTATTTAACATAATTGATAACCATGATGATGAAAAAAGTCCTTTTTACTGCATTATTAGCTACTTGCTCCATGCTGCAAGTCAATGCTCAGAATCTTTACAAAACTGTGTATAACAGTGCGGTGAAAGTTGTGAACAATCCTAATTCTTCGCAAGAACAGATTGATATCAATCAGTTTGAGGTGACCGTCTTGAACTATTTGAATGCGCAGGTTCAGAAACGTGCCCTTACGAAGGATACATATTTCTATGATAGCCAGGCGGTTAACCTGAAGTCGTTCGTGGATGACTTTATCTATTATGTAACGAAGGCTCGTGCTATTTCGACAGAAAAACGTAAGGAAGTGATTGCTTGCTATCGTGATGCTTCGCTCAACAATCCGCTTTTCAATGACAACGACAAGGAACGCATTTATTGCTATGTGAATGATACAAAAACATTCACTCCATTCTCTCTTGATACGGATTGGGAAAAGGCATACGACCAAGCAACTGCCAACATCAAGAACATCATGAAGTAATCGTGAAGAGCGAAGGGCGAAGCTTGACGAGATACAACGCTTCACTTTTATAAACTCCTCACATCTTTTTAGAACAGATAGAGTATTCGCGTCGGAAAGGGCGCGAATATTTTTCACGTTAATTGTTACCAAAGACTTTCGTAACAAACTGAATGCCACCAAGAAAGAAAAATAATACAGTTGATTCTGCTCCACAGGTGAACGAAGCAGGAAGATTACAACCCCAAGCAACGGATTTGGAAGCCGCTGTGATTGGTGCTTGTCTGATTGAACAGGATGCTTTCGGTCTTGTTTCCGACATCTTGAAACCTAATTCGTTTTATGACTCAAAGCATAAAACGATATTTCAGGCAATCCAAACATTAGCAGGTGAAAACAAACCTGTGGATATGCTGACTGTCACTCAGCAGCTGCGTGCTACGGGTGAGTTGGAAGCTGCTGGCGGAATGACTTATATTGCGGAGTTGTCGCAACGCATGACATCTTCTGCACACATTGAATACCATGCACACATCATTGCTCAGAAGGCTCTTGCCCGAGAACTCATTACTTACACAAGTAATATCCAAAGGGCTGCTTTCGACGAGGCACAGGATGTGGCAGAATTGATGCAAAAGGCTGAGGGTCAGCTTTTTGAATTGTCGAAAACAAATCTGAAGAAGGATTTCACTCAGATTGACCCAGTGATAGACGATGCCTACAAACTGTTGCTGAAGGCTGCTGAACGTACAGACGGTTTGTCTGGTCTTGCCAGTGGATTCGACAAGTTGGATTCTGTGACAAGTGGATGGCAAAATTCAGACTTAATCATTATAGCTGCTCGTCCTGCTATGGGTAAGACAGCTTTTGTGCTTTCTATGGCTCGCAACATAGCTGTCACGATGAAAAACCCTGTGGCTATGTTTTCACTCGAAATGTCGAATGTGCAGTTGGTGAACCGTTTGATTGTCAATGTGTGTGGCATTGAGGGTAGTAAAATCCGAAGTGGACAGTTGGCAAAGCACGAATGGAGTCAGTTGGACTTGAATATCAACCAGTTGCGTGGTGCTCCGCTTTATATTGACGATACACCTTCTCTCTCTGTGTTTGAACTCCGAACGAAGGCTCGTCGATTGGTAAGAGAACATGGGGTGAAACTCATCATCATCGACTATCTTCAGTTGATGAATGCTTCGGGCATGTCTTACAATTCGCGCCAGGAAGAGGTGAGCACAATTTCGCGTTCGTTGAAAGGACTTGCCAAGGAGCTGAACATTCCAATTATTGCGCTTTCGCAGTTGAATCGTAGTGTGGAAAGTAGAACTGCGGCTCCTAATGCTTCGAATCCTGATGCAGCAAACTATGAAAGTAAGCGTCCTCAGCTTTCTGACCTTCGTGAATCGGGTGCCATTGAGCAGGATGCCGATATGGTGTGTTTTATCCATCGTCCAGAGTATTATAAAATATATAAGGACGCTCATGGCAATGATACGCGCGGCTTGGCTGAATTTATCATTGCAAAGCATCGTAATGGTGAAGTGAAAGATGTACGTATGCGTTTCGATAGCGACTTTGCTCGCTTCTCCAATATTGATGATGCTCCTCCTCTTCCAAATTTGGACGAAAATGGAGTGATTCAATCGTCTCATAACAAGGCAGGAAATAATTCTGCACCGATTGACGACCAATTAGGTTCTATTAGCATCGACATGATGCCTGAAAATGATGCACCATTCTAACCATCAATTCTTCAGATAAATGCTCGGTAAGATATTCGATATAAAACGATATGCCATTCACGACGGACCAGGAATCCGTACCACTGTGTTCTTCAAAGGATGCAGTTTGCACTGTCGTTGGTGTCATAATCCAGAAAGTCAGTTGTTTGAAGAAGTGAGAATGACTGTGAAACAAAAGTTAGGAGACCGAGTTTTTAAAGAAAGCCATGTGGTCGGCTACGAATTGAGCGTTGAGCAACTCATGAAAGAAATAGCTAAGGACTATGTGTTTTTTGAAGAGTCGGGTGGGGGTGTCACATTTTCGGGAGGAGAGCCTTTGATGCAAGAGGATTTCTTGCTGGAGGTGCTGAAACAATGCAAAGCAAGGAATATGCATACATGCATCGATACGGCTGGCGTTGCTCCAATCCATCATCTTGAGGATATTTGCAGGAATACTGATTTGTTTCTTTATGATGTAAAGACTGCCGATAAAAGTAAGTTTGAGGAATTTATCGGCATGGGCTTTGATAGAACAATTGACAATTTGAAAAGAATTGCTAATCAGGGTGTGCATATCATTGCTCGTATTCCTGTGATACCTCGATTCAATGATGATGAAGGAAGCATGCGGCAGATTATCGCTTTGCTGAAAGATATTCCTCAAATCCGCGAAGTGAATCTTCTGCCTTTCCATCGCAATGGTTATGACAAGTATAAGCGTTTGGGCATGACGTATGGCATGGGACAGACCCAGAGCTTGAAGGAGCCGGATTTGGAACCGTTAAAAGTCCTTTTCAAAGAATCTGGCTTTACGATATAAATTAAAGACTATCACTAAAAATCTTCTCAATATGCAAATGACAGAAAGAATCAAGAAACTGCGTGAGCAAAGTCTCAATGCTGTGAATCGCATTAGTGCAGAACGCGCACTTCTCATCACCGAATTCTATCAATCGGGAATAGCTGATGCTGAGCCAGTCCCTGTGCAGCGTGCTTTATCTTTTAAGTACATTCTTGAGCACAAGTACATCTGTATCAATGAAGGCGAGTTGATTGTAGGAGAGCGTGGTCCAGCACCAAAAGCTACGCCTACATATCCTGAAATATGTATTCATACAGAAGAGGACCTCAAGATTCTTAACGACAGAGAGAAGGTTTCCTTCAAGAGCGACGAGGAGACACGTGCTGCATATCGGGATATTATCATTCCTTTCTGGAAGGGTAAGAGTAATCGTGAGCGTATTTTCAAGGCTCTGCCTCAGGAGTGGAAAGACTCATACGCAGCGGGTATATTTACAGAGTTCCAAGAACAACGTGCCCCTGGACATACGGCGCTGGGTATCAAGATGTTCCACACAGGATTGCTTGACTTGAAAAAGCAAATCGCTGAAAGCATGAAGTCTGTGGATTTGGTGAATGACCCTGAAGGTATTGATAAGATTGACGAACTTCGTGCTATGGACATCGTTTGTGATGCCATGATTATGTATGCTAATCGCCATGCTGATAAATTAGAGGAATTGGCAGCAAATGAGAAGGACGAGAAGCGCAAAAATGAGTTGTTGGAAATGGCTCGTATTTGTCGCAAAGTTCCTGCTCATGCTCCAGAAACTGTGCATGAAGCTCTCCAGCATTATTGGTTCATCCACTTAGGAGTCGTAACGGAGTTGAACCCTTGGGATTCGTTCAATCCTGGACGTCTTGACCAGAGTCTTTATCCTCTTTATAAAAAGGAAATGGATGAAGGAACTACCACTAAGGAGGAAGTGTATGAGGTACTTCAGTCGTTCTGGGTGAAATTCAACAATCACCCATCGCCTCCAAAGGTTGGTGTCACTGCTGCCGAAAGTGGTACTTACACGGATTTCTGCCTCATCAATGTTGGAGGTGTGAAGGAAGATGGAAGTGATGGCGTAAATGAAATGTCGTATATTTTGCTTGATGTTATCAAAGAAATGCGTTTGTTGCAGCCAAGTTCTATGATACAAGTAAGTAAAAAGAATTCAGACCGTTTCATTCGTCAAGCTGTGGAAATTATCAAGACGGGTTTTGGTCAACCTTCTGTTTTCAATACAGATGCACTCGTGCAAGAGATGCTTCGAGCTGGTAAGGATGTGAAGGATGCTCGGAACGGTGGATGCTCTGGTTGTGTTGAAACAGGTGCTTTTGGAACAGAAGCTTATATCTTGACGGGTTATTTTAATCTGCCAAAGATTCTTGAATTGACACTCAATGATGGTTTCGACAAGCGTACAGGAAAGCAAATTGGTATTCGCACTGGTATGGCTACGGATTACAAGACATACGAAGAACTTTTCAATGCTTTCCGTGCACAGGTGAACCACTTCATGCGTATCAAGCTGACTGGAAATAATATCATAGAACGTATCTTCATGAAGAATATGCCTGTACCATTCTTGTCTATTCTGATTGACGATTGCATTGCCAAAGGAAAGGACTATATGTGTGGTGGTGCACGATACAATTCCAGTTATGTGCAAGGAGTTGGTCTTGGTAGCATAACGGATATGCTCACGTCGCTTCGCTATCATGTTTATGACAAGAAAGATGTAGCGATGTCCACTCTCCAGAAAGCTATGGAGGCTGATTTCAAGGGATATGAAGAATTGCAATATCAGCTTGTATATCATACTCCAAAATATGGCAATGACGATGATTATGCAGATGAACAGGAAGTGGCTGTGTTTGATATGTACTATGATGCGCTTTCTGGTCACAAGTCTCCGCGAGGCGGTGATTACCGTGTGAATATGCTTCCAACCACGTGCCATGTGTATTTTGGTAGTGTTACGGGTGCTACACCTGATGGCAGAAATGCTTGGAAGGTGCTTTCTGAAGGTATTTCTCCTGTGCAAGGAGTTGACACGAATGGTCCAACTGCTGTGATTCGTTCTGCTGCCAAGATAGATCATATTAAGACTGGAGGCACCTTGCTGAACCAAAAATTCACTCCATCTTTGCTTTCAACGGAAGAAGGATGCATGAACTTGGTACACTTGATTCGTGCATACTTCAGAATGGATGGTCATCATATCCAGTTCAATGTGGTGAATGCTGATACCCTTCGAGATGCGCAAAAGCATCCAGAAAATTATCGCGACTTGATTGTTCGTGTGGCAGGCTATTCAGATTATTTCAATGACCTGGGCGAAGATTTACAGAACGAAATCATCAATCGAACGGAACAAACAACTTTTTAAGTTATCGGTTTAGGAGCAAGTTTGAAGTGAAAACTTGCTCCTTTTTGATTATAATTTGCATAATTATTAGAAAACAATTACCTTTGCAACTGGTTCTAACTATATATAATGTGTAAAATTGATTTGGATGAAGTTCACTCGTAATAATATAATAAGGTGTGTTTTCGCTGTGTTGTTTATCTTTGCAGTGGGAGTCGCTTTTTATTCATATCAAAATGGTGCTTTTGATAAATACAAATATCATTTTGATGAAGAATTTAGAGCGAAAGTGGATTCGTTCAATCTAACATGTCCTTTGCCAATAGGTATTTGTGGCTATATCAAAAATGTAAAAATACCTGTCGCACCAGTAGAAAAAGCTGATTCAAATTACTTGCATGTTTTTGTGGAGTTTCATGGAAATACCAATGTTGTAGCTGAAGACGACAAAGAATGTTTCCGTCAGTTGATACGTTTGCAAATCCCTAATATCGAATTGCAGACTCATTTCATATCCGACATGGAAGAACGAAACATAGAGCATTTCATCTGTGACATACAAGGTACCGGCAGTGATTCTATTATACGTTATGAAGCCACGTTGAATCAGGTGGTGAATCTGGCTCATCAAGCTCGTATGAAATCAAAAATTCTGAAAAAACAGATTGCTCTTCTCATCGAACATGAATCGAACCTTCTTCCTTACGAAATTGATGATGGTTGTTTGGTCGTCGGAGAATCTCTTCGTGATGAGGTTTTAGAGTATGAGTTAGCTCTAAATGGTGACATGTATAGTATTAGCACTATGACAGATGCAGAAATTGATTATCTCATCAAAGATGCTTTTATCTATTCGTTTTGCCAAGACCCAACGTTTACACCATACGTGTTTGATGCTGGGTTGAATTACAGTTTCCGCGTTTTTGATGTGTCATCAGAAGATTATACCATGCTTCAAATTGCTTTGCCAAATGTTGAAGCCAAAGTTGCAAAATTGAAAGAAAAGGGTTTGAATGCAGTGAAGGATAGTTTGACATCTAACAAGGTATTCATTTACCATAACCTGATTGCAACCCGAGAGGATATTTATCCTACGGATTCCTTATCTGAAGAGCCATAATTATACCGATGAATTCACGCTTTTTTGAATCAATTATATCTGAGTTTTTTATAATTATTCAATTTATTTGCACAATGATATGGTGAAATGCTTAATTTTTGTTAAATATACAGTATTTCTCTCATTGATGTAATTGCTGAATAAAAATTATTGACTAAATTTGCGTGAGTTTTGATTTATTAGAACGAGTAAACATGACATTATTGTATTCCGTATATTTGAAGTCATAATTTAAAATATATTGATTACAATTTTGACATGTTAGGCAGGTGAAATTGAATAATTGATAATAAAAAAATAAATGCTTATGAAAAAACTTAGACTTCTTAGTCTCGTTACTGCTACAGTGATGGGGTTAGTTTCAGTTCAACAGGCAAATGCTCAGGCAGTTCTCTTTGATGAGGATTATGTATCAGCAAGTGGAAAAGGTACACTCGACTATTTGTATAGCGATGTACAAGGTATGCCAGGCTCTGTTGGAACTGATTATGTGAACACAGAAGTTCTTTTGCACAGAACTTTCCAGTCGGGTTCAAAGTGGAATACATTTGTATTTCCTATGGATTTGACTACTCAGCAAGTGAAGGATGCTTTCGGTGATGAAGTTGTTATTGCAGAACCTGTTGGTGTTGGTTCAATGTCTGATAATCCAATGATTATCGACTTTGAAACAAAGGATTTGTCGGAAGGTGGTACTGCAATTGGCGCAGGTGTTTTCTATATTATAAAAGGTGTAAAAGCTCCAACTAATGGTACTGTTACAGTAACAGATGGCACAGGTGCTACTTCGTCATATACTGGTGAATACTATTCTTTGGGTAAACATAAGTTTAATCCTCGTCGATTCAAGGAAATTGGTACCAAATATACAGGTAAAGGTGGTGAGGGTTCTGATACTCACAATACCATCTCTTCAAGTGGTACATACGTAAAATCTGAAGCTCCTGTTGGTGCATACGTTTTCAGTGATGGTGACATGTGGCATCTTACTGAGCCAAAGTCTATCAAAGGTTATCGCGGATGGATTTATGATAATGATGATGACGCTTCAAGTTCTTTGTCTTCTTATCGCGTTCTTGTTGATGGTGAAGAAGATGCAGAAGCAAGTGCAATCATCAACGTCGCAGCAGGTAAAACTTATTCAGGTGCCATCTATAATCTTAACGGACAATTAGTTCGTAAGATGGGTGAATCTACTAATGATCTTCCTCATGGTATTTATATTATGAACGGCAAGAAGTATGTTGTTAAGTAATTAATCTATATAATTGAAGCATATAATATGGAAAAGAAAACATACATCATACCTGGTATGGAAGTAGAACTCTACGATTTCCACACCTTATTGAAAGAAACATCATGGGCTATCGATGGTAATAAGCCACCTGTATCGATTATCGAAGGAAACCCTACTGGTGAAATAGATGTGAAGAAGGAAAAGGGTGAATCACAATCTTGGGGTGACCTTTGGTAATGTCCTGCTTCACGTATTAGATTTGAATTCTTGAAAATTTTAATGCCAACGAATTAGTTCGTTGGCATTTCTTTTGTTTTACTATAAAAGTGGTTTGTTTTACTGCATGATTGTTAATTATTATTAATTAGCGAGCAAAAAGATGCTAAAAAGCATTGTATATAAAAAATAAGTCGTACATTTGCATGTGTTTTTCATGGTATTAGATTTATTTTAAGGTTAGTAAAGATTGCTTGTCGTGATGATAAGCAATTTTTTTATGCTTAAAAACTACTTCTTGTTAAACTGATTCATTGTAATTTGAATCCCTGCGAGGCAGAAAGATTTAATGGCTTGCACAAACACATCAACTCTTTCGTCCATCGTTTTTAAATCTACTTCGGAAAATTTTCCTAACACGTAATCAACTTGTGTACCTTTGGGAAAATCATTTCCTACTCCAAATTTTAATCGAGCAAATTGTTGGGTACCAATAACAGATGCTATGTTCTTCAAACCGTTGTGTCCTCCATCGCTTCCACCAGGACGCATTCTCAGTTTTCCAAAAGGAAGAGATATATCATCACATACCACTAATAATCTTTCTACAGGGATATTTTCCTTTTGCATCCAGTATCTAACTGCATTTCCACTCAGATTCATATAAGTTGAAGGCTTCAATATGACTAACTCGGCATTTTTCACCCTTCCCATACCAACAAATCCATATCGTTTGTCTTCAAAATTGATGTTGCAAGAATTAGCTAACGCATCAGCGACTCTAAAGCCAATGTTGTGTCTTGTTCCTTCGTATTCGTCTCCGATATTACCCAGTCCAGCAATGAGGTATTTCATTTCGGTTTCAGTATTATTTTGATTGTTGTTCCTTATGAAAAAAGAAACAAACTTTTTCCAGATATTCATGTGTTTAATAAAAAACCGAACTATAAGAAGAAGTTCCCATAGTTCGGTTAATATTTGAAGTTACTGATTGACTCTCTTATCCTTCAGCTTCTGCTGCGTCGGCTGCTGCACGAGCTGCACGAGTCATACGTACTGCGCAAACGACAGCTTCCTTAGAAGTGATGATTTCAAGACCTTCGAAGTTGAGAGCCTCAACCTTCATCGACTTGCCAAGACCGAGGTTCGTAACATCGATTTCGAGTACGTCTGGGAACTTGGTGTAAGGAGCCTTCACTTTCAACTTGCGGATATTGAGAGAGAGCTTACCACCGGCACGTACACCTTCAGCAAGACCGTTGAGCTTAACAGGAATCTCCATTACGATTGGAGCATCAGTAATCTGATAGAAGTCAACGTGGATAGGAGTGTCCTTCACGTAATCGTTCTGAAGCTCCTTGAGGATAGCCTTCACTTCCTTGCCTTCGATGTTGAGGTTCACGATGTAAACATTAGGAGTGTAAATGAGCTTTGCAAGCTCCTTCTGAGAAATAGTCAATGGCTGTGCTATAGGAGCACCGTTTGCGTCTTTTTCTACACCGTAAACTACTGCAGGGACGTTACCTGTACGGCGAAGGTCGCGACTTGCCTTTTTGCCAAGATCCTTGCGAACTTGTGCATTGATTGTGATTTCTTTCATTTTTAATTGTTTTTTGTGTTACTATAAATTAAGTTTATGCTTAATTCTCCATCACACATGGTCTCCCACAAGGGGGGAGTCGAAAAAAGCGTTGCAAATTTACGATAAATTTCTTAAATAGACAAAAATACCATCTCTTTTTGCTTTAGATAATCATAAAACAAAAAGATTTCAACCAATTATCTGTTAGAAAATAGCTTGGGGAGTACGAATTTAGAATTCAATATCGATTTGTTCGTCTTTTTCGTTTTCTTCCGAGTGCTCATTCTCTCGATGTGGAAAATAAACATTGCCGTCTTCGCCTTCAGATGCAATTTTCAGCACTTTGTTGAGCGCATTCATGAATTTTTCGTAATCTTCCTTGTAGAGAAATATCTTATGCTTCTCAAAATGTACTTGCTGGAAATCAGAACCATCGTCATAAATTTTCTTACTTTCGGTGATGGAAATGTACTTTTCGCCATTCCTACTCTGCTTCACATCAAAATAATAAATACGCTTGCCCGCCTTCACGCTCTCTGAAAAGACGAAATCTTTTTCTGGTAGATTCATTTTTCGTTCAATTAATTATAAATACACATTAAAAAGACACAAAATTGTTATAGTTTATTTCTCGGTGCAAATTTGTCTAAAAAAATTTAGACTGTCAAATTTCAAGTGGTATTTTTTATGTTTGACCCCTTATTTTTGTTAATCTGCTTGTTTATTCACTAAAAGTTCGTACCTTTGCACTAAGTAAAACAGCGTAAAGTAAAAAAAGAGTTTTTTGCTATGATTAATCGTAATTTAATTAGAATTAAGATAGTTCAGCTGATGTATTCTTACTATCAAAATGGTGGTAAGAATCTTGATACAGCAGAGAAAGAACTACTCTTCAGCCTTTCTAAAGCCTACGACCTTTATCATTATTTGCTCATTCTTATGATAGATGAAACACGCTTTGCTTTTGAGCTTCTTGAGCAAAAGGAACAGTTGAATCGTGTCGCTCATAAGGAAGAAGTTATCAGCCATCGCTTTGTTGATAATAAGTTTGTTGCTCAATTGGAAGCCAACAAGCAATTGAGCGATTTTAGGGAAAACAAAAAGTGGAGCTGGAGAGACGAGAGAACCTATCTGAAGAGTCTTTATGAGAAAATCCAGGAATCAGACTATTTCCAGGCTTACATGTCGGCAGAAGAAAACGACTATGATGCTGATAAGGAGTTGTGGCGGAAAATCTACAAGAATATCATCATGAAGGACGAGCAGATTGATGACATCCTTGAAGAACAGAGTCTTTATTGGAACGACGATAAAGAGATAGTGGATACATTCGTTCTCAAGACCATCAAGCGCTTCGATTCCACTAAGGGTGAAGAGCAAGAATTGCTGCCCGAATTCAAAGACATAGAGGATCGTGAGTTTGCCACTCGTTTGTTCCGTCGCGCTATCACTAACGACGAATACTATCGTGACCTCATTGCTCAGAGCGTGAGGAACTGGGAGTTCAATCGCTTGGCTTTTATGGATGTTATCATCATGCAAGTTGCCGTGGCAGAAATACTGAGTTTCCCTCAAATTCCTACATCTGTCACAATCAACGAATTTGTTGAAATTGCTAAATATTATAGTACGTCGAAGAGCGCAGGTTATGTCAATGGCATCATTGACAACATTGCAAGAAGGCTCAAGCGTGAGAATAAAATTACCAAAGAATAATAGATTCGTTTTAGATACCGAAAAATAATTATTAACTTTAAATACTTTTAAGACTATGTTGTTTATCAATTTACTTCAAGATGCAGCTCCAGCAGGAGGTGGTGGCATCCAGTTGATTATTATGCTTGTACTCATGTTCGCCATCATGTATTTCTTTATGATTCGTCCTCAGAGGAAGCGTCAAAAAGAGGTACAGGAGTTTCGTAACAGATTGGAGATTGGAAGCAAGATTATTACCAGCGGTGGCATCTATGGAGTAGTAAAGGAACTCAATGTGGGTGAATCATATATCACCATTGAGGTTTCGAAAGGTGTCAACATCAAAATTGATCGTAACTGTGTGTTTGCAGACCAAAATCAGGCTGCAATGTCTCAACAGTCATAACCTTTATTTATTGCAGCGGATTTTATAGAAAGCTATGGGTATCAAAGGAATGTGGCAGACAATGTACAGAAGTTTGCGGAAGCTGAAAATCAACCGCGAATTCATGGTGTTTATAGTATTCCTTATGGTATCCATTGTTTTTTGGTTTGTTCAGACATTCAAGGAATCTACCACTGCAAAAATCGACTATAGGTTTGATATCATAGATGTTCCTTCCAATATCATTCTCACTTCCGATGTTCCCAAACACGTGGAAGTGACAGTGAGTGGTAGGGGTTTTTCCATCATCGATTATCTCACGAAGAGTGATTCTCGTATCGTGGAAGTCGATTTCTCGCAATTCGAGAAAAGTGATGGCATGTTGGTGCTGAATAATAATACATGGAAAAAGATTGTGACAAGCACATTGGGAAATTCCCTCACTTGCACTTCTATCAATCCTTCGATGCTTGAAATCTACTACTCAACGGGCGAGCATAAGTATGTTCCTGTTGTTTTTGGAGGCAAAGCGAAAGTGGATGGACAGCATGTGTTGTGTGGCATCGAGCTTGAACCTCAGCACGTTGATATCTATGCCCCTGATAATCAGTTCGACACCATCTCTGCCATCTACACAGAGGATGCACGGTTTACGGGACTGAAAGACACTACAGTGGTTCGCTTGGCTTTGGTCCCACCAAAGGGTGTGAAATGTCGTCCTGATAGCATTACTGCCAAGTTGTGTGTTGACCTTTATACTACCAAGACCATCAAGGTGCCTATTTTCTGTGAAAACATTCCAGAAGATAAAGTGATACGCACCTTCCCGTTGACAACGAATGTCACTTTCCGTGTGAGCTCATCCCTTTACAACCACATCACAGCTTCCGACTTTTCTATTGTTGTGGATTATAACACCGTCAAGCCCGACGATAAAAAGTGCGACCTGATAGTTCGGACGGTTCCTATGGGAATTTCCGATGTGACTCTTTCGCCTCAACAGGTGGATTATATCATTGAACAAGAATAGTATTTCTCCCTATGATACGTGTCGGAATAACAGGAGGAATTGGCAGCGGAAAGACTTTTGTTTGCAAGAAAATAGAAGCACTTGGATTTCCTGTCTATTATTGTGACGATGAAGCAAAACGACTGATGGTGGAAGACGAGAATATCGTCAAGGGATTGGTTGGCTTAATTGGTTCTGACTCGTATATAATGAACGAAGAACAAAGCGGCATCCAATTGAACAACCCCATCATTGCCAAATACCTTTTTGCTTCGTCCGGCCATGTGCAGAAAGTCAATTCATTGGTGCATCCACGAGTGAAAGCAGATTTTCTGAATTGGGCAAGCCGACAGAAGGGTAAAGCCGTATTTATGGAGTCTGCCATTTTGTTCGAAGCACATTTTCAAGATGTGGTTGACCGAACGATTTTGGTCACTGCACCTGTGGATGTGAAAATCGAGAGAGCCATGCTTCGTGACCATACAAGTCGGGAGCAAATCGAGAGTCGGATGCGTCAACAACAAGATGGAAGCGCCATTGCTTCACAGGTCGATTATCTTGTTCTCAATGATGGTGTGGCTGATGTTGATGCTCAACTACGCCATATTCTAAAACTTATTCTTGAATAATATCTCACCATTAAATATCAAAATAACTAAAATAGAAATTATGCTTAAAACCATTTTAGCCATTACTGGCAAACCAGGACTTTTCAAGTTCGTGAATCGAGGCAAGAACATGCTCATCGTTGAATCATTGGATGCAGCAAAAAAGCGTCAACCTGCATACGCAACAGACAAGGTTGTTGCACTTTCCGATATTTCCATCTACACCAACGATGATGCAGAGGTGCCATTAGCAAGTGTTTTTGAAAACATCAAGAAAGAATACGAAGGAAAAACGGTTGATCTTTCACCGAAGAAAGCCTCTCAGAACGAAATCATCCAGTTCTTCACAAAGGCACTGCCAACTTACGATACCGACCGTGTGCATGTCAGCGATATGCGTAAGGTGCTTTCGTGGTACAACATCCTTGTCGAGAACGGAGTTACAGAGTTTGAGGAAAAGGAAGAAAAGCCAGTTGCAGAGGAGACAACAGAGAACGCATGATACTTTCGTAGAAGTTGCTATATAATATAATAAGGTGGAGGATTCTTATTCTTCACCTTTTTTGTGCCATGTTCTAAAAAAATCATTGGGAACGAACTCTTACAACAATGGGGACGTACTCTCGCGCGACTGGGGACGTACTCTCGCGCGACTGGGGATTAACTCTCGCGCGACTGGGGATTAACTTGAGATAGTCCTCAATAGATTTTAAGTTAGTCCCCAATGAATAATGATTGGTTATCAAGACGGCTGTTCAGAACACCAATCGACTATTTTCAGAGTGTTAGTATATTGATTTAGAGAAGGCTAAATATAAATCGTATGAATAATGAAAAGTGTATGTCTGCTTATCATTATTTTTATGATTTGTAACGAACTGAAAAATAATTACTTTTATTTTAAATTTTTCTTCAAAAATATTTTGTTTGTATTTGGAAAAATAATAATTTTGCAGCGGAAAACAAAAAATAATATCTGATTCTGATTGAAAAACAAGAAGAACGCCTAATGGAAAGACTGGTTAATCCATACGTTTCGGTTGATTGTGTATTGCTCGGGTTTGACGGTACTCAACTGAATGTTCTGATTGTTCGGCAGAAGGAGAGTGGAAACGATGATAATTCCACCAATAATTATAAGTTGCCAGGCAGTCTGATTTATATGGATGAAAACCTTGATGAAGCGGCGCAGAGAGTTTTGAAGCAGTTGACAGGGCTGGTTCAGATTCGGATGGAACAGTTTCATGCTTTTGGTAACGTCAAGCGTCTTGCCAATCCGAGTGATATGATTTGGCTTGAGCGTTTCCACCATCTTGAACACCATCTTGAGCGAATCGTTACGATTGCATACCTTTCGCTCTTGCGTATTGACAGAAAACGTGAAAAACTTCAAAAGGAGTACGATGCTCAATGGATTCCGATTAGTGAGATTCCCCAATTGGCTTTCGACCATAATGAGATTGTGGATACAGCCGTGAAAACTGTTGAACGAATCACTTCTTCCAATCCTGCTCGAATCTTCGATTTGCTTCCACGCAAATTCACTGCTGCACAGCTTCATGCGGTTTATCAGTCGGTAACAGGGAAATCTGTCGATTTCAGAAATTTCCATAAGAAAATGCAGTCTATGCCTTATGTTGTTCAACTTGATGAGAAAGAGCAGGGGGTGAATCACCGTGCAGCTCATTATTTCAAGTTTGATAGAAAAAAAGCATAAGTGCTGTTCATTTGTTTAAATAGCTAATTTTTAATCCTTAAAATAAAGATATGTATTTATTAGGTTACGACATCGGTACATCTTCGGTGAAAGCTTCGCTGGTGGATGTTGAAACAGGAAAGTGTAAGGCAACTTGCTTCTGGCCTGAAAAAGAAGCTCCAATCATTGCCAACAAACCAGGCTGGGCAGAACAAGAGCCTGAGATGTGGTGGGAAAATCTGAAAGTTGCCACATCGAAAATCATGGCAGAAAGCGGTGCGAAGGCTGATGAAGTGAAGGCTATTGGTATCAGCTACCAAATGCATGGCCTTGTCTGTGTTGACAAGGATGGAAAAGCACTTCGTCCAAGTATCATTTGGTGTGATGGTCGTGCTGTGCCTTACGGCAATGCTGCTTTCGAGGCAATCGGTGCTGAGAAGGCATTATCACATCTGCTCAATTCTCCAGGCAATTTCACCGCAGCTAAGTTGGCATGGGTGAAAGATAATGAGCCAGCACTCTTCGAGAAGATTTACAAGATTATGCTTCCTGGTGACTACATAGCCATGAAACTGAGTGGTGGTGCAATGAATACTACGATTTCGGGTCTTTCGGAAGGTATCTTCTGGGATTTCAAGGAAGGTAAAGTGAGTGAAGACGTGATGAATTACTTTGGCTTCTCAAAGGAACTCATTGCTGACATTGTCCCTACTTTTGCTGTGCAATCGACAGTTTGTAAGGCAGTTGCTGATGAACTCGGTCTTGCAGAAGGTACTCCTATTTCTTATCGTGGTGGTGACCAACCCAACAATGCACTTTCGCTCAATGTGATGAATCCAGGTGAAATCGCTGCAACAGGTGGTACCTCGGGAGTGGTTTATGGTGTGCTCGGTGAAGTGAACTATGATAAGCTTTCACGTGTGAATACATTTGCACACGTTAATCATACGCCAGAACTCACACGTCTCGGTGTGCTCCTCTGCATCAATGGAACGGGTATTCTGAATGCTTGGATGCGTCGCAATGTAGCTCCAGAAGGAATTTCCTATAGCGAAATGAATGTACTTGCCGACACTGTAGAAATTGGTTCTAATGGCTTGAGTATCATTCCGTTCGGAAATGGTGCTGAGCGCATTCTTCAGAACAAGGAAATCGGATGTTCTATTCATGGACTCAATTTCAATATCCACACCAAGGCTCATTTGCTTCGTGCCGCTCAGGAAGGTATTGTCTTCTCCTTCAAGCAGGGTATCGACATTATGCAAGACATGGGTATGTCAATCACTAACATTCATGCAGGACATGCAAATATGTTCCTCAACCCTATGTTCCGCACAACGCTTGCTTCTGTTACAGGTGCAACAATCGACCTCTACAACACGGATGGTTCCGTCGGTGCTGCAAAGGGTGCTGGTATTGGTGCTGGCATTTATAAAGATAATAATGAGGCATTTGCAACATTGGAGCACGTTGCAACGGTTGAGCCTGATACCAAGAACCAGCAGGCTTATTTGGAAGCATACGCTCGTTGGACAGAATGTCTTAACAAGGAACTTTAATTAAAAAATAAATCAGAGGTAAACTCAAAAACTTATTAACAATCAATATTAACTCTTTAAAATTAACTAAAAATTATGGCAAAAGAATTTTTTCCAGAGATCGGTAAAATTAAGTTTGAGGGTAAGGATTCCAAGAATCCAATGGCTTTCCACTACTATGATGCAGAAAAGGTAATCCTTGGCAAGCCAATGAAGGAATGGTTGCGTTTCGCTATGGCATGGTGGCACACACTCTGCGCTGAAGGCGGCGACCAGTTCGGTGGTGGTACTAAGAAGTTCCCTTGGAATGAAGGTACTGACCCTGTTGAAATCGCTAAGCAGAAGGCTGATGCTGGTTTCGAAATCATGGAGAAGCTCGGTTTCCCTTATTTCTGCTTCCACGATGTTGACCTCGTTAGCGAAGGCAATTCAGTTGAGGAATACGAGGCAAACCTGAAGGCAATCGTTGCTTACCTCAAGGAAAAGATGCAGAAGACTGGCATCAAGCTGTTGTGGTCAACTGCTAATGTATTCGGCAATGCTCGTTACATGAATGGTGCAAGCACAAACCCTGATTTCGATGTTGTTGCTCGTGCAATCGTTCAGATCAAGAACGCTATTGATGCTGGTATCGAACTCGGTGCTGAGAACTATGTATTCTGGGGTGGTCGCGAAGGTTACATGTCTCTCCTCAACACAGACCAGAAGCGTGAGAAGGAACACATGGCTACTATGCTCACGATGGCTCGCGATTATGCACGTGCTAAGGGCTTCAAGGGTACATTCCTCATCGAGCCTAAGCCAATGGAGCCTTCTAAGCATCAGTATGATGTTGACACTGAGACTGTTATCGGTTTCCTTCGTGCTCACAACCTCGACAAGGACTTCAAGGTAAACATCGAAGTAAACCACGCTACTTTGGCAGGTCACACATTCGAGCATGAACTCGCTTGTGCAGTTGACGCAGGTATGCTCGGTTCTATCGACGCTAACCGTGGTGACTATCAGAATGGCTGGGATACCGACCAGTTCCCAATCGACCAGTTCGAACTCGTTCAGGCTTGGATGCAGATTATCCGCAATGGTGGTCTTGGTACAGGTGGTACAAACTTCGATGCTAAGACTCGTCGTAACTCTACAGATTTGGAGGACATCTTCATCGCACACATCAGCGGTATGGATGCTATGGCACGTGCTCTTGAAAGTGCTGCAAAGCTTCTTGAAGAATCTCCATACAAGAAGATGCTCGCTGAGCGTTATGCTTCATTCGACAGCGGTATCGGTAAGGACTTCGAAGATGGCAAGTTGACTCTCGAACAGGCTTACGAATATGGTAAGAAGGTGAACGAGCCTAAGGTAACTTCGGGTAAGCAAGAGCTCTATGAGGCAATCGTTGCTATGTACGCATAATCTTGATATCAAGTCAGTATTACGCAAATAAAAAGGAGGGTGAATCTTTTGTGGATTCATCCTCCTTTGATATTCTTTCAATGTGAAGATTCTTATTTCTTCTGCCAGATGTGGATGTCTGAAAAGCTAACAGCAGCTTTGTTGTCAGAGTATGTGGTTTGGTAAATACCTGCACGAAGAGGACCGCTTCTGAAAGCTTTTGTAATTTGAGTATCTGTCATGTTCATTTCGGTCCAGACAATACCATCGGCACTTGTCATGAATCTGAGTGTTCCTTTGATACGTTGGATCTGAAGATAAGGGTCGTAGTTCCATCCCTTATTGTTTGGAAATTGAGGACGGAAACGATGTGATACAACGGTAAGCATGTTTCCACAATTATACAAAGGAAAAACGCCTAACTGAATCAACGACTGCATGTTATCTGATTCCGTTCTTTGCAACAAAATTCCTCCTTCATTATATGCAGGGGTATTGTGACGCTCAGCCCCTGTTAAGCCTGTCACCTTGCATTGCAAGATGAAATCACCATCTACCTCTAAAGCCTCAATCGGACCATTCGTTGCAGGATCTGCTCCCAAGTTACTTCCTTGTGACTCTAAAGTGATTACACCATCCTTAGCCTTTGCTTGGATTGGCGTAGCAACATCTGAAAATTGCTTCTTGTTGATTTTCACCTTCTGTGTAAGGATTGGAATTTCATAACCAAACACATCTTTCACTTTTGCAAAGACCTTATTGCCTTTAACACTCAAAATCGTGCTACTTTGGCTGATGGGTTGCACAGCATTGAGGGAATTTTCGTTTTCTCCCGAAGTGAAAGAGAAATCGTAGATGCCACCTTCAAGCGCTTTTCCGGATTCATCACACACTGTAACTTCAGCTAAATTAGGAGAGAGTGAAACTACTTGCAAAGATAGTTTTTGATTTCGAAGTACACTCTTTGATGCCATGTTGGCTAATTCCTCTTTACTGAAAGATTTGCTTTGCTGCATATCTGCTTGGATATCCTTCTCGGTGAATGCAAAATCAAAAACACGTAGAGAATGGAGGTAGCCACTGAATGGGCTGCTACCACGTGAGGAAGCACCAATTGTTATGTTTTCTCCAGGTCGGAGCATTAGGAAAATGTTTTTCTCGCTAACCTTCTGTCCATTGCAGTATATTCTTTCATTGAATCCATCGAAACTAACTGTCCAGTGCTGCCATGTATTAGCTTTGATTGCTTGCGGAGCTCCTGCATTTTCAAAAGATGCATTGTGAGCGATGATTCCCTCTGCTCGACTTGTTCCATTTCTTAATTCAATGGTTGCAAGGTCATTTCCTGCGGGCATCAATTGCGCTACAGTCTCAATTTCAGAAGGGTCTGGGTTAAAAATCCATGCTGAAATTGTATATGGAGCATTGTAGGTGAGAGTGTTCAAATTGGCAGGAAGAGTAATTGTATGTTGCCCATCAAAGCGGAATGCTGCTTTGCCTTCTTTTGGAACAATGGAAACACCTTGCAAGTTTTCTCCTAATTGATAATTCGAAGCATCCAATGCAAACAATGGTTTTGTCGTTCCTTCAGTCGTGTGGTTCTTATCTGTGAATTCAATATCCTTCTGATGTATCCAAGGATAACCAGTGACGATGGCACTTTCATCCAATTCAGGTTGAGGAAGCAATACTAATGGGTCTGCATTCTTCTTGGCATGATATACTTTCACGTTCCAGATAGCGGGGAAATGTCCATACTTCTGTGTGTCAGTAATAGTAATACGGATATATCGAGCCGAAGCTGCTTTTCCTTTTACTCCCTTTGTCTGATACCCCTCACACACATCAATCATTGGAGAGCCTTGTTGAGTGTTTTGTGTCTTATCGGCAAATAGAACCCAATTTTTGCCATCAATAGATGTTTCGATTTTGTATTGGTAAAAGAAAGTGGCATACTCAAACTGCGTGAAGATTTCGTTGAATTGTTTTACATCTCCTAAATCGAGTTGCAACCATGCTGGGTTCTTGGCATTCACGCCTCTCCAATCGTGTCCTGCAGATGCAGCACGCCAAAGGGTTCCGTTGTTATCGTCAACTGCATATTCAGGCTTGAACCACTCAGAATAAGTGGAAGAAGCAGTCACCTTTGCTCCGAAAGCAATGTTTTGCATTTGGTTCTTCTTTGCCTTTTTGGTAAGCGAGGCTGGGATGATTCCACTATGAGTTGGTTTCACAGGAAGAATATCCCCATTGGAGTCAAACTCCATCTTATCGATACAAAGTTGACGATGGAAACCATGAATGGCATGAGGGTTGTTGTGTCTGTGATAAACAATATAGTAATTATCGCCATCTTGAAGAATGGAATGATGCCCTGGTCCATGAATCGTTCCGTCAGCATTCGTCTTTAGGATGCATCCTTTGTATTCGTATGGTCCCATAGGCCCATCTTTTGATATGGCATATTGAACACGATATGTGTCATCATGGCATGAACCAGAAGAATATGTGAAATAGTAGATGCCGTCTTTCTTGAAAACAAACGGTGCCTCGAAGAAATCAACAATCTCGGTATTGAGGATAAGTTTCTTGTCAGTAAAGGTTTTTCCATCTTCAGACAGTTTGGCTACTCCACATCCAAAGTCTTTATAGATTCCCCATGTGCCGAAATAGAGATACTCCGAACCATCATCATCACGAAATAATTGAGGGTCAAGTGTAATGGCATTATGTACGAATCGGTCGGGTACGAGCACTGCATCAGTTTTCCCCAGGCGATTCTTCCAAGGACCTGTTGGTGAGTTACTTTCTCCAACTCTCACTTCGCATGGAGTACAATAATAATATCGGTAAGAGCCGTCGGGTTGTTGCACCACATCTGGTGCCCAGACCACTTCTGTTGTTGGCCAGTTCAGAAGTACGTTCCTCCAATTGACAAAGTCTTTCGATATCCACACTTGGGCAGGGCCATATCCGTTTCCTGTTCCATCCGTCGTGGCGTAAAGATAATAGGTGTCTCCAAACTTGCGAATAGTTGGGTCGGCAAAATAACCTGGAATAAAAGGATTGCCTGCCGATGGTGTATTCCATTTCACCTCAGCTTGTTGAGATGAAGCAGAAAGGCTGTAGCTAAGAAGAGTTGTTAGTAAAAGTTTCTTATACATGGTGTTAGTTTTTATTAGTTTCTGAGTTTTTAAGTTTTTGATTCTCAGTAGAGAAGAGTAGCTTCGTTAAACTTTAAACGATTTCCATGGTTCTTATTCTTGATGTTGGTAAAAATACAGAAGGTCTGCTACGACAAATGTACTTCCGCCTACATAAATGAAATCTTCGGGAGAAGCATCGTGGAGAGCAGATTGCACAGCTAACTCAACACTTTCAAATGACTTGCCTTTCAAGTGATGGGCTGCTGCTATTCTTTTTATTTCGTTGTGTGGAAGAGCACGCTTCACTGATGCTTGAGTGAAATAGTAAGTCGCATTTTTAGGAAGTAACGAAAGTACACCATTGATGTCTTTATCATTAACCATTCCTAATACTATTCTGAGCGTTTTGCAACGTTGTCTTTGTAGTTGTTTCGAAATGTACTGAAATCCACCGATGTTGTGTCCTGTATCACATACTAACGATGGGGATGTTCCAAGCATTTGCCATCGTCCCATCAAATGAGTGTTTATAATGACATTTTTGAAACCATCTCTAATGTTTTTCTCAGTCAGGTGAAACTCTTTTTGAAGGATGTGTAGAGCATGTAAAATGGTATTCGTGTTTTTGCTTTGGCAATATCCACCAAGAACTGAGAATATTTTTCCATAACTCTTTGTTCCATAGTTGATTCCTCCTTTTCTGCTACTGCGATGGTATAACACTTCCAATGTGTCTTCTGCAAAGGTTATTGGAGCATTCATCTCTTTTGCTTTTGCTTCAAACACAGGACGTGTTTCAGGATGATTTTCTCCGATAACAACAGGGCATCCTTTCTTGATGATACCAGCTTTTTCAGAAGCAATTTTTCCTAACGTATTTCCCAAGAGTTGGACATGGTCAAAAGAGATATTAGTGATGATAGACAGAACTGGGTGGATGATGTTGGTGCAATCGAGTCGTCCTCCGAGTCCTACTTCTATTACAGCCACATCCACTTTTTCTTCTTCGAAATACTTGAAAGCCATAGCTGTAACCACCTCGAAGAAAGAAGGGTAGAGTGGTTCGAAAAAAGCCTTTTCCTTTTCCACAAAAACAATCACTCGTTGCTCTGGAATCATTTCACCATTCACACGAATGCGCTCACGGAAGTCGAGCAAATGGGGAGAGGTGTAGAGTCCCACACGGTAGCCTGCTTCTTGCAGTATAGATGCCAATGTGTGTGAACATGTTCCCTTACCATTTGTTCCCGCAATGTGAATGGTGCGATAGTGAGTGTGAGGATGCCCGAAATGCGCATCTAAGGCAAAGGTGTTCTCCAACCCTTCCTTGTAGGCTCCAGGTCCTTCTTTTTGGAACAAAGGTGTTTGGTTGTATAAATACGCAATGGTTTCTTGATAGTTCATGATAAAACAAAAATTAGTGTTTAGAGTTTAGTGTGAAGCGATTTACCCAGATGGCATTCTCTAAACACTAAACACAGAAACACTAAACACTTAATTTTTAATTTTCAAAGTATGATCGGAATTTGTTGAAAATCTTCTTCTTTACTGTCTCCGATGGTTTGAAGTGAGTACTATCCATAGCAGCTTTCATCTGTTCCTTTTCTTCTTTCGACAATGTTTCAGGAATATAGACGCTGATATTGATAACTTCATCTCCACGCTGTTTGATGTATCCTTGCACTTCAGGAACACCTTTGCCTTTCAACCGAAGAACTGTTCCAGGCTGAGTACCAGGAGCGATATTGATTTTGGCGGTACCGTCAATAGTTGGCACTTCAACTGAGCAGCCCAATACGGCCATTGGAATAGAAAGAAGGAGATTGTAGATGAGGTTATTGCCATCACGAATCAGTGTTTCATCTGCTTTTTCCTTGATGATAATTTGCAAGTCACCATTCACACCGTTGTGTCGTCCAGCACCACCTTTTCCCTCTACGTTTAGCACCATTCCTTCAGCCAGTCCTGCTGGGAAATTCACTTCCACCACATTTTCACCTGCTACGATTCCTTCGCCGTGGCAATGTGAACACTTGTTCTTGATGACAGTACCTTCTCCATGACATTCTGGACAAGTTGTTTGGCTTTGCATGATGCCAAGAAAACTCTGTCGGGTGGTAATCACCACACCTGTTCCATTGCATCGAGAGCAAGTTTCCACTTTCCCGTCTTCACTTCCCGTTCCATGACAGTGCTCACACTTAACGTCATTCTTGATTTTGAATTTCTTTGTCGTACCATTAACGATTTCTTGCAGGTTCAGTTCTACACGCAGACGCTGATCCTTTCCTCTATAAACAGGTTTTTGGTGGCCTCGGCTTCCTCCACCAAAACCGCCAAAACCAGCAAAACCTCCGCCACCGAAGATGTCACCGAAAGCAGAGAAAATATCATTAATGTCAGAGAATCCAGCACCACCAAATCCTTGTGGGCCATCAAAACCAAATTGATCGTATTGTTGTCTTTTCTGAGGGTCATGAAGCACTTCATATGCTTCAGCAGCTTCTTTAAACTTTGCTTCTGCCTCAGGGTTGTCGGGATTGCGGTCTGGGTGGTACTTGATAGCCAACTTCTTGTATGCAGTCTTTATTTCCGACTCTGTAGCTGTCTTTTCCACCCCCAGCACTTCATAATAATCTCGTTTTGCCATTTTTCTTAACAAAATAGTCTCCTAAAAACCTTCAGCTTGGCATAGCCAAAAGACTAAATATGCCAATTTTGCTGATTTCTTTAGGAGATTAACTACATTTATTGTGCCACTGCCACTTTGGCATGTCTTATCACTTTCTCATTCAGAATATATCCTGCCTGCACACAGTCGATGACTTTACCTTTCAGTTCGTCAGGTTGTCCCGGTACCATTGCTACAGCCTCATGGAAGTCCACATCGAATGGTTTGCCCAGAACATCCATCTTTTCCAAACCCTGTTGCTTCAGTATCTTCTCGAACTTCTCAATGATAAGTTCTACGCCTTTCTTTTCGGCACAAGCCTCTTCGCCCATTTGTGCCAACGTGTCGTTTGCACGGTCGAAGTCGTCAAGGATAGGAAGGATGGCACACATCACTTTCTCTCCACCGTTCTTGATAAGTTCGGCTTTTTCTTTCATCACTCGACGACGATAGTTGTCAAACTCTGCAAGCTGACGAAGATATTTGTCCTTATACTCCTCCACTTGTGCTTGTGCCTTGGCAAGCTGCTCTGTCATGGAATCCTCTTTCTTCTCTTCTGCATCGCTTTCCTCCGAAGTCTCGGTCTTTTGATTTTCAGTGGTTTCACCATTTTCCTCTTGCTGATTGAGAACTTCTTCGTTCTGCTTTTCTTCTTCGTTTAAGTTTTCCTGATTATCTATCATAATATTGATGATTTATTATTGTAGTCAATTTGTCCTCAAAATACGTGCCAATAGTCTGTGATTGCTACGATTGGTGACAAATTGACGTATTGCGTGTCAGTCTATATTTAATTCTTCAAGAATATAAGTTTGTGGCAATGGACGACAATTATATTGCGAAGCCATTATTTCTCCGTAAGCTCCTGCGCTACGAATCGCCAACAAGTCGCCTCGTTTTGTGGTAGGTAGAGAAATACCTTTGGCAAACACATCGCTTGATTCACAAATGGGACCTGCCACATCGTATGTTTCTTCACTATCAGCGACTGTTATAGGGTCGGTCAAGCGAATATTCTGTGTGACACTTATATTCTCTATTTTGTGGTAAGCACCATAAAGGGCAGGACGAATGAGCTCTGTCATTCCTGCATCGACAATTGCAAATTTCTTGAATGAACCTTGCTTGATGTAGAGAACTTGGGTGATAAGTGTTCCACACTGTGCCACAACAGCCCTTCCCAGTTCAAAGTGAAGCGATTGTCCTGGGCGAAGCTTGAGATGCCGATGATAGGTCTGGAAGTAGTCCTTGAAATTCGGAATTGGGTTCATGTTTGGATTCTGATAGTCGATGCCAAGTCCTCCACCCACATTGATTATTTCGATGTGGATGTTTTCTGAGTCGAGTCGATCCTGAATTTCATTGATTCTCTCTGATAGCGCAATGAAGTCATCCATCTGGAGTATCTGACTGCCGATATGAAAATGCAATCCACGGAAGCGGACATTTGTCAAACTTTTTGCAAGAATAATGAGTTTCTCCATGTCCTCCATGGCAATGCCGAATTTGTTCTCAGCCAGTCCAGTAGTGATGTTGGCATGGGTATGAGCACCTACGTTGGGATTGATGCGAAAGCACACATTGGCAATTCTGTTCTTGTCAGCGGCTAATTCATTGATGATGAGAAGTTCTGGAATGCTCTCGACGTTGAAACAGAAAATGTCGTTATCGAGTCCAAGATTGATTTCCCAGTCGCTCTTACCCACTCCTGCAAATACTATTTGGTCAGGGGAAAAACCCACTTCAAGGGCTCTCTCTATTTCGCCTCCACTTACACAGTCAATTCCCAATCCTGCATCGAGTATGATTTTGAGCAGCATGGGATTGGCATTAGCTTTCACAGCATAATGAACATGGTAGTTGCTGTACTTTTCTGCTTCTGTGCAGATGGCTGTGAGGGTGTCATGTAAAAGTTCCGTGTCGTAGAGATAGAACGGAGTGCGTAAGAATGGAATGGAGGTTGTACTCATTATGTAGGTAATTTCCTGATGGTTCTCAGGATATTTTATGTTATTTTGGGGATTATCGTTATGGTTGGAAAAGTGTGTTGGAAAGAGATTGGAGTGCTCTCTTTTTGTCCGATGCTGAAATGAGGAAGGAGATGTTGTGTTCACTTCCTCCGTATGAAATCATGCGGACAGGAATATTCTTCATGGCATCTGTAGCAGCCGACTCGAAACCCACGTTTTGCCAGTCGAGGTCGCCGACTACGCAGATGATGCACATGTCCTTATCCACTTTCACTGTGCCGAATTTCTTGAGCTCGTTAAGAATCTGTGGCAGGTTGGTGGTGTTGTCGATGGATACAGAAACTCCTACCTCTGATGTGCAAATCATGTCGATGCTTGTCTTGTAGCTTTCGAAGATTTCAAACACCTTGCGGAGGAAGCCGTATGCAAGAAGCATACGTGACGATGTGATGTTGATGGCTGTGATATTGTCCTTGGCAGCTACAGCTTTGATTTTTCTGTATTCTGTTTCGTTGCTGATAACAGTCCCAGGAGCAGTAGGGTCCATTGTGTTCAGCAGTTTTACTGGTATGCCCGCATACTTGGCAGGCTGGATACAGGTAGGGTGAAGGATTTTTGCTCCAAAGTAGGCGAGCTCAGCAGCTTCTTCGAAGTGGAGGTTGGAAATTGGCGAGGTGTTATCCACATAGCGAGGGTCGTTGTTGTGCATTCCGTCGATGTCTGTCCAAATCTGAATCTCGGAAGCATTAACAGCAGCTCCGATGAGTGAAGCGCTATAGTCGGAACCACCACGCTGCAAGTTATCCACTTCGCCGTAAGCGTTGCGGCAGATGAATCCTTGAGTGATGTAGATGTCCTTATCGGGGTTATTCTCTAATTGGTTTTTGATTTTTTCGCTGATGTATTGAAGGTCAGGTTCTCCGTTCTTGTCTGTGCGCATAAACTCAAGAGCAGGAATGAGTGCTACGTTGATGCCTTGTTCCTGCAAATAGTTGGTGACCATGTTGGTAGAGAGAATTTCACCTTGCCCAACAATGATTTTCTCTTCGAACATTGTGAAGATTCCTTTTGTGAAAGAGCGCAAATAGTCGAATTCCTGTTTTATGAAATCGAGAGTCTTTTCTTTCCATTCTTGAGTGGAATAGAGTTTGTCGATGTGGCGACGATATTTCTTCTCGAGCGAATTGATGGTTTCGTTAGCACCCTCTGGATTCTTCTTATAGAGATAGTCTGCGATTTCGATGAGAGTGTTGGTCGTTCCCGACATGGCAGAAAGGACAACAATCTTTTTTTCTCCATCATTGATGAGCTTAGCTACGTCTTTCATTCGCTGTGGGGTACCTACGGATGTACCACCAAATTTCAATACTTTCATCATGTTAGCTTATTTATTATTATAACTATTAGTCGTAATTGAATCGGATATTGTCTTCTTTGTAGGAATGGTCTTGGCCTTGAGTGTCGGGTTCATTCGCAAGTTCCTGTTCAGCATCCACCATTTCCTTATTCTTTTGAGTGATTTCCTCGAGCAAGTGGTCCTTGCATCTGAACACTCTGCCTGGATACTGCTCCACGATTTGCATGTTGTGAGTAACCATGATGACCGTGGAGCCCTGCATACAGATTTTTCGAAGCAATTCTGTGATGTTTTGGCTTGTTTCCATGTCGAGGTTGCCCGTTGGTTCATCGGCGAGAATGATTTTTGGGTTGTTGAGAATGGCGCGTGCTATGGCAATGCGTTGTTGTTCACCTCCCGATAGTTCATGCGGATATTTATATCCCTTTGTACTCATCCCCACCAAGTCGAGCACATCTTGGATGCGCTGGGTGATTTCAACATTGTTCTTCCAACCTGTAGCCTTCAGCACAAATCGAAGGTTGTTCTCAACAGTACGGTCGGAGAGCAATTGGAAATCTTGGAAGATGACACCCAGTTTGCGACGAAGTTGAGGAAGGTGCTTTTGCTTGAGCTTAATGAGGTCGAAACCGAGGATGCTGGCTTCTCCTTCTTTTAGTGGAAGTTCGCCATACATGGTTTTGAGCAGTGAGCTCTTTCCCGACCCCACTTTTCCTATAATATAAACAAACTCACCTTTTTCAATGTTCAACGCCACATTACTAAGCACTTCCAGTGACTCTTGGTTTACATTGACGGATGAATATTTTATTAATTCCATATTATTTCAGGTAAGTTTTAAGTTTTTGCTCCCCTCGCCCTTTGGAGAGGGGTAGGGGGTAAAGCTTTTTTCACTTTAAACACTAAACTCTAAACACTAAACATTATTCTTCAATGCTTATGCCAGTTGGGGTCGTGACGCATTTGCAATTCTCGTGCCAAGTCCTCAATGGACAAACCCTTTGACGTGAGGAGAACAATCAGATGATAGAGCATGTCTGATGCCTCATATACAAGACGCTCATTGTTGTTGGCAACAGCTTCGATGACTGCCTCCAATGCTTCTTCGCCCACTTTCTGAGCCATGCGGTGACAACCATCCTTGAAAAGGCTCGTTGTGTAGCTACCTTCAGGCATCTCTTCATGACGCTTTTCGATAAAGCGTTGCAATTCAGTCAAGAACATGATTGGATTGTCGTTCGTCTCAGCCCAACAAGTATCAGCCCCCGTGTGGCAGACAGGGCCATCGGGATTTGCCTTGATGAGGAGCGTGTCCTTATCGCAATCGACTGCGATAGAAACAACATTCAAGAAATTACCACTCGTTTCCCCCTTTGTCCACAGGGTTTGGCGAGTGCGGCTATAAAAAGTTACCTTGCCAGTCTCAACCGTCTTCTTATAAGCTTCTTCGTTCATGAAACCTAACATCAACACTTTCAGTGTCTTTGCATCTTGAATGATGGCAGGAACGAGCCCATCCATCTTATTGAAATCTATTTCCATATTTTAATTTTCTGAGTTTTAGGTCTAAGGTCTAAAGTCTAAGGTAGCCATCCAGATGGGTGGCCTTTGACTTTTGACCTTTTTTATTCTTCATTCTTCATTTCAAAAGCATCACATCCTAACATTCACTCCTTCTTCAAGTAGCCATTTTTTTAGTTCCTGAATGGGGATTTCCCCAAAGTGAAACACAGATGCGGCCAAAGCAGCGTCGCTATGTCCCAAGAAGAATGTATCGCGGAAATGCTCTTTCTTTCCAGCACCACCCGAAGCAATGACAGGGATGGAGAGCGTTTCCGACAATTGACGTAGAGCCGTGTTGGCATATCCATTCTTCACACCATCGTGGTTCATGCTCGTAAAGAGAATCTCGCCAGCTCCACGCTCATTCGCCTCCTTTGCCCATTCGAAGAGGTTGATGCCCGTTGGAATTCGTCCACCATTCAGATAGCATTCCCATCCGCCATTGTCCTCTTTGGCATCTATCGCAACGACACAAACTTGTGAACCGAAGTGGGAAGCTATTTCGTCGATGAGTTCCGGGCGGCGCAGCGCAGCCGAATTCACGCTCACCTTGTCGGCACCAGCGTTCAGCAATCTATCCACATCGCTTAGTTCGTTAATTCCTCCACCAACAGTGAACGGAATATTGATTTCGCGAGCAATGCGTTGCACCATTTCAGTGAAAGTTTTTCGTCCTTCGTGGCTTGCTGTAATGTCAAGATACACCAATTCGTCAGCACCTTGCTCACTGTACCTCTTGCCTAATTCCACAGGATCCCCCGCCTCGCGAAGATTCACGAAGTTCGTTCCTTTCACCGTTTCCCCATTCTTGATGTCAAGACAAGGTATGATACGTTTTGCTAACATTCTATGAATTCTTTCAGTTCCTCAAGTAATATTTTTCCTTCGTAGATGGCTTTTCCAAAAACTACCGCAGGAATGCCAGCCTCATTGAGTTGGCGAATATCGTCCATTCCACTCACACCGCCACTGGCAATGAGATGCAACGCGGGGAAACGCTTCATCACCTCCTTGTAGAGTTCAGTAGAAGGTCCCTGAAGCATACCATCGCGAGCGATGTCCGTGCAGAGCACCTGACGGATTCCTTTCTGACGATACTTTTCGATGAAAGGGATAAGACTCTCATCGCCTTCCTCCTTCCATCCGTTGATGCTGATGAGACCATTCTTCACATCTGCCCCCAAGATGAAACGCTCTGCACCGTAGTACTCCATCCAGGCAATAAACGTATGTGGATGAGTTACAGCCAACGAACCGACCGTCACTAACGATGCGCCTGCGTCGAAAGCCGTCCTTAAGTCCCCATCCGTCTTGATGCCACCACCGAAGTCGATAACAAGCGAAGTGCAAGAAGCAATGCGCTCCACGCAAGCAGCATTCACAATGTGCTTGGAGCGGGCACCATCGAGGTCAACGACGTGGAGACGCTTGATGCCATGCGCTTCAAATGCCTTTGCCACTTCCACAGGATCCTCGTTATACACCTTCTTTTGCTCGTAGTCACCCTGAGTCAAGCGCACGCACTTACCATCAATAATATCTATGGCTGGAATAATCTCTATCATCTTTTAATTTAGTTTATAAGTTATTGAGTTTTAGCAGAGAAGAATAACTTCGTTAAACTTTAAACTCTAAACCTTAAACTTTGCTATCAAATATCAATCGACAAAAAGTTTGAAAGAATCCTTTCGCCCACCTTTCCGCTCTTCTCCGGATGGAATTGTGTAGCGAAAAAGTTGTCCTTGTGCAGAGCCGAAGAGTAGGGCTGGATATAGTTCGTGGTCGCAATCGTATCTTGGCAAAGGGGAACATAGAAACTATGGATGAAATACACAAATTCCTCCTTGTCGAAACCTTTGAACAGCGGACTTTGTGTGTCGTAGATTTCGTTCCAACCCATCTGAGGCACCTTGTCCTCATGGCGTTCGGGCTGGAAACGAACAACGTCCGCATCGAAAATCCCCAGGCAGTCCGTGTCGTATTCTTCAGAATGACGGCACAACAGCTGCATCCCGATGCAGATGCCCAGCACTGGCTGTTTGAGAGAGCGAATCACCTCGTCGAGCTTGTGGGCACGCAAATATGCCATCGTGGAATGAGCCTCACCTTGACCAGGGAACACTACACGCTCAGCTTTCATCAGCACCTCCGCATCAGAGGTGACGACAGGCTCCACACCCAGACGGCGAAAGGCATTCGCCACCGAATAAATGTTTCCCGCATTGTATTTCACGATTGCAACTTTCATCTTCTTACCCTTTATTCTTCGAATTTCCGTTGCAAAGTTACGACTTTTATCTTATAAATCGATATGTTTCAATAAAAAAAGGAAATTCAGGGTAAAGAAATGAAGTCTCGTCCATCACTCATACCTGATGGCTTCTATAGGGTCAAGGCTGGCGGCTTTTCGGGCAGGGAAGTATCCAAAGCCTATGCCGATGATGGTACAAACGATAAATGACACGATGATTGACCATGCGGGAATGGCGGTTGGCAATCCGAATGAAGAGCAGATGAGTGTACCCAGCCATCCCACTATGATTCCCAACAGTCCTCCTGTGATGCTAATCATGATTGACTCAATGAGGAACTGGTTACTAATGTCGATGCCACGGGCTCCAACGGACATGCGCAAACCTATCTCCTTGGTTCGTTCTGTGACGGAAACGAGCATGATGTTCATGATTCCAATGCCTGCGACAAGCAAAGAAAAGGCTGCTGCCACGACAAGGATGACGGTGATGGTGTCCATAGTTGACGACATGGTTTCCATCATTTCCTGTTGACTGCGGATTTGAAAATCGTTGTCGTCCCCTTCCTTTAGTTTGTGCTGTCGGCGCAGAATCTCGGTCAGTTCGTTGATGGCATCGTCTGTCATTTCCTCTGTGATGGCAGAGCAAATGAAGCTTGAGAAATAGGTCTGGGCTAATATGCGCTTCATCACGGTGGTGTAGGGGGCTATGATGACATTGTCTTGGTCCATGCCCCAGCTGTTATAGCCCTTTGATTTCAAAACTCCCACTACTCGAAAGGGTATGGATTTGAAACGAATGGTCTTGCCCACAGGGTCTTGTCCATCGGGGAAGAGCTCGGAGACGATGGTTGTTCCCACGACACACACTTTGGCGCTCTTCTTGATGTCTTCCTCGGTGAAGCAGTCTCCTTGTTCTATATTCCATTGTTTGATGTCGAAGTAGTCAATGCTCTCTCCGTAGATGCTGGCATTGGTGTTATTGGCTCCATAAATGGCTTGTCCCGACGAATTTACTTCGGGAGAAACGTGGGTGATGAATTTCTTCTCATTATAAATTGCCTCATAATCTGACATTTTCAGTGTCTGCATGGCTGAAGGGTCTTGGCGCACACCTCCTCGCATGTCTGCTCCAGGACGTATGTTGATAACATTAGTTCCCTGCTTGGAAATCTCCTTGCGCACACTTTCCTTCGAGCCTTGTCCTATGGCCATCATGATGATCACGGCTGCCACGCCGATAATGATACCCAGCATGGAAAGAAACGAACGGAACTTGTTGTTCGCTATGGCACGTAAAGCTATTTTCAAAAGGTTGATAAAATTCATGTCTCTTAGAGAGTTAAATGCCTTAGTATAATTTTGTAATCGTTAAAAAAAATATGGTACGTTTTTTAGGAAAGAAATTAAAATAATTTGAATAATTTTATCATAAATAAAATGTTTTTTGTTTTAAACAACACCTAATTTTTGGAGTAATTATGATAATTATTTTAATTTCTTTCCTAAATAAATCACCAAGTTGTTATTTCATTGTTCCTAAATTGTTAATCGTCCTGATTCACGGGAAGCGCATCGAGTGCTTCCTTCGCTGAAAGTATGTTGTAGTTTTGAGTGTCTTCACGTATTTTCCCATCTCTCAACATGATATTCCTTGAAGAGTATTGGGCAATGTCAGGATTGTGGGTGACAAAAATGATGGTGCGTCCTTCAGCATGGAGTTTTTGGAAGAGCACGAGCATTTCAAACGAGGTTCGTGTGTCGAGGTTGCCTGTTGCTTCATCGGCAAGTATGACAGCGGGATTATTGACCAGCGCACGGGCTATGGCCACGCGTTGCATCTGTCCACCCGACATTTGGTTTGACTTGTGCTCCAGTCTGTCGCCTAACCCCACGTCCTGCAGTGCTTTGATGGCAGCTTCGCGTCGTTGCTTTGCATTGTATTTGGAATTGTACATCAATGGGAGTTCCACATTTTCTACAGCTGTAGTCTTGGGCAACAGATTGTAGTTCTGGAACACAAAGCCGATTTTTCTGTTGCGAAGCTTGGCACGTTGTGATTTTGACATCTTTCTCACAGGAGTTCCGTCGAGGAAATACTCACCTTTGGTGGGTGTGTCAAGACACCCCAGCTGATTGAGTAGGGTAGATTTTCCAGAACCCGAAGTGCCCATGATGGTAACGAATTCGCCTTCGTAGATTTTGAAACTCACTCCACGAAGGGCATGCACCACCTCGGAACCCACTTGGAAGTCGCGACGCACATCCTTCAACTCGATGACAACTTTTCTTTCTTTCTCACTCATCAATCGTTTAAGTTTTTAAGTTTTTGAGTTTTTAAGTTCAAAGTGAAGCGTGAAGAGTGAAGCGTGAAGCGTGAAGCGATTGAGCCGGATGGCATTTATCAGTCAACAAATTATCACAAATTATCTCAAAAACAAATTTAAATTTGTGCCTAATTTGTGTTCATTTGTTGACAAAAGAAAAAAATCGTTGACTCACTTTTCACTCTCCTCGCTTCACGCTTCACGCTCCACGTTATTTCGCTTTCTCTCCGCGTCTGTTGTTCTGGTTAGGCCGTCTTGGCATGAATGGATTATTGTTCTCCTGCCCAGTTTCTTCCGCTTCAGCACCTCCGTTGATGCTGAATTCCGTAATCACCTCATCTCCTTCCTTCAGTCCAGAAATGATTTCCGTCAATGTGCCATTGGACGTTCCTGTCGTTACAGCGTAAGCTTGAAATACCTTCCCGTTTTGTCGCCATACCTTCTGCGGTGCATCAACATTCTCAATCGATTCATCCTCAGTCAGCAACGCTTCGGTTGGAGCGAAACGGAGAGCCTTCGTCGGTATAGCTAACACATCATTCTTTTCAGATGTGAAAATCGTCACATTGGCAGTCAGTCCAGGTTTGAGTTTCAGATTGTCATTCCGTGCTGAAATCACCACTTCGTAAGTCACTACGTTGCTCACCGTCGTTGCCTCCTGCCTTACTTGAGTGACAAAACCTTGGAACACATCCTCTGGATAAGCATCTACTGAGAAACTGACACGTTGACCCTGTTGCACACCGCCAATATCGGCTTCGTCAATGTCAGCTATCACACGCATGTCAGTCAAGTCCTGGGCGATGATGAAAAGAGTTGGAGTAGTCATGGCAGACGCCACCGTCTGTCCTTCTTCCACCTCCTTGCTCAGCACCACACCGTCGATGGGAGCCGTGATCGTGGCATACCCCAGATTTGTGCGAGCCTTCTTCACATTCTGCTGTTGCACAACGATTTGCTGTCGAGCCTGTTCGTAGGTCATACGGGCATTCTCATAGTCGTTGGCAGAGACAAGACCTTTCTGGTAGAGCGTTTTGTAACGGTTGAAATTAGCCGTTTGGTAATTGAGCGTACTCTGGGCGTTCGCCAGGTTGCTTTGGGCAGATGCCAGTTCAGAAAGGAGATTCGTTTTGTCCAGCTCCGCAATCACATCCCCCTTCTTCACGACGCTGTTATAATCCACGTATATCTTATCGATAATACCCGATACCTGCGTACCCACCTCCACCGAGGTCACAGGTTCTATCGTACCCGTAGCCGTAATGCTGGTAGATATGTTTTGTTTGGTCACTTTTGTGGTAGTGTAAGTCACCTGTGGCGTCTTGTTGCACGATACAAGCAAGAAAATCGTGGAGAAAACTGCTAATGATTGAATGATTCTATTCATATATTATATTGTTCGAATTATATTTTAGTAATCGTAAAAAAAATTGGTACAATGTTATTTAGGAAAGAAACCACGAATTGCACGAATTAAACGAATTTTATTAAGAATTATATAATCAAATTACACGAATGAAAAATGCTGGCATTTTTAAAATTAGAGAAATTAGATAAATTTAAACACTGAAAATTCGTTTAATTGTGGTTTCTTTACTAAGACAATCGCTTCACGTTTTACAACCAGATGCTTTTCCCCTGATAGAATCTCAACAGAGCGAGGTTCAGCAAGGTGGTGTATTTGCATTGCAAGAGTTGTTGTTCCGCTTGCAGAAGATTGTTTTTGCTCGTGTTCAGTTCCACGATGTTCTTCAGTCCGAGCGCAAACTGCTCACTGAGCAGATGGTAACTCTCTTGCATACTCTCCACGTTCGTCTTTGCATACAGATACTGTTGCTGGGCGTTGTGGGCGTTGAGCCAGCAAGTCTCAATCTCCTGATAGAGCGTTTTCTCGGCATCCAGCAGTCGTAACTCGTAGTTCTGGCGAGACAACCTTGCTTTCTCCACATTCGTCTTGTTCTGGCGGTTGTCGAAAATAGGCATGGAGACAGTGAGACCGAGCGTATTGTTCATGTTTTTCTTGATTTGCTCGAAAAAAGCGTCATCCCGTCCGCTGGAGTTGCTTGAACCGATGCCTGCACTCAGAGTCAGCGTCGGGTAATATCCCCGCTTCGCGATGTCGATGTCCAAATCCGCAAATTCAAGGCTCAATTTGCCGCTTTTGATTTCGGGTCTCAGTTCTCGCGCGGCAGTAAAGACATCAAACACCGTTGGGATGGGAGTGAGTACGTCGTCGTCATTTACTACCGGCGTTGCCACGTCGAACTCAAGCGTTCCGTATAACTCAAGAATCTTTTTCAGTTGAAGCTTGTAGTTCTCCAATTGGGTTTGCGCATTCACCACGTTATATTCGTCTTGGCTCACCTGAGCTTCCAGCTGTTTCAAATCGACTTTTGCCAAACTGCCCACTTCCACCATCGTCTGTGCGCGGTCCCTCTGAATCTTGGCAGCCTCCAGCACCTGTTTCTGCACCTTGATGGCTTCCGTCTGGTAGAGAATCTGCACATAGAATTGTGCGATTTGCTCCTGAATAGAGTTGGCTGTTTGTTCAGCAGCAAGCGCGGAAATGGCAGTAGTCAGTTTGCTCTTCTCCACGTTTTTCACATTTTTCCCACCATTCCACACTGTCCAACTGGCGTTCAAGCCATAACTGCCGTTATAGTTCAACTTGTTTGAGCTTGTCGTCATCGTGCCACCACTCAGATTGACAAACGATTCCGAGAAAGGACGCCAGGAACCGTTATGGTTGGTCGAGACAGAGAGACTGGGAAACAGTGCTGCCTTTGCCTGGCGTTCACTCTGCTCGTTGGTGAGCATCGTGATGACATTTTGCTTCAGTTGGATATTGTTCGCCAAGGCATAATCCAGACATTCCTCAAGTGTCCATTTCTTCGAACCCGACACCGAGCCTTCCTCTTGTGCGATGGCTCCCTGAGAAGCCAAGACAAGCGAGAGCGTCAAAAGATGGATTAATTTTTTCATATTCGAAATACTTCAAAAACATTTTCCCAATGTCAGTATGAGTCATTGACAAAAGGCAATACAAAGTAACACTTTATTTGTCGAAATCGAAAATAATTGTTATTAAAAAAGTGAAAATCGTTTCTGTTTTTATCAAAATTTAATTATTTTGACTGAAATTGGAAGTTTATAAAAACAGATATGTGTTGCTTTCTTCATCTATTCAGTGAGAGCTATTGTTGCTTGTTTCAAGAAATGTAGTTATATAAAAAAGCACGACGAGCATACACGCAATGCCGAGGATGTTCTTGCACTGATGTATGCTCGTGGCTTTTGGGGAAATACCCCCTCCAGCTCTCGCTGAGAGGGGTAGGGATGGGTTTAGTATTCCATCTTGCTCATGCGAACGTAGGTGTTGTAGCGCTTCTGTGCTGCTTTCTTAGCTGCGTCGAAGAGTTCCTGTGCTTCTGCTGGCTTCACCTTCTTGAGCGAGAGGTAACGTACCTCACCTTCGAGGAATGCCTGGAAGTCATCCCACTTAGGCTCCTTGGAGTCGAGCTGGAATGGGTTCTTTCCCTGCTCTTCGAGACGTGGGTCGTAACGCCAGAGGTGCCAGTAACCACATGCTACTGCCTTTGCTTCCTCTGCCTGGCTCTTGCCCATGCCACCCTTTGCCTTCAGACCGTGGTTGATACATGGTGCGTAAGCGATGACGAGTGATGGTCCAGGATATTCCTCTGCCTCACGGAGTGCCTTCAAGCACTGTGCGTTGTCGGCACCCATTGCAATCTGTGCTACATATACATAGCCGTAGGTTGCCTGCATCAAACCGAGGTCCTTCTTGGAGATGCGCTTACCACCTGCTGCGAACTGTGCGATAGCACCGATTGGTGTTGCCTTCGAGGACTGTCCACCTGTGTTGGAATATACCTCTGTATCGATAACGAATACGTTTACATCCTCTCCTGATGCGAGTACGTGGTCGAGACCGCCGTAACCAATATCGTAAGAAGCACCGTCACCACCAAACATCCACTGGCTGCGCTTCGTGAGATAGTGGGTGAGCTCTGCAAGCTGAGTGCAAGTAGGGCAACCATTGCGCTTGCCTTCGAGAATCATTGGAGTGAGCTTCTCTGCTGCTGCACGAGATGCGTCTGCATTGTCCTTGCCTGCAATCCATTCCTGTGCTGCCTCCTTGTAAGCTGCTGGTGTGCTTTCGTCTGCAATCTGTGCTTCGAGCATAGACTGGATGCGAGCACGCATCTTCTTGTTGGCGAGTGCCATACCGAGACCGTATTCGCAGAAGTCCTCGAAGAGAGAGTTAGACCATGCTGGACCCTGACCCTTGGCATTCTTGGTGTATGGAGTGGATGGGATAGAACCTGAATAGATGGAAGAACAACCTGTTGCGTTTGCTACGATTTCACGGTCGCCGAAGAGCTGAGAAATGAGCTTCACGTATGGAGTTTCTCCACAACCTGAGCAAGCGCCTGAGAACTCGAAGAGTGGGGTAGCGAACTGTGAGTTCTTCACGGTCTGCTTCACATCCACGAGGTTCTGCTTGCTTGTCACGTTCTTCACGCAGTAATCCCAATTAGCTGCCTCGCTGAGCTGTCCTTCGAGTGGAACCATCGTGAGTGCCTTGCCCAACTTAGGGTTGCCTGGACATACGTCGGCGCAGTTGCCGCAACCAAGACAGTCCATCACGCCTACCTGCATGCGGAAGTGCATGCCCTTCATTGGAGCTGGTGCTTTCATCTCGAGTGTCTGTGCTGCGAATCCTGCCTTCTCCTCGTTGGTGAGTACGAATGGACGGATACAAGCGTGAGGACAAACGAATGCACACTTGTTACACTGGATACAGTTCTCTGGAGTCCATACTGGAACGAAAGCTGCCACACCACGCTTCTCGTAAGCTGCTGTGCCCTGTTCCCAAGCACCGTCCTCGTAGCCCTTGTATGCGCTTACTGGAAGCAAGTCGCCGTTCTGAGCGTTGATTGGACGTACTACGTTGTTGATGAAGTCTGGGTCGTTGTTTTCTACCTTTGGATCGTCTGGGAGGTTTGCCCAAGCTGGGTCGATGTCGAGCTTCTTGTACTCTCCACCACGGTCAACAGCTGCGTAGTTCATGTTGACAACGTCTTCACCCTTCTTGCCGTAGGACTTCACGATGAATTTCTTCATCTGCTCTACTGCAAGGTCAACAGGAATGACTTCTGTGATGCGGAAGAATGCACTCTGAAGGATGGTGTTGGTGCGGTTGCCAAGACCAATTTCCTGAGCAATCTTCGTTGCGTTGATATAGTAAACTGTGATGTTCTTCTGAGCGAAGTAACGCTTCACACTGTTTGGCATGTTCTTAGCGAGGTCCTCTGCCTCCCAAATGGTGTTGAGGAGGAATGTACCGTTCTCACGGAGACCACGAGTCACATCGTACATGCGGAGGTATGCCTGCACGTGGCATGCCACGAAGTTAGGAGTCTTAATCTGATAAGTGGAGCGGATTGGTGTGTCACCGAAACGGAGGTGAGAGCAAGTGAAACCGCCCGACTTCTTGGAGTCGTAAGAGAAGTATGCCTGGCAATACTTGTTGGTGTTGTCACCGATAATCTTTACGGAGTTCTTGTTAGCACCTACTGTACCGTCTGCACCGAGTCCGAAGAACTTAGCCTCGAAGATGCCTTCGCCACCGAGTGCCTTTTCTTCCTCAACTGGGAGGGAAGTGAAGGTGACATCGTCCACGATACCGATAGTGAAGCGATCCTTTGGCTGAGGAAGCTCGAGGTTGTCGTAAACGGAGAGAATCATGGTAGGAGTAACGTCTGCACTACCCAAACCGTAACGTCCACCCACGATGAGCGGAGCATCTGCCTTGCCGTAGAATGCATCCTTCACGTCGAGGAGGAGAGGTTCGCCACTGGCACCTGGTTCCTTGGTACGGTCGAGAACTGCAATGCGCTTAGCAGTCTTAGGAACTGCAGCGAGCAAGTGCTCAACAGAGAATGGACGATAGAGGTGTACGCTAACCATACCATACTTCTTGCCATTGGCATTTGCATAGTCGATAGCCTCACGTGCTGCTTCAGTTGCAGAACCCATGAGGATGAGCACCTTGTCGGCATCTTCTGCACCATAGTAAGAGAAGAGCTTGTATTCGCGACCGGTAATCTTGCTGATTTCCTTCATGTATTCCTCAACGATGCCAGGAACTGTTTCGTAGTAAGGATTGCAGCTTTCACGGTGAGCGAAGAAAGTCTCAGGGTTTTCTGCCATACCCTTAGCCATTGGATGCTCTGGGCTCAAGCAGCGTGCACGGAACTCAGCGAGTGCTTCCATGTCAACCAATGGACGAAGGTCTTCCATGTCCATTTCCTCAATCTTCTGATACTCGTGAGAGGTGCGGAAACCGTCGAAGAAGTTGATGAATGGCACGCGTGCTTTCAGTGCTGACAGATGAGCAACGGCTGCCAAATCCATGACTTCCTGAACGGAGCCTTCAGCGAGCATGGCGAAACCAGTCTGGCGGCATGCCATCACGTCGCTGTGGTCACCGAAAATACAGAGAGAGTGGGATGCAACGGTACGAGCAGACACGTGGAACACGCTTGGAAGGAGCTCGCCTGCAATCTTGTACATGTTAGGAATCATCAGCAACAAACCCTGCGATGCAGTGAAGGTGGTGGTCAATGCACCTGCCTGAAGCGAACCGTGAACTGCTCCTGCAGCACCTGCTTCCGACTGCATTTCCTGTACCATTACTGTGTCGCCGAAGAGGTTCTTGCGTCCTGCGACAGCCCACTCGTCAACGTGCTCTGCCATAGGAGACGATGGAGTGATAGGGTAGATGGCAGCTACTTCACTGAACATGTATGCAACATGAGCAGCGGCTTGGTTACCATCACACGTGATGAATTTCTTTTCTTTACTCATAAAAAATTAAATGATTAATAATTAATAATGAAATCACAAAATGCTGTTTCCAGATTCTGTTTCAATCATTATTAATTTCTGTCGATGAATATGTTAATTATTTATAATGATTATAGTTGAGTTTTTGGTTTTAAAAGTTTTTAAGTTTTAGTTTATGTCTCCTAAAATAGACTAATTGTACTAAATTCTAAAAATTTTGCCGATTTTGCTAATTTCTGTAGGAGACTTTTTCACTTTTCACTCATTCTTTTTCCCTCGCCCTTTTGAGAGGGTTGGGAGTGAGGCTTTTTACTTTTATCGCTTCACTCTTCACGTTAAACACTAATAGAGGAAACCGAATAGCCAAAGAGGAATCTGGTTGCCTTCGCCCACGTCGCATTGATTCACAGCAAAGAGAGTCTTCGCCTTGCTCTTCAATCGTGTGGCATGCTCAATGATTCTGAATTCATAAAGTTCGTCGATGAGGAACGAGCCCAAGTTGCCCACCTTGTTCACACGGTGGTCCTTCCATATTGTGTTGCAGAAGAATGTTTCCTGCACATCGTGTTCGTCGAATCGTTTAGGGTAGAAGCTGTACATCAAGTTTGAATTGTGGAGCAGCACGCGAGCAGGTTTCTTAGGAAAATCATCGCCCTTGGCATAAATCATGTTCACAAGACGTGCATCCATGAGGTACTTGATGTAGTGCATCACGGTGGCACGGCTCATGCCCAGTTCCTGAGCCAGCTGGCTTACGTTTGGCACAGTGCTGCCACTCATGGTGAGCAGGTAGAAGAGTTGTTTGATTTTTGGCAGATATTTCAGCTCTATTTGCTTCACCAGCAAAATGTCCACCTCAATCATCATGTTCATCGTTTTCAGCAAGTTCTCGCTGTAAGTCTGCTTTTCGAGGAAAAAAGGGTAGAATCCATGATGAAGATAGTCTTGGAAATAGTCGCGTGGATTCACATATTGCATGATGGCAGGAGCTATTTCCTCATGGTGCTTGATGATGTCTTCCAAGCTGTACGAACGGAAATTCTGCCCAGATTTCAGATTGAGGAATTCACGGAAGGAAAAGCCGCGCAAGTTATAGGATTTCACAATCCCGTTCAGTTCGGGGTTCTCTTCTTTGAGTCGCATCACCGACGAACCGGCAAACACGATTTTCAGTCCTGGATAGCGGTCGTAGCACTCTCTCAGTTCCTGGCTCCAGTTCGGCTGTTTGAACACCTGGTCGATGAGCAGCACCTTGCCTCCATCATGGTAGAAATCGCCTGCAAAATTAGCTATGCCATAGTTTTGCACATAGAAATTGTTGGTGTTGATGTATAGACAGCTGTGGTCGTCGGGCGAAAAATTCTCCTTCGCATACTGTAGCAGGAAAGTGGTTTTTCCCACTCCCCTTGCGCCTTTCACGCCAATCATCCTGTCCTTCCAGTTGATTTCGTCCATCAGGTCGCGCCTGACGGTGGGCAGCAAATGCTCAATCAGATATTTGTGAGTTCGAAAAAACGATTCCATGCTTTTCCTTGCTAATCTTATCCAGCCTTACATTTTGAGGCTATTTTAGTGAATTCGTTGCAAAGATATATAAAAAACATCAAATTGCAAACTTGACATTACAATTATTTTAATAAAAAGCAAATTTTTTCTTTGCCCTTCCGTAATTAACAACGAAAACTTTTATCTTTGCAGAGAAATTGGTGTTGAATGTGAAGCGTGAAAAGCTTCATCCCCAACCCATCTCCAAAGGTCGAGTGGAGTAAGAACTCAAAAACTTACCTTAAACACCAACCCCTAAAGACTAAACCCTATTCTAACATGGAACATCCAGAGAACAATGCCGAATATGCAGGCCTGCAAGTGAATGCAGGAGTGGAGCAGCCCTCCATCGTCAATCCCTATCTAAAGAACTTCCGTAAAAAACGGCAGCGACTCTTCACGGCAGGAGAATACGTAGAGGGAATCTTGAAGGGTGACGTGTCGATGTTGAGTCAGGCAGTTACCCTCGTAGAGAGTGTACTTCCCGAACATCAGACCATCGCTCAGGAAGTGATTGAGAAGTGCCTGCCCCATAGCGGACGTTCAGTGCGAGTGGGTATCAGTGGCGTTCCTGGAGCAGGAAAGAGCACCTCCATCGATGTCCTTGGCACCCATCTCCTCGACAACTACGGAGGAAAGCTCGCTGTCCTTGCCATCGACCCCAGTTCCGAGAAAACGAAAGGTTCCATCCTTGGCGACAAGACACGCATGGAGCGTCTTGCCGTCCATCCTCGTTCGTTCATCCGTCCTTCGCCAACAGCAGGTTCTCTCGGTGGAGTCGCTCGCAAGACCCGTGAAAGCATCATCCTCTGTGAAGCAGCAGGTTACAATAACATCTTTGTGGAGACAGTTGGAGTGGGGCAGAGCGAAACGGCATGTCATTCCATGGTCGATTTCTTCCTCCTTATCCAGCTTGCAGGCACGGGCGACGAATTGCAAGGCATCAAGCGTGGTATCATGGAGATAGCCGATGGCATTGTCATCAACAAGGCAGATGGCGACAATGTGGATCGTGCACACCTCGCAGCCACTCAGTTCCGCAACGCCCTTCATCTTTTCCCTATGCCAGAGAGCGGAGTCCTTCCACAGGTGCTATGCTATTCGGGATTCTACGAGTTGGGCATTGACGAAGTACTGAAAATGATTTTCGACTACATCGACCAAGTGAAGCGAAACGGTTACTTCCAGCATCGGCGCAACGAGCAGTCGAAATACTGGATGTACGAAACCATCAACGAGCGGTTGAAGAACAGCTTCTACCACAATCCTCAAATTCGCAAACTCATCCAGCCAACAGAGCAGGATGTGCTCAACGGGCAAGTGTCCTCTTTCATTGCCGCCAATCGCCTTTTGGATAGATATTTTGATTTACTCAAAAAAGAGACTTCCGCACAATAATTAAGAGCGATTAGACGTTATACGTTATAATAGTGTGAAGAGAAGTACAAAGTACAATTTACAAAGTACAATCAGGGATTTAAAGGATTAAAGGGATTAACCTAATCCCTAAAATCATATCCATTGACCATTGTTCTTTGTACATAATTGAGGTTTTTCACTTTTCACTATTCATTTTTAACTTTTAACTTACATTCCTTGAAAATCAGCCTACCATACATCGCATTCACTACGTTATGCTTCTTGCTTCATCCTATTATGTCGCAAGCGCAGACGGGCACCACCGGATATGAGTTTCTCAACATACCCGTCTCTGCACATGCTGCCGCATTGGGTGGAAACAGCATCTCCATCATAGAAGACGATGTCACTTTGCTCTTCTCCAATCCTGCTCTTCTTGCCAATGTGTCCGACAAGACACTCAACTTCAACTATTCCAACTATATGAGCAGTTCTTCGTTGCTTTCCGCATCCTTTGCCAAGCAAGTAGGCGAACGAGGCACGGCAGCCCTCGGAGCAAGAGTCCTCAGCTATGGAAGCATGAAGGAAACGACAGCCGATTTCCAAACCGTGGGAGAGTTCAAAGCCACTGACATTGCCATCCAGGGAGGCTACACCTATCTCTTCACCGACCACTGGACAGGCGGAGTGCAGGGAAAACTGCTGTTGAACAATTACGGAAACTTCAAATCAACGGCACTCGCTGTCGATTTAGGAATCAACTACTTCGATGCCGACCACGGATTCAGCATGAGCTTGGTGGCTCAGAATCTCGGTGGCGAAGTGAAGACCCTCGATGAAGTACGACGCAAATTGCCATTCGACCTCGCATTTGCCGTCAGCAAGGACTTTGCCAATGCACCGATTCGTGTCAGTATCTCCTTCCACGACCTCACCCATTGGAACAAGGACTATTACAGCTTGCCCGACGGACGTTCAAGCATGAGCGGGAGCAAGCTTTTTTTCAACCATTTCATTATTGGTGCCGACATCTTCCCGTCCTCACAAACGTGGATTGCCATCGGTTACAACCCACGCAGAGCCTACGAAATGCAGGTGAACAGCAAAAGCCATTGGGCTGGACTTACTTTGGGCGGTGGCATCGCTATCAAGAAAAAGAAAATAGGACTCGCATGGGGCAAATACCATGTTGCATCCAATTCCCTCACTGCCAACCTTTCTTATTCATTCTGATGAATGAGAACTTGATGCTTCTTCCTTCCTTCGTAAGGGATTCTGATTGCTTGCATGAGGGTCAAAAATAAATGCCATTGGGGACGATGTTGCTCTAAGTCCCCAATGGCAATTTTTATATCCCCAATCGCGTTCGAATGAATCCCCAATCGCGTTCGAATGAATCCCCAATCGCGTTCCGATGAGTCCCCAATCGCGTTCCGATGAGTCCCCAATGGCATTTGGAGGAATCTCTTGTGTCAAACTCCTTCGTCTTCAGAAGGGTCTTGGTTGAGGTCGTATTCTGGTTCTGTTTCTATGTCTTTAGCCATTTGCATGGTGACGTGTCCCGCAGGTGAAATGAGTATTTCGGTGGGATAGTTTACGCCAGCGGTTTCGTCAGGGTCGCCGACGGTGGCGATGAAACGGAGTTGTGTGGAATCGGCTGTTTCGTTGAGGTTGTAACTGAAGCCGACCAGGGCACAGTTGGACATGTCGTTCTTAGGGACGAAATCCTTGAAGGAAGCTTTTGTGAAGTTCCGATTCAGGATGACTTGCTGCTCCTTGCTCACAGTGAGGTTCACGATGTTGTCCTTGTAGCGTGTGCCATCGAGGTTGACGACGATGGGGAGCGAGTCGGATGGTGCCATGCGGATGGTGTAGGTGAAGGCTGTTCCGTTGATTTTGTGGGAGTCGGTCGCGTTGATTTCGTCGAGTGAGAGGATGGAATCTGTCTGCTGCGGTGCTATCCAAATGCTGTCGTTTTCAGTGTTTCCACCTTTGTTCCCATGACAGGAGAAGAGGGTTGCAGACAGGAAGATGAAAAGTGAAAACTGTAAAGTGCAAATTGAAAAATTGAGTGTAGAGCGTGAAGCGTGAAGCGTAGAGCGTAGTTTGCTTTTTTTGAGTAGGCTTGTTGTTTTTTGCATTTTATTCTTGTGTTTGATTTTGCTGTTAGGATGGCAAAAGTAGTGAAAGAATGTGATTTGACAAAATATCGGGTGCGATTTTATATAAAAAAAGTGAAACAGGGGGACATGGAAGTGATTATTTTGTAACTTTGCAAGAAAAATAGTGTGAACATGAAGAAGCAAAGACGCAGATGGCATTCGGTGGCAGGCGAAGCTCTCACGGAAATGGACAAGGTGATTATGGGTTGGGAAAACAAGGGCAAGTTGGTGCCTACTCGCGACCTGATTAAGACACCTGAGCAGATTGAGGGTATCAGAAAGGCTGGCGTGCTGAATACTGCTGTGCTGGACCACGTAGCTGCCAACATCCATGAGGGTATGACTACGGAAGAAATCAACACGTTGGTGCATACTTACACGGTGGAACATGGCGGCATTCCTGCTCCGCTCAATTATGAGGGCTTTCCGAAGAGTGTTTGTACAAGCATCAATGAAGTGGTGTGTCATGGCATTCCGAGTGAGGATGAGGAGTTGATGGATGGTGACATCATCAATGTGGATTGCACGACGATATTGGACGGGTACTATGCTGATGCCTCGCGTATGTTTGTGATAGGCAAAGCTGAGCCTCGCGTGCAGAAACTCGTTGACGTGGCAAAGGAATGCTTGGAGATAGGCATGGAGGTGTGTAAGCCTTATTGCTTTGTTGGCGACATCGGCAATGCCATTGCGAAACATGCCCATAAGAATGGTTTCACAGTGGTTCGCGACTTGTGCGGACATGGTGTGGGCAATGCCTTCCACGAGGAGCCTGACATTGTGCATTACGGCAAGAAGGGTACGGGCATGTTGCTCGTGCCTGGTATGGTGTTTACCATTGAACCGATGGTGAACATGGGTGTGTACGATGTTTTTATTGATGAAGAAGATGGATGGACTGTGGTGACGGAAGACGAGTTGCCAAGTGCTCAATGGGAGCATACATTCCTGATGACGGAAACGGGTGTGGAGATTCTGACGCACTAACATTGTTTAGTGTTTAACGTGAAGCGTGAAGTGTGAAGCGTGAAGCGATGGAGCCAGATAGCATTCTCTAAACCCTAAACACAAACTTCGTTAAACGTTAAACTTTAAACGTTAAACTTGCAATTTATGAAAGATATATATATATTAGGTATAGAATCGTCGTGCGATGATACGTCGGCAGCAGTGCTGCGCAACGGTGTGTTGCTGTCGAATGTGACGGCGAGCCAAGCGGTGCATGAGGCATACGGCGGTGTAGTACCCGAATTGGCTTCGCGTGCCCATCAGCAAAATATCGTGCCTGTGGTGGATCAGGCGTTGAAGCGTGCTGGCATCGAGAAGGAACAGTTGTCGGCTGTGGCATTCACCCGTGGCCCTGGCTTGATGGGTAGTTTGCTGGTGGGTGTGTCTTTTGCGAAGGGATTTGCCCGTGCGCTGGGTGTGCCGATGATAGACGTGAATCACCTGCAAGGGCATGTGTTGGCGCATTTCATTCGTGAGAGCGATGACAACCACGACCAGCCTCACTTTCCTTTCCTCTGCCTGTTGGTGAGTGGTGGAAACTCGCAAATCGTGAAGGTGAATGCCTATAACGACATGGAGATACTGGGGCAGACGATTGACGATGCTGCTGGCGAAGCCATCGACAAGTGCTCGAAGGTGATGGGCTTGGGCTATCCTGGTGGACCTATCATCGACAAGTTGGCAAGGCAGGGAAATGCGGAAGCCTATCAGTTTGCGAAACCTCAGATTAAGGGTTATGACTATAGTTTTTCGGGTCTGAAAACATCGTTCCTCTATTCGCTGCGCGACTGGATGAAGGACGACCCCGATTTTGTGGAGCACCACAAGGAGGACTTGGCTGCATCGTTGGAAAAGACGATTGTGGATATTCTGATGAAGAAGCTGAAGATGGCGGTGAAGGACACGGGCATCAAGGAAGTGGCTGTGGCAGGCGGCGTGTCGGCGAACAATGGTTTGCGACAGGCATACCGTGACTATGCGAAGCGTTACGGATGGAAAATCTTTATTCCTAAGTTCAGCTACACCACCGACAATGCTGCCATGATTGCCATCACGGGCTATTTCAAATACCTCGACGGGGATTTCTGTAGCATAGACGCACCAGCTTTTGCGAGAATGGAAAATAAGTGAGCCACCTCCTTGCACCTCCCTGAGCAGGAGGAGAGTAGTTCGTCAAGCAATGATGGAGTTATGGAAGTAAATAGGAATAATATAAATGATAGAGGTGCTTCTGACATTCACGAAATTCTCATAGCACAGGGAAGAACGCTCAGTACGGCAGAGAGTTGTACGAGCGGAAGGATTGCAGCCGAGATTACCAGCAGGGCAGGCAGTTCGGCGTATTTCCAGGGAGGATTGATTGCCTATCAGAACGAGGTGAAGATGAAGATGTTGGGTGTAAGAGCAGCAACGATAGATACCTTCGATGTGGTGAGCGAAGAGGTGGTGAAGGAAATGGTGAGAGGTGCTTGCCGATTGTTTGGCACGGATTATGCCATCGCATCCACGGGCTATGCAGGACCATCGGGCGGAACAGAAAGCATTGCGGTGGGTACTATCTGGATTGCTTGCGGACGTGTGGATTGCATGAAGACGAAGTGCTTGACTGGCGACTTGGGCAGGATGCAGAATGTGGAACGTGCCACCCAGGAGGCTATAGCGCTAATGACAGACTTTCTCTTGGAAGAAGCAGGACGGTGGAATCCTGCAAAAGATTATCATCTCGCCTAATTCCCTTCATTTTTCCGCAAAAACTTAAAAACTCAAAAAGCCTCACCCCCGACCCAGCCCCCTCCAGCTCCCCCAAGGGGGAGAGAAAGGCGAGGGGAATGGATAGAGAGGAAAAAATCCTTCTAAATCCTTTAAATCCCTGATTAAAAACTCAAAAATTCAAAAACTCACTATATGAAAGAGGAACGTTTCTTTTATGCTCCAGATGCAGCCGAAAACCACGAACTGCCTGAAGAAGAGGCACAACATGCGTTGCGTGTGCTGCGATTGGATGTAGGCGACGAAATGATGCTGATGGATGGCAGGGGGACGTTCTACCATGCTGTCATCACTGAGGCAACGAAGAAACGCTGCTTCTTCAGCATTGACGAGACTGTGCCACAGGAAAGGCAGTGGAAAGGACACTTGCATTTGGCGATGGCTCCTACAAAAAACATGGACCGCGTGGAATGGTTGGCAGAGAAGGCGACGGAAATCGGTTTCGACGAACTGAGTTTTCTGAATTGTCAATTTTCTGAGCGCAGGGTGGTGAAGACCGAGCGCATCGACAAAATCCTGATTTCTGCCATGAAGCAGAGTCGGAAGGCATGGAAGCCGATGCTGAACGGCATGACGGATTTCAAGGATTTCGTGAAACGCGACTTCAGTGGAGGCAAATACATTTGCCATTGCTATGGGGATGAGAATGTGGTGGAGTTAGGAAAAAAGCAGTTGCTGAAAGATGTGCTGAAGGCAGGAGAGGATGCGTTGGTGCTGGTTGGTCCCGAAGGCGATTTCAGTGTGGAGGAAGTGGCAGAAGCCGAGCGTTGTGGATTTCAGTCGGTGAGTTTAGGTGAAAGCCGATTGCGAACGGAGACGGCAGCACTCGTAGCCGTGCATTTAATGAACCTTTTCAACTGACTCTTGTTCTGAAAATGAAATAGAAAGAAATTAGAATGAAGAATAGTCCCACAGAAATGACGGAAATGACAGAAAGACTTTGCATGGTGCAAAGTAAAACTTTCCGTTCTTTCCTTTCTTTCCGTGGAAAAAAACAGACGATGATAATAATGGTCCCACAGAAATGACAGAAATGACAGAAAGACTTTGCATGGTGCAAAGAAACTTTCCGTTCTTTCCTTTCTTTCCGTGTGACAAAAAAACTGACGATGATAATAATGGTCCCACAGAAATGACGGAAATGACAGAAATGACAGAAAGACTTTGCATAGTGCAAAGTAAAACTTTCCGTTCTTTCCTTTCTTTCCGTGGAACAAAAAAAACGGATTGAGCATGAAAAAATGGATATTATTGACATGGTCGGTGCTGATTCTATTCACCTCTTGCGAAAAGGGTGAATACAAGTCGGTCATCCCCGAAAATGCCCGAATGGTGATGTCGGTGGATTTGGCAGCGTTGGCGAGCGATGCCGATTTGGCAAATTCAGCCGCTGTCAATATGTTGAAAAAAACGATTGGGCTTGTGGCAACGGGTTCGGCAAAGCGCAAGGTAAACGCTTTCATCGAGAATCCGAGCAACTTGGGCTTCGACCTCAGGGAATCGGCGTATCTGTTCCAGACTCCCAACGAATGTTACGGGCTGGCACTGAAAGTGGGCGACAAGGGCGATGTTGACGATTTGTTCAAGTTCTTGAGCAAACAGGGACTCTGCTCGAAGCCCACGGAAAGGGATGGGAGAATGTGGGGAGCCTTGTTGGGAGACATTCAATTTGCCTACGACTCAGGCACATTCCTGTTGTTGCTGCCCACCAAGGGAGAGGGAAAGAAAATGGTGAAGCAGATGATGGCACAATACTTCTCGTTGGACAAGGAGAAACAGTTTTTGGAGTCCGAACAGTTCGAGAAGATTGAAGCAGAGAAGGGTGCCATCCGCTTGTTCTCGAAAGCCAATGCACTGCCAACAGCCGCTGAATCCTTCATTCAGAATATGCTTCCCAAGACGGTGCGAACGGGCGACGTGGAAATGCGCTCGTCGTTCCAGTTCGAAAATGGAAAGATGACCATGTCGGCAAAGCTCTTTAGCGACAACCCCACAGTCCAGAAACTGATGGACGAAGCCGACAAGAAGATGCACACCGTGCATGGAAAATATGTCAATGGGGCAGAAGGCAGCTTCCTTTGGTCCACCGTGGGATGCAACGGAGAGTGGTTGCTGAGTGTGCTCAAGCAGAACGAGATGATGAAGAAATACCTCCTCATGGTGGAGCGTGCAGTGGATATAGAGAAGATGCTGAAGGCAGTCGATGGCGATGTCACATTCCTGCTCCGTTCGAAAGAACCTGTTTTCGACGGGAAGTTCAGCCTGATGGCTATGGCAGAGGTGCAGCGCGAGGACTTCCTGGCAGACGTGTCTGATTGGCAGACAGCGATGCGTGACTATCACATCGCCATGCAAAAGGTGGGAACGAACCAATACCGCATTTCAGCCGACGACTATGAGTTGAATTGGGGCGTGGTGAATGGCAACCTCTATTTCGCCTCAGACAACTCGTTCGATACAAAACTGATGGAGCAAGCCAGCAACGCGGCTGTTCCTTCCTATCTGAAGGAAATGGAAGGCACAAAAATGTTCACCTATATAGATTTGACCCATCTGTCCTTGTCGGATTTCGACCTGGCAGGAATCGCCGTCAAGAACCCTTTGAACCGACTCGAAGGACTCGTGATGAAATCGAACAAGATAGGAGAATTTGAATTCCAACTCGTTGGCAAGGACAAGAGCCAGCCGCTGCTTCGTTCGTTGCTTGCCAAATGAATTAGGAACAATGAAATAATAACTTGGTATAAATGACATGATTCTTTAGGAAAGAAATTAGAATAATTATCATAATTACTCCAAAAATTAGGTGTTGTTTAAAACAAAAAAACATTTATTTCTGAAAAAATTATTCTAATTATTTTAATTTCTTTCCTAAAAAAACGTATCAACTTATTTTTTAATGCTTGCCAAATGAATTATTGAATAGAAATGGAAAGTATCAATCTCAAGGCAGCCATACCCGAAGTCTTTGCACAAAGGGCAGACATCATGAGTGATGTTTGGCTCAAGGATTTGTCGTTCGAGAAGAACAAGCTCTATCTCGTTGAGGCTAATTCGGGAACAGGCAAATCCTCGTTGTGCAGCTATGTGTATGGCTACAGAAAAGACTATCAGGGACGCATTTTCTTCGACCAGCAGAACATACGTACACTGAATGTGAAAGCATGGGTGGAAATCCGAAAGAAACACCTTTCTTTGCTATGGCAGGAACTGCGGCTCTTTCCCGAACTGACCGCCCTGGAGAACGTGCAACTGAAAAATAAGCTCACGGGATTTCAGAAACGGAAACAGATAGAGGAATGGTTCGACCGTCTGGGCATCGACGACAAGAAGAACGTCCTCGTTGGGCACATGTCGTTTGGTCAGCAGCAGCGTGTTGCGCTCATCCGTTCACTCTGTCAACCGTTCGACTTCCTCTTTGTCGATGAACCCATCAGCCACCTAGACGACTCCAACAGTCAAATCATGTCGGAGTTGCTGATGGAGGAAGTGAAGCGTCAAGGCGCTGGATTAGTGGCAACAAGCATCGGCAAACGTATGCCACTGCCTTACGATTCAGAGCTAAGACTGTGATAAGTTAAAAGTGAAGACCCCTCCTGCTCCCCTGTGAGGGGAGAGAAATAACCATCCGGATGATAACTTGGTATTAATGACATAATTCTTTAGGAAATAACCACGAATTACTCGAATTTTCACTAATTATTCTTAAAACTATTATTGAACCAAATTTCACGAACAAAAAAATGCTTGCATTTTTAAATTAGAGAAATTCGATAAAATTAAAGACTGAAAATTGGCTACGCCGAGCTGAAGGTTCGTTTAATTCGTGCAATTCGTGGTTTCTATCCTTAATATAATTGTACCAACTTATTTTTTAATGATTACTAAATCTATCATTTTGCTTTAAGGATTTGTTTGATTTGATTAAGATTTGATTGATTTCTCGCCGTAGGCGACTCAAAAAGAAGATTCGCAGAATAGTTACGTGGAGGGTTCCATCTCCCTCCCTCACAGGCAGGGGGTGGGTCTTCCTTATAAAAATATTTTTTTATGAAATTAGTTTGGAAGTTGCTTCGTCAGCATATTAGTGTGCCCCAGTTTGCAGGATTCTTTTTTGCCAACCTGGTAGGCATGTTGATTGTCCTGCTGGGTGTTCAGTTCTATGTCGATATGCAATCCGTTTATGATGGAGAAGATAGTTTCATGAAAGACGACTATCTCATTGTCAACAAGCAAATTGGCGTGGTGACAACGATAACAGGACAAACCAATGTATTCACCAAATCAGAAATCAAAGACTTGAAGAAGCAGAAATTCGTCGAGAAAATCGGCTCCTTCACACCTTCTGCTTTCGATGTCAGTGCTCGCTTCGACGTAGAGGGCTTTGCCAAGTTCTCCACAGAGATGTTTTTCGAGTCCGTTCCCGACGAGTTTGTCGATTTGAAAACCGACGACTGGGCGTATGAGGAAGGCGACAAGATGATACCGATTATCCTTCCTCGCAACTATCTCGACCTCTACAATTTCGGATTCGCCCAGAGCAGAAACATCCCGAAACTCTCCGAAGGCGTGTTGGGAGCCATGAAACTGAAGATTACCATTCGTGGACAGGAGCAGAACGACGAATACGAGGGCAGAATCGTCGGATTCAGCAATCGGCTCAACACCATCCTTGTGCCAGAGAATTTCATGACATGGGCAAACAAGAAATATGCCAACAAGAAAGAAACCGAACCCACACGACTCATCCTGCAAGTGAACAACCCTACGGACGAGCACATCACCTCGTATTTGCAGGAAAACAACTATGTCACCGACGAGAGCAAGCTCGATGCCTCCAAAACCACCTTCATCCTTCGGGTCGTCGTTGCAATCGTCATGGCGATAGGATTGATTATCAGTCTGTTGGCATTCTATATCCTCATGCTGAGCATCTATCTGCTCGTGGAAAAGAACAATACCAAATTGGAGAACCTTCTCATCCTGGGCTATAGCCCAGCGAAGGTGTCTCGCCCTTACCAATGGCTCACCGTTGCGCTCAACCTCCTCGTGCTTCTCTTGGCGCTGGCATTGCTCTATGTGGTGCGGTCCATTTATCTGCACCAGTTCCAGACCTTCTTCCCTCAGTTAGAGATACCGACCCTGTGGTACGCAGCAGCCATCGGCATTGCGCTTTTTCTGCTCGTTTCAATCTTCAATATCATTGCTGTCAAACGTAAAGTACTGTCTATATGGAACAGGAAAGAATCATAACCCTCTATCAAGAAACATTCGGGAAAACCCCTCAGAGCATCGAGCGCTTGCCTGGTGCTGGAAGCAACCGCGTCTATTTCCGCATCAAGGAAGAGGACGGCACGACGATGATTGGCGTGTATGGCACCTCGAAAGAGGAAAACCAGTCCTTCTGCTTATTGGCTCGCCTATTCGCAGCGCGTCAATTACCCGTGCCAGCCGTCCATGCCATTTCCGACGATGCCATCTGCTATCTGCAAGAAGATCTTGGCAGCACGTCGCTATTCCACTTCATTCGTAGTGGACGGGAGTCAGGAGGTGATTATAACGAAGAAGAACAGACGATGCTGCGCCGAGTAGTTTCCGACCTGCCTCGCTTCCAGTTCGAATGTGCTTCCAGCGAAGTGTATGATCATTGCTACCCGCTCAAGCAGATGGACGAGATGAGCGTGATGTTCGACCTCAACTATTTCAAGTATTGCTACCTGAAACTGACAGGCGTGGAATTCCATGAGATACGTCTTGAAAACGACTTCCGACGCCTGGCAGCCGATTTGTTGGCAGTGAAAGAAGTCGGATTCATGTATCGCGATTTCCAGGCACGCAATGTGATGCTCAAAGAAGGAGTTCCCTTCTACATCGACTTTCAGGGTGGACGGCGCGGACCGATTTACTACGACGTTGCCTCCTTCCTCTGGCAGGCATCAGCCCAGTATTCCGATGCCCTGCGACAGTCGCTCATCGACGAGTACATCGCATCCGCACAGCAGTACATCCGCATCGACCGTGCCGACTTCATGCAGAAATTGCAACTCTTCGTCCTTTTCCGCACACTCCAAGTGTTGGGCGCATACGGATTCCGTGGACTCTGGGAACGGAAAACGCATTTCATCAACAGCATCCCACAGGCATTGCAGAACCTTTCCCAATGTCTTCAGAATGGCAGTTGCGACGCATACCCCTACCTGAAGGACGTTGCCCAAACCCTCATCTCACAGGCAAGTCAGAAGAGTCCGTCACTCCCCTCGCAGGAGAGCTCCCTCGTCGTCACCGTCTATAGTTTTTCCTATAAGAAAGGCATTCCCGAAGACGAGAGTGGCAACGGTGGCGGTTACGTGTTCGACTGTAGGAGCACACACAACCCAGGGCGCTATGATCAGTACAAGCAACTCACAGGACTCGACCAGCCCGTCATCCAGTTCTTGGAGGAAGACGGTGAAATCCTCCGTTTCCTCCAGTCCGTCTATCAGTTAGTCGATTTCCATGTCCAGCGATACATCGACCGAGGCTTCACCCATCTCATGCTCTCCTTCGGTTGCACAGGCGGTCAGCACCGCAGCGTCTATTCCGCACAACACGTAGCAGAGCACATTCACAACAAATTCGGCATCGAAGTGCGCCTCCACCATCGCGAACAGCATATCGACAAAGTATTAAGTAAAAAATAGACCCTCCCTAACCCTCCCTGTGAGGGCGGGAATAGATACCTCCCTCCCTCACCAACCTCCCCAAGGGGTGACTACCCCCTCCCTCACAGGGAGGGTTGGGGTGGGTCCAATACCCTCTCCCTCACAGGGAGGGTAGGGTGGGTCCAACACTAACACACATGAAATCCTTTATCTTAGCCGCAGGTTTAGGCACTCGTCTCAAACCCCTCACCGATACAACACCCAAGGCGTTGATACCCGTTTTGGGAACGCCCCTCATCGAAATACTCATCAAGCGACTCATTGCCAACGGATGCGATGAAGCCGTCGTCAATGTGCATCACTTCGCACAACAGATTGTCGATTTCCTTCAGGAAAAGCATCATTTCGGCATCACCATCCATATCAGCGACGAGAGCGCACAACTCCTCGAAACGGGCGGAGCCATCAAAAAGGCGGGACGACTGTTTTCCGACGACTCGCCCTTCCTCGTTCACAATGTGGACATCCTCCACCACCTCGACCTACAGGCGTTCTATCGCCAGTATGCCCACCAAGCCGAAGCCGTCCTGCTGGTGAGCCAGCGCGACACGCAACGCTACCTCCTCTTCAACGACAAGGACGAACTGGTCGGGTGGACGAACATCAAGACGGGAGAAGTGAAAACCCCCTTCGACGAAGTAAGAGCCAATGCGGGAGCCTATCGCAGACTGGCTTTTTCTGGCATCCACATCTTTTCTCCCTCCCTGCTGCCCGACATGGACGCATGGGGAGACCGATTCTCTATCATCGACTTCTACCTACAGGCTTGTGCTACCCATCGCATCATGGGAGTCGAAAAGAACATGCCTTTGGTCGATGTGGGAAAACTCGACACGCTCCACGCTGCCGAAGCCTTCCTCAATTCGAATATGTAGTGACGAGAAGCAAGAAAACAAACATAGCAATAAAAAAGGTGCTCTAACTTGATATTAGAGCACCTCTTTTTGATGATAAAGATGATTTCTGATTAGTCGAGTCCGAAGAGGATTTTCAATCCACCATCCACTCCGCTGAATCCCATGAATGCCATAGAAAGGAGTGCTGCGGTGATGAGTGCGATAGGCATTCCGTTCATTGCCTTTGGCACTTTCGTCATGGCAAGCTGTTCGCGAAGTCCTGCGAAGATGACCATTGCGAGGAAGAAGCCGAGGGCTGTGGAAACGGCATAGACCACGCCTTGCAAGAGGTTGTAGTCCTTCTGGATGACGAGGATGGCGACACCGAGGATGCAGCAGTTGGTGGTGATGAGTGGAAGGAACACGCCGAGCGCCTGGTAGAGGCTTGGCGACACCTTCTTGAGGATGATTTCCACCATCTGCACGAGTGCTGCGATGACGAGGATGAACGCAATGGTTTGGAGGTATGCCAGTCCGTTAGGGTCGAGCACGAACTTCTGAATGAGGTAGGTGACGATGGTGGCTAAGGTCAGCACGAAGGTGACGGCCAGTCCCATGCCTGATGCGGTTGACACTTTCTTCGACACGCCGAGGAACGGACAGATGCCGAGGAACTGCGACAGGACTATGTTGTTAACGAATATGGCTGTGATAAATATGAGTACGTATTCCATAAAAACGATGTTTTTTTTAACGTGAAGCGATTTAACGTGAAGCGTGAAGAGAAGTACAAGGTACAATTTACAACGTACAAATTCCGAGAAGTACAAGGTACAATTTACAACGTACAAATGTTCTTTGTTCTTTGTTCTTTGTTCTTTGTTCTTTGTACTTTGTTCTTTGTTCTTTGTACTTAATTACGATTTTTCACTTTTCACTTTTCACTTTATTTGCTCCTTAATTTATTGACAATGGCGATGAGGTAGCCGAGTGCGAGGAAGGCACCTGGTGCGAGTACGAAGAGAAGCATTCCGTAGTTCTCGCCCTGGAGTGTGATGCCGAAGATGGCTCCTGCTCCGAGGAATTCGCGTACTGCACCGAGAAGGGTGAGTGCGAGCGAGAAACCGATGCCGATGCCGATGCCGTCGAAGATGGACTCAACGGGTCCGTTCTTGGCTGCGAATGCCTCTGCACGTCCGAGGATGATGCAGTTGACGACGATGAGCGGGATGAAGAGTCCGAGTGACTTGTCAACTTCGGGTGCGTATGCCTTGATGACCATCTGAAGGATGGTGACGAGGGATGCGATGACCACGATGTAGGACGGGATGCGGACCATGTCGGGGACAAGGTTCTTGATGAGGGAGATGAGGAAGTTGGAAAGGATTAGCACCGCTGTGGTAGCAAGTCCCATAGAAAGTCCGTTGAAAGCGGAGGATGTCGTTCCAAGTGTTGGACACATACCGAGGAGAAGCACGAAGGTTGGGTTCTCGTCGATGACACCGTTCTTGAAGTTTTTTAAGTACTTGTTCATAGTTGTTTCTCCTTTCTTTACTTGTTAGCTTTCGTTGTGGCACCTGTGTTGGCATCTGTGAGGCAGGTGTTGTCGTATGCGTTCTTGATGGCAAGCAGGAAGGCGCGGGAGGTGATGGTGGATGCGGTGATGGCATCGATGTCGCCACCGTCCTTGCTGACGGTGAAGTTCACCTTGCCTGGGTTCTTGCCCACGACGGTGCGCTTTTCGCCGTTTTCCTTCTGGAACCAGTCGGTTGCCTTGGCACCGAGTCCTGGGGTCTCGGCGTGCTGGAGGAGGGTGTAGCCGAGGATGGTTCCTTCCTGGTCGAAGCCTACGAGCACTTTGAGTTCGCCTCCGAATCCGTTTTCGGATGTCTGGACGGCTTTGCCTAAGCTTTTGCCGCTTTCGTCGGTCACTTCATAGACGATGAAGGTCTTTTCCTTGCCAGCCACGGTTGCTTTCTTCTCTTGTGGTTCAGCCACGGTGATTTTGTCGCTTCCCATGACGCTCTTGATGCCAGCGGCGAGGTTGTCGGCATTGATTTTCTCAATCTGTGGGGCTGTCACCGCGTTGACTGCGGCGAGGGCTGCTCCTGCCACCACTGCAATGATGGTGAGCACGAGTGCCATGTTGGTGAGTGATGAACTTAGCTTTTTCATTTCTTGACTACCTCCCCGAATCGTTTTGGTTTGAAATATGTGTTAATAAGCGGTGTGAAGGCATTCATGATGAGTATGGCGAAGGACATACCTTCAGGGTAGGCTCCCCATGTGCGGATGACGATGGTGAGGAATCCGATTGCCACGCCATAGACGATTTGTCCTTTCTTCGACATAGGCGAAGTGACGTAGTCGGTTGCCATGAATACTGCACCGAGGAGCAAACCTCCGCTCACGACTTGATAAACGGGGTTGGCGTAGTGCAGAGGGTCAGCCAGGTGAAGGAGTCCTGCAAAGACGAACACGGTGGCAACGATGGACACTGGGATGTGCCATGTGATGATGCCTTTCCAGAGCATGTAGCAGAAGCCGATGAGGATGGCCAATTCGCAGACTTCACCCATTGCTCCTCCTGTGTTACCGATGAGCATGGAAAGGGAGTCGGGCATTTGGTCGATGGCTGATAAGTCGTCCGACTTAGCCATCTGCTTGAGCAGGGCAAGTGGGGTAGCTGCGGTTTCTCCATCCACAGTCATGAATGCTTGTCCTGGGACTGGCCATGTGGTCATCTGGACAGGGAAGGAGATGAGGAGGAATGCGCGTCCTGCCAATGCTGGGTTGAAGAGGTTGCATCCAAGTCCACCAAATGTCATTTTCACTACGCCGATGGCGAAGAGGGCTCCGAGGATGAGTATCCAGAGGGGGATGTTGGATGGAACATTGAAGGCAAGGAGTACGCCTGTGAGAATGGCAGAACCATCGCAAATGGTGGTCTGGCTGTTCTTCAGCATGTACTTGTTGATGGCCCATTCGAAGAATACGCAGGAGGCAACAGACACTGCTGTTACCAGGATGGCACCAAGTCCGAAGTAGATGAAGGAGCAAAGGAGTGCGGGTATGAGTGCTATGAGCACACCGTACATGTTCTTGCTCACCGAATCGCCTGAGTGGACATGTGGTGACAATGATACTGTTAATTGATTAGCCATTGTTTTTTTTAGTTGATGAGTTTTTAAGTTTTTAAGTTTTTGAGTTCTTAATCAGGGATTTAAAGGATTTAGAAGGATTTTTTCCTCTCTATCCACTCCCCTTGCCCCGAGCTAAAGGTTCACTTTTCACTCTTCACGTTCATCGCTTCACGCTTCACGCTTCACTCTTCGCGTTAAACTCAAAACTATTTATTTCACATTTCGGGAACGAATGATGCCCATTACAGTTGCTTTTCCCAATCGTATCTGGTCGAGCAGTGGACGATGGGAAGGACAGGTGAATGAGCATGAACCACACTCAATGCAGCTGGTGATGTCTTCTGCTTCTGCGCGTTCCCAGTCTGCGTATGCCGACAGCTTGGAGAGGAGATATGGCTCCAGTCCCATTGGGCAAGCACCTACGCACTTTGCACAACGAATACATGGCTGTGCTTCTGCACGACGGGCTTCCTTGTCGTTCATGATGAGTACACCCGACGAGCCTTTGCAGATTGGTACTTCGGTGTTCATGAGTGCCTTACCCATCATCGGACCACCACCAATCACCTTGCCTGTGTCTTCTGGGAGTCCACCGCAGGCATCGATGAGTTGGCTCATCGGTGTGCCCATGCGCACGAGGAAGTTGCTTGGGTGTGCCAAACTCTTTCCTGTGACTGTCACGATGCGCTCGAAGAGAGGCTTGTTTTTCATAACTGCTTCATACACAGCGTATGCAGTACCTACGTTCTGAAGGATTGCTCCAACGCTGACTGGCAATGCTGGTGGTGCTGGCACTTGGCGACCTACCACTGCGTCGATGAGCTGCTTTTCACCGCCTTGTGGATACTTCACCTTGAGTGGCACTACTTCGATGTCGAACTGCGAGAACTGCTTTGCCCGCTCTGTCATCAGCTTGATGGCATCTGGCTTGTTGTTCTCAATGCCGATGTAGCCCTTGTTCACATTCACGGCTTTCATCAGGAGGGTCACTCCCACGAGAATCTCGTCGGCGTGCTCCAGCATCAGACGGTGGTCGGCAGTGAGGTATGGCTCACACTCCACGGCATTGATAATCACCCATTCGGGTTTCGAGCCTGGAGGAGGGGAGAGCTTCACGTGGGTAGGGAAGCAGGCACCACCCATGCCGACAACTCCTGCGTTCTTGATTTTCTCTATGATGTCCTTGCTGGTCAGTTCGGGACGGTCGTTGAGCGTGACTAACTCTGTTGAGCGGTCGATGCTCTCTTCCCATTCGTCACCTTCCACTGTGATGTAAACAGCTGGTTTTGCATAGCCGCTTGCGTCAACCACTGTATCTACTTTCAGCACTGTTCCTGATACTGACGAATAGATAGGTGCCGACACGAAACCGCCAGCCTCTGCTATCATGGTTCCCACTTTCACCTTGTCGCCTTTGGCAACGACAGGCTTGGCAGGTGCGCCGATGTGCTGTCCCATAGGGAACACGGCTACCTTTGGCAGTTCTGCCACCTTGATAGGTTCTGCGGCTGACAATTTATTTTCTGCTGGATGTACTCCACCAATTCTAAATGTCTTCACTATTGATTGTATTTAATAGTTGTACTATATTATTAAAAAGGAAAGAGAAGCGTTAAGCTTCGGTTTTTGGAGCCGCTGGAGCCTTAGGAGCTTCAGGACTTGTTGGTTTTACGGGAGCTGCAGCTGGCTTGGCAGCGGTTGCAGCTGCTTCGGGAGCTGGTTTTGGCTTGAGCGCAGGCATGTTGATGGCATGAATGACCTTCTTAGGACATTCCTGTTCACACTTGCGGCAGTTCCGACATTTCTCTGGGTCGATGTAAGCCACGTTGTTTTCCACGTGTATTGCGTCGAATGTGCATACCTTCACGCACTTCTGACAAGCGATACAAGCGGCTTTACATGCCTTCATGGCAACAGCGCCTTTGTCCTTGTTCATGCACTCTACCACAACGCCCATCTTCTTGGCACCCTTCATGGTGCGAATTTCGATGATGTTGCGTGGACAAGCCTTAGCACAAGCACCGCAGGCGGTACATTTTGTGGTGTCAACTTCTGGCAGGCCAGTTGTCTCGTTCATCTTGATGGCACCGAACTGGCAGGCGTTCACACAGTCGCCACATCCGAGGCAGCCGTAAGCACATGCTGTCTCACCCATACAAGTGGTGTTGGCAATGCGGCACGACTTCACTCCGTCGTAGATGACTGTGCGAGGACGATTTTCGCAAGTGCCATTACAACGCACAACAGCCAGTTTTGGTGCTGAAGCTTCTACCTTCATGCCCAAAATGGCTGCCACCTTTTCCATCACTGGCTGACCTCCAACGGGACAGTTCAGACCCTCCAAACTACCAGCGTCGGCTGCTTTCACGCAAGCGCTTGCCATACCGCCGCATCCTGGGAATCCGCAACCACCGCAGTTGGCACCTGGCAAAACTTCGTTTACCTGACCGATGCGTGGATCTTCCTTTACTGCAAATTTCTTGGATGTGAAGTAGAGCACAAGTGCTGCTATCAGTCCGATTGCTCCAAGAACAATTACAGCGATTAGAATTACGTTCATAAGTTTTTATTTATTGGTTGTTTATAATGTTGTTTTGCTTCACTTTTTCTTCTCTAACCAAAATGAGAAAGTCTTGCTCAACTTATTATTCATGGCTGACAAAGCCAAATAATAGGCGCTCAGAATCACTCCCACACCAATGATGGCAGTGAGTTCATTCGTGTGGAGGCACTTGAGCGATAGGACGATCCAAACAATCGTCAGGACAAGTGGGATGAGAAAAGCCAAATAGACTGCATTGCGCCCCATGGAGAGAGAACCGCACGCCACGACCTCTTCTCCCACATGGTAGCTGTCGGCATTGCTGTCCCATACATCAATGATTTTCTCTTTCGTATCGGACGATGCGCACATAGCTCTTGCTTGACATGCGCTACATGCCGATGCCTGGAGAATTTTCACTTTTATGTGATTGCCTTCAATGCTTTCCACGACTCCATTGTGGTCTATCTTGCTTTTCATGAGGGCTTCTGGATGTGTCTGATAGTTTTTTTAGAACTTTTAAAGTCTCATTCGTTGTTGAAACGCCAAAATGCAAACTTCAGATTGCAATTTTGTTTTACCATGCAAATGTAAGCAATTGCAGCGAACTATAAAAATAAATCTGCATATTTTCAACATATTTCTCGAATGTTTGCCTCAAATCATCCATAAACCCATGTTTCATTTGACATTCTGTCGGCTCATAAAAAATGAATCGGTACGTTTATTTTAGGAAAGAAATTAGAAGATTACCGTCCTTGGACGCTTGGGGCAACGCTCCCAAGAATAAGTATAATTTTTCAGAAATTAAATGTTTTTTTTAACAGCTCTAAATTTTTGGTAACTATTCAGCGAATCGTCTTTTTGAGTCGCCTGCGGCGAGAAATTTTTCAAATCTTAACAAATCAAACAAATCCACACAGAAAAAATTATAAAGATTTGACAGATTTTGAATAGATTTGTTGGATTTCTGCCCGAAAGGGCACTCCTTGAAATTATTCGCTGAATAGTTACAATTTTTTGTTATGTCCCACGGAAAGAACGGAAAGAACGGAAATTTTCTTTGCACCATGCAAAGATTTTCTGTCATTTCTGTGGGACATTATTATCATCGTCAGTTTTTTTTGTCCCACGGAAAGAACGGAAAGAACGGAAATTTTTACTTTGCACCATACGGAGCTTGTGTGAGTTGATACTTTTTTGAGTATGTATTCCTTTTTTCTTTGCACAGGATTTACGTGGATTCAAAAAAATGTTGTAACTTTGCAGCGCTGTTACGAGTTGACAGCACTTTAAATCAATTATTTATTAACCAGGGAGGCTTGTCGTGAACATCTCTCCCACTAATGACAAACAATTAAAAATGTCAACAAAAATTAGATTGCAGCGTCATGGTAGAAAGAACTACGCTTTCTATTCTATCGTTATCGCTGATGCGAATGCACCACGTGATGGTCGTTTCACAGAAAAGATTGGTACTTACAATCCAAACACCAATCCAGCTACAGTTGATTTAAACTTTGAGCGTGCTCTTTACTGGGTACAGGTGGGTGCTCAGCCTACAGACACAGTTCGCAACATCCTTTCGGATGAAGGCGTTTACCTCAAGAAGCATCTCCTTGGAGGTGTGAAGAAGGGTGCTTTCGACGAAGCTGCTGCTGATGCTAAATTTGCTGCTTGGAAGCAGGAAAAGGAGAACAAGCTTGTTGCCGCTCAGAACAAGAAGGCTCAGGACAAGAAGGCACAGGCTGCTGAGCGTTTGGCTGCTGAGAAGAAAATCAATGAGGAGATAGCTAAGAAGGTGGCTGAGAAGAAGGCTGCTGAAGCTGCTGCCAAGGCAGAGGCTGAAGCTGCTAAGGCTGCTGAAGAAAGCGCATCGGCTGAGGAAACTCCAGCAGAGGCATAATTTCCAAGACTAAAACGATAAAAGAAACGCATGGCTCTTCAAGATGGAGCGATGCGTTTCTTTGTTTTTAGGAAAGAAATTAGAATAATTCTATCAGAAATAAAATGTTTTTTTTACAACTCTAAATTTTTGGTTATGTCCCACGGAAAGAACGGAAATTATGCTTTGCACCATGCAAAGCCTTTCTGTCATTTCTGTGGGACTATTATTATCTACATTCTAATCTCTTTCCTTAAAAAACGTACCAAGTTATTATATTAACTAATTCTGTGGTAGCAGAAATAGTGTTTGCGAACGTGCTTTGAGAGGGTTTCTATGTTGAACATATCGGAATCAGTGGCTACATCTACTGTTGTGCCATCTTTGTGGAGAATCTCGATATTGTCGTCATGCACGTTATACATGTCTTTCCCTACTTCTTTTTGCGCTAAGAGATAATCGACTTCCTCGGAGCTAAGTTGCAAGGCGGATGCGATTTCTTGTCGTTTTATTTCTACATATTCTTCGGGGAATGGCTCTTCGCTGACTTCCACCTTGAAAATTTTTCGCTGGATGAAATCCTGACTGAGGATGGCAAGTATCTTATCGGGATGACTCTGCCATACATTCAGTGCGCACCAGATGTCGTTGTCGTCGAGAGCGAGATAGTTCTGGAGAGCTTCGTCGTGACTGAAGAAAAAGTCGCTGTCGATGTGGTGGTAGAGGAAATAGTGGAGGGCAGGGGATGAGAAAAGCTCTACGCCTGAGGATGCCAAGTGTTTGGCTCTTCGGAGCGCATTGATGAGCACATGCTCTGCTGCTACTGCCGTCTTGTGCAGATAGACTTGCCAATACATGAGGCGACGATTCACCAAGTAGTTTTCTATGGAGTAGATGCCTTTTTTCTCTACGACGAGATGGTCATCTACCACATTCAGCATATCGATGATGCGAGCCGAACCGATGTTGCCTTCTGTCACACCGGTGAAGAAGGAGTCGCGACGCAGATAATCCAAGCGATCGACATCCAACTGTGAGGAAAGAAGTTGATGGAGAAACTGCTTGGGGTATTCGTTCTTGAAAATCTTGATGGCGAGGGTGAGTTGTCCACGGAAATCTTCGTTCATCTTCTGCATGGTGAGCAAGGAAATTTCCTCATGGCTCACTCCGCTGATGAGAGTGTTCTCAAGTACGTGGGAAAAAGGACCATGCCCAATGTCGTGCAAGAGGATGGCAGCCCGAACAGCCTCTTCTTCGGAGTCGAAAATGAAGTTGCCTTTGCTCTTGAGGGAGTTGATGGCGAGACTCATGAGATGGAAGGCTCCAATGGAATGCTGGAAGCGGGTGTGCTGAGCTCCTGGATAGACGACACTGGCGAGTCCGAGTTGCTTGATACGGCTCAGACGATAGAAGTAAGGGTGCTTGACGATGTCGAAAAGCAATCCCTGGGGAATGCGAATGAATCCGAATACGGGGTCGTTGATGACTTTCACTTAGTAATCGTTAAAAAATAAGTTGGTACGATTTTATTTAAGGAAAGAAATTAAAAAAATTAGAATAATTATATCAGAAATAAAATGTGTTTTTGTTTTAAACAACACCTAATTTTTGGAGTAATTATGATAATTCTTTTAATTTCTTTCCGAAAAAAATCATGTCGTTTATACCAAGTTATTATTTCATTGTTACTTAGTTAACTTTTCTTTGCCAGAGCTTCAGCCATCTGGAGTTGCACTTCTCTTGCTTTTTGTGCAGCCACTGTTGCAAAGTTCTCTGTGTTGTCGGCGTAGATGATGGCACGTGAGGAATTCACGATGAGTCCACAGTCTTCGGTCATGCCATACTTGCACACCTCTTCGAGACTTCCCCCCTGAGCTCCGACTCCTGGAACCAGCAGGAAGTGCGAAGGAACGATTTTGCGAATGTCCTTGAACATCTTGCCTTGTGTGGCACCAACTACATACATCATGTTTTCGTCGTTTCCCCATTCTTGACTCTTGCGAAGCACTTTCTCGAAGAGGCGTTCACCATTGGCATCGGTGGTAAGCTGGAAATCGTTGGAACCCTTGTTGGAAGTGAGTGCAAGAAGAATCACCCATTTTCCTTCGTATTGGAGGAAAGGAGTGACGGAATCTTCACCCATATAAGGTGCGACGGTGAGTGCATCAAGGTTCATTTCCTCGAAGAAAGTGCGAGCATACATGGCACTTGTGTTGCCGATGTCGCCTCGCTTGGCATCCGCAATGATGAAGTGGTGAGGGTATTTTTCGTTGAGATACTGGATGGTTTTCTCGAAGGCAATCCATCCCTTCACGCCATTGCTTTCGTAGAAAGCGAGATTGGGCTTATAGGCTACGCAATACTGCGAGGTGGCATCAATGATAGCCTTGTTAAAAGCAAAGATAGGGTCTTCTTCTCTGAGAAGATGTTGAGGAATCTTCTTTAAGTCGGTGTCGAGTCCTACACAGAGGAAGGATTCCTTGGCATAGATGAGTTCAACAAGTTCTTTACGAGTCATATCATTATTGATTAATAGTCAATGTCGTTTTTTTAAGGTGAAGGGATAAGAGAAGTACAAAGGACAAAGTACAAAGG
>DGSN01000067.1:0-6998 GCA_002393575.1 Prevotellaceae bacterium UBA4361 | reverse complement strand
ACAAAGGACAAAGTACAAAGTACATGATTTTAGTGTTTAGTGTAATCCCTTAAATCCTTTAAATCCCTGATAATTCAGGTTTTTGACCTTCGACCTTTGACTGCAAATTGTTATACTTACAATTGAGCTTCCTTCAGTCGCTCAGCATTTTCTGCCACAATGAGATGGTCAATACAATCCTGAATGTCGCCATCCATGAAAGCGGCGAGATTATAGATGGTGTAATTGATACGGTGGTCGGTAATGCGCCCTTGTGGATAATTGTAGGTTCGGATTTTGGCAGAGCGGTCACCTGTTGACACCATTGTCTTTCGACGCGATGCAATGTCATCGATGTATTTTTGGTGCTCACGGTCGTAGATACGAGTACGCAGTCGAGCCAATGCACGCTCTTTGTTCTTGGGCTGGTCGCGTGTTTCTGTACACTCCACGAGGATTTCTTCCTTCTCACCTGTATTTGGGTTTGTCCACATGTATCGAGCACGCACACCCGATTCCACTTTGTTCACATTCTGTCCACCAGCACCAGAAGAACGGAAGGTGTCCCACTTGATTTCTCCTTCATTGATTTGAACGTCGAACGGTTCCGCTTCGGGCAGAACGGCAACCGTGGCTGCTGAGGTGTGGACACGGCCTTGTGTTTCCGTCACAGGCACTCTCTGCACGCGATGAACACCCGATTCGTATTTCAGAATGCCATAGACACCTTCACCACTTACGTTGAAAATGATTTCCTTGTAACCACCCGATGCACCTTCGCTAAAGCTCGACACTACAACGTGCCAGCCTTTCATTTCACAGTATTTTGAATACATGCGGAAGAGGTCGCCTGCAAAGAGTGCTGCTTCGTCGCCACCCGTGCCACCACGGATTTCCATCGTCACGTTCTTGCCGTCCTCTGGGTCGGCAGGAATGAGCAGGAGCTTGATTTCTTCTTCCAGTTCGGGAATACGCTTTTCGTTGGCAGCGATTTCCTCACGAGCCATTTCCTTCATCTCTGCATCGTCCTCCGCTGAAAGCATTTCCTTTGCCTCTTCCAGGTGACTTAAGCAATCCATGTACTCTTTCCGAGCCTTCACCAAGTCCTCAAGGTTTTTGTATTCTTTTGTAAGAGTGACGTATCGTTTCTGGTCAGCTATTACGCTGGGGTCGGTAATTAGTGTGGATACCTCCTCGAAACGAGAAACAATGCCATCTAATTTGTCAAGTATGTTGTTTGCCATTTTTGGTTTTCGCCTTTGACCTTACTATAATCTGTTTACTTATGCATTAATACTCAAATTCCCCATATTCGCTCTTGATGAGCAGACTCTTTGTTCCCTCTTCGATATGTCCGACGATTTGCGCATCAATATTGAAACTCTTGGAAATCGAAATGACCTTTTCAGCATGTTCACGAGAGAGATACACTTCAAGTCGATGGCCCATGTTGAACACTTTGTACATCTCAGCCCAATCCGTTCCGCTTTGCTCCTGAATAGCTTTGAAAAGAGGAGGAACAGGGAACATGTTGTCTTTCACAACTCGGCAATTGTCTCCAACGAAATGAAGCACTTTTGTCTGAGCTCCACCTGTGCAGTGTACCATACCGTGGATGTGAGGTCGCAACTCGTCAAGGAGTCTCTTCACCACAGGGGCGTAAGTGCGGGTAGGGGACAACACCAGTTTTCCAGCACACACGGGAGTACCCTCCACTGCATCTTGCAGAGCATAACTTCCGCTATAGACAAGCTCCTGAGGCACTTGATGGTCGAAACTCTCTGGGTACTTCATGGCGAGATATTTGGCGAACATATCATGCCTTGCACTGGTAAGTCCGTTGCTACCCATACCGCCATTGTATTCCGTTTCGTAAGTGGCTTGTCCGCAACTCGAAAGACCTACGATGACATCCCCAGGGCGAATGTTAGCATTGTCAATCACATCGCTTCGCTTCATTCTGCACGTCACAGTTGAATCAACGATAATGGTGCGAACCAAGTCGCCCACATCAGCAGTTTCACCTCCAGTGGAATAAATGCCAATTCCCATGTCACGCATCTGACTAAGCTGTTCGTCAGTACCGTTGATGATGGCGGAAATCACCTCTCCAGGAATGAGCATCTTGTTGCGCCCGATGGTACTCGACACGAGAATGTTATCGACAGCACCCACACACAGAAGGTCGTCTGTGTTCATGATGAGCGCATCCTGAGCAATGCCTTTCCACACACTTAGGTCGCCAGTTTCCTTCCAGTACATATAAGCAAGGCTCGACTTCGTACCAGCACCGTCGGCATGCATAATGTTGCAGTATTCGGGGTCACCACCCAATATGTCAGGGATGATTTTGCAGAAAGCCTGAGGAAAAATGCCCTTGTCAATATTCTTGATGGCATTGTGTACGTCTTCCTTTGCTGCACTCACGCCGCGCATCATGTATCGCTGTTTGTTGTCCATAAAAGAATGGGTTAATAATTTCTAACTTTTTGCAAAAATAAGCAAAAATCTTCAGATAGCACTCCCCATATTCTTAAAACTCCATTTTTTTCTCTAATTTTGCATCGAAAACAGAAAAAACGGAAACATGACAACTCTTCTTCATTCGATTTTGCCTTCACTGCTGTTGTTTCTTTCCTTTTGTATCTCAGCTTCTGCTCAGGACAAAGGAATTGACAACAAACCTAAGGATGTGTATAAGAAAAGAACAATACGTTCTGAAGTGAATACCTACAACAAAGTCGAGAACTACTCAAAAATGTACGAAGTGCTGCAAAACGCCTTTCGTAAATACCCACAGGCTCAGCAGGATGCCGAATTGATGAATTTTGCAGTCATGGCTCAATTCGGCTTGCAGAAAGCTGAGAGTCGAAAAATCTACCTCAACAACAAACCAGACACGGCGAAATACTTCTCCCATATTCTCAGCACTTACACCTACGCCTTGCGAACTGATTCATTGGACCATCAGCCAAATCGGAAAGGAAAAATCAAACCACACTACACACATCAACTTAGTACACAGTTGCTGTCGTTGCGCAACAACCTGAAAAGCGGAGGCAAATGGTTCTACAAGCGGAAAGACTACGAAAATGCCGTGAAGTATTTTGACATGTATATTTCTACAATCGGACATTCGCTTATTTCCAATCCCAACTCTGCCAAAAAAGAACCCCATGACATGGATGCCGACAGCATAGAACTTGCCAAACTGGCAGTCGTTTCTGCCTACGGAGCCAAGCAATATCCGCTCGTACTACGTCATTTCCGTTTGGCAGTGCAGGATAGCATCAATCGTTCCCTCATGTACGAGATATGCGCCAAGTCCCATCAACAACTAGGCGATTCAATTGCCTACGTAAATACCCTGCAAGAAGGTTTCGACCTCTATCCGCTGAATGACTATTTTTATGCCACACTCGTGAGCCATTACAATTCCGTGAACGAATACGACGCATCGCTTCGTGTTCTGAATCATGTCATCGAGAACAATCCGCGTATGCGCAAGTACTGGTATCTGAAAGGCAAAGTGCATCAGTGTCTCAATCAAGCCGATTCAGCCATCACCGCTTACCGACAAGCCATTCAAATTCAGCCCGACGATGCAGAGTCGTATGCTGCTATAGGAAGCGTTTATCTCTCCATGGCACACGATTTTTATAATTCTGCGGGTTTGAAACTGGGCGATAAGAACTACTTGTCGAATCGGAAAAAGCTCAGCGGCATGTATTCATTAGCAATGACAGCCTACGAATCAGCCCGAAAATTCAATGAGAACAACCCAGCCTTGTGGTTGAGCGGACTCCGCGAAGTCTATTTCAAACTTAACAAAGGCAAGGAACTGAAAGCACTGGAGAAGGAAAAATAGATGGCTATCCCTTTGCTCACGCAAAAGAATAGCCACAACACAAACACAAAATAAAACACGACAAAACTACATTCATAAAAAACGTAGTATGGGTTCTACGTACAAAACAGGCATTGCTGCCAAAATTTTTACGTTATGGGGATGGTATAATCTTATATCAGTAAAATTAAAAGTCTTGCAATTAGGTACTTAAAATAATCAGGAGTCTTTTTCTCCAAATTTTCCGTTTCCGTTTTTGAAAGTTTGCAAATTTAAAGATTATTTTTTTTACACAAAAGAATAATAGCGTTTTTTTTCATCAATCGGGCAAAAAAACTTAATTTTGCACCACTTTTTTGAAGAAACGACTTGGCTTTATATAATATGACGATAGACACGCTTTTGAAATCAGTACTTTGTAAAATCTTCCTTGTACTTATTTTCATTCCACTTTTGTTATCATCCTGCAAGCAGGAAAATAGCAACGTGGCAAATAGCGTTTTCGAATCGAAAGATGAATTATCGGCATCAGATGCTGATTTCGACCTGTCCGACATTCAGGCTGGCGGGGAGCTGATCGTTCTGACGCTCTATGGACCGACAAGCTATTTTGAATTCCGTGGAGAAAACTTTGGTTTCCAGTACAAGTTGGCAGATGCTTTTGCCCAAAGCATCGGAGTGTCCGTGCGAGTAGATGTGTGCAGGAGTACCCATGAAATGCTGGCAAAACTGCAAAGAGGAGATGGCGACTTGGTGGCATACCAGATGCCCAAACTGGATTCCTTGGACAGCCATGTCACCTATTGCGGCACAGCCCCCATCACACGTTTCATCGATTCGCTGGCTGTCGTACAGAGAGACCGCTCCGTCATTTCTGCACCAGAGATGGCATGGGCAGTTCGCACTCATTCACCCGAATTGGCTGATACCCTCAACCATTGGTTGGCACGGAACGAAAGCGAATTCTTCAATCTCTGCATGCCCGTAGTTGTCAAGAAGAACGTGTCGTATTCCTCTCGTCGCATAGCTCGAAGCCCCGTCCTGAATCGGGCTAAGGGACAAATATCCGTTTACGACCATCTCTTCAAGACGTATTCCCAACAATGCATTTGGGACTGGCGCTTGCTTGCTGCACAAGCATATCAAGAGTCAGCTTTCGACCCGTCCGCCGTGTCCTGGATGGGAGCAATGGGCTTGATGCAGCTCATGCCATCCACAGCACGGCGGGTCGGTGTGTCAGAATCAGACGTGTTCGACCCCGAATGCAACCTTCGTGGAGCAGTTCGACTCATTCGTTCCCTCGACAGCCATTATTCTTTTATAGCCAATCGGGATGAACGCATCAATTTCATCCTTGCAGCATACAATGCCGGAGCAGGACATGTGGACGATGCCCGCAGGATTGCCCAGAAATACGGACGAAACCCGAACATTTGGCGGGGGCATGTGGATGAATATGTGCTTCGTATGTCGGAGAGTAAGTTCTACAACGATTCACTCTCACATCATGGTTATTTCCGAGGCTCTGAAACATATAACTATGTAAACGACATCCGTTCACGATGGCAACAATATAGGACGATTTTGAAATGAAGAAACTATATAGTTGAAAATTAAAAACTAAGAAAAATAACAATAAAATTATCTTTCTTGTTACCTGTTGTTTTTTCAATGGGGTGGCATAAATACTTTATTGGGGATTGACAGGAATTCTATTGGGGATTGATTGTAATTCTATTGGGGATTGATTGTAATTCTATTGGGGAATGACTGTAATTCTATTGGGGATTGACTGAAATTCTATTGGGGACTGACTGAAATTCTATTGGGGACTGACTGGAGTTCTATTGGGGATTGATTGAAATTCTATTGGGGATTGACAGGAATTCTATTGGGGATTGACAGGAATTCTATTGGGGATTGACTGAAACTTTAATGGGGGGTCTCGACTGCGCAATTGGGGACAAAGTGCCGATTGTCCCCAATTCTTATTTCGTTTCTCCCAAAACAAGCATCCCAAACCTCTCGTTGTGTGAGGCTTGGGATGCTACGGTATTGATGGATGAAGTGGAATTTACTTCACGAGAATCTTGCTGGTGCGAGTTGTTCCGTTGCTGAGTCGCTGGCGTACGATGTTGATGCCCTTGCGTGTTTGCGAAAGCTTCATGCCGTCGATGGAGAACACTTCGGTAGCGATGATTTCAGCCTGGTTGCTGAGGTTGACGATGCCGTCGTAGATGGCAGGGTCGTAAGCCTTGGAAAGCTCGCCGTTGTTGAAGAGCAGGATGTCGTACACCTGTGCCTTGGTGCCGCCTCCCGTCTGTGCCACGCGTACAAACACTTCGTCTGTGCCTTCGTAAGCTGCACGGTTCTTCTTCCAGTAGCGCTGTGTGCCAGCAAGGGTGAGTGTGCCGATGGCATCCCAGTTCTCTCCGTCGGTGGAAGTCTGCACTTCGAGGATTCCAGCTCCGCTTCCGTTTCCGTTGCCTACATAGACAACCACGTCGAATGGACCTGCGAACTTCTGTGTGGTCTCGATGGCAGCCGTGTAAGGCTCTCCCGATGTCTTTGCACCAAAGGTAATGACACCCTTGGATGGGTTGCCGATGTTGTCCTGTGCGGTTTCAGCATAGCGTCCTGTTGCTCCGTTGCCGATGGCGTATTCAGGTGTGAGGGAGAGCTCGCCCGTGAGCACCTGTCCCTGGCTCTTGAGTCTCCAAGGAGTTTCAGTGATAGGGTAGATGTAGCGGAGTGCCTCAGGGTCTGGCTTGTAGTAATAGACGGTGCTGTCCTGTCCTTCGCTGCCAGTGACAGTTTCCTCGTGGTCGATTTCAGTGCTGTAGTAGTTCCATGCCGACTTGCCCCAGAAGTAGTAAGCAGAGCTACCACCCGTTGCGAGTTCGCTGGCATTCTCAGTTCCGTCCACGAACCAAGGTCCTGCACTTGCGTCGAAGTGGGCGAGTGTGTCGAGACGGATGGTCTGTGCATTGAGCGTAGAGATTGCCACATAGCGGGAAGCGAGTTCGGAGTTGAGCTTCTCGTCGGCAGCGGTGAATGCATAGACGTAGGTAGGCTCAGCGAGTGTGAAAGGCTCGGTGTAAGCCTGGCTCTTGGCAGTGTCGTTGTTGCCCGAGAAGTTGTAGTAGATGTTGAGTCCTTCTTCAGCTGTGAT
>DGSN01000072.1 GCA_002393575.1 Prevotellaceae bacterium UBA4361 | reverse complement strand
GCGACTGTGAATAATACAAGCTAAGTCTGAAATTTCTATTAGCATAGGTGGAGGTACGCCTAATGAAAAGAACATTGGTGAGGCGATTGGTCAGGCTTTTGGCTCTGCCATCGGTAAAATGCTTGGTTATATGATTACTTTAGGTGGGGTTGATTTGACAGACAAGACCAAAAAGGATGATTCTACTGGTCCGGCTATCAATCTTCAGTATCTCTACTGCATTACTCCCAAAGTGAAAGTGGGTGGCTCTCTTACGTATCAGCGCACGAGTACCAAGTTGATGGCTGCTGACAAGGATGGAAACTATCACGACATAGCTAAGGCGACTAACGACTATTTCACGGTGATGCCAGTCGTGAAGGGAATGTGGGCTGAGAATAAGCATATCGGATTCTATTCGAAGGCTGCCGCTGGTATTTGCATTGCCCACAATGGTGCGAAGATGATTGGAGGTGCGAAGGAGAATAAGCCTGGGGAAGTGACTGACGAAATCAAGAGTGACAAGGGTACTCGTTTTGGTTATCAGATTTCGCCTCTCGGTTTCGAGGCTGGTTCGCGCAACTTCCGTGGTTTCTTGGAACTTGGCTATGGTTTCCAGGGTTTCGTTCAGCTTGGTGCGGTCGTTAAGTTCTGATACCCAGCAAGCGTTTATTCTGTTTCAATAAAAAAAAGGGCAGTACACGAGAGAATGTGTGTTGCCCTTTTTATGATGTATTGTTTTAAAATATCTCAATCACGAATTAAACCTGAAAAATACGTTTAATTGGTGAAATTGGTGGTTACTTCAGTTCTCGCTTGAAGGCTTGCAGGAGAGGTAGTTCTTCGCATGGGATGGTGACGGATGGCATACCCATGGCGTATGAAGCTATCTCGTATTGCTGATAGACAAAGTTGAGTCCGTCTTTTGTGAGGTAAGGGATGGTCTGTGGACGAGGGAAATTGTAGGAGATGTCGCTCTTCTCGATGGTGAGCAGGTCGCCGAGGTCGTCTTCGTTTGCCACTTCGAAGTGCTTGGCTATTCCTGCACGGAGTTTTGATTCGAGAGGTACGTATGTGCTGTCGTCTGCATAGCTGTTGTCTTCGCAGATGATTTCCCAGCCGAAGCGTCGTCCGTCGGACTTGCGGAAGGTCTGTGCGTTGAAGATGGTGCCAGGGTGGGCTGCTCCGTGATAATAGAGGTAGGCGTTCACGCTGAAGGTGACGAGCTTGGGCGTTTCGTAGATTTTTTCTATCCTATAATCATGGTCCAATGCTTCTTCGGCGTATTTGCCGTCGCTCCACATGGTGTCTAAACGGGTGGTGTCCTTGGCTGTGGTGTAAAGTTTGGCGTAGAACTGGAGCATTTGCTTCACGTCGTTCACGTCACCTTCATAGCTGTTGCCCAGTTGTTCTGAAATCCATTCATTGATGGAGTTGACGAGTAGAGGGTTGCCGCTGGTAGGCATTTCGATGGTTGCGGAGAAGTCGCCACCGAGTCCTTCTTTCTTGATGGAGATGGAGTCGGTGGTGAATTCTGTTGTGTTGTCTGATTGGCTGAAGATGTTGGCTGATGCTTGCTTGGGGTCGTTGGATGTGCAACTGAATGCGGCAAGCAGGAGCAAGAGTGGGATGAATGTCTTTTTCATGAAATCATGTTTTTTTGATTGTGTTGAGAGTTTAGTGCTTTGGGTCTAAAGTCAAAGGTCTAAAGTCAAAGGTCTAAGGTCTAAGGCGATCTTTGACTTTTGACCTTGATTGTACTTTGTTAATTGTTCTTAGTACTTAATCAAGGTTTTTCGCTTTTGAAAAATGTGCTCCAGATAGGGTCTGTTGGCAGAGGTGCCTCGATGTGGATGGGTGCGTGGGTGACGGGATGTACGAAATCGACGGAGTGGGCACAGAGGCTGATGCTGCCATCGGGATTGCTGCGCTTGGCTCCGTACTTGAGGTCGCCACGGATGGGCAGGCCGACATGTGCGAGTTGGCAGCGAATCTGATGGTGGCGACCAGTGTGGAGATCGACTTCGAGGAGCGTGTAGTGGTCGTTGGAAGCGATGGGGCGGAAGTCGAGTGAAGCCTTCTTGGTGTTGGGCTTCTCGCGGTCGTAGGCATACGACTTGTTCTGCTTCTCGTTTCGCAAGAGGTAGTGCTCCAGATGGGTGGGCTGGCAGGCGGGAGATGTGGGTACGATGGCCCAATAGGTCTTGCGCACTTGGTTGGTGCGGAACATCTCGTTGAGTCGTGCCAGTGCCTTGCTGGTGCGGGCGAAGATGACGATGCCGCTCACAGGACGGTCGAGCCTATGAACGACACCAAGGAAGACTGCGCCAGGCTTGGCGTAGGCTTCCTTGATGTACTGCTTCACCATGTCGCTCAGCGGAGTGTCGCCCGTTTTGTCGCCTTGGACGATTTCACCCACTTGCTTGTTGACAACGATGATGTGGTTGTCCTCGTAGAGTACTTCCATGTTGGTTGGCGTTGGCGATGGCGTTGGCATTGGCTTTTTTCATCCGGATGACAGGCTAAAGCCAAAGCTAATGCCAAAGCCATGTGTTCATTTACATGTTCATGCCACCATCCACCTGGATGACCTGTCCGCTGACGTATGAAGAGAGGTCGCTGGCGAGGTAGAGGGCTGTGTTGGCGATGTCTTCGACTGTGCCACCACGACGAAGCGGAATCTTCTTAATCCACTCTTCGCGGATTGCCTCTGGGAGTGCTGCGGTCATGGCTGTCTCGATGAATCCTGGTGCGATGGCGTTGGCACGGATGCCCTTGGCACCCATTTCCTGACCGATGGACTTGGCGAGGGCGATGAGTCCTGCCTTGGATGCTGAGTAGTTGCACTGGCCTGCATTGCCGTGTACTCCTACGACAGACGACATGTTGATGATGGAACCACCACGCTGGCGCATCATAATTGGGGTGCAAGCATGGATGAAGTTGAATGCAGACTTGAGATTGACAGCGATGACTGCGTCCCACTGTGCTTCAGTCATGCGGAGCATCAGTCCGTCCTTGGTGATGCCGGCGTTGTTGACGAGAATGTCGATGGAGCCGAAGTCGGCTTTCACTTGATTGACCACTTCTTCGGTCTGTGCGAAGTCGGCTGCATTGGAAGCATAGCCTTTCACTTTCACGCCGAGGGCAGCGATTTCCTTCTCTGTTGCCTGTCCGTTTTCGTCGATGACGAGGTCGGTGAATGCAATGTTTGCGCCTTCAGCGGCGAACTTGAGTGCGATAGCTTTTCCGATACCGCGTGCAGCACCTGTGATGAGGGCTGTCTTTCCTGTAAGTAATGCCATATTATTAAAATAAAAAATAAAAGTTGAAAATTAAAAGCGATAAAAGTGAAAAAAGCCGTCTGGATGGCTTCTCTCTCCTCCTTGTGGGAGTTGAAGGGGGCTTTCAGACGTCATTAATCTCAAGCTTGGAATGTCATTGTTCCATCTTGAAATGGCGGAAATGGCGAGCTACCATCGTGCGGACGTAAGGCAGGAGCTCCTGTGGGCTCTGGGCAGCATAGCGTCCGTAGATGTAAGGCACTTCGCAGCCTTTCAGACAGTAGTGGCAAATCTCAGCGGTGAGCTTCACGTTGCGTACATCGAATACGCCCTTGTCCACTCCTTCGTTCATGACGCGACGGAAGAGGGCTATCTCGGTGCGGTCGAAATCCTTGCGCACGCCTTCCACTTTCCAGATTTCGCGGAAGAACTCGGCGCGGAGTGTGCCGTTGCGGAAGACGGCTTCCTTGATGACTTCGAGGTGTGCAAAGATGAGTTGAACCATTTTTTCTTCAGGAGAGATGTTCTGGCGAGCCACTTCCTCAAGGCGTGTGAAGAGTCGCTGAAGTTCGGACTGGATAACAGCGAAATATACATCCTCCTTGCTCTTGAAATAGGTGTAGAGCGTGCGTCGTCCCTTGCCTGATGCCACTGCGATGTCGTTCATCGTTGTGTTTTCAAACCCGTTTTTGGCAAAGAGTTGACGCGCCACATCAACGAGCAAGTTTCTTGTCTTCTGAGTTGCCATGTTGATTGCAATTTTTGTGAATTCAGAATACGTTTTACAAAAAAAGAGTGTGCAAAATTAAAAATAAAAAGTGAATGCAACAAATAAAAATGCACTCACTTTTCGGAATAATTGTTAAATCGTTGTGGATGAATGGTTTGCGTTTTGCACAGTCTTGTGCTGAATGTGTAATCATCCAAATAACTCTCGTAATGCTTCTTCCACCTTGTGCAATCCAACAATCTCGATTTTGAACTTGCTTCGGTCGAGTCCTGAGAGGTTGGCATGAGGGATGAGAATGCGGGAGAAACCGAGTTTTTCGGCTTCGCTGATGCGCTGAAGGATGCGGCTGACAGGACGGATTTCTCCGCTGAGGCCGACTTCTCCACAGAGACACACATCGCGGTCGATGCCTGTATCGACATTGCTGGAGAGCACTGCTGCTATGACGCTGAGGTCGGTGGCAGGGTCGGTGACGCGAATGCCACCGGCGATGTTGAGATAGACATCTTTCTGTGCGAGTTTGAATCCCACGCGCTTCTCCAGGACTGCGAGGAGCATGTTGAGACGGCGCATGTCGAAGCCCGTGGCAGAGCGTTGGGGTGTGCCGTAGGCTGCGGTACTGACGAGGGCTTGGGTCTCGATGAGCAGAGGACGCACTCCTTCGATGGCACAGGCGATGGCTACACCGCTGAGTCCTTCGCTCTGGGAGATGTCGGAAAGGAGAAGTTCCGACGGGTTGGCAACGGGACGCAAACCGTTGTGCAGCATTTCGTAGATGCCGATTTCGGCTGTGCTTCCGAAGCGGTTCTTGATGGCACGGACAATGCGGTACATGTAGTGCTGGTCGCCTTCGAACTGCAAGACGGTATCGACCATGTGCTCCAGAATCTTGGGACCTGCTATGCTTCCTTCCTTGTTGATGTGTCCGATGAGAAGGACGGGAATGTTGCTTTCCTTGGCGTATTTCAGCAACTGGGCGGTACACTCGCGAATCTGTGTGACGCTGCCAGGCGAGGACTCGACGCTCTCGGTTGCCATCGTCTGGATGGAGTCGATGACGACGAGTTGAGGTTGCACCACTTCGATGTGCTTGAATACCGTTTCAATCATCGTTTCGCACACCACCTGTGTGTCGGAAAGGCGAGCTGCACTCCAATCGGTGTCGGCAGCAAGCACTTTGCCTTCGAGGATGCGGTCAGCACGAAGCTTGAGCTGACGGGCACTTTCCTCGCCACTCACGTAGAGAATCCTCATGCCGTGGAGGTGGAGGACGGTTTGGAGAACGAGTGTGGATTTTCCAATGCCTGGTTCTCCTCCGAGGAGCGTGAGTGAACCTGGAACCAACCCACCGCCGAGCACGCGATTCAGTTCGTTGTCGAGCAGGTTGATGCGTGGTTCCGCAGCAGTGGGAATCTTGCTCATGGAGATGGGGCTGGATGCCGTTGCCATGCTGAAGGTTGGTTCAGCCGGGCTTGCTTTCTTCGTGCCGAGCTTCACCTCCACGAACGTGTTCCATTCGCCACATGCAGGACACTTTCCAATCCATTTGGGTGTGTCGTAACCGCAGGAGGAACAAACGTATGCCGATTTTTCTTTCTTCATCTATTTATGGATTCTTCATTCTTCACTCTTTATTCTTCTTTTTAGAACGGATAGCCCACGGCGAAGTGGATGCCAATGCCGTCGCGGAATTTCTCGATGTTGTAGTACGAGGTTTTCTTGGTGGAGTAAGGGTTGTGGATGCCAATACCGAAGTCGAGGCGGAGCACGAGGTATTCCATGTCGTAGCGGAAACCAAAGCCTGTGCCAAGAGCGATGGAGTTGAGGAAACCACGGTCGCTGAGTAGGCCGCCTGGGTGGTAGTCGGTATCTTTTGTCAGCCACACGTTACCTGCATCGACGAATAATGCGCCGTAGAGGTTGGAAACGATGTTGAAGCGATACTCCACGTTGGCTTCAAGCTTGAAGTTTCCTGTGCGGTCGAGGTAGTAGGAGTAGCTGTCGAACTCACGACTGTCGTAGGAGCCTGGACCGATGGTTCTCACGCCGAAGGCACGGATGGAGTTCGGACCGCCCGAATAGAAGAGTTCGCTGTAGGGCACCGTGGTGGAGTTGCCGTAGAAGAAGAGGACACCAAGCTGCAGACGCGTGGCAATCATGCTCTTGTCGGTAAGTTTGAATCGGTTGCAAAGCTCGAATTGCAGTTTCGTGAACTGTGAATAAGGCGTATCGAGAAATCCTTTGTCCTTTTCGTTCCAGTCTCTGCCACAGAGTGCAAGTATGCCGTTGATGAGGTTGGCTGATTCCTTGATGGTGGCAGTGAAACGAGTTGTGTTGCGAAGTTGCTTGTTGGAGTTGTTGTCGAACTTGAAGGTATAGAGCATGGCAGGAATGAGTCGGTCGTTGACGGACTCGAATAGTGCCGACTTGTTGAAAGTGATTTCGTAAAACTTATCAGTGGCATCGAGCAGATGGTTGTAAGTAATCATCAGTGGCGAGAACTGATGCGTGATGTATTTGGATGTCTGGAAGTTGTAGGTGACATCCACACCGGAGGAAATGAGTCGGTAGTATCCTGCACGCTTCAAGTTGTCGATGTTGATGCTGAAAGTCGTGGAAGCAGGATATTTGAAATAGCGTTGTCCGAGTCTTGGCAGGACGAGCCACGGATAGGTGATGCTGGCATTGAGACCTGCTTCCCACGAGTCTGGGTATTTGTTGTCAATTTTCATGCGGTCTTTTGTCTGCCATTCGTAAGAACCGAGCAAACCGATGGAGAGACGTTCGCCGTGGCCGAAGGCATTGCGCTTGGTGAGTGTTGCCTTTGCCTTTGGTCCCACTTGTGCATTGCTCTTTTGTGTGAAACCGAACTCGAAGTTGAGGTCGTATGGCTGGTCAAGCATGGCAACCATCTGCACGTCGATGGTGTCGCAAGTGCTGGTGGTGTCGCGGGGCGTGAAGTTGAATGTCATTTGCTGGAAAGCCTGCGTGTTGGCAAGGTTGGTGAGCGTCTGGTCAATCTTCCTTTGGTCGTAAAGCTCCTTGCGCTGGAACATGTAGTTCTTGAAGAGTACGCGAGGCTTGATAGGCGTTTTCTTTCCTTGGTAGGCATATTTCAATCCTGGTAGGACGATGCTGTCGTCATATTGGATATAGGAACCTGTGCGTCGGTTCTGGTTGCTCTGTTGGCGGAGAGAATCAGACGTGATGGAATCGTTGGCTGAAGCGGTGCTGCGCCTTCTTCTCCTTGTGATGTTCCGATTCTTCTGTATGTAGGTGTGGATATTTCCGATGTACCATTGCCGATTGGCGCGAGGATTGATGTCTGCGTCTGGTACGACGAGTGTCTTCACATGGAGTGGCACCTGCACGGAGTCAGCGAAGAAGCGGATGTAGTCGGGGCGGTAGAAGTAATAGCCATTGTTGCGGAAGTCGTTGCTGATGCGTGTCTGTTCGGCTTGTATGTTGGGCACACTGAATTGATCTCCTTCTTTGAGATAACTCTTTGCCATGTTTGCCTGTACGATGCTGTCCTGTACTCCCTCGAAGTGATATTGGATGCTGTCGAACATATAAGGCTCATTCAGATACACGTCGTATTTAATTTTCTGTTTCTTTGGATTCTTCTGATTGACGAGGTCGTATGTTACCCGACCATTGAAGTAGCCATAGTTCTGAAGCGTGTTGGTTGCGATTTTTGTTCGTGTTTCAGGCAGGACAGATGCGATGGTGACAGGTTCTGTTCCGAAAGATTTCAGCAACCACTTTTCGAACTTGTTGTTCTCTTGATTGATGAACGCATTGTGAATCCACAAGCCGATGGGGAAGGGTGTACGCAGGGAGGAACTGCCCATGAAGGAACCATTGGGAGCGTATGCCAATGCGCCTTCGACTTCGGCGATTGCAATGCTTTCGGCGTATGTTTTTTTCTTGTCGTGAATGGTTGTCGATTTGATTCCCGTGTAGAGGATTTCTCCCTCTGGCAGGTTCGACGTGGTGGAGCAAGATGCCAAAAGAAGGATGAGGAAAAGACCCACCCCCAGCCATTCCCTGTGATGGAGGGAAGTAGCTACACTGCTAATGATTCTATTTATAATATGTATTGTCATTTTCACTGATTCTATTTCATCTACAACAATCTAATCCCTCGCCTCTCAAGGGGCTGGGCTGTGGGGGTGAGGCTGGCATAGTTTTTATTCTTCTTTTTTCTTCCAAATGATGAGGTCGGAGAGTTTGTCAAATTTCTTCTTCAGCACGATGGATGCACCGTTCTCAATCAGCTCACCCTCGATGAGATTGTCATAGTTGCGTTCGTGGTAGAGGCGCACGTAGCGAGTGCCACCCTTGTTGAGTCGCCATTCCAGCGACACGTTGTCGATGTATGCACCACTCTCGTTCTCGTATCGGTTGCCGTCGGCATTCACCTTTCCTCCCACCACCACGTTGAGGCGGTCGGAGAAGAATCGCTTCGAGAACTTGAAGGAATAGTCGGTGCGAGTGCTTCCGTCCTCACGCGTCTTCTGTTCCATGCCCACGTTCACATCCACGGCACTTTGGAATGCCTTGCCTGCGATGTTGTTGATTTCGTTCTGCAAGAAGTTGTTGAGCGCGTTGTTGGCAGTGATGCTCGACTCGTTGGTACTCGACATATACATGCCCGTTGCCAAGAGTCCCACGGCGAGCTTGTTCTTCTCCTCCGTGGTCATGCCCACGAGTTCGTTCTTCACATCGGCATCCTCAGGAGCATCGATGGTGAAGAGCAGTTCCATTTCTTCCAGCGTACCCGTCACCTTCAGTCCTGCCAGGAACTTCACTGTGCGTCGGCTGTCTCCGGTGCTCACAACGGCGCTTGTCTGTTCCGCAGCAGCAATGTTGAGCTTCGGATTTGAGGCTTCACCCGTAAATTCGATGTAGCTACCGTTCTCAATGGCAAAAGTCTTGAGCGGGATGATTGGCAGGGTGTATTTCATTTCGCCCTCGTTCACGGTGTAGCGTCCCGTTAGGTTCGTCACGCCTTCAGGCGTAATGCTCAGCAGGAGAGTGCCGCCACCTTGCACATCCACGTAGCTCTGCTTGTCGGCTGAGAATTCGCAACTGAACTTCGCTCCTTCCGAGATGACAAGGTTGATGTTCATGTCGGTGCTTGTGTGGGTGCGGCGGATTCGCTCCTTTTCCTCTTCGCTTGGCGGCTCGTTGAAATCCACAAAGGTGACGATGTCGTCCAGTCGGTAGCTTGTGGAGAGCGGCGTTTCCGACATCACGTAGGTCATGTCTGTCTTGTCGAGCACATTCACCATTCCGCGCATACGCATGTCGTCGAGCGAACCGTTCACACGGAACACGAAGTCGCCGTACATCTTGCCAAACACCATCGACTTGCGGGTGCGAGGTGCGTCGATGAGGCAGAAGTCGCGTCCGTAGAGGCTGAGGTTGAGGAGAATGTCGTCCGTGTTGGCAAAATCCACCCATCCGTTCAGCGTGAGCGGTTCCTTGCCTGGACCATAAATCTTGTAGCGGTTGAACGATATGCGGCTGTCGTTGATGTTGAAAGGAGCATCCTCAAAGCCGAGGTCGAGCGAGTAGAGGTCCGATTTCGCTCTCATGCCCTTTGGCAACAGCTGTCCGTTGATAGAGAGCTTGTCAGTTGGTCCTTTCACGCTGAGTTCGCCACCCATTGTGCCTTCGAGCGTGACAATCTGGTCGGGGATGAACGGAGCAGCCATTTCGAGCGGCAAGTCCATCAGCTTCACCGTTGCGTCCAGGTTTCCGCTGTCAGCCGTGTCGTAGGTTCCTGCCACCTTTGCCACGTTCTGTTTGTTGTGGCTCAGTGTGGCATCCACTTCATGAGTCGTCTCGTTCAGAGGGTTGTAGCTGAAGTCAGCTCCCACGTTCCCTATGCGGGTACCGTCGAAAGCAAAGTGGCCGATGTCTGTGATGCCTTTCACCCAGAATTTCTCCTCGTTCTGCTTGTAGTTGGCATCCACCGAGAAGTTACCCTCCATGTTCGGCATACCAGGAATCACCTGCACGAGTTTTTCGAGGTTCAGGTTCTGCACCACGAGGAAGATGTCTTGCAAGTAGTCCAAGTCGGGGTCCGACTGCACCGAAATGCTGCAACTGTCCTCCTGCGAATCCAGTCGGAGGTTGGCGTAGAGGCGGTTGCGCTTCGTGAGCGTGATGTGGTTGTCCTTGTTCACCTTGAATCGCGTGAAGCCGAGGATAGGCTCTTCAGGATACATGCTCATGTTGAGCACAGAGTCAATCGTGGCATGGAGACCGAAGTCGGCACCTTTCTCTTCCTTCTTGTTGAAATACGTGATGTGGGCATCAGCCTCTTCCAGCGACGTGTAGCCATCCACGAAGGCAGAGAATCCCTTGAACGAAGGCTGGTCGTCACACTTCACACCTAATTTGTATACTATGTTCGTGGAGTCCTGATGGATGTCGAAGAAAGCATCCTCCACGGCAATGGAATCGACCACGATTTTCGTTATACGAGCATCACCAATGAGACCCATTTCGGGCGAACAGTTCAGGTTGGCATTGAAGTTCTCGAACTTCACGTCCTGAATGCCCAGCAGCTGTGCCAGCGGATTGTTGGTGCCGATGTTGGCTTTCAGCGTGGCGGTAGGGAAGAAGCTCTTCAGCGCGTTCATGTCGAAACTGCGCTCTTTGCGTTGCTTCTCAGCAGCCGTTTGCAGCTGAGTCGCCTTGTCAATCATCTTGAAGAGATTCTCAGGCGCGTGCATGTCGAGATAGAGGTCGCCCGTCTTGGCATAAATCGTCGTGGTGTCCTTGTCCGTTTCGGCAAAGAGGTCGAACTTCTGCGTCTCGATCTTGTCTTTGCCATAAATCACCTCGCTCAGTTCCACGTCGGCATCCACTCGGAACGCATCCTTCATGTTGTATTTGGCATCGAACACGCCCACGGTCTTGATGTCCAGTCGCTCGTCGCTCAGTCCCAACTCCTTCAGGTGGCAGTGGTCCATGTTCATGTCAAGGTGAATGTCTAATGCGTCGGTCAGCATCTTTCCGCTCAAGTCCGTTCGCAGAGCCACCTTGTCGTTGTCGATACTCAGATTGCCGCTCACTATGCCGTCTTTCAGAGCCAGCTGACCGTTCGTGTTGCTCACATCGATGTCGCCGTAAGTTGCTTGCGAGAGGTCGAGGACCACATCTGCCGTCGTTCGCTTGTTGAAGAAGTCGAATCCCTTGCCCTTCGCCTTCACCTTTCCACTCAGCGCAAGCGGTTCGTCGAGAGGCACGAATTGGTTGACATTCAGATTCTCGGCATACATGTCGATGTTGTACGACTCGTCGTTCATGCCATAGTTCACCTTCGCATTCACATTGCCCTGCTTGGTCTTTGCCACCACGTCGGCAATGAGTTGGTTGTTCTTGATACTCACGTCACCACCCACCTTCATGTTCTTCGGAATGTTGAACGCACTGCGCGACTCCTTTGGCACAAATCCCTTCGCAAAACTGGCATCCTTTATGTCCGTGTTGAGATTGGCATCAATCCTCATCTTCTTCTCGTCCGTAGGGTCGGTAATGCTCACGTTGCCGTTCACCGACAAGGCGTTTGGCACGTAGGCAGACAGGTTTTGCACATTGATTTTCTTCAGGTTTCCGCTTACGCTTGTCACGAGGCTCATCTGCTCCTTAGGCCAAGCCTCGCCGAATCCTTCCAAATATGGTTCAGCAAACAAGCCGATGTCGCCCTTGCCGAAGTGACCATTTAAATGAAGAGTGAAGAATGAAGAATTGTCGTTTCGCTTAAATGAAGAATGAGGAATTGTCGCTTTGCTCCCGAATGAAGAATTTATTATAGTATTCTCTTCGGAAGAGTTACTTTCATTCTTCATTCTTAATTCTTCATTCTTCATTTCCTCTTCTTCATTCTTAATCTCAAACGCATCCATATCCATGCGGTACGACAGTTGCACGTCGCTTTCGTCAGTTTCCAGCACCAGTTGCTTCACGTCGAGCTGCGTGGAGTCCATCTTCACAGTAGCCAACGCCTTGTTGACCACCAGTCCGCTCTGTTCCTTGAAACTCATCTGCTTCACCTTCACGTCCAAGTCGCCCGTGCCACGATAGCAAACCCGCTCCACCTCCAAGTGTGTGTCAGTCGTACTGATGTGGCTCGCATCGAATCCCTTCACACGCTCTGCCAAACCGTCATTGTAGTGAAGACTGGTGGAATCCACCACGATGTCAGTGAATTCATACAACTCCTCCGCCAAGTTCACACATCCTTTCAGTCGCGCACTGCCAATCCGTCCGCCCACCGTCACGCTGTCCTTCTGCGGCGTGAGCAGCACTTCCGCTTTCACGTTCTCCAATTGCACATCGTCCAGGTTCAGTTTCCAAGGCACAGGCACACTTTCCGTCGTGTCTTCAGGCACACTGTCTGCCAGTGCCACGCGCACGTCAGCATCTTTCAGCCGCACATGGTTTAGTTGGGCAACGCCATCGTTCAAATCCACGCTGTGGGCATCGAGGAAGATTTCTCCCACATTGCCATCAATCCGCACAGCCTCAATCAGTTCCTTCGTATGCAGTTTCGTGTCGGTCAGCGTTACATTATCCACCTCCACTTGCCCTTTGAACAGAGGCAACAACTTCACGCTCACGTCTAAGCTTCCAGCGTTCAGCAGCGTGTCACCATCCTGCACAGCCAGCATGTCGCCCATCTCCAAGTCGAGAGGGAACCTGAGCCGCACCTTGCCCACGCTCACGTCCATGCCCATCTCCTCGCTGAGCATTTCGCTTGCCTTGTCCACTGCCCATCGCTGCACAGGAGGCAGATAAACCGCCACCACCGTCAGCACCACCAGGAGCAACAAGCCGACAATCGTCCACAGCACACCCTTGCCCAGTCTTTTCCACAGACTCGGCTTCCTCTTCTCGTCAGCACGTCCTTCTTCAGGGGCAACGCTCGGCGACGCATTTTCTATATTTTCAGTTTCTGACATCTTTTTCTATTTCCCAGTCAACAAATTATCACAAATGAACTCAAAAAGAAATAGCACATTCACTTTTCACTTATTTGTCTCCTAAAGAAATTGGCAAAATCGGCAAAATTAAAAAATTAAGTTCATTTAGTCTATTTCTTCATGAGATTTTTCACTTTTCACTTATTAGTCTCCTAAAGAAATTGGCAAAATCAGCAAAATTAAAAAATTTAGTACATTTAGTCTATTTCTTCAGGAGATTTTTTTTACTTTTCGCTCTTCACTTTTCACTTTTTTGTGCCATATTTGTGTTCATTTGTTGACAAAAAAGAAATTCGTTGATTCACTTTTCACTTTTCTGCCTACAAGTCTGCAAAAGTACGGCAAATTTTCAAATCCTCAAACACTCAAATCCACAAATAATCTTAAATCCACTTTCTCCTGTCAACAAATATCCACAAATTATCCGTGATTTTTTTATCAGACAATATCAATTTATGGTTAATTCACGGTAATTCGCGTTAAAAACAATATGAACATGAATTTCCATGAACCTTCAGCTCGGCGTAGTCAATTACCCGTAAATTTCCACGAAAAAGATTTCTACGGAGTATAGGAGTAAAGGAAATCAGAGCCATAGAAAACTCCAAACTCCTTCCCTCCTTAGAGATAAGAAAGAAAACGAGCCTTCGTTTTCGTTCCAACGAACGTTCAACACGATGCAAACGAACGTCCGTAGAGATTGAAATGAACGTTCAATGATTGTGACTGCTCGAAAATTCATATCAGGGAGTCTTTTAGAGAATCGAAAACGTGCTTCGTTCTCACAGGACTCTTTCTTTTTGTTGCTTTTTCCATTTCCTTTGTGATGATTTTATTTCTTTGTTCGTCGAAAATCTATTATCTTTGCAGCAATCTATTCGGCAGACTGAAATCAGAGGTATTTTATAACTCCTCACAGAGGTTTGTCATATAAAAGCATAACCAACGATATATGATGTATAAAGATTTTAATTGGCTTAGAAAATTTCTTGTTGAAAAAGAAAAGAACGAACACATGGTTAGCAGAGCAGTTGGGCAAAGAACAAGTAACTGTTACAAAATTGTGTACCGACATTTGTCAATCTGAATTTGGCACATTCATGAAGATTACGGAGTCTTTGGATTTTGATTTGAAAGAATTCTAAGATTTAACAAATAATAATCATAGATTGATACATCTGATTATATTTGTATTAAACTTTAATTACGTATTTAATTTAGATATGTCACAGAAAATAGATTTTATATCAAGCCGTAAGGCTATTACATATCTTGATTTATTTGCAGGAGCTGGTGGTTTTAGTGAAGGGTTTATGCAAGCATATACGGAAGACAAATATTATGACTTTCGTCTAGCAAGTGACATCAATGAGAATTGTGAATTGACGCATAGGGTTCGATATAATAAAATGCTTGGACTTGATACAAAATTTTTGTGTCAAGACATTATGGAGGATTCATTTTTGCCGAACCTACTGAAACAGATTGGTAGGCAAAAGATAGATGTCATTACAGGTGGTCCGAGTTGCCAGTCCTTTAGTCTTGCAGGGCGCAGGAAAAAACTAGACAAGCGCGATGATTTGTTTTTTCACTACCTAAAGGTCATAAAGGCTCTTCGCCCTAAATATTTTGTAATGGAAAATGTGAAGGGCATCTTGACAAAGGATAAAGGACGGATTAAAGAACGTATCCTTAGAGAAATACGTTCCATTGTTGATGACATGAAAATGTCACAACTATTAGTTTTTCTTAATGATACATTAAAACCTTTATTGCCATTGCCATTATATGAGTCCATCTACCTGCGTCTTAATATGGAGACTGTTGATGAAAGTTGGGAAAAAACATGGGATATTTATTTTAACAACTTAGACCAACAGCTTAAAGATGTGACCAAGAAACTTTCTTATGATGTTAGCAAAAGTGATGAATCTGTAAACACCGTTCGTCATGGATTGATTCTATTGAAGATGAAACAAGAGAGAGAGTCTATCCGTAAACAGGTTATTCAACTCAAAACCATTTCACATATAGATAATGATGTATTTGTTAACGATTATAATGCCATCGTTGACACCATTTCTGATGAGCAAATTTTAGATAATATAATAAAGGCTGTTGGGAGAATAGCAAACTTGGGAGATTGTAAACAAGAGGCTGAGAATCTGAAAAAATCATTAGAGATACTTGTCGCGACTTTCGATGAATGCATTGAATTTATCAAAGAGATATTTAAAGAACATGAAAAGACCTTGTGTAAATTTGAAATGCTGGTGAAAAACATACGACTATACAACATAAAAGACCCCATCGTTGTTTTATCATCTAACTATGGTGTTCCTCAAAATAGGGAAAGGGTCTTGTTTATTGGTTGTCGGAATGACCAAGATTTAATAACTGAAATACCATCTACTGTTTCTGAGAAAGATAAAGTGACGGTTTATGAAGCTCTTTGGGACATGGATATGGTGGGAAATGGAGATTCCGCCAAAAAGTATAAAAAACCTCATATAATAGCGAAATATGAGTCTGTAAAAAAACGACGCTGCTTACAAGGTGAACCTGACGAAAGAGGTCTCCTTTTCTCAGAATGGTCGCGTATCGGAAGACTCGGGCATAGATTCACTTTTGATGAGGCACCTTTCTATGTAACAAAATTGGCAGAATTAGATGATGTCAAGAAACATCAGCATATGGAATTGTTCAATCACCAAACAAGCCTGCAAAATGAAACTGTTAAAAATAGATTGAAGATAATAGCTAAATATGGCGATTATGATGCGGCAAAACCGGAATTAAAAGAAAAAGATTTAGAATCCAAAAAACGCAATTATGCTGTATTAAATCCACTCGGGCAAAGTCCGACGGTTTGTACTATGCCTGATGATTTCATTCACTATTCTGCATATAGACCCACAACAGTCCGAGAAATGGCACGACTACAGAGTTTTGACGATTCCTTTGTTTTTCAAGGAAAAAGACAGACGGGTGGTAACAATCGTCAAAAAGAAATACCTCAATATACTCTTGTTGGTAATGCTGTACCACCACTGATGGCAAGAGCGATTGCCAATACATTATTAGAACATATAAAATAGGAAAACGGAATATGGTTAATATGCGTCCATTTACTGCCTTTGAGCAGGATAATATGAAATTTCTTGTTAATCACAACGTAAAGTTTACTCAAGTAGAAATTACACCAACTGGGCTTGAAAAGGGAATTCTTGATTCAACTGCTCCCATGCGTGCTTTTTTCATAGAAGAAGGTATTCACAATTATGAAGAGCAGCTTCAAGGACAAGAATATAAGGTAGTGCGAGATGCTGTAATTCTTACAGATACTGGTCAACTACAAACACGTGTATCCTTCTATCGTCCAACGACTAAGAAAGGTGATCCACGAATGTGGATTTATAAGCTTGGCTCTTATACTAAGGGAAATGACATACATGTGTTGTTCTATTTTGAAAAGAAATTATATTCTATCAATATTACCCACATAAACATTGCTGCTTGCTATAACTCGTCTATTTTAACTCCCATCAAAGAAGTTTTAATGGAGATATATCAACGTGAAAATACTATTTCAGAAGAGTTGCTTGGCAAATTTCGTTCTGTAAGTGGACATTGGTTTGAATCTGAAGTGATGGCAGATACTGGTATTGGTCGGACTATTGAAACTTTTTTGGGTATTAATATGAATAGTGACAAGACTCCTGACTACAAAGGTATAGAGTTGAAGAGTCATAGAGAAAAAAGATCATCCAATAAGAATGTTCTTTTCACACAAACACCCGATTGGGATATAAGTGCATTGAAGTCTGGACGAGAGATTGTAGCAAAATATGGTTATCTAACGGAGGAAGGAAAAAAAACTTATCAAAACACAGTTCAATGTTCTCCTCCTAATAGTCAAAACTTATTTCTAAATGTCAATCAGTTAAATGCATTATTAGAACTTCAAGCACAAAAGTCACGAGTAGAAGATGTTGCCGCATGGCGTTTACTCAAACTTCATCAACGGTTAAATATTAAACACCATGAAACATTTTGGATTGCAGTTGAAAATACAATCCACGACAATAAAGAGTACTTTTGCTATAAACAAATTGAACACACAAAAAATCCCAATGTAGGACAATTTGATGTGCTGTTAGAACAAAATTTAATAACAGTAGATTTGCTCCTCTGTCGCCCAAGCGGCAATGGAGATACATATTCATTTAAGATAAAGAAAAAAGGAATGCCATTGCTTTTTCCTGAAAGTGTTATTTACAACATTTAATGTTAGATTGTCATAATTAATACTAATCAAGGAGTCCTGATGGGAATCGAAAACGTGCTTCGTTCTCACAGGACTCTTTCTTAATACAATAGCCCAAACATCCATAATGGAATGCGGTTACGATGACCGACCTCTGTATTGTCAACAGCCAGATAGCTATTATCAAAACAATGCCAAATAAAATGTTCGCAAACATTCAGTTTGATGGAATTTTAGTGTTTGGAAACATTGTTTTGGAACTTGAAAAGCAAAAATTATACGTTATTCGACATATCGCAGCACCTTATTCAGATTTTCTAACAAATCTAACTCTTCTTTCTTCAATTACTCGTTTATACATACGCTTCATCTTATCATTCAAAAAAGAATGATCGATTAGAGCATACGTTTCCTGTGGTATTTCCATAAACATATTGAGTACCATATCTGAACGCTTCTTCGGCAATCCAATCCTTTCAGCAAATCGCTCAAAGTCCAATCGGCATGGATGTAACGTTCTGTCATATACGTCGCTCGTTTCAATATCAGGAGAAAGACCACCTTTCAACCCAAAATCACTTCCGCTTTGAATATGAACGCAAGTATTGATTAAATCGTATGCAGGAGCGAGAAAATACTCCCCACCTCTGTTGACCAGCGAGAAATTCTTCATGTGTGCATCCTCATTGGCAAACAGATAGTCAAAGACGACCATTCTGAAAAACTGTTCCATCTGAGGCATCCATGCAGGGATAATCTTCCTAATAGCATCGGCAATCTGTGCGTAATTACCATTATACTTGAAATTGCTGTCACCCCCCTCCTCTGTCATCTTCAAGATAGCTGCAAAGTCCTCCTGTGAACAGTCCTTTATACCACCTGTAACATCAAAACGCTTCGTGATATACACAGGCTGACCACTACTACTAAAACATAGTCCATTCACAGCTGTACGTATTCCATACACCTGAGTAGCTATTTGCATTGTCAAATGTTCGTTGGCAGGTATCTGCTTGCGGGTTGACAAACTCAGATTAAATGGTGCAGGTTTCAGTATATAGGTTGACTGTTCTCCCTCGTGGCTCAAACGAATAATCCCATTGTCAATCACGGCAGAGAATTTCTCCTGTGCCCCAGAGATTGACATATTGTTCATATTCTCCATCACTTGCTGCTGGTCTCGTTCACTTTCAAAGTCTATGTCTAAAATCGGTGACACAACCACACCGTCGAAAAGCATCTTGACAGCACGAGGGGAATAACCTGTAAAACCAGGCATCAGAGTTGATGGACAAACCTCTATTGCTTTCATTCTTCAGTTCTTTTTAGTACAAACTTACCTATTGTATCCATACCACAAATCATTTCCAGCATACCAAAGAAGTCGTTTTCATCCACTTTCTTTATCCTGCATAGTGCTCTTCGATTAGCACCTTCAGGCAGCATATTTGTAAATACAGGAAAGATATGGTCTGCATGATATACCTTTTGACTTTTGGGTAGGTTCACTGATACTGGAGGGGTGCTTTTATCTGACAAGAAGGCATCATCGTATATAAATTCATAATTACCTCTCGCCAACTCTACAAGTTGCCCAGCATATACTTCTCCAAAATAAACATTTACCTTTCTCATAAGCTATATTCTTAAACGGTCTGTTTTACTTGAAGGATTATCTCTAAACCTACCACGTCAAGAATTTTCTTTAACGTATCAATAGACGGATTGCCTACTCCACGCTCCAAGTCCTTCACTGTGGAGATACTCACCCCAGAGTAATCAGAAAGATCTTGCTGAGAAATACCAAGCAATGCCCTTCGTTCTTTTATGACTTTTCCTATATCCATAAGAGTATGATTTATCGTACTTTCGGTGCAAAAGTAATGAAAAAAAACGAACCACGACACAAAAAGTATGTTTTTTCATACTTTTGCGGATGAAACTGGATTATCTTTCATGATTCAATGTTTTTTCTCCTTATCTCCAATACTCCGTAGAAAATGAATCAGGATTGAAAATACGAACGTTATTCTCACAGGACTCTTTCTTTTTGTTGCTTTTTCCATTTCCTTTGTGATGATTTTTTTCTTTTTTTGTGGAATTTCTATTATCTTTGCAGCAGAAAATGATAACGAGTCAACAAATTTTCACAAATTGTCTCAAAAGAAAAGACAAAGGTCAGATTTGTGAAAAGTGAACCTTTAGCTCGGCGTAGCCAAAAATGCCATCCAGCAAAATCGCTTCACTCTTCACGTTTCACACTACACGTTCAACTTTTTCACTTTTTTGTGCTCCATTTGTGTTCATTTGTTGACTGTAACGAAGGAATTATGAAAAAGAATCTTGAAACATTGTGCGTGCAGGCTGGCTGGACGCCAAAGAACGGGGAAAGCCGTGTGCTTCCTATTATACAGAGTACGACATTCAAGTATGAGACGAGTGAGGCGATGGCTCGCTTGTTCGACCTTGAGGACGAGGGTTATTTCTATACTCGCTTGCAGAATCCAACGAACGACGCGGTGGCTGCGAAAATCAATGCGCTTGAAGGTGGTGTGGGCTGTGTGCTCACGTCATCGGGACAGGCTGCCAACTTCTATGCTGTGTTCAATATCTGTGAGGCTGGTGACCATTTCATCACTTCGAACACGATTTATGGTGGCACGTTCAACCTCTTTGGCGTGACGCTGAAGAAGTTGGGCATTGAATGCACGTTTGTTGACCCTGACTGGGATGATGAGCGCATCGAGAAGGAATTCCGTCCAAATACGAAGTGCTTCTTTGGCGAGACGATTTCGAACCCTGGCGGCAATGTGTTCGACATCGAGCGATTTGCGAAGATGGCGCACAGGCATGGTGTGCCACTCATTGTGGATAATACGTTTGCTACGCCTATCAACTGCCGTCCGTTTGAATGGGGTGCTGACATTGTAACTCACTCTACGACGAAGTACATGGACGGTCATGCGTGTCAAGTGGGTGGCGCCGTGGTAGATAGCGGTAACTTCGACTGGGAGGCTCAGGCTGACAAGTTCCCTGGACTCTGCACTCCCGACGAGAGCTATCACGGACTGACTTACACGAAGGCGTTTGGTAAGAAGGCTTACACGACGAAGCTTGTGTCGCAGCTGATGCGCGACTTGGGCAGCATCCCTGCTCCTCATAATTCGTTCCTCCTCAACATTGGTCTTGAAACGCTTCACTTGCGTATGCCTCGCCACTGTGAGAATGCGCAGAAGGTGGCTGAATGGTTGGAGGCGAATCCGAAGGTGGCTTGGGTGAATTACTGTGGTTTGCCTGGCAACAAATACTATGAACTGGGGCAGAAGTACTTGCCTAATGGTTCGTGCGGTGTGATTGCCTTCGGACTGAAGGGTACGCGCGAGGATGCTATCCGCTTCATGGACAATCTCGACTTCATCTGCATTGTTACGCACGTGGCTGATGCCCGCACCTGTGTGCTGCATCCTGCCAGCCATACTCACCGCCAGTTGAGCGATGAGCAGTTGCGTGAGGCTGGTGTGGCTCCAGACCTCATCCGTCTCTCCGTCGGCATTGAGAATGTGGAAGACATCATTGCCGACCTCGAACAGGCGATGGGGAAAATGTGAAGCGAAAAAAAGCCTCACCCCCAACCCCTCTCCAAAGGGCGAGGGGAGTAGAATGAGTGAAAAGTGAAAAAAGCCTCCTGAAGAAATTGGCAAAATCGGCAAAATCAAAAATGCAATCCAGCGAAAACTCAAAAACTTAAAAACTCAAAAACTAAAGTTATTGTTTGTTATGGAAAGGAAGATGAGATTATTTTTGACAGCAGCTGTCATGCTGTTTGGAGTGACTAAAGTGTATGCCAATGGTGGTTTCATCGTGGATGGCATGGCATACGAAGTGAATGACGACGGGGTGAGTGTGAGTCTTGTGTGGAAAGGTGTGAATGAGCCATATTCGGGAGACGTGGTGGTTCCTGCATCGGTGGAGCATGATGGAAAGACTTATACGGTGAATAACATCGGATATTTAGCTTTCTCGCATGTCACTCGCTTGGTGAATGGTTCGTGGACGGTCATCAAGGATAACACGTCGATTACGTCGGTGACGCTTCCGAACACGATTACTTCCATTGGCAATGCGGGTTTCTTGAGCTGCGAGAGCCTGACGAAGATTGTCATACCAAATTCAGTGCTTACCATTGGTCCTTCTGCTTTCAGTGGTTGTAAGAACCTGTCGGAAATCAACTTTCCCGAGGCGTTGTATAGCATTGGCTCTTACGCTTTCAGCGGTTGCACGAGTCTGAAGAACATTGTCATTCCTGAGGGAGTCAGCAAGATTGGCTCATACGCTTTCAATGGCTGTACGAGCTTAGAGGGTGTCTATACCTACGTCAATGAAGTGTTTGCTACAGGTACTAAGGCATTCCAAGGTTGTACGAATGCTGTTCTGTATGGCAAGGAAGAACTCCTTGATACCTACAAGCAGACTGAGGATTGGAGTGTGCTGACGAACGTAGAAGCACTGGTGCCACTGACTGTGGCGTGTGGCAATGGCGGTTCGGTGCAGATGGGTGGTTTCACATATAGTGCAACGATTGCTTCTGCTCAGGCTTCAAGTGGGGAACATGGCGACATCTGCTTTTCGCCTGAAGAGGGATGGGAATTGAGCATGGTGAAACTCAATGGCGAGGATGTCACATCACAGGTGAAAGACAACCGTCTTCCGTCGGGAGTTTCTGCCCAGTCGTCTTTGTTGGTCACCTTCCGCCCTATGGGTTACGATGTCAATCGTGATGGCTCGGTGGACATATCCGATGTGGTGACACTTGTCAATTTCATACTGGGGCAGTAAGGAAGTGAAAAATGAAAAGTGAAAAGTGAAAAATGAAAAGTGAAAAGTGAAAAATGCCATCCGGCTCAATCGCTTCACGCTTCACTCTTCACGCTTCACGTTGAAATTTTTCATTTTTCACTCTTTAATTTCATCATAAATGAGGATTGCTACATTTGGGAGTTTGTTGTAACTTTGCACCCAAATTCGAAATAAGTATTGATTTAGGACTCATTTATGAAAAAAAATGTACTGCTGAGCGTTGCCTTCATATCCTTTCTTGGACATGGAGTGCAAGCCGAAAATGTGAATGGGATAGGTAATGGCGAAGTGAAAGAATCTGATGTGGCTGCCGTAGATACAGCCGTGGCACATCGATTCATGACAGAAGAAGTAGTCGTGGAGAACGACCCAAAGACTTTAGGTTCTCTTCGCCATCAAGCATTGAGTTACAGTGAAATAGGTGGCAGCAATTTGCAGGACTTGCAAGTGGCTTCTCTTAAGTCTGCCTCCCAATTTGTTCCCAATCTTTATATGCCCGACTATGGCTCCCGTCTTACCTCTGCTATATATATAAGAGGTATAGGCTCGCGCATCAATACGCCTGCTGTCGGACTCTACGTTGATGATGTGGCATTTCGCGAGAAGTCGGCTTTCGACATTTCATTTAGCGATGTGAGCCGCATTGAGGTGCTTCGTGGCCCTCAATCCACCCTCTATGGCAGCAATGCTATGGGTGGACTCATTCAGGTCTATACCCATTCTCCACTCGAAGTGTTCCAGCTCGGTCGTCAGACGGTGGTGAACTTTGGAGGTAGCACCAAGGATGTGGGACGTTACATCAATTTCCGCACGATGCACCCCGTGGGCAATAGTGCTGCCTTCAGCGTGAGCGGATTCTATCAGGGAAGCGATGGCTACAACACGAACACTTATTTGAATCGCTACTCCAATGGAGGCGATGCAGGCGGTGGCAAGTTCCGTTTCGTCTTCAATCCTGAGAAGAATCGTCGTTTCTTGCTCGATTTCCAGACCAGCCTGGAGTATAGCGACGAGAATGGCTATGACTACTACAATGTGAAGAACCCTCAGATTGTGGAAGGCGAATTGGGTTCTTACCGTCGCACGCTTTTCAACACTTCGCTCAAGATGAGCTACAACTTTGCGCATAGCACACTCACTTCCGTCACCGCTGGCCAGTTCCTGCGCGACCGTATGTTCATGGACCAGGACTTCACTCCTGCAAGCATCTTTACTTTGATGCAGAAGCAAAAGAATCATTCGCTGTCGGAGGAGCTCGTGCTGAAAGGCGCTTGGCACAATATGGGGCTCGACTATGTGGTGGGTGGATATGTGTCTAAGCAATGGCTCAAGACCGATGCGCCCGTTGAGTTTGGTGCAGACGGTATTCAACAACTCATCCAGTCGGGAATCGATAAGGGCTTTGCTGCTGCCAATGCTGCGATGAGTTCGTATGGCATGAGCTTAGGCATGAATATCGACGACAAGAACATGGTGGTTGATGGATTCTTCGACACGCCTGTGTTCAATGCTGCTGGCTTCGGACAGCTCACCAAGCACAACCTCTTTCTGAAGGGACTCGATTTGACTGCCGGCGTGCGTGTGGATTATGAGCACAACAAGATGAATTACCTTTCGTCTGCTACCTCACATTTCACGTTCCACATGAACCACGGTGCAAGAATGACAATCGATAAGCCATTTTCTTCTACGTCAGGATACGAAGGAACCATGAGGAATGACTACACGCAGGTGCTGCCAAAAGCTGCATTGAGCTACCACATCAGTTCCGACGCAATGGTCTATGCCTCTGCTGCGAAGGGATTCCGTTCGGGAGGCTACAACTTCCAGATGTTCAGCGACCTCATTCAGTCGTCCATGCGAAACGACATGATGAGCACCCTTGCCAGCGACCCACAGTTGGGTTCACGTATGGCAAACTACATTTCCATCGGCACCAATCCTTCTGCCGACTCCACTACGGTCTATAAGCCAGAAACCAGCTGGAACTTTGAACTCGGTACTCACCTCACACTCTTCAATGGACACCTCAACGCCAACGCTGCTGTATTCTATATCAAGACCAAAGACCAGCAGCTCGCTCGCTTTGCTGCAGGCAACGGACTGGGTCGCCAGATGGTGAACGCCGGCAAGAGCAAGAGCTACGGAGCCGAAGTGGAACTACAAGGATGGTTCCGTCTCTTCAGCAATCCTTTCTCTTGGAGAGGTTCCTACGGCTACACCCATGCCACCTTCACCGACTACGATGCTGGTGTGAGCAACGGAGTGAGCCACAACTACACCGACAACTACGTACCTTTCTCTCCGCTCCACAACTTCTCGCTTGCTGCTGAGTATGCCATACCACTCGGTGCCAGTTCGCTCAAAAACCGTCCACAGCTCCTCCTCGGTGCGAACCTCATGGGGCAGGGCAGAGTGTATTGGACGGAAGACAACACTGCCAGCGAACCTTTCTACATGCTCCTCGGAGCTCATGCAGCAGTGCAGTGGGGAAAGGTCACCATCAACCTCTGGGGCAAGAACTTGACCGACAAGTGCTACGTGCCATTCTATTTCGTTTCCATGTCGAATGGCTTTGCACAGACCTCTCGTCCTCGCCAGTTCGGTATCGACTGCACGCTGAGGTTTTAAGCGTGAACGCTTTGAGAGTTAAAAGTTAATAAGTTTTATGTCTAAGGTCTGAGGTCTAAGGACTAAGGTCGTCTTTGACCTTTGACTTTCGACCTTTGACTTTTTTAACTTTTAATTTTTAACTTACCTAAAACTCGGGATCAGTCCCTGCTTTGTTGTCGCCAAGACACAAGCAGGGATTTTTTGTTGTCTATCACCCATACTTTCAAAAGATTTTTCCTGAAAACTGCGCCTTTTCCAAATGGATGTCATAAAATTGTTATGCACATCTTAAAAACATTAACACAACATGAAAAGTTTTTTTGAATTTTTGGGCTTATCGAGCAGTAAGCAAAAAGGAAATGTAGGTGGAACCACAAAGACAGACAAGAACGTAAACAAGCCAGAAGAAAAGACTGAAAGCAGAGAAACGAAACAGAAGCAGCAAACAGAACGGATGGAAAAAGAGAAAAGCAACAAGGCACATATCTACAATTTGATGATTGTGGATGAAAGCGGCTCCATGTCGCACCTGCGAGAATCAACCCTCTCGGGAATCAACGAGACCATCCAGACAATTCGCTCTTCGCAGGAGAAGTATTCGGAAACTCAGGAACACAGACTGACACTGGTGACATTCGATTCAGGTTCGAATCGTCCCAATGTGAGAACGATGATTGACAACGTACCCATTCTCCAAGTATATCAGTTTGGACAGTATCAACCCAATGGATGCACTCCCCTTTACGATGCAATGGGGCAGTCGTTGACGCAACTTCATCAACTGATCAAGGATGACGAGGATGCCACTGCCGTAGTGACTGTCTTGACAGATGGGCTGGAAAATTCCTCAGTGGAATGGAAAGCATCTGATTTGCGTATGTTGATAGAAAAACTGAAGGAAGAAGGATGGTCCTTCTCCTATATGGGTTCAGCGCACAACGTGAGGGAAGTGACCGACCTCCTCTCTATCGACAACGTGATTGAGTTCAGCCATGACGACTTGGGCGCAGGTAACACATGGAGACGCGAAAGCTCATCGAAAATGGCATATTATGACAAGATGGACAAACTCTACTGCAGGGAAAGAATCACGTCGAGTGCAGAAAGGCGAGCAAGAAGACGTCAGTTTGCGCAAGAATACTACAGTCCGAGAGTAACCCCCGACCATATTGACGAACTGAAAGAAAATGAGATTTTTGTGTTTAGCAGTCATTCCAGCGGTGTTCATGACAGTGGTGCCGCATTGCAGGCAGTACGTTGTTTTGGTGCCATACAAGGACAAGGAGAAGGACTGCAAGGCAAGAGCTACGCCATCCCGACAACGGCTGGCATCATAGCGACCGAAGATGCCGTTGACAGGTTCGTTGCATACGCCAAGAATCATCCCGAAATGCGTTTCCTCGTCACAAGGTTGGAATTGGAAACCCTGGGCTACCAACCTTCCATGATAGCACCCCTGTTCAAGGATTGCATTACCCTTGAGAACGTGTCCCTCCCTGCAGAACTCTGGAAATGCTTGGGACTGAAGATGGAAGACTAAAAGTGAAAAGTTAAAAGTGAAAAGTTTCAACGTGAAGCGTGAAGTGTGAAGCGTGAAGCGAAGTACAAAGAACAATTTACAAAGTACAATCAGGGATTTAAAGGATTTAAGGGATTACACTAAACCCTAAACACAATAATCATGTCCATTGTCCTTTGTTCTTTGTCCTTTTTATGACTAAGGTCTAAGGTCTAAGGTCGCTTTTGACCTTTGACTTTCGACCTTTGACTTTTTAATCAAGGATTTAAAGGATTTAAAGGATTTACGTTTACTACGTTGTTCCTTGTCCTTTGTACTTATTTAGGCTTTCTACTCCCCTCTCCCTTTGGAGAGGGGCAGGGGGTGAGGCTTTTTTTTCACTTCTCACTTTCCTTCCTCTGCCTGACCGCCTCGAAGAGCAAGATGGCAGCACTGACCGACACGTTGAGCGAATCGAGCTGTCCTAGCATGGGAATGCGGATATGAGCATCGGCAGCAGAGCGCCATTGCTGCGTGAGCCCCGTAGATTCCGTTCCCATCACGATGGCTGTGGCAGCACACATGTCGGTGTGATAATAAAGTTGAGAGTCTTGCAGCTGAGCCGTGAGAATGCGGATGTGGTGTTCCTTCAGAAAGGAGATGCATTCAGCAGACGTGCAAGCAATCGTTGGCACCGTGAAGATGGCACCGATGGAACTGCGTATGAGGTTCGGGTTGAAGAGGTCGGTGAGCGGGTCGCACACAATGACTGCATCAGCGGCAGCTGCATCGGCACTACGGAGAACAGCACCCAGGTTCCCTGGTTTCTCTACACTTTCCAAGACAATGACAAGAGGATTGTCTTTCAGTTTGAGAGAAGCCAAACTGCGGTGCTTTTCCTTTACCTCTGCCACCACTCCCTCCGTCGTACCCCGATAAGCGATTTTGGCATACACCTCAGGCGTCACTTCAAAGTAGCGCGTGTTGGTGGAATGGGGGAGAAGGTTTTCGATGGTCGTGCCCTCTGTGAAAAGAGATGGGCAGAAGAAGAGCGTGTCGATTTGAAAACCCGCCTCCAGGCAATGGCCAAGTTCCCGCATTCCCTCCACGACGAACATCTGTTCCTTCCTGCGTTCGGCTGATTTCTGCTGCAGCGCAACGAGCCTTTTTACTTTTGGATTCTGAATACTGCTAATCACTTTTTTGAGTATTTTTAATCAGGAATTTAAAGGATAGGACCCTCCCCAGCCCTCCCTGTGAGGGAGGGAGTAGTCACCCAGCCCCCTCCAGCTCCCCCAAGGGGGAGTGAATAACCATCCGGAGGCTTCTCCTCCCCTTGGGGAGGTTGGAAGGGGCTGGAGGGGTCTATTCTCCCTCCCTCACAGGGAGGGCTGGGGGTGGGTCTTATAACTGCATCAGTCGTTTCTCGAATTCCTCCTTCGGATAAATGGAGGCATTGCGAATGCGAGAGCGATAGTTGTAGATAGTGGCAAGAGAGTAGTCGAGGAAATGCGCGATGTCAGCCGTTTCCGTCATGCCCAGTCGGATGAGCGCAAAAATTCGGAATTCCGTGCTGAGCAGTTCACCACGCTTTGGCTGAATCCGTTCCTCAGGTCGGAGCAAGGCGTTGAAGTTCTCCACGAAGTTAGGGTGGATATTGAGGAAAGCCTCGTCGAAGTCAGCATAGAACTGCTCCTGCTGGCTTTGGAAGATGTCGTCACTCTTCAGCGCACGCAGCAACTCGTCCGTCTGTCGGTTCTTGGCAAGACGGAGCATGTCGAGACGGAAACGACGGAAAGCGTCGATGTAGATTCTGCATCGACCGAGATAGTAGGCAATATATTCCTCCTTCACCTGGTCCGTGTGCAGCAACCCCCTGTTCACCTCTTGCAGTTGGCTGTTCGCTTGCGCCAACTGCTGGTTCGCAGCATTGAGCTGCTGGTTCGTGGAGTTGAGTTGCTGGTTCGTGCGCGCCAGTTGGCGACGAGTGGAAGACAGCTTCTGCATCTGACGGCGCAGATAGAAGATGGCTGCAAGAAGGAGCAGAGCCAAGAGAACGAGGACGTATGTGAAGACGCGCTCCGTGTTGCGCTGTCGGTTTTGCTCATCCTTGTAAGCCTTGTCGATGATTGGGAAGAAATCGCTCACCTCGATGGCACGCAGACGCGCCTTGCAGAAGTTGGCATCCTCCATCGAGCAAACCATGTAGTTGTAGGCACGGGCGAGGTCCCCTTCCTCGTAAGCCAGTTTGGCGAACGTCGGTAGCGCCATATACTCCGTGATGCCCTGCCGAATGTCCGCAGTGGCAGTGAGCGCGAGATAGAACTTGTGGAGACGGGCATTCCCCTTCTGTCGGTAAGCCTCTGCCAGATTGTAATAAATGTAAGGACGTACGTCGGGCAGCGCCCTTTCGAGGTCCGCCAGCGAGAGGACGATGGCAGAATCCACGACACCGTGCGTGAGCATCTTGTCAACGCGGACGATGTCCGTGCCCACATCCGAGTGCTTCGAAGCAAGGATAGAGTCGCGGTAGAGCTCCGTGGTGGCAAGCAACTGCGAACGGAACTCCTCCACCGAAGCATATTCTGCCATCCATCCGTAGATGGTGCGGCACGTGTGGTAGTAATAGAGGCGCGTGTCGGGAGAAGCCTTCGCCATGTTGAGGTTCTTCAAGAGCGCCTGAGCAGCGTCATACTGCCCCGTGACGGCATAGACTTCCGCACGGCCAATCGTCGTGTAGATGCGCAGGTCGGATTGACCGTTCACTTCGGGCAGATGTGCCAGCCGGTTGAGGAAGAGCAGGGCAGAATCCGTCTGCACACGTGAGAACGTGGTGAACAGCTCCTTGTAGATGGCGATGAGCCGAGGACCTTTCACCCTCTTAGCCAAGCGTTGCAGACTGTCCGTGCGTTGTTGGCGCAGCGCATGGTAAGCGGTTTTCGTGGCAATGGTGGCATCGAGTTGGGCGATGGCCCTTTCCAGCTCGGCATCCGAGACCGACGGCACCTGCTGGGCAGAAGCCCTTGGGGCGAAAGCCATGCCGATGGCCGTGCAAAGGATGACGAGCCCGAGGAAAGCGGAGGGGAGGAAGAGAGGGAGACGCTTCATGGCGGGTACTTCATTAGCTGGCGGCAAAGATAGGAAAAGAAGGGGAAAGATGCAAAAAAGTTGAGAAAAATATTTTAAAATCTATTTATATTTTTGTCCTCTTGTTGTTGTTCTAACATCTTGTTTCAGAGACGTTTGGCGTTTTTATTGATTTATATTTTTCTTTGAATGGGAAACAATGTGTTACTGAAAGTGTTAATTTTGCGAAAGGAAATCAATCTCAGTGATATGAAAAGACTCAGTATTTTAACCTTTGTGCTTATGAGCGTTTTTGGCTTGCGTGCTGATGCCGCGAAAGTGAAAGTGGAACATGTTCACCCGCTCTGCTGGTGGGCTGGTATGAAGAACCCAGTGCTGCAAGTCCTGATTCACGGCGAGGGTGTTGGTACGCAGCCGGTGGCGCTGAAGGATGCGCAGGGCATCGCCATCGAGGAGGTGGTGACGCAGGAGAATCCTAATTATCTGATTTTGTATTTGGACACGCGCGAGGCGAAGCCCCAGAAGTTTGTGATTCAGGTGGGTCGTCAGTCAATTCCTTACGAGCTGAAGGCACGGGAGGCGAGGCATCGCAGCAGTTTTGATTCGAGCGATGTGCTCTACTTGCTGATGCCTGACCGCTTTGCGAATGGCAACCCGAAGAATGATGTTGTGAAGGGGATGCTGGAGCAGACTTGCGACGTGGGTGTTCCGATGGCTCGTCATGGTGGCGACTTGGCTGGCATGGTGCAGCACTTGGACTATCTGACTGAGTTGGGTATCACTGCCATCTGGCCTACGCCTACGTTGGTGAACGACATGCCGAAGGAGAGTTACCACGGCTATGCCATCACGAACTACTACTTGACCGACCCTCGCCTGGGCACGAACGAGGAGTATCGCCGCTTTGTGGAGGAGGCTCACGGGAGGGGCATCAAGATTGTGAAGGACATCGTGTTCAACCACTGTGGCCGTCAGAATTTCCTCTTTGCGGACATGCCTCAGAAGGACTGGTTCAATTTCGAGGGCAGGTATGTGCAGAGCAGCTACCGCACGGGTGCGTTCGGCGATGTGCATGCTTCGCAGTTCGACCGTCAGCGCACGACGGACGGATGGTTTGTGGAGGCGATGCCTGACTTGAACCAGCGGAACCGTCTGGTGATGGATTATCTGATTCAGGCGAGCGTGTGGTGGATTGAGTGGGCTGGTATCGATGGCTTCCGTCAGGACACGTACCCTTATAATGACTTCGACGGCATGAGGAAGTGGTGCGAGCGTATCGAGCTGGAGTATCCTGGCTTCAACATCGTGGGCGAGACGTGGATGAACAACAATGTGGGTATTGCTTATTGGCAGAAGGACAGTAGGCTTTCTGCTCCGAGGAACAGTCTGCTGAAGACGGTGATGGACTTTCCGCTGATGTCGCTGCTGAACTATGTGATGGATGAGGAAACGGACGAGTGGAATCATGGCTATGCCAGGCTGTACGAGTATCTGAGTCAGGATGTGGTGTATGCGGATGTGAACCATTTGCTCACTTTCCTCGACAACCACGACACGGACCGTTTCCAGAAGAACGTGGAGATGGCTCAGGACACGACTCGCTACAAGCATGCGCTGACGCTTCTGCTCACGCTGAGGGGCATTCCGCAGCTGTATTATGGTGACGAAATCGGCATGGCTGCCGACAAGAGCAAGGGCGACGGTGCCTTGCGTCAGGATTTCCCTGGCGGTTGGAAGAACGACAGGAACAATGCGTTCACGAAGGAGGGCAGGACGGAGTTGCAGAACTGGTATTTCGACTTTGCCAAGAACCTGTTGAACTGGCGTAAGAACTGCGAGGCGGTGCATGACGGTCGTCTCACCCACTTCCACGTGAGGAACGGTGTGTATGTGTATGCTCGTGAGAAGAACGGCAAGGTGGTGACGGTGGTAGTGAATGGTACGAAGAAGAATGTGACGGTAGATTTGACTCCGTATCAGGAGGTGCTTCCGAGGGGTGAGGCAATGAACGTGCTGACTCACAAACGGGTGAAATGTGCAGGAGAAATGCGCCTGAGACCGAAGGAAATCCGTGTTTTGGATTTTACTTTGTAAAAAAATGAGTAGAAAAGGAATAACAAATCAAAATTTAAACTAAATTTGCAAAAAAGTCAAAGGTCGAAAGTCAAAGGTCAAAGGCGTAAAAAGTCTCCTAAAGAAATAGACTAAATGTACTAAATTTTAATAATTTGCCGATTTCTTTAGGAGATATACCTCAGACCTTAGTCCTTAGACCTCAGACCTTAGACATAAAACTTATTAACTTTTAACTCTCTAATAATCCCTGATTGAAAACTCAAAAACTGACCTAATTATCATGAAACGCTTTGTATTGACTTTTTTGATTCTTGTTTTGAATCTGTCTTGTTTTGCGCAAAGCTTGAAATCTCCTAATGGGAGGTTCGAAATGCAATTCGCCATCAATGCGGAGGGTAGGCCATGCTATCGCTTGCTGTTTGATGGGAAAGAGGTGGTGAAAAGCAGTGGGATGGGTTTTGAACTGAAGAAGGAGGTGGCTGGCAGGCAGGAATCGTTCGACAATGCTCGACACACGAGTGCTGAGACGATTGACGCGAAGGCTGACTTGATGTTCGGTTTCGAACTGAAGGAGCAGCAAAGCAAGAGTGTGGATGAAACGTGGGAGCCTGTGTGGGGTGAGGAAAGCTGCATCCGCAACCACTACAACGAACTGATGGTTCGCCTCTATCAGCCGAAGAACGACCGTGAGATGGTGGTTCGCTTCCGTCTTTTCGACGACGGACTGGGGTTCCGCTATGAGTTCCCTGACCAGAAGAATCTGACTTATTTCACGATTAAGGAGGAGCACACGCAGTTTGCGATGACTGACGATCACACGGCTTGGTGGATTCCTGGCGACTACGACACGCAGGAATATGCGTTCACGGAGAGCCGTCTCTCTGAGATTCGTGGCAGGATGAAGGATGCCATCACTTCCAATGCTTCGCAGACTCCTGTGGGCAGGGCTTGTGTGCAGACTGCTCTCATGCTGAAGACGGATGGCGGTCTCTATATCAATCTCCATGAGGCGGCTTGCCTGAATTATGCGACGATGCATTTGGACTACAAGGAAAGCACCAAGACGTTTGAGTCGTGGCTGACTCCTGACGGTCAGGGCGACAAGGGCTGGATGCAGACGCCTTGCGTCAGTCCGTGGCGCACGATTATCGTGGGCAAGAGCGGTGCCGACATTCTTGCTTCTCGCATGACCTTAAATCTGAACGAACCATGCAAAATCAAAGACACTTCGTGGATTAAGCCAACGAAATACATCGGTGTGTGGTGGGACATGATTACGAACCGCAGCCATTGGTCCTATACTGACGACTTCAGCTCTATCAAGTTGGGCGAGACCGACTACTCGAAGGCTAAGCCTCACGGCCGTCATGCTGCCAACACGGAGAACGTGAAGAAGTACATTGACTTTGCTGCCAAGCACGGTTTCGATGCGGTGCTGGTGGAGGGTTGGAACCAAGGTTGGGAAGACTGGTTCGGGCATGAGAAGGACTTCGTGTTCGATTTCGTCTCTCCTTATCCTGACTTCGACGTGAATGCCATCCAGGCATACGCTGCTTCTAAGGGTGTGAAGATGATTATGCACCATGAGACTTCTTCTTCCACTCGCAATTATGAGCGTCATCTTGACCAAGCTTATCAGTTCATGGTGGATCATGGCTATCCTGCTGTGAAGAGCGGTTATGTGGGCAACATTGTTCCGCATGGCGACCACCACTACAGCCAGTGGACTAACAACCACTATCAGTATTGCATCGAGAAGGCTGTTGATTACAAGATTATGGTCAATGCTCACGAGGCAGTGCGTCCGACGGGCATCTGCCGCACTTATCCTAACCTCATCGGCAACGAGAGTGCCCGAGGAACTGAATATGAGGCTTTCGGAGGAAACACCGTGGAGCACACCACTATCCTCCCGTTCACTCGCCTCATTGGTGGTCCGATGGACTACACTCCTGGCATCTTCGAAATGGATTGCTCTAAGATGCAGAAGGACAACACGTCGAAGGTGCGCAGCACATTGGCTCGCCAGTTGGCTCTGTATATCACGATGTACAGTCCGTTGCAGATGGCAGCCGACATTCCTGAAAACTACAATCGTTTTCTCGATGCCTTCCAGTTCATCAAGGATGTGCCATTGGATTGGCAGAAGAGCGTGTATCTGGAAGCTGAGCCAGGCAAGGTCGTAACCATAGCTCGTAAGGATAAGCACAGCGAGAACTGGTATGTGGGTAGCACGGTGAATGGTGCAGGACATCAAACTCGCCTTTCCCTCGGTTTCCTCACACCTGGCAAGAAGTACGAAGCGGTGATTTATGCTGATGGCAAGAATGCCGATTGGCAGCTGAATCCGCAGTCTTATACCATCAAGAGGCAGACGGTGACGAGCAAGTCGGTGCTGAAGCTGAAGTCGGCTCCAGGCGGTGGCTTTGCCATTGAGCTGAAGCTGAAAGGGGAAAAGTGAAATGAAGAATGAAAATAGGTACAAAGGACAAAGAACTAAGGTCAAAGGACATGCATGTACCTTGTAATTTGTACTTTGTACTTTCTAAGGTTCTTCATTTATAAAATAAGTCTTCACAAGAAACTCTCTCTTTGGGTTTTCTTTAGGGGTTAACCCCTAATTGTATGGGCTGTTGCCAGCAGCCCATACAATAAAACCTTTTATAGACGAATCAATAAATTCTTTTATAAATTAATTAACTACTAACAAATTAACCTTTAAGTACAAAAAATGAACGGAAAGCTAAACTTACGATTCCTACTCGTCTTTCTTGTGGGAATCATGGTGTCACTCAACGTCTCAGCCCAAGACATCACCGTCAAGGGTCACGTGAAGGACACAACGGGTGAACCAATCATGCTGGGTACTGTTGTTCAGAAAGGAACGTCGAACGGTACAACCACAGACTTGAATGGCGACTTCACCCTGAAAGTGCCAAGAGGTGCAACACTCGTTTTCTCCTACGTGGGTTATCAGACCCAGGAAGTGACTGCTACCCCAACTGTGAACGTCATTCTTCGCGAAGACAGCAAATTGCTCGAAGAGACTATGGTTGTTGGTTATGCGAAGGTGAAGAAGTCGGATGCAACGGGTTCTGTCACTGCCATCAAGCCCGACGAAATGTCGAAGGGTATCACTACCAGTGCGCAGGACATGCTCGTTGGTAAAATTGCCGGTGTGAGCGTCATCTCCAACGATGGTACTCCAGGCGGTAGTGCTTCCATCCGCATCCGTGGTGGTTCATCACTCTCTGCCAACAACGACCCTCTCATTGTCATCGATGGTTTGGCAATGGATAACAATGGTGTGCAGGGTCTTTCCAACCCTCTCGCTATGGTCAATCCTGAGGACATTGAGAGCTTCACGGTGCTGAAGGATGCCAGTGCAACAGCTATCTACGGTAGCCGCGCCAGCAATGGTGTCATCATCATCACGACCAAGAAGGGAAAGGTTGGCTCCAAGATGCCAAAAATCAACTACTCTGGCAACGTGAGCTTCGGCACTCCTCGAAAGACTTACAAGGTGCTGAGTGGCGACCAATACCGCTCATACATCACGGAGACCCTCGGCAAGGATGGCTCTTCTCTTGGCTCAGCCAACACCAACTGGCAGGACGAAATCTATCGCTTGGCAGTGGGTACTGACCATCAGGTGAGTGTGACGGGTGCTCTGAAGACTTTGCCTTACCGCTTGAGCTTCGGCTATACCAACAAGAACGGTATCGTGAAGAACTCCAAGTTCGAGCGTTTCACAACATCGTTGAACCTCTCTCCAACATTCTTCGATGACCACTTGAGCATCAACCTCACGGCTAAGTACATGCACGGCAAGAACAAGTATCCTGACGGCGGAGCATTTGGCAATGCCATCGGTGCCGACCCAACCCGTCCTGTCTATTTGGCAAGTGATGAAGCTGGCTACAAAGAATTTGGTGGCTATTGGCAGAATCCACAGGCTGCTACTTACAACAACAAGGATTGGAAATACACTACCAACACCAACACTCCACAGAACCCTGTTGCCCTTATCAACAACAAGGACGACCAAGCAAAATCCAATGTGATGATTGGTAACATCGAGTTCGACTACAAGATTCACGGTTTCGAAGACCTTCACATCCATGCCAACGTGGGTGGCGACTACTCAGAAGGTCGTCAGGAAACATGCATTTCTCCTTATTCATTTAGTAACAACTACTATGGCTGGGTTGGTGCAAGCCAGTCTTACAAGTACAACTTGCAAGGCAACATCTACGCACAGTATGCTCACAACTGGAACGACGTCCACAACCTCGACATCATGGCAGGTATGGAAGAGCAGCATTTCCACAGAAAAACCTACGACTTCGGACAGGGAAATGAATGGTACGACGAGAGTGGCAAAAAGCTCGATTCTCCAGTCGCTTATTCTCCATCACTCCGTAGCGAGAGTGAACATATCTATACCAACACGTTGGTGAGCTACTTCGGCCGTTTGAACTATGGTTTGCTCAATCGCTACCTCCTCACCTACACGATGCGTTGGGATGGTTCCAGTCGTTTTGCAAAAGGTCACAAGTGGGGCACATTCCCATCTCTCGGTTTGGCATGGAAAATCAGTGAAGAAAGCTTCCTGAAGGATGCCAAGGCTCTCGATGAACTGAAGCTCCGTCTCGGTTGGGGTATCACTGGTCAGCAGAACATTGGCTACGACTTCTACTATTTGCCTCGTTACGTTGTTTCCGACCAGTATGCACAGTATTCTCTCGGTGACGTCACGTACTACACCTACCGTCCAGAAATGTACAATACCGACCTGAAGTGGGAATCGACCACTACATGGAACGTAGGACTCGACTGGAGTTTCCTCAACGGACGTATTGATGGTGCTATCGACTGGTACTATCGCAAGACTAAGGACTTGATTTCCACCGTGAGCATCGCTTCTGGTATGGGCTTTGGTAACTACAAGACTATTAACGTAGGTTCACTCAAGAACACAGGTCTTGAATTCGCCATCAATGCTCACCCTGTTGTGACCAAGGATTTCTCCTGGACCGTGAACTACAATGTCACTTACAACAAGAACGAGATTGTTGAACTTACCAACGGGGCTGATTTCTTCCTCACAGGTGATAAAATCTCAGCAGGATTGAAAAATCAGGTTCAAGTGAACAAGGTAGGCTATCCTGCTAACAGTTTCTATGTTTACCAGCAGGCATACGATGTGGATGGCAATCCACTCGAAGGCGTGTTTGTTGACCGCAATGCTGATGGCATCATCAATGCCGACGACAAGTATGTTTATAAGAAGCCAGATGCTGATGTTACGATGGGTCTCACCAACAAGTTCATCTATAAGAACTGGGACTTCAGCTTCAGTCTCCGTGCCAGCTTCAACAACTACCTCTACTACGACTTCCTCTCAGGACATGCTAATGTGTCCTACTCTGGACTCTTCACCAACAATGCTTACAGCAACACCACTCAGGAGGCTATCGACCTTGGTTTCCAGGGAAAGACCGACTACTACATGAGCGACTATTTCGTGCGCAATGCTTCATTCCTGCGCTGCGACAACATCACGCTCGGCTATTCCTTCAACCATCTTTTTGCTTCCGAGTCGTTCAAGGGTCTTGGAGGACGTATCTATGGACTCGTTCAGAATCCATTCGTCATCACCAAGTACAAGGGACTTGACCCAGAGCGCACGCATGGCACAGGTGTTGACGGTGGCGTTTATCCACGTCCAATGACCTTCATGCTCGGTCTTAGCCTTAATTTCTAATCAGGTTTCACATTTCAAAAACAACATAGATTATTATGAAATTCAGATATCTCAAAAATGTAATTCCTGCAGCCGTGGTTTCATTGCTTGTTGCTGGTGGAGTGTCCTCTTGTACGAAGGACCTCGACCAGAGCATCCAAGACCCTCAGACGAACACTGAGTTCAATGCTACAGGACTTCTTGCCAAGATTTATGGTAATCTCACACTTACAGGTGTTAAAGGTCCTTCTGGTGATAAAACTGCTGATATGCTTCAGTTCGACGAAGGTAACTCCTCTTTGTATCGTCGTGTGTTCGAAGCCAACGAACTCTGTTCCGATGAATGTATTTGGACATGGCAGGGCGATGCTGGTATTCCTGAACTCACCAACATCAGTTGGAACTCTTCTCATGGCTACAATGAGTTGACCTACTATCGTCTCATGTACAACATCACGCTTTGCAACTTCTATCTCGACCAGACCGAAGGTTCCGAGGATGCGCAGATGCTACAGAACCGTGCCGAGGTGCGCTTCATCCGAGCTTTGCACTACTATTATTTCATCGACCTTTATGGAAAGGCTCCTTACAAGTTGCACTACAACGATGAACTCCCTGTGGAGATTTCACGCGAGGATTGCTTCAACTTCATTGTCAGCGAACTGAAGGACATCAATGGCGAAAATGCAGAGAGCCGTGAACAGCTCCTCCAGAATGCTAACAACGCAGACAACTACGGACGTGCTGACCGCGTGGCAGCCAACATGTTGCTTGCCCGTCTCTACCTCAATGCCCAAGTTTATACTGGCACTGCTCAGTGGGCACTGGCACAAGAGTATGCACAGAAGGTCATTGATAGCAGCTACAAGCTCTGCACCGAGTCGAAGAATGGCTTCACTGCTTATCAGCAGCTCTTCATGGGCGACAATGGTGAGAACGCCAACGCTCGTCAGGAAATCATTTTCCCTATCCGTTGCGATGGTGCTACCAGCCGTTCCTACGGTGGTTCCGTCTATACCATTGCTTCCACCACGGGTAATGGCACTCCTGACCAGAGCCTTGCCAAGTCGCAGTGGACTTGTAACCGTTCTCGCGAAGCATTGGTGAAGAAGTTCTTCACTTCCCTCAGCGATGTGCCTCTCACGCTCGACATCGAAGCCGTGGTGAGGGCAGCTGGCGACGACCGTGCTCGCTTCTTCTCTGGATGGTCTGTTGACGACAAAGGCAACAAGGGCAATGTCCGCACCACCAGCACCGAGGAAAAGACCACTTTCAGCGCAGGTCTTGGCATCATGAAGTGGACCAATGCTTATTGCGACCCTGCCAATGGCTCACCAAAGGATGTTTCTTACTCCGACACCGATGTTCCTCTCTTCCGTGTGGCTGAGGCATACCTCACACTCGCTGAGGCTACCTTCCGTCTCGAAGGTGCAACCAACAAGGTCATCACTTTGCTCAACGCGCTTCGTTCTCGTGCTCATGCCAATCCGCTCAGCACCGTCACCGAGCGTGACATCTGCGACGAGTGGTGCCGTGAGTTCTACTTCGAAGGCCGTCGTCGTTCCGACCTGATTCGTTTTGGTTACTTCACCTCTGGCGAATACCTCTGGGATTGGAAGGGAGGCTCTTACACAGGCACAGGAGTTAGCCCTATCTACAATGTCTATCCAATTCCTGCCAATGAGTTGTCTGCTAACAGCAATATGACTCAGAACCTTGGTTATTAATTAAATCAAATGAAGCATAAGTTATGAAAAAGATATTTTATACATTGCTGATGCTCGCAGTTGTAGGATTTGGTTTTTCTTCCTGCTCCGAGGATCGTGACAGCAATCCGACATTCAATAATGAGGCAAATAGCTTCGAACTCAACATTCCGGGCTATGCTCTCAACAATGTTTACGACCTTGAGCATTCCGACTATCTGACTCTCTCAACCAGCCAGCCAAACTATGGTTTTCCTGTTTCCACGGTCTATACCACATGGGTGAGCCTCGATAACGAGAATTTTGAAAGTCTTGCTACCACCTCTACCTCTGCATACATCAAAATTCCTGCATCTGAGCTTAACGACAAGATTCTTGCACTTGCAGGCGACAAGGACCTTTCCAAGCCTATTCCTATTTACGTCTATCTCACCGCTCATGTCTTTGGAAACGACGATTTGGGACAAGCCACATCCAACACCATCACCCTTTCAAAGGTGCAGGCATACGTTCCTGTGGTAGAGATTTCGCTTCCTGAAAAGATGTACATCGTCGGCAGCTTCCCTGCATCCGATGGTTGGAGCAAGTTCGTTCCGCTGAATCAAGCATTCAGTCAGGATGGATTCTACTATGGCGTTGTTTATCTCCCTGCTGGAGCAGAGTTCAAGATTAATCAGGACAATGGCTGGAAGGGTAACGACAAGGGCTACGGTCAGATCACTGTGACTGATGATGCTGGTGCCGGACTCGAAAGTGTTGACGCTTCAAGCGATGCTGCCAACATCAGGGTGGCAAACGGTGGATGGTACACCATCATCGTGAAGGGCAAGATTGCCAACGGCGCACTCCAGTACGAACTCATCACCCGCAAGGCGGCTGTCTATGTTCCATCGGGCAACCTCACTGGTCTCGACTGGGGCTTCCAGGATGGCTGGCAGCTCACCGCTCCTGCCAACGAAGGCGAATGGGTATCTCCTGCTTTCTCTGCCGATGGAGAATTGCGTCTCGCTGTCGATTGCGGCATCGACTGGTGGAAGACTGAGTTCACCGTCAAGAACGATGGCACACTCTTCTATCGCAACGTCGATATTCCAAACAACTGGGCAGAAAATGTAGGTGAGGAATTTTCTTACCAAGTTTTTGCTGGACAGAAAGCATACATCAACTTCACTCAGGGAACGGGACGTATTGAATAAAGAAAAAGACAGGTCGTAGAGGGGTAGGGAAGTCCTCTATCCTCTCTACACCTTCTGTCCCCTTCTTAACCAATCAAACACAGAAAAGATTATGAAAAAGATATTTTTATATGGAGGAATCCTCATGGCATCGTTCGCAGCCGTGTCGTGCAATGAGGAATACACCGACTGGGCAAACCCTCAGTCCAATCCGCAAGGACCCGACTTCGAGACCATCACCGCTGCTGCCAATCTCACTGCCAACGCAATTGACTTTGCGACGGTAGAGGAATCGAATGTCACTTTGTTAACACAGAGCTATGTCAATGGCGTAAACAATGCCAAGCTGGTTTACTCCAACCTCAAGATGAACGGCATCGATGTGCCTTGCATTTCAGAAAATGGCGACCTCATCGTTGCCCTTAGCGACATCAAGAACGCATGCGAAACCTTCTACAAGTCGAAGGCAAAGACCACACGTCTCATGGAATGCACCGTCAAGGCAGCCAGCCTCGACGATGAAGGTGTGGCAGTGCCTGCTGCCCTCACTATCGATGCAGCCACGGTGGATAGCTTTGCCTTCTCATTCGTCACACCCGAACTGCCTGCCATTGCCAACGAAGATGCCTACTATTACGTTGGTGGCTATAACGGCTGGAACCTCGCAGCACCAACCCCTATGGAAAAGAACGAAGATGGCACCTTCTCTGTCATCCTCACTGTAGGCAATTCTGAGTGGTTCTGCTTCGCACCGCAGTCTGCAGTTGACAATCAGGATTGGAACGGACTTCTCCGTGCCAATTCCAATGGCGACACCGCTACTTCGGGCTTCTTCAACGAAGACAGCAACAGCGGCAACTCCTTCCAGTGCGAACAAGGTGGCACATACAAGTTCACCATTTCGCCAAAGGATTGGACTTACTCCTACGTTCCTTATTCTGTCTATTTCTTCGTGACAGGTAATCCAAACGGATGGACAACTGACCGAATCAGTGCCTTCTATCCTGTTGACGGCCTGGTTCAGGAATACACCACCAACTGGAAAGGAGCTTGGGACCTCAAGGCATGGCGTTCCGACGATGTCGGCAACTGGGACAAAGCCATTGGTACCGAAGTGGATGGTGATGGATCAGCAGCAGGCAAGCTCATCACTGCGGGCGCACAGGCGTTCCAGTCGCCTGAAGCAGGATTCTACACGCTCACCGTTAATTTCGACGAACTCACTTACACTTGGACGAAGCTCGAAAACCAAACTCCAACCGAGTACACCAACATCTCCCTCGCTGGCGATTTCAACGGTTGGAGCGACACCGAGTTAGCACGTCAGAACGAAGGCAACCTCCACAACTGGTACATCCGCGGATTGGAAGTCACGGCTGGTGGCATCAAGTTCAAGGCAAATCTCGACTGGGGCACCAACTGGGGTGCAGATGTCAACATCGACCAGAAGTCATACGGTGTAGGTACTCAGGACGGACCAAACATCAGCATCTCAGCAGGCACCTACGATGTTTATTTCAACGACATCACAGGTCGCTTCGTATTCATCAAGCAATAATTTAAATAATGAAGAATGAAGAACCTCCATTAAGTACAAAGTACAATTTACAAGGTACAACGTGGATGTACTTCTTTGTACTTATCACAGTTTCCACGTTGTACTTTGTTCTTTGTCCTTTGTACTTTCTAAAGTTCTTCATTCTTCATTTTTCGTTTTTGTTTTTTCACTTTTCACTTTTCAACGTGAAGCGTGGAGCGTGAAGCGTGAAGAGAAGTACAAAGAACAATTTACAAAGTACAAATTTCAAGCCCGTACATTGTCCTTTGTCCTTTGTACTTAATTTAGGCTTTTCGTTTTTCACTTTTCACTTAAGCGCAGGATGGCTTCTCCCTCCCTCACAGGTAGGGTTGGGGTGGGTCCCTATTCAGCGAATCATCTTTTTGAGTCGCCTACGGCGAGAAATCTATCAAATCTTAAGCAAATCAAACAAATCCTTATGGCAAAAATTTTAAAGATTTGACAGATTTTGAATAGATTTGTTGGATTTCTGCCCGAAAGGGCACTTCTTAATATTATTCGCTGAATAGTTACTGGGATGGGTCTTATCCTAAAAAATCCTTAAAATCCCTGATTAATAATTATGAAGAATTATATATTAAGCAAATTGATAAGCAGAGTATCTACTCCCCTCGCCCATATCAACGATAACGATAACCATAACGATAACTGCCATCCGGATGGAAAATTAAGGTTAAGGTTAGGGTTAAGGTTATGGAGAGAGGGGCTGGGGGTGGGTCTTCTATTTCTATTTTTCCCTTTCACATGCTTCGCACAAGGATGGCCATCCGACTATTCGGGCGTGATGCTGCAAGGCTTCTATTGGGACAGTTTCTCCGACACACGCTGGACCAAGCTCGAAAAGCAAGCTGATGAACTCGCCACATACTTCGACCTCATCTGGATTCCACAGTCCGGCTACTGCGGCAGCGGAAACAACATGGGCTACGCACCCCTTTACTATTTCGACCAGCACAGCTCCTTTGGCACAGAGGCCGAACTGCGCAGCATGATTTCCACCTTCAAGTCGAAAGGACTTGGAGTTATTGCCGACGTAGTCATCAACCATCGTTCCAACGTCTCCAACTGGGTCGATTTCCCAAGCGAAACCTACAAAGGCAACACCTACCAGATGCAATCCACCGACATCGTCCGCAACGACGACGGCGGAGCCACCCTCAACTGGGCAACCACCAACGGCTACACCCTTTCGTCCAACAACGACACAGGCGAAGGATGGAGCGGTATGCGCGACCTCGACCACAAGTCGGAGAATGTGAACAAGTGTGTGAAGGCATATCTTGACTATCTGCTCAACGACCTTGGCTACACGGGGTTCCGCTACGACATGGTGAAAGGCTACAGCGCCACCTTCACAGGCGAATACAACGCCACGGCTCATCCTCAGTTCTCAGTCGGCGAGTGTTGGGATGGTTCCACGACCATCAAGAATTGGATTAACGGCACCAAGGTCGATGGCACTATCCAGTCGGCAGCCTTCGACTTCCAGTTCCGCTACCGAGTGCGCGATGCCGTCCATCAGAACAACTGGCGACTCCTCGCTGGCAACAGCTCCGATGCAGCGGGCTATCCCCTCATCTACCAGCACGACTATCAGCGTTATGCCGTCACCTTCGTCGAGAACCACGACACTGAGCGACGCTCAGGCAGCGAGCAAGACCCACTCAAGGCAGACACCCTCGCAGCCAACGCCTTCATGCTCGCCATGCCAGGCACACCCTGCGTCTTCCTCAAGCACTGGCAGGCACAGAAGTACCCACTCAAGCGCATGATTGCAGCACGCAAACTCGCTGGCATCACCAACCAGAGTACCTACGAGCAGAAAGCCTCCCAGCAGCTCTATTATGCCGTTGCCACACAAGGCACGCGCGGCACACTCATCTGCGTAGTCGGAAAGACACCATCAGCCTACCAGGCACCATCGGGCTACACTCGCATCCTCTCAGGCACCGACTATTGCTACTACATCTCCGACGCACTCGTGCCCGAATGGAACACCATCGAGCAGCGCATACAAGCCGAGTACGAAGCCGAGCAAGGCGACTTCCAGCCGCACACCGCCACCATCTACGTGCGCGACGAACTCAACTGGAACCGCATGAACTTCTATATCTGGGACAGCAACGGCAATTCCCAGCTCAACGGCAACTGGCCAGGCAAGCAAATCACCGCCACCCGCGAAGTGAATGGCTACACATGGTACTACCAAACCTTCAACATCAACTCAGCCGACTACTACGTCAACGTCGTCTTCTCCACCAACACTGGCAGTCCGCAGACCGTCGATGTCACCCAAGTGAGCGAAGACAAGTACTTCGTCATCCGTTCCACACAGACCGGAGGCAAGTACATCGTCGAAGAAGACCAAGCATCCGCCATTGCCGACATTACCTCCGACGACCCCACCGCTCCCAGGCAATACTTCACCCTGGATGGTCGTCCTGTCTCTGCTCCTACTCACCCTGGCATTTATATACTGCGTCAAGGCAATCAAACGAAGAAAATAAACATTAATCATTAAATAAGTAACCACCCCCTCCCTCACCCATATCAACGATAACGATAACCATAACGATAACTGCCATCCGGATGGAAAATTAAGGTTAAGGTTAGGGTTAAGGTTATCAACGATAACGATAACCATAACGATAACTGCCATCCGGATGGAAAATTAAGGTTAAGGTTAGGGTTAAGGTTATGGAGTGAGGGTGAGGGGTGGGTCCGATTTTTATGAAACAAATCCCCGACCAATCATTCTGGAAACTCTGGAACATCAGTTTCGGATTCTTTGGCGTGCAGATAGCATACGCACTCCAGAGCGCCAACATCAGCCGCATCTTCTCCACCCTCGGAGCCGACCCCCACAGCCTCAGCTACTTCTGGATTCTCCCACCACTCATGGGCATCATCGTGCAGCCCATCATCGGCTCCCTCTCCGACCGCACGTGGACACGCTTCGGCCGCCGCATTCCTTACCTCTTCGTCGGAGCCCTTGTCGCCGTCCTCGTCATGTGCCTTCTGCCCAACGCTGGTTCCTTCGGCATGTCCGTAGCTACGGCAATGGTCTTCGGACTCGTCTCCCTCATGTTCCTCGACACCTCCATCAACGTGGCCATGCAGCCATTCAAGATGATGGTCGGCGACATGGTCAACGAGAAGCAGAAAGGACTCGCCTACAGCATCCAGTCCTTCCTCTGCAATGCAGGCAGCCTCGTCGGTTATCTCTTCCCATTCATCTTCGCAGCCATCGGCATCAGCAACACGGCACCCGAAGGAGTCATCCCCGATTCCGTCATCTATTCCTTCTACATCGGAGCAGCCATCCTCATCCTTTGCGTCTTCTACACCACCGCAAAGGTGAAGGAATATCCACCTGAACTCTACAACGAGTACCACCCCATCAGCGAAGAAGAAAAGGCAGATGCCAAGAACTCGCCCAACATGTTCCAGCTGCTGCTGAAAGCACCAACGACCTTCTGGACCGTCGGACTCGTGCAGTTCTTCTGCTGGGCAGCCTTCATGTTCATGTGGACCTACACCAACGGCACCATCGCCCACAGTGCCTTCGACGCACCCACTGTCGAACGCATCGTAGATGGCACCACACGCGTAGTCCTCGACGTGAAATCCACCCAGTACCAGGAAGCAGCCAACTGGGTAGGCATCCTCTTTGCCGTACAAGCCATCGGTTCCGTCCTCTGGGCCATCGTCATTCCGCTCTTCAAGAACCGCAAACTCATCTACAGCCTCAGTCTCCTGCTCGGAGGCATCGGGTTCATCTCCATCTATTTCCTCCACAACCAGTACGCGCTCTTCGTCTCCTTCCTCCTCATCGGATGTGCTTGGGCAGCCATGCTTGCACTCCCATTCACCATCCTCACCAACTCACTCAAGGGAGGACACGTAGGCACCTACCTCGGACTCTTCAACGGCACCATCTGCATTCCGCAAATCGTGGCAGCCTCCCTCGGAGGACTCGTACTGAGCGCCTTCACCCGCACGGGCGAATTGGCACCCGAAGTGCTCATGCTCGTCCTCGCTGGCATACTCCTCATTGCAGGAGCACTCTGCGTGAATATCATCGAGGAAAAATAAGATTGGGGACACACTCCATCAACGAGCGTTCGTTAACGTTTCTACGAGCGTTCGTCATCGCATCATCGAACGCTCGTCGCACCCTCGACGAGCGTTCGCCATTTTATTATGCTCGAAAAAAATAATCGTTTTGCTTAGTTTTTCGTTTCTCTCAATCGTCCTTGTAAGTGTATGACTGAATTTGAAAAGATATACCGCCGGCATTATGCACAGATGTATCGTCTGGCAAGGGTGATGCTATATGATTCACAGGAGAGTAAAGACGTGGTAAGCGATGTCTTCGCCCAACTGCTGCATCGCGGTCAGATGCCAGCAGAAGACAAGGTAGAGGGTTACCTCATGACTGCTGTGCGAAACCGTTGTTGCGATGTGCTGAGTCATCAATCTGTGAGGGAACGGGTGGAAAGACTCTTCTTGCAGGAATCGATGCAGAACTCCACCTACTGCATGAATGACGACGACCGTTTGGAACGATTGATACAGTTCGTCGAAAGGGAATTGTCTCCACTCAGCCGGCAGATTTTCAGACTGCGATTTCTGCGTGAGATGAGTTATGAGGAAGTGGCGCAGGCTGTGGGTGTGAGCAAAGTGACGGTTTATCATCATCTGTCGCAGTCGCTACAACGAATCAGAGAGCATTTCAAATCAGAAATAGTAAAACGATAACGATGATGGAACACGAAGAATGTATGCGAATCCTGCTTTCGATGCAGGAACATCCTGAACGATATTCAGATGAGCAACTTCAGCAGTTGCTGGGAGATGACTCTGAATTGGCAGAACTGTGGAAACAGCTGGCTCTGACGAAGCAAGCCTTTGTGAAGCAGGAGGCAGATGAAGAGATCATCCCCGTGGAAGAGGAATGGCGAAAATTCAGTGTAAATCACACTGAGGAACTGGACGCTATCGGCAGGGAAAAAGAGCCTGGGGCTAAGACTTCTTTCATCAAAGGCATAACGGGACTTTTCCCTGATAAGTTTGTCGCCAGTTTTGTTGGTGTATTGGTAACTGCCAGCTTGGCTTTTGCTGCCATCCACATTGTGCGTTTGTCGAGTATCAATCGACAGGCAGTTCAGACGGAACAGCATGTGTCTTCCCATCCAAACGATATTTTGCCGACAGATACACTCAAGTCTGACACCGTGACAACGGCACAGTCCATCGTGTTCGACAATGTGCCATTGGAAAAGATGTTGGTTCAGATAGCGACTCAATACCGAAAAGGGGTGGATTTCCACAACGTTGATGCACGTCAGCTCCGTTTCTATTTTGTGTGGAAACCGAATGAAGGACTTGAAGTCACGTTGCATAGGCTGAACCTCTTTGAGAGCATCACCATCGATTTGAAGGACGACATGATAGTAGTGGAGTAGGCCATGAGAAGCATCTTTTTCATCATTGCCTGCTGTCTTGCTTTGGCAGACATTCAGGCTCAGAAGATTACGCAAGAGTATGATAATGTGTCGCTCAGCGAGGCTCTGCGACAGTTGGATGAGCAGACCGACGACTACACCATTAGTTTCCTCTACAACGAACTGGAGGACTTCCGTATCTCCACTTCCATCCACCGTAAGTCTGTTCCCGATGCCATTCGCCAAATGATAGGCTTCTATCCCATCCGCATGACTGTTGAGAACAAGGAGGTTGTTGTGGAGTGTGCCCAAAAAACAACTATGCGTTACATCGGCAACGTCATCGATGAGCAAGGTCAGCCCGTAGCATACGCCAACGTTGCCCTGCTCTCACCTCAGGACTCTACGCTGATTACTGGTGGTGTGTCGAACGAGAGCGGTCTTTTTGTCATTCCTTGCGAGCAACAGCCCGTTCTCGCCCGTATTTCCTTCGTCGGCTACAAGACAGGATACGTTTTGTTCGATTCAAGAAATGGCGGTCATGTCAGATTGAAATGTGATACTATTGTGCTGAACGGTGTGCAGGTGAGGGGTGAACGCCAGATTGTGAAAGCAGAGAATGGGCACTTGACTTACAACATTCCTCAACTATTGGAAATACTGCCCGCTGATAACGCCTTCGAAGCCTTGACACGTATTCCTGGTGTGACAGGTGGCGAAGGCGGCTTGTCGTTTGCAGGTCGCTCGGTGACACTCGTCATCAATGGCAAGCCGACCACCTTAAGTGAAGAACAGGTGGTTGAGCGACTGAAGCAAATGCCTGCTTCTCAAATAGCAAAAGCCGAGGTGCTGCCCGCAGCTCCAGCCAAATATCATGTGCGAGGCATGGCTATCAATGTTGTGACGAAAGACTTCGCATGGACAAATCAGTTTTCGGGACAACTCATGAGTGGTTGGCAGCAAAGCAAATATGGCAAGGGCTATTTCGGTGGTAGTTTCATCTACAACCACGACAAGCTGGGTGTGGATGTGTCATACGCTTTCGCTGGTGGTTCTGCATACGGACAAGTGGAGCGCAATGCCAATCATCCGCTTGGTGAACAGCGTATCGCTTTCGTTGACAAAACCAACAGTCGAGGTGAAGGAATTGACCACAAATACCACATCGGACTTGATTATGCCATTGCTGATGACCACCGGCTGAGCTTGGCTTATACGGGTGAGTGGAATTCCACTCGTTCCACAAACAATACCACAGGAACGGCTCTGTCCACGCAGCATTCCCGCCAACATGACTATTTGCACAACGTGGATGCCTACTATTCGGCTCCCTTCGGTCTGCAACTTGGGATTTCCTATACCAACTATCAGAATCCTCGCACACAAAACCTTAACGGTAGGTTGTACGACATCAGCAGGAAACTCTATGTGGATAGTCGCCAGAAAGTGGGTAAGTGGCTCTTCACCGTTGACCAAACACAGACGCTGTCGAAAAGTTGGAAACTTAACTATGGTGGTAAAGCGCAGTTAGCGAATAATAATAGTTATCAGACAACGCTTGATGAAAACCGCCAGCCATTGTCTGATGCCACGTCGCATGTGGATTACGATGAGCGTATCTTGAATGCGTATGTTGGACTATACAAGCAGGTTAACGAGTCGTTGAGTCTTGATGCCTCCATCACTACCGAACAATATCATGCTACGAAATGGAATGAGTGGCGCGTTTATCCACAGTTGAATGCCCTTTGGAACATCGATGCCAAGAATATACTCAACCTCTCGTTTAGCAGTGAGTCGGAATACCCCTCCTATTGGAGTACGATGAGCAGCATCTATTATGCTTCAGCATATAGTGAGATTTGGGGTAATCCTGACCTAAAACCTCGTTCAAGCTACAACCTGAACCTGATGTGGCAGTTGAAGCAGAAGTACACATTCTTGGCTTTTGCTTACTTTGAACCCGACTATTTTGTGCAGTTGGCATACCAACCATCAGACCGTATGGCTGTTATCATGAAGGAAATCAACTGGGACTATTCTAACCACTATGGTTTGCAAGCCTCGATACAATATCGTTTGGGCAACTGGCTGAACGGACAAATCAACACGACTGTTTTCTATCGTCACGACAAATGCAGCCATTTTTTTGACCTTTCATTTAACCGTACTTGCCTTTCGGGTGTGTTGGGCGGTATGGCTGTGGCAAAACTCTCTTCTCGGCATAATATCCAGCTCATTCTTCATCCGCTCTTTCAGTCAAAGACCATCCAAGGTGTCTATGACATCGATCCTCTGTTTCAACTCAGTGCCACCTTTCGTTATACTTCCAGCGATGGAAAGTGGAGTCTTGTCGCTAAGGGTGAAAACATCCTGAATACTCACATCAACACTCGCTCCTGTATTAGTAATCAGAATTATTCCATGCGTATTTGGATGCCATACACCAACTATTCTCTTACTGCCATTTATCGCATAGGTGGTTTCAAGGAGAAGAAAACCAAGGCTGTAGATACTTCACGAATGGGGTATTAGACGATGATGGAATCTCTAACCACTCACTTCTATTCCCCAATCGCGTTCGAGTGCTTCCCCAATTGCGTTCGTATGCTTCCCCAATCGCGTTCTAATACATCCCCAATGGCATTGTGGATGAACAAAAAAAGCGGAGAAACTCACTCGCTGAGTCTCTCCGCCATGGGATGTGTTTTGGGTTGGGTCCCTTCGCGTGTTGCTTGAAAGGGATTTGGGTTTACTGATTCTGTCGCTGTGGACGCTGTCCGCCTCCGAAGCCTCCGCGGCGGCTGCGACGTTCTGCTTCTGACTTTTCGTATTTCTCGAACTGCTCGTCGGTGAGGATTGCCTTGATGGCTGCTCTCTGTTCCTCTTGACGCTTCTGGAATGCTTCGCGGTCAAACTGAGGGCGGTCGCCACTGGCTTGCATCGCCTTGAAGATGGAATCGGTTTCTACTGCCTGCTGGAAAAAGAGGTCATAGGCTTTCTTGTACTGGTCGTCGTTGATTCCGCAGGTTTCCTTGAGTCGGTCTGCACGGCGTGTTGCTTGTTCCTTTGGATCCATTTGGCGGAACTGTCCGCGTGGTCGTTGCTGTGCGAATGCTGTCACTGCCAGGGTTGCTACTACGAGCGTCAAAATCAATTTCTTCATGTTGTAGGATAAGTTTTTAAGTTTTTAATCAGGGATTATTAGAGAGTGAAAAGTGAAAAGTGAACAGTGAAAAATTTCAACGTGAAGCGTGAAGTGTGAAGCGTGAAGCGATTGAGCCGGATGGCATTTTTCACTTTTCACTTTTCAACGTGAAGCGTGAAGTGTGAAGCGTGGAGCGATGGAGCCGGATGGCATTTTTCACTTTTCACTTTTCACTTTTCACTTTTCACTTTTCACTTCTCACTCTATTTGATGCTCGAAAATGACGAAAGTTTAATCGGAAAGGGAATTTTTTTTAGCGTTTTAGGATTTTGCGCCCGTTGGCGATGTAGATGCCGTTGGTAAGTGTGGAAAGACCCTTCCCAGCCTTGGACCCCTCCAGCTCCCCTGTGAGGGGAGAGAAGAGGGAGGATGTGTTGGATATTTGTATTCCAGTGGTGGTGTAGATGCGCTGGTCGCGTTCTTTTACAACTCGTGGTTTGTGGATGTTGTTGGATGGCTCGATGAGGGTGAGCTTCATGCAGTCGATGTCGGGCATCCAGGCGGAGGTGTTGAAGAGTCGGATGACGTTGTTGCCTTGCTGGAGGTGGATGCGGATTTTCTTGGAACCGACTGTGCCCCAGCCGCCAGAGTTGCAGGAGATGCGGGTGGCGGAACCGCCGTTGACGCTGATGCTGACGTTGCGGTTTTCTCCACTCATGTAGAAGAGTTCCATTTCGTATTCGCCTTCTTCATCGACGAAGACGTTGCGCCATTGGAGGTCGTTGTCGGCTTTCTTGCCCAACCATCCCACTTTCTCGCCGCCAGAGCAGTTGCTGTCGGCGGAATAGATGGCGGTTTCTGCCCACTGGTTGTTGCTGAGTTCCTGGTAGGCGGTGAGCCATGCGGTCTCGGCTTCGTAGAGGCTGCGCATGAGTCGGTGCTCGGCTGTGAGTCGGAACACGCGGGTGCCGTGGGCTGGTACGTTGACGGTATAGCTGTCTTCGTATTCGCCTTCGTCGCGCTTGTTGATGAGGTCGCGCATGAGGACTTTTCCTGCCAAATCAACATCGGCGAAGCTGAGTGTCATGGACTGGATGTTGTCGGTGGGGTTGTAGAGTGCTACGGCTCGGGTGAGTCCGTTGTGCTCTTCGAGGTCTTTCACGAGGATGTATGTGCCGCCCGATGCTTTTGCCACGTATGCCTGCAAGCCGAGTCGGTCTTGGTTGAGGGCGATGAGCTCGGTGTTGGTGAGGAGGTTGCGAGTGGTGGCGGTCATGTTGCTCATGTCGCAACCGATGAGGAGTGGCGATGCCATGATGCACCATATACTGAAGTGGGTGCGGTCCTCGGTGGCGGTCATGCCGCGTCCCACTTCGAGCATGTCCATGTCGTTGTAGTGTCCGTTGCGGGCATAGGCGGAGAGGTAGAGGTTTTGGGCGATGATGTCCTTGACGGAACCCCACGAGGCGTTGATGTCGCCGGTGGTGCGCCAGGAGTCGGCAACGTCGAGAATCCATGTGCCTGGGTAGTCCCATCGGCAGGCGTTGAAAACGACTTCGCGGCCTGTGTTCTTGATGGCTTTGGCAATGGCTTCGTAGCGTTCGCGCTCGTTGAGGTTGAGTTTCTCGGAGTTGTGGTAATCGACTCCTCCGCAGAAATCAACTTTGAAGAAGTCGAATTCGAGTTCTTTGAAGTAGAGGTCGCAGTCTTCCTGGTCGTGGTCGAGGAGTCCAGCACCGATGCCGCCTTTCTCGCCACCGTGGTAGGAGGCGCAGGTGTTATGTCCTGCATCGGAGTAGATGCCTGCCTTGAGTCCTTTGGAGTGGATGTAATCGACTACGGGTTTGAGTCCGTTGGGGAATCGGGTGGGATGGATGACGAGGTGTCCGTCGGCATCGCGCCCGTTGAAGAATCCGTCGTCGATGTTGATGTACTGGTAGCCTACGTCTTTGAGCTTGTAGCGAATCATGGCATCGGCTTGGCGCTTGATGATGCTTTCGCTGATGTTGGCTCCGTAGGTGTTCCAGGAGCTCCAGCCCATCGTGGGCGACTTGACGCTGTCGGTGTTTTCTTGGGCGTGGAGGGTGGATGCGCAGAGGAATGCTGCGAGGAATGATAAAATGGTTCTTTTCATAGTGCTTTTTTTTAAATGGGGTTAATGGGGGTTATGGGGTTAATGGGGGTTATGGGGGTGTTAGCCTTCGCGGAAGAAGTCGAGGGATTCGTAGATGAGTTCTTTGGTGGCGGTCTGGTTGATGCGGATGTCGCCGATGTCGGCAAGGAGGGTGAAGTTGATGGTGCCGGCGGTGTTCTTTTTGTCGTGCGTCATCAGTTCGAAGAGGGTAGGGTAGTCGTCGCAGGTGATGGAGAATGTGCCGTAGTTTTCCTTGATGAAGCTGACGCACTGGCGCATGATGGCGGTGGGGAATCCTGTCTTGACGCAACTGAGGTAGAGTTCGGGGATGAGTCCCCATGCCACGGCATAGCCATGCAGGACGGGACGGCGCGTGAGGGCAAAGCTTTCGAAGGCATGGCCGATGGTGTGGCCCAGGTTGAGTGCCTTGCGGATGCCTTGCTCGAAGGGGTCTTCTTCTACGATTCGTTCCTTGACTGCCACGCTGGTGTCAACCATCTGTCCGAGGTGGAGCAGGTCGGGCTGTTGGAGGTCGAAGTTGAGAAGTTCGGAAAGAATTTCTTGATTGCTGATGAGTCCGTGCTTGAGCATCTCGGCATAGCCTGAGCAGATGTTCTCGGCATCGAGTGTCTTGAGGAATTCGGTGTCGAGGATGACGGTGTCGGCTGCGTTGAAGACTCCGATTTCGTTCTTCAGTCCATTGAAGTTGACTCCCGTCTTTCCGCCTACGCTGGCATCCACCATAGAGAGGAGTGTGGTGGGGATGTTGATGTATTTGATGCCGCGCTTGAAAGTGGAGGCTGCGAAGCCGCCCAAGTCAGTCACCATTCCTCCTCCGAGGTTCACCATGAGCGAATGGCGTGTGCCTCCTCCGTTGCCTAAGGCGGTCCACACTTGGCAGAGTGTGTCAATGGTTTTGTGCGTGTCTGTGGCTCCGATGATGATGGTCTGCGCTTCGGCGAGACAGGGGAGCTGCTGGATGAGTGGCAGGCAGAGGCGATGGGTGTTCTCGTCGGTGAGGACGAAGAGCTTGTCGTGTGGCACACGGGCAATGGCTTCGGTGAGCGTTTGCTCGATGTTGGTGGATATGATGACGTTGTTCATGAGTTAAATGAAGAATGAAGAATGAAGAATGAAGAATGAGGAATCCTTCATTTATTTTGTTGCAAAGTTAAAGAAATTCTATAAAAAATGTGTAACTTTGCAGCAAAATTGATTCAAACTGAAAGAAGATGAACGTAATTGATACACCGATTCAGGGTGTGAAAATCATTGAGCCTCGCATTTTTGGTGATGCCCGTGGCTATTTTTTCGAGAGTTTTTCCCAGCGTCAGTTTGAGGAACAGGTGTGTAAGACTGTTTTCGTGCAGGACAACGAAAGTCGTTCGATAGCTGGCGTGGTGCGTGGCTTGCACTTCCAGTTGCCTCCGTTCACACAGGCAAAACTGGTGCGTGTGGTACGTGGTGCTGTGCTCGACGTGGCGGTGGATATTAGGAAGGGAAGTCCTACGTTTGGTCAGCACGTGGCTGTAGAACTGACGGAGGACAACCATCGCCAGTTCTTTGTTCCTCATGGTTTTGCGCATGGATTTGCCGTGCTGAGTGACGAGGCTGTGTTCCAGTATAAGTGTGACAACTACTATGCGCCTCAGGCTGAGGGTGCTATTGCTTGGGACGATCCTGCTTTGGGCATTGACTGGCGTGTGCCAAAGGAAAACCGTATTCTCAGTGAGAAGGATGCGCATCATCCATTGCTGGCTGATGCTGAGATTCCTTTTGTGTATGAGGAGATGGTATAAAAAGTAAAAGGTCTTCAATCAGCATCTCTTACTTTACTTTTAAGAAATACGCTTGCTTTCCTATAAATATAATAAGGAGAGCAAGCGTTTTTTTGCATGGAATGAAAAAAGCGAAACCTTGAGGGATGATGCTTACGTAGTGATATTGAGATTTGTTTTTATTATGCTTACAAAGAATTGCCAACGAGAATGAGAGTGGTGTAGCCAAGTACCAAACTGATGATACCCATGATGATACCCACTTTCATCATGTCGTTTTGCTTCAACATGTTGGTGGAGAATCATTCACACTCTGCTTGCCAAAAGGCTTCAGCAGCACCTTGGCGACTAAGGCATCCAGTCCGGTCTTCGCTGCTGCGATGGCAAGGACGAAACCTCCGATGAAGAGCATGATAACAGGGTCGGCAAACGAAGCCATGATACTTTCGTGGGAAAGCAATGTGCCTACTTATTTGTAAAGAGTGTTTTGCAAAAAGGGTGATAAAACGGTGGTAAATAATAATAAAAGTAAATAATTCCGATAAAATTTTGTTTGATATTGCCCTTTCACTATCTTTGTACTAAGATTATTTCTGCAAAATGTCAAGGAAATTGGCTGTCCAAATAGATAAAAGCTATTTCCTTTTGACAAAATGAAAGTTCTAACATCTATAACTAACTAAAATAAACAAACGAAAAAGCTATGAAGATACAAAATGTAATGGCTCAGTTGGAGGCTAAGCATCCAGGCGAAGTGGAGTATTTGCAAGCCGTGAAGGAAGTGCTCATGTCAATCGAGGAGGTGTATAACCAGCACCCTGAATTCGAACGTGCCAAACTCATTGAACGACTCGTAGAGCCTGAGCGCATCATCACGTTCCGTGTGCCTTGGGTGGACGATAAAGGCGAAGTGCAAGTGAACTTGGGCTACCGTGTGCAGTTCAACAGTGCCATCGGTCCTTACAAGGGTGGTCTCCGCTTTCACCGTTCGGTGAACCTCTCCATCTTGAAGTTCTTGGGATTTGAGCAGACTTTCAAGAATGCCCTCACTACGCTGCCGATGGGCGGTGGTAAAGGTGGTTCGGATTTCTCTCCTCGCGGAAAGAGTGATGCCGAAATCATGCGTTTCTGCCAAGCATTCATGAACGAACTCTATCGCTACATCGGTCCTGAAATCGACGTGCCAGCAGGCGACATCGGTGTGGGGGCTCGCGAAGTGGGTTATCTCTTCGGACAATACAAGAAACTGACGCGCGACTGGAGCGGTGTGCTCACAGGCAAGGGCTTGGAGTTTGGCGGTTCGCTTGTTCGTCCAGAGGCAACGGGCTTCGGAGGACTTTACTTCGTGAACCAAATGCTGGAAACGAAGGGAATCAGTATCAAGGGCAAGACGGTGGCTATCAGTGGTTTTGGCAATGTGGCATGGGGTGCTGCAACGAAGGCAACGCAACTGGGTGCGAAAGTCATTACCATCAGCGGACCTGATGGCTACATCTACGACCCTGAGGGTGTGAGTGGTGAGAAGATTGACTATCTGCTCGAACTCCGTGCCTCGGGCAATGACATCTGCCAGCCATACGCCGACATGTTCCCAGGCTCTACCTTCGTGGCTGGACATCGTCCGTGGGAGGTGAAGTGCGACATCGCTTTGCCTTGTGCCACCCAGAACGAACTGAACGGTGAGGATGCCAAGCAACTCATCGAGAATGGTTGCATCTGCGTGGGTGAGATTTCGAACATGGGTTGCACGCCAGAAGCTATTGACGCATTCATCGATGCCAGGATGCTGTATGCGCCAGGCAAGGCTGTGAATGCTGGAGGTGTGGCGACGAGTGGACTCGAAATGAGCCAGAACGCCATGCACCTCAGTTGGTCTGCCAAGGAAGTGGATGAGAGACTGCATGGCATCATGCACGCCATCCATGCTCAGTGCGTGAAGTACGGCAAAGAGCCTGATGGCTACATCAACTACGTGAAGGGAGCCAACATTGCGGGCTTCATGAAAGTGGCAAAGGCGATGATGGCTCAGGGAATCGTATAGACCCTCCATGTGAGGGAAGGAAAAGACCCACCCCAATCCTGCCTGTGAGCAGGGTTGGGGTGGGTCTTTCATTTATTTTTGGTGTTTATACAATAATTATTTCTCGTTTTCGTTATAATAATACGCAGGGATACCTATGCCTTGACTGAGAAGATGGGTACTGAAAGTCTTGCTTTCTGTTTCTCCATCCAAATGAACAAAACTATTTTTCGGATTTTTTGATGAAACGTAAATTAATTGCACTTATAATGCTTGCCGTTCTTTGCAACACTGCAAAGGCTCAAGATGTGGAGAACGAACTGAATCCCGTTTATTACGGTGTGACCTCGCTGGCCATCGCTCCCGATGCAAGAGCTGGTGCTATAGGTGATGTGGGTGTTGCCACCGACCCAGATGTGAGTTCACAGTACTGGAACCCAGCCAAGTATCCTTTCTGCATCAGTCGTGCGGGTGTTTCTCTCAACTACACGCCTTGGTTGCGACAGATTGTGAGCGACATCGACCTTGCCAACATCACGGGATATTACAGAATCGGCGAGTGGGATGCCATCTCTGCATCGTTGCGTTATTTCTCGCTCGGTGAAGTGTTCTATAGTTCCACGGGTTTCGACAACCTCAATGTGGATAACTATAGTGAATCCATCCGTCCATACGAAATGTCGTTCGACGTGGCTTACTCGCGAATGCTGAGCGAGACATTCTCTGCTGCCGTTGCTTTGCGCTACATCCGTTCCGACCTTCAGGCTCCCGATGATGAAACGACGGCAGGCAATGCTTTCGCTGCCGACATTGCCATTTACCATAACGGTTATCTCAATCTGGGTCAACGCGAATGTCAGTTGGGTTGGGGTATGAACATATCCAATATCGGTTCGAAGATTTCTTACGATGAAGGAAACACCTCAGAATTCCTTCCAGCCAACTTGCGCTTGGGTGCTTCGTTCATGATTCCTTTCGACGAGTACAATGTCTTGTCCATCTCGGCTGATGCCAACAAACTCTTGGTGCCAACGCGTCCAACCATGAAGCAATACATTCAGAAGACGGGTGCTGCTGAAGATGACTATTCGGGCTACACTTCCTGGCTCAATACCGAAGGCTATAACAATGTTTCCTCCATTTCCGGTATCTTCAAGTCGTTCAGCGATGCTCCTCGTGGATTCAAGGAGGAAATGGAAGAAATCAACTTTGGTGTGGGTTTGGAATACAGCTACGACAACAAGTTCTTCCTCCGTGCTGGTTACCACTACGAGCATCCTAACAAGGGAAACCGAAAATACTACACGGTGGGTGCTGGTTTCAAGATGAACGTGTTCTCCATCGATGCAGGTTATGTCATCAGTGCGGCTCAGACCAATCCACTCGACCAGACGCTCCGTTTCACTCTTGCCTTCGACATGGATGGTATCAAGGACTTGTTGGGTAGGAGAAGATAAACAGAAATCTCAACCATAACGATAACCTTAACCTTAACCGCCATCCGGATGGAAAGTTAAGGTTAAGGTTATCGTTATGGTTGGAATATTACCTAAATGTAAGATGAAAGTACGAATAGGATTAGGATTCGACGTTCACAAATTGGTGGAAGGCCGTGACTTGTGGATGGGTGGTGTGAAGATTCCTCACACCTTGGGATTGTTAGGACATAGCGATGCCGATGTGCTGATACATGCCATCTGCGACGCCATCTTGGGGGCTGCCAATATGCGCGACATTGGTTTCCATTTCCCAGACACGGCAGGAGAATACAAGGACATCGATTCGAAGATTCTCCTCCGAAAGACCGTGGCATTGGTTCGTGGCAAAGGGTATGAGATTGGCAATATCGATGCTACGATTTGTGCAGAGCGTCCGAAGATGAATCCACACATTCCAGAGATGCAGCGTGTGTTGTCGGGAGTGATGGGCATTGACATTGACGACATCAGCATCAAAGCTACCACAACCGAAAAATTAGGTTTTACAGGAAGAGAGGAAGGCATCAGTGCATACGCAGTGGCACTGTTGGAAAAGAACTAAGTGAAGCACAAGATGATGCTGCACAGGAGTCCGAAGATGAAAATGTTGCGTGCCGTTCCTCCCAGCACGTTGTTGAGTTCTTTGCCTTGCGAGTGGCGCATCTTCTTGTAGGTCATCGCATGCACAAGCAGATAGAGGAGAATGAATGCCGCAGCGTTCACTTTGCAGCAGAAAAACATTGTCGCCAAGGCAATGATGGCACCGAGAATGCCTAACCAAAAGTAAGAGCGAAGTCCGAAGTTCTTGCCGAAAAGCACCACCACTGTTCGCTTTCCGCTGATTTTGTCCTGCTCCACATCGCGATAGTTGTTCACCATCAGGAGACAGTCCGTAACGAGGCCCATTGCTATGCCCAAGAGGATAGCCTCGCCCCATCCACCACGAATTTCAGCACTTCCCCAAGCGCCTTGCGAAAAGAAAAAGTCCAAGCCACAAGCTTGAGCCATCATGCACCAATACGTGAAAAGCACAGGGACGATGCCAAAGAAAACGATGACAAGCACATCGCCCAGTCCGATATAAGAAAGTCGAGTGGTGTAGAGCATGACAGCGGCTACACAGAGCAGTCCCACCAGTATCATCCAAGGTCCACCAATCCATGCCAAAGGCAACCCTACGGCACAGCCCACGATGGTCGTAATCCACAAAGCCCGTTTCATGGCTTCGGGAGTCACCCATCCTTGAGCGCAAGCACGCTCTGGTCCCAGTCGGTCTTCACGGTCAGTGCCCTTCTTGAAGTCGAAATAGTCGTTCACGAAGTTGGCATCAATCTGCATGATGAAGGCAAAGAGCAGGCAGAGAATGAACACCCATGTGTAACCACCGTGGATGGCAGGCTTTGCCACCGTCACATCCGCTTCCATCACTCGCCCCATGTTGTGAACAGCCAAGGCTCCACCCATAAGGACTGGAGCAGCGGCGCCCGTCAATGTCTTGGGACGTGCAGCCAAAAACCATGCTTTAGGAGAATTTACTTTCACCTTCGTTTTAATGAAGAATTAAGAATTAAGAATGAAGAATGGTCGCTTTGCTGTGAATTAAGAATGAAGAATGAAGAACTTTAGAAAGTACAAAGGACAAAGAACAAAGTACAACGTGGAAACTGTGATAAGTACAAAGAAGTACATCAACGTTGTACCTTGTAAATTGTACTTTGTACTTTCTAAAGTTCTTCATTTTCCTTATTCACCCAGTCCTGAATTGTCACGCGGTTGTTCGTTGTGAAGGTGGCACCGTAGCCATAAGGCTTGTTGTTCTTGTAGCGACCGAAATAGAAGTCGCCCGAATGGTAGTAGTAGATGCCATAGCCTTCGCGCTGACCATTCACCGTTTCGCCCACATACTTGTCGCCGTTCTTGTAGGTGATTTGCATGTATTTCCACACTGCCTTGTTTTCCGCATTCAGGTTGTAGCGTTGGTCGTCGAGCATCGTGTAGAGAGCTTCCCCCGATGTGAGGTCATACACCGTGTAGTGCGTTTCGCTACCCACTTTCACTGTGTTGGAGCTTTGCTTGATGCCGATGATGAGTTTCCCCATGCGGTAGTAACCATACACTTCGCCGTCCTGGTCGGTGAAGAAAGCGCCAAATCCGTAGATTTCGCCTTCGGGGGTGATTTGTCCGAAGTACTGACCGTAGTTGGAGCGTACCACGCTGCCAGCGAATCCTTTCACGTAATCCACGAAAGCCGATTCATAGTCGAGTGGTATTTCTGGATGGCGCGTCAGTTTCTGAAACTGTGCTGACGAGTGCTGAACGAGCAACGAAGAACTGAGGAAAAGTAGGAACGCGAATGATAAGAAACGTTTCATAAAAATAAAAAACTTTGCAAAGATTTTTAAAAACTCTGCAAAGTTAGTGATTATTTTGAAAAGGAAGAGGCTTGGAAAGTGAAAAGTGAGCGCTTCGCTTAAATGAAGAATGAAGAATTGTCGCTACGCTCCGAATGAAGAATGAAATTTACTCGCCCAATGAGCAATGTAAAATACATTCTTCATTCTTCATTCTTCATTTTATTATTTTTCACTTACCACTTACCATCTCGATGCCTATTTCAGCACCTTCGAGTCCTTCGCTGCTCACCTTGAGCGAAACGGTTCCGCTTTCGTCCTGAGCCTGCACGATGGCGAGTGCCTGGCCGCGGAATGTTTTTGGTGTGAACGAACGGAACGAAGCAAGGTCTATAGGATTGCCGTTACCACAGACGACGATGGCCTTGCCTCCGCTGGTTTCCACCTTCAGCGGCACTTCTGCACGCGGACAAACATTGCCGTCCTTGTCCAGCACCGAGATGCTGACGTATGACAAGTCGTTGTGCGAAGCTGAAATAGGGTTGCGGTCGGCAGTCAGCACCACTTTGGCAGGTACACCCGTCGTCTTGAACACTTTGGCTCCAGCCTGCGCACGGCTTCCCAAGTTCTTTGCCACGAGTTCGCCTGGCTCGTAGTTCACCGTGAAGACAGCTTCGTAAGTGTCGCGGTTCACTTCCTGCTCACCGATGAGTTTTCCGTTCAGGCTGAGGCTCACTTTTGGAGCGCGTGAAAACACCCTCACCGTCATGGGTTGCCCTTCAAATCCGTCCCATGTCCAGTGGTTTTCCTCTCTTCTCCATCCCCATCCTGTGTATTTCTCTTTCATTCCTTCAGGAAGTGGTGGATGTACCGCCATTTCGATGTTCGACCGTCTCCACACCACATCGCGCAGATACGACTGCGGTTTCTTGTTGCCAGCCAAGTCGATGTCGCCGCACCAGGAGTTGAACCAAGGCCAGTCCATGAAGAGCTGATTGCCTTCGTTGCCTTTGGTGAGGATGTTGTTCGCCAGTCCTGCTTCGCCCACATAGTCGATGGCAGTCCACACGAAGTCGCCGATGCAGTAGTTGTGCTTCTCCGTGTAGTTCCATATCTTTGCCACATCCTGCGGAAATGACTCTGTGCCCATGATGATGCGGTCGGGATAGGCGTTGTGGTCCTCGTCGTAGTGGCGGAGCAAGTAGTTGTAGCCAGCAATGTCAAGACTTTGGAAAGCCTTTGCCGACATCTCCTTCCACGGATAGCCCTGATAGTCCCAGTCGCAGATACCAGCCGAGATGAAGCGGGTGGTGTCGTTGGCGTGAATCACCTCGCGCAGCATCCGTGCCACGTCCATGCCTGCGTCCTTGATACGTCCAGGAATCTCGTTGCCGATGCTCCAGATGATGACGCTTGGGTGGTTGCGGTCGCGACGCACCATGAGAGCCATGTCCTGAGGGGCATATTTCATGAAGTGCCTGTGGTAGTCCTGGTCGCGCTTAGGCTCCAACCATTGGTCGAACACCTCGTCCATCACCAAGAGTCCGAGCGAGTCGCACACGTGCAGGAAACGCTCCGAAGGCAGATTGTGCGAACAGCGAACGGCATTGTAGCCCAAACCCTTCAGCTGCTCCACCTTGTGAATCTCAGCACGGTCGGGGGCCGCAGCACCGAGAAGGCCGTGGTCGTGGTGTACGCATGCACCCTTCAGCTTGATGCTTTTGCCGTTGAGCAGGAATCCTTTTTCAGCAGTCGCCTCAATCTTTCTCACGCCGAAAGGAATGGTGATTTCATCAACTGTCTCCTTATTTATTTTTACGCGCACGTGAGCCTTGTAGAGATTAGGATGCTCCACGCTCCAGAGCTGCGCTTTCTTTATCGTGGCATGGAGATTCACGCCCCTGTCGTGGTCGGCACCCACGGAGAAAGGCTCCGTCACCGTCCGTCCGTCAATCTCCACTTCCACCTCTCCGCTCACTTCACGCTTTTGGTAGTTGTGGACGATGGTCGAGATGCTGATGTCGGCATCAGCACGGGTGGTGTTCTTCGTGAGTGTGGCAGGGATGGTGGCATTGACGTAGGTGTCCCATTCGTCGAGGCACGTCCTGTCCGTATGTTCCAACCAGACGTGGCGGTACAATCCCGAACCTGCATACCAGCGCGTGTTCAGTCCTGCATTCACCACACGGATGGCAATGACATTGTCCTTGTTGCCGAACTTCAGTTGCTTCGAGATGTCCACCTTGAAAGGCTGGTAGCCATAGTGGTTGTAGAAGAGTTTCTGTCCGTTCACATACACTTCAGCCTCATTGTAGGCTCCCTCCACGTGGAGCACCACGCGGCGGTTCCTGTCCGAACTTGCTGCTTGGAATGTCTTTCTGTACCATCCTTCGCCTCCTTCCGTCTCGCCCGTGTCCCAGCGTCCAACGCTGGCGCGGGTGAAAGGTCCGATGGTTGTTCCCTCGCGCTGCATGGGCAGAGGCTCCACGCTCCAGTCGTGAGGCAGGTTCAGTACGCGCCAATGAGAGTCGTCGAAATCCGCAGCTTCAGCGTTTGCCACGATGCCGCGGTGGAATCGCCAGCCGTTGTCGAAATTCTCTTTGCGTCCTTGTGCCGAAACAGGAATCTGCCAGGCGATGGCGATTCCTACGAGCACATACTTCATGTTCTTCATTGAAATAGAATTCATCATAATGTTTTTCTTTGTTTTTGTGAAGATTATTCTTCGGTGCAAAGTTAAAGAAAAATCGTGAAAATGAAAAACTTGGAAGGATTTCTTTCCATCCATTCGATGGAAAGCAAAGGATGGACTTTGCGGACGAACGTTCAAACGAATGTTTTTGAGCGTTCAAACGCATGTCAACGAACGTTCGTTGGCACTCGTTTGAACCTTCGTTCCGCCAGTGTCGTTTCATGCTTGCTTGGGCGTAAAAGCGAGGCAGCGGCAGGAAAAATGAAAAAAAAGACGAGCTGTGATTAAACTTATTCGTAACTTTGCAGTCGAAAACGTAAAAGGCAGAGATTTATCGCGTTCCTTGAGTCCTTAATTATAGAACAATTGAAGTAGGACAGGTAAAAAGAAATTGCATTTAGGTCGTCTTATCCCTCCTTTTCCGATTCTTCGCGGTTTCCCACGTGAAGGAATTTTAAAGGTAATATCAATTTTTTTTATAATTTACAAAACTAAGATGAAGACAAGACTGTTGATGGTTGTGATTTCGCTGCTGATGGTGAGCACAGCCTTTGGTCAATCCAAGTTCAATCTTTCGGGTATCGTCATGGAGAAAGGTTCCAACGACCCCATCATGTCAGCCACCGTGCAGGTGTGCAATGTGAAAGACACATCTCTCGTCACCGGTGCTGCCACCGACGTGAAGGGAGCCTTCAAAATCAACGGAGTGAAGAAGGGACAGTATTTGCTGAAGATTTCCTTCATTGGCTACCACAACCATGTGGTGTCGCTCAACCTGAACAACGAAAAGAAGAAAGACGTGGACCTCGGCTATTTCACCCTCACCACCGATGCCATCATGCTGAAGGAGGCACAGGTGACTGCCAACGCAGCGAAGGTGCAGGTGAAGGGCGACTCGCTCGTCTATAATGCCGACGCTTATCGTCTGCCCGAAGGCAGTGCGCTGGAGGACCTTGTGAAGAAGCTTCCTGGTGCAACGATTGAGGACGACGGAACCATCAAAATCAATGGTAAGGAGGTGAAGAAGATTCTCGTGGATGGAAAGGAATTTTTCATCAACGACAAGAATATCGCCCTGAAGAACCTGCCAACGAACATCATCGACAAAATCAAGTCGTATGACCGCAAGAGCGACCTCAGCCGCATCACGGGCATCGACGATGGCGAGGACGAAACGGTACTCGACCTCACCGTGAAGAAGGGCATGAACAACGGTTGGTTCGGACAAATCAGCGGTGGCTTGGGAACGGAACGCCGCTACAATGCACGTGCAAACGTGAACCGCTTCAATGGTCCTAACCAGTACTCGCTCGTGTCGAGTGCGAACAACGTGGGCGACCGTAACTTCGGTGGCGGTGGCGGACGTGGTTTCGGCTGGGGACGCGGTGGCAACGGTCTGCTGGCGAGCAAGGAACTCGGTTTCAACTTCGCTTCCGAGATTGGCGAGAAACTCGAAGCCGGTGGTTACGTGTGGCATCGTTACGATGGTAGCGACGCTTGGAGCCAATCGACCACGCAGAACTTCGTTTCACCATCGGGTGCATTCTCCAACAGCTCCAGTCAGAACTACACGAGCAATGCCAGCTTGAGCTCTGGTTTCCGTTTCGAGTGGAAGCCCGACTCGATGTGGAACATCATCTTCCGTCCAAACTTCAACTACTCTCGCAACCGTGGCAGTGGCTTCAGCTCTTCGCGAACCTACGACGTGGATCCTAACGACTACAGCGATGCTACGCTTACTGCTGCTGAAAACGACTTCATCAGTGGTATGTACAATACGGGCGACGCATACGTGGATACGCTCATCTCGAAGATTGTGAACACGAATGATAGTCGTAACCAAAGTTACTCCAACAGTGTGGGTGGAAACGGCGAACTGCAAATCAACCGCAAGCTCAACAGCACAGGACGCAACATCACCTTGCGATTGACTGGCGGACTCACCAACACCGAGAGCAAGTCGCTCTCTGCTGCCAGAGTATATTATCGTCCTGGAACGAGACCTAACGACATCAACAACCGCTACAACACCACACCTGGCAGAACACGCAACTTCTCTGTGCAGACCACGTATAGCGAGCCGATTGCCGACCGCACCTACTTGCAGTTCAGCTATCGCTTTAACTACAGCTATAACAAGAGCGACCGTCAGGCTTACGACTACTTGTCGAACATTGATAGCTACAATGCGCTTGTGGATGCACTCCGCACGAACCGCTACGACATTGCTGGTGCTGTGGATGACATGCTCAGCCGTGGATATACGCAGACTTATAGCGACCGCCTGAGCCAGTTCTCGGAATACAAGAACCTCGACCACACCATTTCGCTGACATTCCGTCGGGTTCGCGACAACTACAACTTCAACTTCGGTCTCGACTTCCTGCCTCAGCATTCTGAGATGGATTACCACTATCTGGGACAGGAATACAACGACATCAAGCGCAATGTGTTCAACTTCGCGCCAAACCTCAACTTCCGCTATCGCTTCAACGAAACCACTAACCTGCAGTTCCGTTATCGTGCTCGTAGTTCACAGCCAAGCATGACCAGCTTGCTCGACATTGAGGACGACTCCAACCCGCTCAACATCACGAAGGGTAACCCAAGGCTGAAGCCATCGTTCAACCAGAACTTCATGCTCTTCTACAACACTTTCAATGCAGAACACCAGCGCAGCATCTTCACCAACGTGAACTTCTCGTTCACGCAGAACCAGATTGCACAGCGTGTTTACTACGATACAGCAACGGGTGTGCGCACCACCATGTCGGAGAACATCAATGGCAACTGGAACGCTGGTGGTGGCTTTGGCTTCAACACGGCGCTCGACGCTAACAAGGCTTGGACAATCGGTTCGATGAGCAACGTGAACTACTCCAACAATGTCAGCTATCTCGACCCTAAGCAGTACAAGGAGGACAAGTCAACAACCAAGACGTTGAACCTCGGCGAGCGTCTGGAACTGGGTTATCGCAACGATTGGTTTGAGGTTTCACTCAATGGAAACATCAACTTCAACCACTCGAACAACAATGTGATATTGAACAGTCTCAAGAACACATTCACGTTCTCCTACGGAACGGAAATCAATATCAATGCGCCTTGGGGCACTACGTTCAACACCGACATTGCCATGAACTCACGCCATGGTTTTGCCAATGCCAAGATGAACACGAACGAACTGATTTGGAATGTTCAGGCATCGCAGTCCTTCCTCCGTGGCAGAGCTCTCACGCTGTCACTCGAATGGAACGATATCCTTGGTCAGCGCAGCAACATTAGCCGCACCATCAATGCCATGATGAGCAGCGATACTCGCTACAACGCCATCTACTCCTACGGTATGCTTCGCGTCATCTACAAGCTTAACATCTTTGGTGGCAAGAACGCCAACGGCACTTCGAACGAACGCGACATGTGGGGACGTACCGCAAGCGAACGTGGCAATCGTGGAGGTGGTCGCCCTGGTGGCGGCCGACCAGGAGGTGTCAGACTTCGATTCTAATAAGTTAAAAATTAAAAGTTAAAAATTAAAAATGCCATCCGGCTCAATCGCTTCACGCTCCACGCTTCACGTTCCACGTTAATTTTTAACTTTTAACTTCTTAAGGATACGGATGGAACAGATTGACGCAGATGTTTTTTCTGAGTTACTCTGTTCCATCCGTGTTTTTTGTTGTCTATTGAAAAATAAAATCTATTATTAGGACAAAGTTGCACTTTCCACTTGGCGGTTGCAACAAAATGACTATCTTTGCCATTGCCTTAAAAATTTATTCCTATGCAAATACCCATTGAATCATTGAATCTGCTGGTGCTGAACGTAGGACTGGCACGGCATCAGGGAGATTGGAACTGGAAGGACGTGTGCTCTCCTTTCACGCGCATCTACTATGTGAAAGAGGGTGGGGCACGGATACATTTCAGCGACAAAGTGTGCGAACTCACGCCAGGCAATCTCTATATCATTCCTGCCTACACGCTGCACAGTTGTGAGTGCCACGGACCCTTCACGCACTACTACCTGCACGTGTATGAGGGATTCAAAGCGGAATGGAATGTTTTCGACTACTACGACTTCCCGACGGAGGTGAAGAACTGTGAGGATTGTGAACGGCTGTTTGAATTGATGTGCCAGGCTCTGCCCGAAGCACAGTTGCCTGAAAGCAATCCTCTGTCCTACGACAATCAATCCACCTTCTCTTCCTTCGTACACCGCTATCACGAACTGCCGCTCTACCAGAAGATGGAGTTGCGAGGCATCATCCTCTATATCTTCTCGCGCTTCATGAAGAACGCTTCGCCGAAGATGTGGACCACGGACAAGCGCATGGTGAAGGTGCTGACGTACATCAACGAGCACATCTGCACCGACATCGACCTGACGGAACTGTCTGACATGGCATTCGTGACGAAAACCTATCTCATTCGCCTCTTCAAGAAGCATTTTGGCATTTCGCCTCTGCAATACATCAACAAGAAGAAGGTGGAACGTGCGCAGTTGCTCCTCATCACGGAGGACATGCTGGTGAAGGAAGTGGCTGCCGCCTTGGGCATCCTCGACTATTCCTATTTCACGCGCCTGTTCAAGAAGACAACAGGAAAAACACCGCAGGAATACAGAGAAACCATGAAATAATAATGAAGAACGAAATATAGCAAATGCGATATACAGAACTTGGAAAGACGGGCTTGAAGATTTCAAGTCTGAGCTTTGGGGCATCCTCGTTGGGGAGTGTGTTCCACGAAACAAAAGAAATGGAAAGCATCCGTGCCGTGGAAGTTGCCATCGATGGCGGTATCAACTTCATCGATGTCAGCCCTTACTACGGACACTACAAGGCAGAGACGGTGCTGGGGAAGGCTTTGAAGCATATCCCTCGCGACAAGTATTTCCTGAGTACGAAGGTGGGACGCTACGGAAAGGACGGTGTGAACACATGGGACTATTCGGGAAAACGCGCCACGGAGAGTGTGTATGAGAGTATGGAGCGCTTGGGCGTGGACTACATCGACCTCATCAATGTTCACGACATTGAGTTTCAGGCTGCTCTGCCAGGCGGATTGCAGAAAGTGGTGGATGAAACACTGCCAGCACTCGTAGAGCTTCGGAAGAAAGGGGTAGTGGGACACGTTGGCATCACCGACTTGCAGTTGGAAAACCTGAAGTGGGTGATTGACCACAGCGAGGGGGGTACAGTGGAAAGTGTTCTCAACTTCTGCCACTTCTGCCTGAATGACGATGCTTTGACGGACTACCTCGACTACTTCGAACAGCATGGCGTGGGTGTCATCAACGCTTCGCCGCTCAGCATGGGGCTGCTCTCTCGTCGTGGCGTACCCGACTGGCATCCTGCTCCAAAAGCGCTCGTGGAAGCTTGTGCTAAAGCAGCTCAGCATTGCGAGGCGAAGGGCTACCCGATAGAACGCCTTGCTGTGCAATATGCTGTGAGCAACCCTCGCATTGCGGGAACGCTCTTCTCGTCGGCTAATCCCGACAACGTGAAGCGCAACCTGCAGTGGGCAAACGAGGAACCCGATTGGCAATTGGTGGAGGAAGTGAAAGCCATCATTGGCGACCAGCAAAGGGTGACCTGGAAGAATTCGTAAAAAGAAGGAATGATGAAGAATGGAGTATTGATAGATGCGCATAGCCACCTTTGGCTGAAACAGGACACGATGGTGGACGGAAAGGTGATTCGTTCGCTGAAGAACGGACGGAGCATCTTCATGGACGAGGAAGTTCAGATGTTGCCGCCTTTCATGATTGACGGTGTGAATTCAGCCGAAGTGTTCCTCTCCAACATGAACTACGCGCAGGTGGGTGCAGCCGTGGTGGTGCAGGAAGTGATTGACGGCAACCAAAACGAGTATCTCAAGGAGGTGCAGCGTCGCTATCCCGACCGTTTCTTCTGCATGGCGATGGCATTCACACTGGAAGAAGCAAAGCAGGCTCATGCCGATGGTTTTCGTGGCATTGCCATTCCTGGGCATCGATTGAAAGAATCCTTGCTCGGCAAGATGGATATGTTCAAGTTCATGGAAAGCCAAGGGATGATTCTCTCGATGTGCTTGGCAGACGATGAAAGGCAAATCGCAGAAATGGGTGAGGTGATAGAGGAATGTCCACTGCTGAAGGTGGCAATAGGTCATTTCGGTATGCCTACCACCGATTCTTTCGAAAGTCAGGTGCGCTTGGCACTCAAGGGTGAACGGGTGATGGTGGAGTCGGGTGGTATCACTTGGCTTTACAACTCTGAGTTTTATCCTTTCCCCTCAGCCATTCGCAGCATTCGCCGAGCAGCAGAACTCGTAGGCATGGAACGACTGATGTGGGGCAGCGATTATCCTCGCACCATCACCGCCATCACTTACCGCATGTCCTACGACTTTGTTTCGAAATCCACGGAACTGGCCGAGGAAGAAAAATCGCTCTTCCTGGGACGGAACGCACAGCGTTTCTATGGTTTCCAGCATCTTCCCGATTTACCTTATATTAAAAATATGTCAGAGTAATCCCTTTAGTTTTTAGAGTTAGTTATAAGTTAAAGCCATTTGTATAGCCCATTTTAATTATTGACTTTTAATTTTTAACTTACTAAAGAATCCCTTTAAAATCCTTGATAATTAATAATCTTTGATGAAAGCAGTACAGATTTCAGGACTTCAACAGATGGAACTGATTGAAGTCGATAAGCCTCAGTGTGGTGATGGCGAGATATTGATTCGTATGGAATATGTTGGCTTCTGCGGAAGCGACCTCAACACATATTGTGGACGAAACACGATGGCAAAGATGCCCGTCATCCCTGGGCACGAAGTGGGTGGAGTGATTGAGGCTGTGGGTAATGACGTGCCCGAAGGACTCAAGCCTGGCATGGTCGTGACGGTGAATCCTTACACGAATTGTGGCAAATGTGCTTCGTGCCGAAACGGACGCGTGAATGCCTGCAAGGACAATCAGACACTCGGTGTGCAGCGCGACGGAGCGATGAAGGAATACATTGTGATGCCGTGGGAAAAGGTGATTCCAGCCGGTTTGCTCGACACTCGCACTTGCGCGCTTATCGAACCCATGTCGGTGGGATTCCATGCCGTGAGTCGTGCCCAAGTGACCGACATTGATGTAGTTCTCGTCATAGGTTGTGGCATGGTTGGCATGGGTGCCATCGTTCGTTCTTCCCTCCGTGGTGCTACCGTCGTGGCAGCCGACATCGATGACGAGAAGTTGGCACTTGCCAAGCAGATGGGTGCTTCCTACACCATCAACACAAAGACTGAGAATGTCCACCAGCGACTCCTTGAAATGACCAGTGGTTTCGGTCCCGACGTGGTGATTGAAGCTGTGGGAAGTGTGGAGACTTACCAGATGGCAGTCGATGAGGTGAGTTTCACGGGACGCGTCGTGTGCATCGGATATGCCAAGGCAGAAGTATCGTTCCAAACCAAGTATTTCGTTCAGAAGGAACTCGACATTCGTGGTTCTCGCAATGCCATGCCACAGGATTTCCGTGCTGTCATCCACTATCTGGAACGAGGCACCTGTCCTGTTGACCGTCTCATCTCAGCTGTCGTTCAGCCCGAGAAAGCTGAATCAGCCATGCAACAATGGAAACTCAACCCAGGCAAGGTGTTCCGAATTCTTGTGAAGTTTTTTAATGAAGAATGAAGAATAATATAATGAAGAATGAAAAATGAAGAATGAAGAATTAAAGTTACTCATCCAATAAGCAGTGTAAAATACATTCTTCATTCGGAGCGTAGCGACCATTCTTCATTCTTCATTTTCATGCGTAGCGAAGCGTTTACATCAGCTCCTGTTCGTAGTTGCTCGACGTGATGATTTCAGGAATGATGGGAGCCGTGATGGTGATGACATATTCCACATCGTCCGCTTCCTCCGAGTCGAATTCACTCGCGTTGGCATCATAATAGATGGCATCTTCTTCCATGTTTCTGTCGAGCTTGAATGTCAGCATGCCGTCCTTCACGCTGCACTGAATGAGGTTGCCCAGTACCTCGTCGCCAGCTTCCACGCTGAACCCAAATCGGTCGCCTACTACAAAATACACATGTGCAGGTACATCGATGAGCGTTTGCACGAACGGCACAGTTTCCACTTCATTCTTAGTCTCAAAACTCTGGGCATTAGCAGCCACAGTCATCAGGATGGCACAAGCCATCATCATCATTTTCTTTATCATCTTGTTCTTTGGTTTAAGTTAAAATTTTTTGGTTTAGGTCTATGTCTTTAAGACCCCCCGCCGAAAGGAAAGTTTAACAACAATAGTGTGAAAAAATCAAAAAGAGGTCGTGTCTGTTACTTTTGACACGGCCTTCTATTATCTATCATGTCTGATAATACCTATTGCCCCAAAATCAAATTGACAAGCGAAACCACATCCGAAATGTCGAGCCTGCCATCGTTATTCATGTCACCTTGCTTACTGAACATTACGACCATTTGAGATTTCGCAGGGATAACAGCCTTCAGCGTGTTATTCTCCACCGAAGTCGTGATGTCGAACCCATTAAAACAGACTTGTTCCAATTTGCAGTTTTCCTTCGGTGTAAAGACAATGGTGTTCTCCGCATCTTCAAGAATATCAACACTGCCTATTTTGTTCGTGAATACAGTCGTTCCGTTGATTGTTATGCTACCTTTGGAGTTGCAAGAAAGAAGCAAAGATATGTTCATTATAGCAGGGTCCATCTCTATGATGTCTTTGAACACATTCCGTCCAGGCGTTTGTGTGTATGTTAGTTTCTTTCCGTAAGGAACATAAAGCATCGCGTTTTCACTTCCATTTCCAAAAGCACCAATGCTAAAAACATCCGTGATTTCTGAATAAACGGATTCAAGATTTGTGCATCCACGGAAAGCATATTTTCCTATACTCGTCACACTAATTGGAATGGATATGGATGTCAAATTAGAACAGCCCTCGTATTTGTATACAATTGTGATACAGCTATTTGCGAGTTAAACGGTAGAAAGGTGACGAATAGGATTCTATGGCTGCAGAAAATAATGAAGAATTAACGGATTTAACTTTTGTTAAAGGTCTAATTTGTCTCAATCTGGACAAATTAGACCTTCAAATCAAGAAATGATAAAAACCTTTATCTATATATTATTACATCTATCGATGATGATGATTGAAGTTTCAGCGGTCCTTTACTATTTTTTTACCTTTGACATTTATGGAATCCATTCCACATTCAAATATACAGTTGTCATGCCGCCAAGGTTTGTCCCAGCAAACATCTTCTTCGGCATCACACATATACTTAAACGGGCAAACTCCACCATGTTCACTCGGGTTTAGAAAATAATTGTACATAGCAGCATTACCAGAGATTACCACTACATCTTGGCAAGAATGTGCAATTCCTACCACTTGTGGATAGAATTGCTTTCCATCCAACTGGTGGATAAAAGGTATTCCAAGATACCCTATTAGAGATTGGATATTTTGGAGTCCAAACCTTTCCGTATGTATCACATTGAGAATAGGAACAATGCCGTTCTCTAGTTTTACTCTGTCCAATAAAATGTTAGTAAAGATAAGATCACATGGTAACATGCCCCTAAGTGATTGCTTGTATTGTTCCACTAATGAATTAAAGAAATCAGGGATAGGAACTGTTTTTCCGCTTACTATTACATTATGGCGAATATACTCGTCAAAGATTTGCCAGCCAGAAAGCTCTGGGTTAGCATTGGCATTCCTTAGTTCACACATCAATGCAAAACCAGGATCCAAGCTAAAGAGCGACATGTAACAGAGGCATATTAATTTCTTTGTGTCTTTTGCAATGTTTGGAAAATGCTTTTCACACCAAAATTGTATAATATTGTATGGTACATCTGGATGAGTAGTATCAGGATCTATCAGGGACTGATACATAGCAGCCATACTTTCCTTTATTATGGTTGCACCAATTATCAACTCTTTACGTTCTCCATAGGTTGATTGAAGGGATAATAGAACTTGATGCATAGAAATCGGGAATCCCTCTATTTCTTCATATCTATAACCTGTTGGTGCCGTTCTGTCAATAGAAAATGATAGATGCCCAGTTCCCATGCTGCATTGTAACCAACTACGTCTTAGTTGCTGTTCAGCAGATGGCGTAAAATGATAGGGTAAATGGACTTCTTCTTTGTCCTCCAAAGAGTGAACGAATTCGCAGAGGTCATTATTTCGTACTATTGCTGCATATATTCCCCAAGGTGTAGAAATATTCTGTAGAAAATGAATATATTCATGAAGAAATGTACCCAGATCTTCTGTGGACATTTGTGAAAGAGTCGGATTGAACTGTCCGCTAAGATAAATCTCAAAGCATCCGGTTTTATAAGCCCCTTTTAGTTCTTTATCATACTCATGTTCATTATATATAAATCTCATATTCTCATATATTATAATGGTTTACTTTAAATTTTCTATTTTTGGAATACTAAATTGCATTGTCATATCATTAGAGTTTTGATTAGTTTGTCTTACCCACACTTTATCACAATCTTTTCCTTCGTGCTTCAGGATTCTAAAGCAGATAGGTCATGTTCAAGAATGCGTTGGCTCACCGATAGCATCTCTGACATTTTTCAGTCAGTGATTGTCGGAGATGGTTTTGTGAAAGAGAGTGTTTCCTACTGATGTTCAGTGAGTTTCGTTTCCGACATATCTCCGTCATGGTCTCCGACATTTTGTGTGTCGGAACTTGCATAAATGAAGATTCTGATTGAATAGGAGTTGCACGCAACCTCGAATAATCAGAACTAATATAAATGCCGCTATCCATTCTCGATCTCGTTTTGAACGTAAGCGATAGCATCATTCTTCACTTCACTTGCATCTTCTACTGTGTCAAGCACCTTGTCTGCTAACCAGATGGTGAGCAGTTCCCTTTCTTCCACGTCGAAGAGTTTGGCCATGATTGGAATCTGGCTACGTTTTGCTTTTCTCTCACCACGTTCTATTTTACTATACATAGGTGTGTCAATCTCTAATGCTGCAGACAATTGTCGTTGCAGCAATCCTCGCTCTTCTCTGAGTTCTTTTATTTTCTTTCCAAATATCATAATTCACTTGTTTTATCTCATTATTTAAAATATTTTTGGTCGGATGAACTGATGAATGCCATTAAAACAGTCGGATTTCGGTCGGATGATGCCAAAACGGTCGGATTGACGGTCGGATTAGGCGAATCTGGTCGGATTGCATCATCTTACAAGCCATCTAAGTCCTTCCTTTTCCATTTTAATCCTTCTTCGTTCATCTCTACCAACAATCTTCCAACAATTCGGTCGATACGTAGGAAATCACATCGATCTTCTCCTCCCCACAGAACATGCTTTTAAGATTCTGTATTTATTTCCACTCGCGCCCCTCGTTCTTCTTGAGATTTTACCCGATAGCTGTTCTCACTTCTTTTCTAGTTATTCCAGTTATCTTTTTAATTGTTGTATCTGTGAATGTATCCCAGATATTGAGATGGACAGATTTATATTTATCGAACAATCTTCCTATTTTCTCGATTTCAAAAACAAGTCGCAAGTCGTTTTCATCTGCTTCGGGATGGACTTCATGTTTGCTTCCTACACGGGCTATCTTGATGATGTAAATGTCGCGTATACCACGTCGCTTGATATAGGGCATAAAATAATACAATTTGTTGAGTGCAATGGTTGAAGGGAACTTTTTACCTGTGTAATAGATACGCGCCGTACCATCAAGAAACAAATCCACATTGTCATTCTTGACGAGGCTTATCAGCACATTTTTGTCCTCCTCTAATTGAAGCAAAGGATTGTCCGCATCTTCTTCGTGGTTAACGATTTCATTCGGGTACTCTGCACGTACTGCTTCAAAGTCAATGCTCTGCTGAGCGGTTACGGCATTGCAATGTTGGAGAATAAAATCTATCGCTTTCTCATCTTCTTCCTTCGTAAGCCCAATAGTCTTACAATCAAACGTTTTGAGAGCTGGCAAAAGATTTATTCGCATCAGCATATCCTTGTTGATTGCTCGCTTGGCATCGTAGAAACAAATGGATTCCATAAAGTCTTGAATTTGCTGACTATTTAGGATCTCTTGTACAATTCGTGCCACAACGTAGTCATCGAAACCAAGCATATAGCATGTGTCGTCACAGACTGCAATTTTCCCGTCAATTTCTGAGACCATAGAAAAAGTAGTCTGCTTGTAAAGGCCCGAAATAATTACTTTATATTTTTTGAACGTATAGTCACCAATGCCAAACATGCAGAATCTTGGCCTTTCTCTATAGATGGAGCTTTTGCGATTGTCCAATAACTCAGCATGTTCCGACAAATAATGATACGCTTTTGGATATTTATCCTTCATCAATTTCGTGTCCTCATTCGCGCTATGCTGTGTTACAATTACATATTTACGAGATTGACAAATAACTTTTCCCTTGATATCAGAACTCTTAATCAGGGGGTAGATTACTTCATCCTCTATGTCAACGACCTCGCCAAGCCCGTTCATATACTTGCCATTATCCTCAAACAACTCCATTACCTTAGAACAATCGTGTTTCAAGCCTGATCGCCACGTAAAAGGAGATATACCATCTATCATCTGTGTCTTGACATAATTATCCACATCAGCTACGAATTTGTCCTTAACCCATCCGAAACTATTTAATGATGATTTCGTGTAGAAGTTGAAAACTTGACAGATTCTTTCGTGACCGCCAAAAAGACGCATAGACAATAACGCAGCAGACACAGATACTCCAAACTCCTTTTGAGCATCAATGTTATACTGGGCGATATTCGATAAAGAAGCTTTGCCAGCCTTTTGCTCATATACTAGATTTTTAATGACCGAGTTCTTTAGAAGAAATGCAAAATGGACATTCTCAGCAGAGAACTTTTCGATGATTTGAATGCTGATATATTCTGCAATGTCAAAGTTTGCCTTACCTGTAATAGCTTCAAGACCCTTTGTTTTCTTGAAATTAGTCTTGATTGGTAAATTGTCACTTCCAATCTCGCTAAGTTTGCTATTGGTCACCCAAGGCGGGTTTCCAATGGCAAGAACGACTCTTCCATTTACATTTTCTGTTATTTGCCTAAAATCAAAATCAAAGATGTTCTCATGGTAAAGATGAACATTGATGTAGTCCAATGAACTACCGAAAGTCTGAAGTTTTTCATTCAAGGCATCCAAGTATGGCTTGTAGATCTCTATACCATATACGTCCTCGATGGAGTCAAATGTGAGCAAAGCGGCAATAATGAAATTGCCCAGACCACAGGTAGGCTCCACTATAACCTGTGGACGAATTCCTTGGGCTTTTATATGTTCACAAACAGATAAGGCAAGTGGCAAGTTTGTTTGCCAATCACCATACTCTCCTTTTTTTTCATTTACTACTATCTCACTCATTTTCTATGTTAGCTTCATATTTGACGATAGGAGATATGCCATCCACGGTCTCATTCAATGTAACGATTCGTCCATATTGCAATCTCCATTGTAAAGCATTAGAAATAGTAAGATAACCTATCGCAGGCTTGTTCTTGAGAATATCTTTTGCCATATTCATCAACGTAACTTCATCCGAAGGGATTTTGTGGTCATTCAGAAAAGCGAAGATGTCATCAGCATTTCCTTTGTTCTCAATGATTTGCCTAAGGCCTGTAGTAGTTTGGTAGTCGGCGGTTCTGCTCTTATCGATGTAAGTGCAAGAAACAAATTCCAACATTCCTTTCTTTTGTTTCATGTCATCGGCCTTCTTATAGACAAAAACAATGAGGTTGTAGCCAAGACCATAGATTTTCTGCTTGCTATCCTTGAACGGGCAGCTGGATTGCGGCTGTTTGATAGACGTAACCTTAATATCAGTATTAACAGAGGGCAAATCCAAGCCATTTGCGGAACTACCAACTTTCATTTCATAATGTTCGGAAAGATAGTCCTGGAATAAATGCTCCACAAATGTACCTACGGCCTTGCCATCAGTCACGCCAAACAGTTCTTTTCTGTATTTTCCACTTTCTTGTTTGCAGAATGATTCTGCACTCTTGATAAGTTCATCTTTATTTAACTTCTTCATAATAATTGTATTTTATAGTTTTAAACACTCTAACTCAGACATACCCACTAACTCAAAAAGGTAGCATTTCACCTCGAAACTAAAATATTCACTAAATCTCCAGCATCTTTGCCACCTGCCATGAAATGCTTCATGCTTTTTACTTCATATTCACTTCGCAATTGAATATGTCGTAGTAGTTCTTGCTGTTCATAAGGAGTTATAAAGCCTCCACGTTGACTTATCTGATTATAAAGGTGGGCGATTTGATTGTTTTCATCATCAATATGACGAAGACAATCATTGTATTGCTCTCTATTATACTCATACGAAACCCTATCAATAGCCAACTTCATAAAAGGGTTGCCATTGCTTAATTGCTTTACGTTTTCAAGTATTGCCTCAAATGCTAATTCATTTAAATTGTACATATAATTACCTTGTATTGGTTTGTCAAATTCTGACCATAAAGATAATGAAATTATTGCAAAATAAAGCATAATACTTCGATTATCTGCATTTTTTTTGATTTTTTTATAGAAAAGACGGATTTTGACAAGCCAAAGTGTTTTTTTGTGTCATTTCGTTCAAATACGAATCCACTAATTACCCAACCATTCTGTTTTTTCTTTCCATCTCAATTTGGTGAGGTCACTGAAGGTATCACAACCTAAACTAATGCCACTGAGAACAAATACGCAGGGAGTATGTTCTTCATCAGTTCCTTGGGGTCGCTAATTCTCTCACACAAGTCTATGGATTTAGCCCTAGAAATATCACAATGGGCTTGCTTTGAAGTGGCAAACCCCAATCAAACGAAGTGGAGATGGGGTATTAGGCTTCCCACTACTTGAAAAATGTGGCATCGGCAAGCCGATTTTACACGCTTGATATTATCCTTTGGCATCGGCTCCGAAATTCATGGCCTGCCATGTGTAAGAATGGCTTAATGCCAGATTCCGTGACCTCTGCTTGCAGATTTATCTGGTCAGTCCACCGCCTGATGATAATCGGAACGGGTAATGAGCTTCCCGATGCTTGTTTTATGTGGCAAGCATCGGGCAAGCCCTCTACTTCATAGCTACATTGCCTTCATCCACTCCTTGTCTCGCAGATAGACATAGAGATAGGAACGTAAACTCAGGTCACCTTGCAATCGCTGGGTATGTGCGAATGCAGCCGTTCGCTCACTTTCGCTCAGTTGCTGCCATATGCCAAAGGCTTGCGATTCGTTGTTACCAACCTTCCTGTATATGACCTTCAATTGGTCAAAGGAAGAGGTAGCATCGTTAGCGTTGAAATCACCGAAAGCAACTGTACTGTTGGATGCCGTTGAATGGGTGCTTTCGTTAGAATCCTTGGATTCATTAGAAGTGTCAGCATCATTAGCTGTATCAGCGATTGACGATGTCATAGCAGTTTCTGCAATCGCTTTGGGGGAGGGTGAAGTAGTTGCACTCGCTACATTCACTTTTTTTGAAGGTTCAGTTAATGAATGCATAGCCACCTATAAATGTAACTCTGTTAGGAATAACTATAGATTTCAAGTTGCTACAACCAGAAAACGCATAATAGCCGATACTGGCCACATTGTTACCAATAATTAAGGAAGTCAAATTTCTGCAACCATAAAAAACATTACCATCAATATTTGTCACACTATTGGGAATAGTAATAGTGGTTAAGCCTATACAGTCCTGGAATGCATTACCTTCAATATTTGTCACACTATTGGGAATTACAATGTTTTTCAATTCACTACAATTTTGGAATGCATGCTGTCCGATGCATGTTACACGATACTCTATTCCATCATAGTAAAAAGATTCTGGTATTATTACTTCATCTTTGTAATCACTATAATAGTGAGCATAGGAACCTTGTCCAGAACTAGAATAATACGTTACGGTTGCCGTTTGATTTGATTCATTGAGATTATAATAAATATCATCTATTTCATAGTTGTATGCTACAGCTTTGATGCCAATAAAAGAAAGTATTCCAAAGAATAGGCATTTGAGATAAAATTTTTCATGTTTGTTAAATTAAAAAGGCGGAACTGCTCTGTAACTTTTCCGCTCTGTAGGCTACCGCTAAGCAAACCTTCACCAAAGAAAAGCACGAACAGTTCACGCCCAATGGACGTGAACCTTCATCGCTTGCTCTCTTGGTTGAATAATTAGCGGTAATTCACAGAGTCGAGAACAAGGACTTAAAGTCCAAGTATTTATGTTAGATGTTGAGCAGAAACGCCGAGTGAATAATTGTAGTTATTTGTCTCTTTGAGCAGGGAAAAACTCTGCTTTGCGTTTCTAATAAGTGTTTACTATCTGTTTCTTAAAGAAATAATTATTTAGTTGGTTCGACGTAATTTTTGAATTCACACGGCAAAAGTAGTGATAATTTTCAATAACAACAAAAAAGAATCAACGAATTGTCACAAATGAACACGAAGAAGAAAAGGGGACATAAGGACAATGGGACAAGGGAATGCTTTTTGTGAAGCAATTTAGGGAATTGTCGGCAGCGCGTGTGGGGATTGAGTGAAGCGATGATTTGATGCTACTATATGTGCGAGGGCTCGTTGTTGAAGCAGCGAGCCTTCGGTGTTGTGATAACGAAGGCTCGCTTGAACAACAACGAAGGCTCGGTTATTTAGTGGAATCGAAAGGTTGATTTAGTAGAATCGAATGAATGATTGGCTTTCGCTGAACTGATGGTTCTATACAAGCAAAGGTATGCGCCTGTATGTTCTTCTTGGCGCTTATCTGAGGATTTTCTTTGTGATGGTGTTGTCGGTGGAGGACTGACGGACGATGTTGATGCCTCGGTGGAGGGTTGGGGTTGGGCGACCGTCGGGGGTGTAGATGGTGGTGGAGGTGTTGTCGGTGTTGAGGGTGGAGATGCTGGCTGAGGTGGAATCGAATGCCATGCCGCTGATGGTGATGTCACTGATGCAGAGTGTCTTGCCTGTTGCGCTGCCGTTGTACCAAGGGTAGATGCGCAGAAGGAGTGTTTCGCCGTCTTTCACGGTGAGTACGGGCTGTGTCTGTATGAAGACTGGGTTGTTGGCGACGAAGGACTTGTGCTCGCTGATGGTGGTGCGGGTTTCGAAGTTGTCGGTGGAGTAGTAGATGTGGGCGCACATGCCGTTGCCTCCGGCTCCACAGGCGTAGAGGCTGATGTTGCTTATCTTCAGGTCGTTGCCTACGTTGGGCTGTATGCCGAACTGTATGTAGCGGTCGGGGTTGTCGTCGATTTCTCCGTCGGGCCAGGCATCTCCGATGAGGAGGTTGCGCTGCATCTTGCGCGATGCGTCGTAGCCTGTCTCTTCGGGCCAAACGGTCTTGCTGTTGGGTGCGGAGTAGCGTTGCACGTACATGCCTTGCCAGGATTCGGGCTGGACGGTGGCTGGGCCGGTGAGGGTGTAGCTGTCGTCTGATTCCAGTCGCCAATAGACGTTCACTTCGGCTCCGCCTTCCAGTATGACGGCTTTTGCTTGCACGGGCACTTCGATTTGCTTGTCGCCTTGCTGCACGAGGATGGTGCCTGTGGTTTCGCCCACGTTCTCCAGTGTGACGCTGGCATAGAATGTTTTGACGAGGGTGGAGGCTGAATAGCTGACGGTGAGGGAGGACTGCCAGTCGGTCTTGTTGAGGGATAGTAGGATGCCGTCGGTGGCGGTGATGTTGATGGTGCCGCTTTCTGGTGAGAGTCCGAAGCCGTTCAGTGTGAGTTCTTTTTGCAGTGTCTGTCCTTTGTAGGCTTCGCCGAGGTCGGCTTGTGCTGGGGAGACGCTGAGGTCGGTGGGTATGGTGATGTTGTCGGCAAGGATGCCTTGTGCTTTCATCAGTCGGGCACATTCACGTGCGACGAGGAGGGCGCCGGTGGTGTTGAAGTGGGTGGAGCCTTCGCCGTCGAATAGCATCTCGTGGCACTTGCTGTCGCCGTAGCTTTCGTAGAGTTGCTTGGTGGCGGTGGTGAGGTCGATGAAATGCACGTTCTTCTCTTTTGCCAGCTGTTCGGACTGGTAGGCATAGTCCATGGTGTGGTCGGTTTCTGGGAGCTTGGTTCCTGCTTTTGGTCCGTTGGCTGTCAGCACTTGGTAGTTTTCTCCGAGGTCGTGGCGACCGTTGCGGCGGATGGTGTTTCCGTTGAAGTAGCTGCGGCACACTGGGGAGCAGATGATGGGAATGGCTCCGAGTGCTTTTGCTTCGTCCACTATCTTGCCGAGCCACTCTTTGTAGGTGGTGGTAGGTACTGTTCCGCGGAGGTCAACGGCTGCTGCGCTGGCTGCGTCTCCGATGCTTTCGTAGTAGGCTTTGAGTGCATAGCCGTCCATGCCGTTGTTCTTCTCGTCGTTGTGTGCGAAGGTGATGATGACGTAGTCTCCTGCTTCCACTTGTTTCTTGGCGGTTTGCCAGAGTTCGTTGTAGCCTCCGCGTGAGTCGCGTCCGCCTCTTGCGTAGTTGATGGATGTCCATCCGTTGGTGAGGAAGTTGCCGAAGTACATGCCCCATCCTCGTGTGACGGTTGCTGATTCTTCGTAGGGTGCCATCGTGGAGTCGCCCAGCGTGTGTACTTTCTTGCCTCCGAAGGTGGTGCTACTGATGGCAAGCATCAGTGTTAGTAAGGTGAAAAGTTTTTTCATTGTGATGTTAGTAATAATGATTAGGTTTCAGTTTTTTAGTATATTTGCCTGCAAAGTTAAGAATTAAAAATGATGAATGATGATGGAAGGGTAAAAAAATGGGCTTCGGCGGAGAAACGCTGAACTTGAGAGGAAGAAAGTAGCTTTTTCCTTCTTTATTTAATTTGGATTTGTTTGTGCTATTCCAATTTATATTGTAACTTTGCCCCGATTTTTTATTGAAATAAGAATAAAAAGGAACAGAAATGAAATACGTAAAAGCATTTGTTTGGCCTTTTGTGGCTTTTATCATTTACTTGTTGGTGCAGGTGGTTGCCTCTCTGCCGTTAGGAATGGCTCTTGCCATTAATCCCAATGCTGACAAGTCGTTTTGGATGTCTGTGACGCTGCTGGTGTCTTCTATCATCACGGCTGTTGTGCTGATGATTATGCCTCCATACGACCTTCGGAGTTCGTTCAAAAGTGTGGGTTGCAAGTATGAGGCTGCACTGATTGGTGTGGTTGCTGTGGTGTTGGGATTGGTTGGTTTCAACATCATGACTGAGCAATTGGAACTGGAGAACTGGATGGAAGAACTGTTCATGGGTATGTCGAAGAATGTGCTTGGCTTTTTGGCAATAGGTGTGTTCGGGCCTATCTGTGAGGAAATCGTTTTCCGTGGCGGTATCATGCGTCCGTTGCTGAAGAAGGGATTGAATCCTTGGGTGGTAATTCTTGTTTCTGCGTTCATCTTCGGTATGGCTCATGGCAATCCTGCGCAGGTTCCGTTTGCAGGTTTCTTGGGAGTGGTGTTCGGTGTGGTTTATTATCGCACAGGCAGTCTTGTCCTTACTACCCTTTGCCACATTCTGAACAACTCGTTCTCTGTGCTGCTGATGAATATCTATGGCGACAAAGCGAATGACATGACATTTGATTCGATGTTGGGGCATGGCACTGCAACTGCCCTCATGGTCGTCACTATCCTTGCATGTGTTGCTATGCTTTACTGGTTCTGGAAAAAGACGGAAAGCACTTATGTGGACATTTCAAAAGCAGAGAACAACACGATTACTTACGACTTGGGAGAGTTGAAAAATGAAGAATAATAAAATGAAGAATGAAGAATGAAGAATGTAGAATGTAGAATTAAAGTTACTCATCCAATAAGCAGAGTAAAATATATTCTTCATTCTTCATTTAAGCATAGTAACCATTCTTCATTTTTCATTCATAACGTTGCATGCAAGATAAGCGAGTTTCCATGCTCCACGGAAACCGAATGCAACGTATTGCTTGAGAAAACGTCCGAAAAGGTTTTTCTCTTTTGGAAAAAGTTCGTCCGTCTGCTGTGTACATTCTTTCACAGCAGACGGATTCTTTTCTCGCAACAGTTGTCCTGCCAGGATGCAGTGGCGGTAGTAGAGTGCTTGGAGGTCGGACGATGCAGACAGTTGCTGATGCACGACGCGCAGGACATCGAGTTGTCGCTCATAGCGGGAAGAGAAGTTGCCACCCGTGATGCTGTCGGGGTGTACATCGATGAAGTGGAAAGGATGATCCACATACCAACGCATTCGTGGGCGATGGAGTAGGGCACGCACACCCAGTTCCCAGTCGTCCCACACGCGGACTGAGGTCCAACCACCTATTTGGCGCAGAAATTCCGTGCGGAATAGCATCGATTGCGTGGCAAGATGCGAAATGAGGATTTGCGCCGTCACGTCGGATGTCTCTCGGAATTGGCGCACCACGGTTTTTCCTTCCACACGCTGCCGAGTGGTCAGAGCGAGCAAATCGAGTTGTTCGTCGGCTGCTTTTTTCAGTTCGGGGGTGAGATAGGTGAAGAAGTCAGCATCAAATTCATCGTCGGAGTCGAAGAAATATATATAAGGTGTAGTGCAGAGAGCCAACCCCTTGTTGCGGGCAGCGTAGGCACCTGCGGTTGGTTCTGATGTGAGGGTGATGATGAAATCCGACGAGCGATTGGCGGCAGCAAAGCGTTCGCACACTTCTACTGAATTGTCCGTCGAACCATTGTCAACCAGTATTAGGTGCAGTGGTGGACGTTGGTTCGTTTTTGCTATGCTTTGCAGGGTATGCGGCAAATAGTTGGAACGATTCAGAAAGGGAACAACGATGGTGAGAAGAAAGGTGCTTTGTTGCATTGGAAAAAAACGTGAAGCGTGAAAAGTCTTGGAGAGTTAAAAGTTAATCGTTGAAAGTTAAGAAGTCGCAGCTCATTGGCATTCTAAACTTTTGACTTTTAATTTTTAACTTACCGAAGCTTTTCACTCTTTTTGATGTTGAGATAATAACCTAACTTATAAAGGGAGAAGAGGAAGAGGTAGGGATGGTCGCTGAGAAGATTTTTGCGTAGCAGGGGCGAAAAGAGGAGGAAACAGTCCTTGAAGATAGCTGCCACATGGAATTGTTCCAGTTTGTGTGCTGCATTCTCCACATGGCTCAGTCCTTGCATCTTTCCCTGCAATCCCACCAAGGTGCGGAGAGCGGTCTCTGCCTTCTGCAAATAGATGGCGTTGGGCTCCAGACCGAGATGGATGAGCGGATTGTTGATGTGCGAAATGCTGATGTTGCGCTTTTTCAGTTCTGCACCAAACAGTGCGTCCTCATACCCATATTCCTTGCAGTCTTTGTCGAACTGTATCTGGAGAAAAGTGCTGCGACGAATGAAGATGTTGAAGGTGGTGAGATGTTGATAAGGCGTTTTGCTTCGAATTTCAGCCGAACGCCTTTGGTCTGCACGGCGTTCGTACTTGAAGCGAAGGCTGGCTTCGGGCATCGGATTGGTGGCAGGATGATAGAGTCCGCCACACACCACCTCGCTCCGTTTCCCTTCCTCCAAGTAGCTCTTGAGCGAGAACTCGGGTGGCACTTGTGCATCGCTGTCGATGAAAAGAATCCATTCTCCCTGACATTCTTGCGCCAAGCGGTTGCGGATTTCTGCCCGTCCCAAGTTGTGCTTGTTGTTTATGATTCTCACATGGGGCAGACGCTCCAACGCTTGGTTCTGCTGGATGCAGTGGGCATCGGTGGATGCGTCGTCGCCAACGGTGATGTCGGCATCCACCTGCTCCTTTTCGCTGAGGGAAAGCAGGTCGTGTACCAACTGGCTAACGTCGTAGTTGTATGTGGGGATGAGTATAGATAGTTTAGACATGATCGTGTTTCCGTTTCACATACTGTATGCCTTTCCATTGGTTCCAGAACAATGGAAAAGGGTTTTTGCCGTGAAAGACGAAATGGTGGAGCGACTCTTTGGCGCAGCGAAAGAGGGCGTTGACCGTGCCATAGCAATAGGCGAAGGTGGCACCTTTGGAGCGTTGCACCTTGGGCGATGTTGTGAATAGTTCACCCGTGGTGTGCGGGTCGGTACTGCCAATCACGATGGGCACGCAGTCAATCCGCAGTCCTTGGTCGAGTGCATCTTTCAGAAAGACATCCTCTTCGCCACAAGCCAGTTGCTCTGAACCCAAACCAAACAGCGGGTTGAAGCGCAATCCCTTTTCCACCACAGTTCGCCGCATTGTCATTTCCCACGAAGCAACGTAATAGCCCTGCTTCACAGCCTTTTCGTAAGGCATCTGCTGGTTGGGGTATCGCTTGAAGAAACGGCCTTGTTCGTCCGTCATCCGAAAGAGAGCAATGTCGAGTTGGGGTTGCTGCTCGTAAGTGGCTATGATGCTCTCGATGCCTTCCTTCGTGAGCCGTTCGTCGTCGTCGGCAATGAGCAGAATGTCGGAGGTGGCGTGGCTCAGTGCCATGTTGCGATTGCGTGAAAGTCCTCGTCCTTGCAGGTAGCATAGTTTCACGTCGGCACGTTGCTTCAGAACCTCAGGCACTTGTTGCAGAAAATGATCCTCGGTGTATTGCATCGACACGACATAGAATACCCCTTCCGCGGGTTCGAGCAGAACCTTCGGGACATGCTGGATTCCTGCATCGATGGTGCAGATGAGAACATCGAGTTTCAACATTTCACGGATTAGTTTTTGACAAAAATAACGAAAAAATTGCACTGTTTAGTACAACGCTGCAAGTTTTTTGTTGAAAAAATACATTGAGTGAAAAAAAAACGTTAATTTTGAACACTCAATTCATCAATAGAACTTATGTCTTTATCAATTCTAATACCTGTCTATAACTTTAATTGCACAAAACTTGTTCAAGCTTTATGCGAACAGGCACTTCATCAGAACGTGAATTTCGAAATCATTGTTGCCGACGATGCATCCACTGATGCCAAGCTGGAGAAAGAAAATGCAGAAATCGGCAAGATGGAGCATTGCCAGTATATAGCCTTGAAGGAAAACCTTGGGCGTGCTGCCATTCGTAATTTCCTGGCGAAGAAAGCCAAGTATGATTACCTCATGTTCATGGATTGCGATGGTCAAGTGGTTTATCTTCAATTCCTCGAAGCCTACCTGAAGGTGATGGAACAGCACGACGTGGTGTGTGGCGGCATGATGCACCCAATGGACATGGGGCTGAAAGCCAACAACCTTCGATATAAATACGAACTGGAGTCGGAGAAAATCATGAAGGCAGACAAGCTCAATGCCAACCCCAAGGCTCCATTCAGTTCCTTCTGCTTCGTCATCAAGAAAAAGGTGTTCGACGATGTGAAGTTCGATGAGACCTTCACCGACTATGGTTATGAGGACGTGCTCTTCGGAATGCAGGTGAAAGAGAAGGGGTATGAAATTTTCTTCATTGACAATCCTTTGCAGAACAACGACATCGAGTCGAACCCCGTGTTTGTGGCAAAGACCGAGGAGGCGCTTCGCACACTGAAAAAGCACGAATCGCTCTTTGGCGACAATGTTCGCCTGCTCCGCACCGTGCGCTGGCTGAAAATCACGGGCGTGGTACTCATCGTCAAGTTGCTGAGCGTGTTGACTCGTGCCTTGGTCCGCAAGAATCTTTGCAGCAACAGGCCGAGTGTTTCCCTCTTCAACTGGTATAAGCTTTGTTATTACCTGAGCTTGTAAAAAGAGAATGGACGTTCAAAGTGTTTCGTTTGAACGTCCATTTTCTTTTGTATGAACGTCCGCAGAAATCAAAACGAACGTTCGTGCGAATAGCTGTGAAGGTGGCAGAGGAGAAGCTAAAGTGATATTGAAGTCCTTTAGGAACAATGAAATAATAACTTGGTATAAATGACACTTGTTGTCTTAGGAAAGAAATTAGAATAATTATCATAATTACTCCAAGAAAATTGTTTTTGTGTTTAATGCGAATTGACTGCGAATTAATTATGAAAAAATTTACGAATAATTGGTTTCGCCGAGCAAAGATTTCCGTTCTTTCCATTCTTTCCGTGGGACATAAAAAACTAATACATATTATTTCTGATATAATTATTCTAATTTGTTATAATTTCTTTCCGAAAAAATTGTATCAATTTTTTTTTACGATAACTTAGAAGTGCAATCTAAACCTTGAGCTTCAATAATTGCATTCTTTTTTCATTCGCTCTCACTTGCTAAATGGATAAAAATGTGTAACTTTGCAGCGTTTTTCGAAAAATGACGTGTATGAATCTTTTTCATACGGGTAAAAGGATTTGCAAATTTAGATTATGACAGCAAAAGAAATACGCGAGTCTTTCAAAAAATACTTTGAAAGCAAGGGACATGCCATTGTGCCAAGTGCGCCAATGGTTATCAAGGATGACCCTACGCTGATGTTCACCAATGCAGGTATGAACCAGTGGAAGGACATTATCTTAGGTACAACCGACCCAGAGCCTCGTCGCCGTGCCGACACACAGAAGTGTCTGCGCGTGAGTGGCAAGCATAACGACTTGGAAGAGGTGGGTCACGACACTTATCACCACACCATGTTCGAGATGCTCGGCAACTGGTCGTTTGGCGACTACTTCAAGGAAGGAGCCATCGACATGGCTTGGGAGTACTTGGTGGATGTGCTCAAACTCAACCCTGAGGACCTCTACGTGACGGTGTTCGAGGGTTCTCCTGAAGAGAACATCGAGCGCGACAACGAGGCTGCACAGTACTGGTTGAAGCACGTGCCTGCTGACCACATCATCAATGGTAACAAGCACGACAACTTCTGGGAAATGGGCGACACGGGTCCTTGTGGACCTTGTTCGGAAATCCATCTCGATTCGCGCACCGCAGAAGAAAAGGCAAAGGTGCCAGGACGCGAACTCGTGAACAAGGACGACCCGCAGGTGATTGAAATCTGGAATCTCGTCTTCATGCAGTTCAACCGCAAGGCTGATGGCAGTCTGGAGAAGCTTGCCATGAACGTAATTGACACGGGTATGGGATTCGAGCGTTTGGTTCGTGCCTTGCAGGGCAAGCATTCCAACTACGACACCGACATTTTCCAACCAATCATCAAGGTGCTCAGCGACATGTGCGGCATCAAGTACGGCGCTGAGGAAAAGACTGACGTGGCTATGCGTGTCGTTGCAGACCACTTGCGTGCCATCGCCTTCTCCATTGCTGACGGTCAGTTGCCAAGCAATGCCAAGGCTGGTTATGTGATTCGTCGAATCCTGCGCCGTGCTGTTCGTTATGGTTACACGTTCCTCGGACAGAAGCAGGCATTCATCTATAAGCTTGTGCCAACTCTCATCGGAGAGATGGGTGAGGCATTCCCTGAGCTTCCTGCACAGAAGGAACTCATCATGAAGGTGATGAAGGAAGAGGAGGACTCTTTCCTTCGCACACTCGAAAACGGTATCAAGTTGCTCACGGGCGTGATGGAGGAAACGAAGGCTGCTGGCAAGACAGAGATAGCTGGCGACAAGGCTTTCACGCTGTTCGACACCTTCGGTTTCCCTCTCGACCTCACCGAATTGATTTGTCGTGAAAACGGCATGACAGTGGATGAGGCTGGTTTCAATGTTGAAATGAAGAAACAGAAGGACCGTGCCCGCAATGCTGCACAAGTGGAGACTGGCGACTGGGTGGTGCTCGCTGAAGGTGAGAGCCAGTTCGTGGGTTACGACTATACGGAATACTCCTGCCACATCCTCAAGTATCGTGAGGTGAAGGCAAAGAAGAGCACGGCTTACGAGGTGGTGCTCGACACGACTCCTTTCTATGCCGAGATGGGTGGTGAAGTGGGCGACCAGGGTGTGCTCGTCAATGAGAACGAAACCATCAATGTGCTTGATGTGAAGAAGGAGAATAACCTCAGCATCCACATTGTTGACAAGTTGCCAGACCAGCCAGAGGCTGAATTCATGGCATGTGTGGATGTGGAGAAACGTCGTGCTACGGAGGCAAACCACTCTTGTACGCACTTGCTCGATGAGGCGCTGCGACAGGTGCTTGGCACTCATGTGGAGCAGAAGGGTTCGCTCGTCACTCCTGACTATCTGCGCTTCGACTTCAGCCACTTCGAGAAAGTGACCCCTGAGCAGATTCGCGAGGTGGAACACTTGGTGAACGAGAAGATTCGCCAGAACATTCCTCTCACGGAATATCGCGACTATCCAATCGAAGAGGCAAAGAAACTCGGTGCCATCGCTCTCTTTGGCGAGAAGTATGGCGACAGGGTGCGCGTAGTTCAGTTTGGCACGTCGGTTGAGTTCTGTGGTGGTTGCCACGTGAAGGCGACCGGTCAGATTGGTATGGTTCGAATCACGTCAGAGAGTTCCATTGCTGCTGGTGTTCGCCGCATTGAGGCCATCACGGGCAAGGCTGTGGAGACGATGCTCGACAAGTTCCAGGACACGTTGCTTCAGTTGCGCTCTTTCTTCAACAATGCGCCTGACCTCGTTGGCACGATTCAGAAATCCATTGAAGAGAATGCAGAGCTGAAGAAGAGTGTGGAAGAATTCAAGGCAAAGGCTACTCAGGAACTGAAGAAGGAACTCATCAAGAATGCCGAGACGGTGAATGGCGTGAAGGTGATTTCGGGTGTCATTCCTGCTGATGCTCAGTCTGCCAAGGACATTGCCTTCCAGCTCCGTGCCCAGTTCCCAGAGAATATGCTCGTGGCACTTGGTGCGGCTGAAGGTGTGAAACCAAACCTGACGGTGGCATTTACCGACGACCTCGTGAAGGCAGGCAAGCACGCTGGCAAGATTATCCGTGAAGCTGCCAAGCTCATTCAAGGTGGTGGCGGTGGTCAGCCTCACTTCGCTACAGCTGGTGGCAAGAACGTGGATGGCTTGAGAGACGCTGTCAACAAGGTGATTGAATTGGCAGAACTGTGATGTTTGGAAAGTGAAAAGTGAAAAATGAAAAGTGAAAAATTTCGTAAATGAAAAAGTAAAGATTGACCATCCGAATGGCATTTTTCACTTTTCACTTTTCATTTTTCACTTTATATGCGAAGCAACATAAAAAAAGCGGATTTGGCAATGTCCAAATCCGCTTTCATTCAATTAGGTAAATTATAATAGTTAGATATAAATGATGCACAATGATTTGTGCATTAGGCTTCTTGTAGCTTCTTGAATTTCGACCAGAAGTGTCCTCGCTTGTAATTGGACATGGAACCTTGTGGAACGTAGAGCTTGATTTCGTCGTAGTTGTCGTTGAAGAAAGAGTCGAAACTCAGTTTTGGAGGTTCCACAGCCAGCGACGTGATTTTGCTCAGTCCGAAAATGTCCTCGAAGGCTTCTCCTTCCACCTCCTTCAGTGTGGAAGGGAACTTGATGGATTTCAGCGATTCGCACAGACGGAAAGAACGGGCACCGATGCGCTCCACGCCTTCAGGTATATCGACAGTGCGGAGGTTCTTGCAGCGTTCGAAGGCATGTGCCTGAATTGCTTTGATGGACTTTGGCAACTTCACTTTTTTCAGAGCATAGCATTTGCGGAAAACGCGCTCTGGCATCTCGTCATCTGCCTTAACAGTCAAGCTGATCATTTGCTGCTGCACATAAACATCGCCTCCTTTCACGATTCTCACATTTGTCATGTCCAGTTCGTGCAGGATGCCTTTGGTGTGAACACCTTTGTAGCTGTAGCCTGCCATGTCACGAAGAAATCGGAAGTCGGTTCCATTGATGACTCCGCTCAACGTGAGCGACGATACCTTATATTTATCACTTTCGCTGATGAGATTAGAGAGCGTTCCTGCTTCTTTGACATCGATGGTGAGCGACTTACCTGAGCCAAAATGTGGGATGATGTGTGAGAAGATTTCCATGTATAATTGTGACTGTTTTATATTTCTGTTTGCAAATATAAGAACTTTTTGGTTCTAAAATGATTTTTTAAGGACTTATTTTTTCCAAATTTGATAAAACACTCATCTTTTTATCGAAAAGTTGAATTTATTTGGTGGAAAACCGGTTAATAAGTCAAAGGTCAAAGGCGGAAAGAAGTACAAAGAACAAAGTACAAAGTACACGCTCCACTCTTCACTCTCCACGCTTCACGCTTCACTCTCCACGCTTCACTCTCCACTCTTCACGCTCCACGCTTCACTCTTCACGCTTCTTCGTCTAATATCTGGTTGCTGCGCCAATTGACGAAATGCACCGTGTGGGTGGCGCGAGTGATGGCGGTGTAGAGCCATCTGAAATAGTCGGGTCCCAGCATTTCCTCTGTCATGTAACCTTGGTCGATGAAGATTTGGCTCCATTGTCCGCCCTGTGCCTTGTGGCAAGTAACTGCGTAAGCGTATTTCACTTGGAGCGCATTGAAGTAAGGGTCTTCCTTCAGTTTCTTCATGCGTTCCTTTTTTGTAGGAATGTCGGCATAGTCTTCCAGCACTCGGTTGTAGAGCTGTTCTTGCTGCTCGCGGGTGAGGGCAGAGGCTTCCGAATGGAGCGTGTCGAGCAGAACGGTGGCTTCCACTTGCAAGTCGTCGTAGTCTGGAAATTGTAGTTCGCAGTCGGCAAAGCGGAATCCGTACATTTCTCGGATGTTTCTCACTCGTCGCACCGTGGCAATGTCGCCGTTGGCTATGAAGTCGCCGTTCTTGTCCCCCAGCCAGTGGTAGTTGTTCTTGGCCACCATCAGCAAGTCGCCCGACGAGAGTTCCTCTTCGCGTCCGAGAATTTGGTTGCGGATGCCGTTGTTATAGACAATGGCTCGCTTGTTGCTGCGAGTCACCACCATCGTGTCGTCAAGCCCGTAGCGCGAGTAACATGAACTGATGGCTTCGATGAGTTCATCGCCAGGTACGTTCTTCACGTCGGCGAAGCCCTTGAAGCGGATGCGTGGCAGGTCGAACACATTTTCCGTGTCAATCATTTCTCTGAGCCGAGTTGCATTCCAGAGGATTCCTGATTCGCTTTTCTGACGGACAATCTGTGTGAGCGTTTCGCTTCGCACAGTCATGCCATAGCCTTGCAGCACGCTGGGCTGAAGGGCGGGACTCTCTCCTTCGCCCACTGGGGGCAACTGAGCCGTGTCGCCCACGAGGATGAGGCGACATCCTTGGTCGCCAGCATACACAAACTGGATTAAGTCGTCGAGGAGTGAAGAGCGCAGGAAGGCGGAATCGGCGGCGTCGCTAATCATCGATGCTTCGTCCACGATGAACATCACGTTGTGGAGCATGTTGAAGTTGAGCGAGAAGATAGAATCTTGGTCAATGGACTTTTGTCGGTAGATTCTCTTGTGGATGGTAAAGGCTGCATGATTGGCATAGAGCGAAAACACTTTTGCAGCTCTGCCCGTGGGAGCCATGAGCACGCAAGGCAGTTTTTGCTCCTCCAGCGTCTTTACCAATGCGCCCAGCAGGGATGTTTTTCCTGTTCCAGCAAAACCGCGCAACAGGAAAATCTCGGTGGCATTGGGCGAGAAGACAAACTCAGCCAATGAGTCCAACACTTTTTCTTGGTCTTGCGTTGGAGAATAACCAAAATTCACTAAAATTTGCTCTTTTAGGTAGTCTTTAATCATCTTTTTGTAAAAAAAACGCGAATGTAAGTACCGCTTTTCAAACCTTTTTATTATTTTTGCAACCGAATATTGTTTTATCACCTGATTCTAACCTTAAAAAGAGGCCGAGCGAGCAATATTTTCAAGATTCAACTGCGAAATTACAAAATAAAAATAAAAATACACAATGAAAAGACCAATTGTTAACGCTATTCTGTTAATTCTGACTCTTGGATTGGCATGGGCTTGCTACCAGAGTATTCACAGTGACATTGCTTTCGACGAAGTCAAGGCACAAAGAGAACAACTTGTTAAGAACCGCCTTTGGGAGATTCGCAGTGCAGAGGAACAATTCAAAATGGTGAATGGATACTACTGCGGCACCATCGACTCGCTCATCGACTGGGTGAAGAACGAAAGAGCTATCGACCACGTGGTGAAGGAAGGCGAACTTTCCGACGACCAGCTCGAAGCTGGTATGACTGAGGCACAGGCAGTACGACAGGGACTCATCAAGCGTGATACTGTGTGGGTATCTGCTGCTGAACGTCTTGGCATCTCTAATCCTGACTCCTTGAAGTATGTTCCAATAGGACGCGAGGGAGCGCTCATCCAGCTTCGCAAGAAGGATGCTTTCAACCTCCGTGCTAACGAATGGGAAAACCTTGTTGAGTTCCGTGCTTCTCTTGACGACTACATGTACGGTGTTGACGACAAGCGTGTGAAGAACCTCAAGGCAGACCTCAAGAAGCTCAGCAAGAACAAGGCTGACCTCTTCGAAGACAATGCCGACGACGCAAAGGGCGAATGGTACGGTCTTCGCGTGGGTGACCTTCAGGATGCTGGCAACAAGATGGCAGGTAACTGGGAATAATTTTGTATTCAGAGTTTAAAGTTTAGAAAATAAGTCAAAGGCGTAAAAAGTGAAAAGTGAGAAGTGAAAAATGAAAAATGCCATCCGGTTCAATCGCTTCACGCTCCACGCTTCACTTTCAGACCTTAGACCTCAGACTTATTCATGGTAAACGATTCAACAATCAATCATAAAAGTCTGTCCATCCGTATTAGTTCGGATGGACTTTCTTTTTGTGTCTATGCTCCAACAGAGCCGCAGCCTTATACCTATAAAATATATAAGGTGCGCCCTGTTATTTCCTTGGCAGCCAATCTCAAGGAAGCACTCCTGACGGAACCGATTCTGAAAGAGCAGTACCAGCGGGTGAACGTGCTCATCAGCACAAGCAATTTCACCACCATTCCTGCTGCCGACTTCGACCGCGACCACATTGACGATGTCTTCCGCTTCGTGTTTCCCAAATCCGAGCAGACGCGCATTTCCTACAATGTGCTGCGGCGTTCAGGCGTGGCTGTCATCTTCGGACTCGACCGCAACGTCTATCAACTCCTGCTCGACGACTTCCCTCGTGCCCGATTCTATGCGTCCGCATCCACATTGGTAGAGTTCTTCAGCGAGAAGAGCCTCATCGGTTCGGGCAAGCGCATGTTCGTCTATCTCCACGACCACGAGATGAACCTCTATTGTTTCGACCAAGGCCAGATGCTCTTCATCAATTCCTTCCAAGTGCAAGGCATTGGCGACTGCCAGTATTTCATCATGAACGTGTGGAAACAGCTCGGGCTCGACCAAATCGACGATTCCCTCTGTGTGGTGGATGACAACGACTGGAGCCGTCCACTCGTGGAGCAGATTCGCTATTTCGTCAAGAACGTGTCGCTGATTGACCGAACGGAGGATTTCCGCAACACCATCACACGCGGCCATCATCTCATTCCTTACGACCTGCAAACACTCCTGGTTTGCGGATTCTAACGGTTAAGTTAAAAGTTAATAGTTAAAAATTTAAAGAGGTCTCCAGAGAAACGGACTAAGTAGTCGTAAAAAAATAATTTGGTACAATTTTATTGAGGAAAGAAATTAGAATAATTACAATAATTTTTTCAGAAATAATATGTTTTTTTTGTTTTAAACAACACTTAATTTTTTTGGAGTAATTATTCTAATTTCTTTCCTAAGACAATTGGCTTACGCTGAGCTAAAGGTTCATGTCATTTATCCCTACTTTTTTAAAATTGTTACTAAAAGTACAAAGTTTTTATTTTCGTTTATTTTGTACGTTTCTTTAGGAGAATTTTTTTTCCATGCGAATCATCGGCGGAAAATACAAGCACAAGCGATTCGACGTGCCACATACCTTCAAGGCACGTCCTACGACGGACTTTGCCAAAGAAGGACTGTTCAACATCCTCACCAATGTCTATGTGGATTTCAGCGAAGAACCCGCTGCCCTCGATTTGTTTGGAGGCACAGGCTCCATCGGGCTGGAGTTTCTTTCGCGTGGCTGTCGGAAAGTGGTCAGCGTGGAGAAGGACTTCAAGCACTATCAGTTTCTGACAAAGGTGGCTCGCGAATTGGGCGACAAGAACTGGATTCCCATCCATGCCGATGTTTTCAAGTTCATCCAAAGAACCTCCGAACGGTATGACATCATATTTGCCGACCCACCCTACGCCCTCGACAATCTGGCAGACATACCCCGTTTGGTATTCGAAGCCGACATCCTTGTCCCCGATGGCATCTTCATTTTAGAGCATGGCAAGGACTACAGCTTCACCGATGCCCCTCATTTCATGGACCATCGCTCGTATGGTTCCGTCAATTTCAGCTTCTTTTCATTGGAACAGCAATAGAGCAATCATCCATACAATCATCACGACCATTGGCTACGCCGAGCTAAAGGTTCATGTTTTTTCAGAACATGAATGGTCGTGTTTCATTTGTTCTTTTGCTTCTACCGATGTCTTGCTTTGCTTGAACTCGCGCTTTCCTTCGCTTTTACTGAACCTTTAGTTCGGTGTAAGCCAAATGTTGAGCCCTCGTTGTTGTTCAAGCGAGCCCTCGTTGAAGACGCAGCGAGGGCTCGTTTGAACGATAACGAGCCCTCGCTTATTTAGTTGAATCAAAGTAGAAGTTCAGTGAATCCCCTATAGCGCTTCAGTCAATCCCCTACAGCGTTTCTGTGAATCCCCATAAGCGCTTCAGTCAATCCCCTACAGCGCTGCATAAAAAGCATTTCTTTGTTCCTCTGCCTCCATTCCCTATAGCATGCGAAAGAACCTTAAACACTCCGCTTGCTCTGTTATTCAATTCGTTGCACCCACGTTACTTTTCTGTTTTTCAAAGATTTGACACAAAAATCCCGTCATTATCCGCAAGGATAATGACGGGTTAAGTGCTCATGTTGGTATGAAGAACCTTTAATTTTGTAAAGCTAATGGTCGCTTCACTTAGCCACAGGGCGAACAGAAAGTCCATAATAGCGGCCACAATTACCTATGGCAAAACCATAGCCAGTTATGCTTTCCATTCGTTCCACAATTGTAAAGCTGTTTGCTTCAAAACTGTGAGCATATGAATCATCAGACTTCGTACCGAACCATAAGACAGATTGTAAATCCCTGTCTTTAAAACCTGATTCATTTTTAAAACCAGAGAATGGTATAAAGATACTACCACCATTTGGACCTGTATATCTACATCCATAGATACCATTGCTATAAACCCATGTGTGAGTACAATTTTCATACAGTTCATTAAATTGGTCAAGATTAGGCATCTGCCAAGAGTCACCCCACTTCACATGAGCAACATCATATTGAGAACCAATGATATTGGTGCCTAAGTCATGGCAAGTTTCAGCTGAACCATCGCAGTATTTATAATTTTCCCAATCATAACGAACTTTTTCTTCCGTTTCTCCCCATGCATAATAACCACCATACCCTTCTGGAGAGGAAGCACCCACATTGCAACAAGCCCACAACGTGCCTGAAGGAAGACCAAGGTCTATTTTGTGAGGATGATGTTTGTTGGGACACGAACGATAAGAATACTTTTTCTCTGGCTCTTCGTCATCATGACAAGCCGTCAGTCCTATAAAAATAGGAACAAGAAATAAAAAACAAAACTTTTTCATAATCAACTGTATTTTTTATTTTCAATATATTATTAAGGAACAATGAAATAATAACTTGGTATAAATGAAATAAGTTTTCTTAGGAAAGAAACCACGAACCTTTCGCATTAAAAAAAACATGAATTACCGCAAATTATCCGCGAATTATCATATAATTTCTTTTTTTTAGAAAATCCTGCCATTTTGCCAAAATTGTCATAAACCATATTTGCTAAATGCGTGGTTCCCAAAAGGGTCGTACAGCCGTGCTCCATAGTCATAGAGGTTCAAGCCATGCATCAAGTCAAGCTCCTTGCCGTTGTACTTGTACTTCTGTGTGCCCTGATTAGTGCTGAAGTGGTGGATGCCTCCGTATGGATAGTATTGCGTCTCCTGCTGAATCGTGCCATTGTAGCTTGCCAGAATCCTGTTGCTGCCAAGGTGGTCCTTCACATAGTACTTGTAAGTGCTTGGTGTGCCAGTCCCTGAGATGTAGCCACCATCGAAATGGTACTCTTTGAACGAGCCGTTGTCAAAGAGGAAGTTACCTGAATATTCGGTGGAGTCAACAGAAAGTATCTGGGTAGGACTCAGCAATACCATTTCGCCCAAGGTGAGATGAGTGCTTGACGGAACCGCTGTGACGTGGCTGGTCTTCAATATAAGAAGTAAATGCTTTTTCATTACCATTTTGTAAGAGATTGATATGTTTCCAAAAAAATTTAAGTAATGATTAAAAAATAAGTTGGTACAGTTTATTCATATTTTGGAGATGTTTTTGTTCGTTTTTGAAGGAGTGATGCGGGCATCATGACTGAGAAAACGGGCGAAAACAGCCCAAAAGATGAACACGACGTATCCAAATTGGACATATCAAAATGTACCAAGTTATTTTTTAATCGTTACTAAATACTTTCTTTACATATATTGATAAAAGGTACAGGCAAGAAAAGTATTAATAAAATAGACGATACATTGAGACAGGTTTTTCTGCATGTTAAAAAAAATGTTGATGCTGATTGATAATCAATGCTTTTATTTATTTCATATTTGAAACTAACACTTACATCAATGATGTGGTATTGGAAAAAGATAATACATAGGATTGTCAACAAAAAGGTAATAAAATGAACCATCAGCAACGTTGATTTATTAACTATTACTTGATAAAAGTATAAATACAACAAACAAATTGCTAAAACTATAAGTATTTCAAAAGTTGTAATAACAAAAACATTTTTGTATTGTTTTATAAACATCAATTCTTCTCCTTTGAAATCATCTGTATAAGCATAATAATTTACTATTCCATTTATGAGAAGAATAATAACAAATAAAATGTTAACAATATAAAGTATGCTGTAGATTTTCAATATAATATGTTTAAAAGACATGAGAATAATTAGTTGTTATAATAAAAAACTTAAATAGTATTTCTCACACAGTGGGTCGATGGAAGTGAACTGACCAACAAGTGGGTCGTACAGGCGTGCCCCATAGTCATAGAGGTTCAAGCCATGCATCAAGTCAAGCTCCTTGCCGTTGTACTTGTACTTCTGTGTGCCCTGATTAGTGCTGAAGTGGTGGATACCTCCGTAAGGATAGTAATGTGTTACCTGTTGCACTGCGCCATTGTTGTTCGCCAGAATCCTGTTGCTGCCAAGATGGTCCTTCACGTAGTACCTGTAGGTGCTTGGAGTTCCTGTCGGGGTAAGATAGCCACCATCGAAATGGTACTGTTTGAACGAGCCGTTGTCAAAAAGGTAGTTTTCCATGTATTTAATATTTGTTTAAAAGGGAATCAATCTTAGATGCAACATATAATCCAAATAAAGAATAGTCCTCTTTCTCTATAAATTGATAGGCTGTCATAAAGTCATCATCAAAATCTTGTGATAATAGATAACTTTTTAGCTTAAACTCCTTAAATTTCA
>DGSN01000048.1:2307-17542 GCA_002393575.1 Prevotellaceae bacterium UBA4361 | reverse complement strand
CGACTGTGAATAATACAAGTTAAAACCTTTGAATAAATACGTTATTGTTGAATCAGTGTGCGGAAAGCCTGAATGCCTTGATGGTTCAGGTTGAGTGCTTCAGCCTCGCGGAGATAGCGTAACGCCTTCGTTTCGTTGCCGATGCCGTAGTAGCCCAATGCCATCATGTATTTGCAGTGGATGGTGTTGTTCTGCTGCAAGTCGCCTTCCCAAATGAGCAGGTCGGGTAGGGAAACGGCGAAGTAGTCCATTTTCACGGTGTCGAAAAGATGTTTCTCTCCGTAGGTGATGAGGCGATAGAAGGTGCCGTTTGCCTTGCCGTTGAAGAGCGTTTTCTCTTCCTCGTTGCTTGTGGAGTCGGCGAGTTTCCGATAGGCAAGTCCGGCATAGAAAATCTTGTCGGGTTTGGCATCGTTGTAGTACATGGCCGCGGCTGGCTCTGTAGGTCCTTCCGTGGCTTTCAACCAGCATTCCCGTGCCTGCTCCATGTCGCCCATCTGCTCGTAAGCGAGGCCCATCAGATAATAGAAGTCGTTTTCCTGTGCGCCATAGAGTTTGCCTTCACCGAGATGATGAGGATAAACGAGGCATTCTTCAAGGAGGGATAATGCGTTCTTAGAATGAAGAATGAAGAATGGTCGCTTCGCTCCGAATGAAGAATGTGTTTTACTCTTCTCATTGGATGTGTAATTATCATTCTTCATTCTATATTCTTCATTTTTCATTTCCTCCTCTTCATTCTTCATTAACCATTCTTTTGCCATTTCCACTCGTGCGGTCTGATACTGCAACGACACTTTGCCTTCGCCTCCTTCCCAAGGATGGAAATGGTGTGCATCGAGTTTGGTCTTTGCCTCTTCGTAGCGTCCTAACTGGTTGAGCAAAGTTATTTCCTCCAGGATGAGGTCATCACGCTGCTGAATGAGCTGTGGATATTGTTGCAAGCGAGCCAGACGGTCGGCATGAGGATGCTGAAGTCGTTTGTAGAGTTGGTCGAGTTCCATGAGGATGCGAGCATCGGTGGTGTCGAGTTGGAAGGCACGCTCCATGTATTTCAAAGCCTTTTCCGCTTGATGTTCCTTGTTGAAAGCTGCAAGAGCGAGATTGCGCCAAACGGTTGGGAATGTTTCGTCGAGCCGTGCAGATTCCTCCCATGCTTCCACCGCCACATCATACTGACGCTTGTCGTAGTAGAGGCAACCTAAATAATAGTACGCTTTAGCACCACTTGGATTCACCTTGTTAGCACAACGCAGTGCCAAAATATCCTCTAAGCGATTTGGAAAACAGCAATAGCTTGATGTTTGCTCTGCCTTTTCGAAAAGACCTTCCCCTGCGTGGAACGTAGAGTGTGAAGCGTGAAGTGTGGAGTGTGAAGCGTGAAGCGAGGCATTTGTCCTTTGTTCTTCATTCTTCATTCTACATTCTTCATTCTTCATTAACCATTCTTTCGTCCATCCCTCATAATAGAATGTCATCGGATTGACTGCATCCACTTCTTCCGAGAATTGAAGTACGGTGATGCATTTCTCCCATAGTCCTGCCTGAGCATAGTCGAGAGCCAATTCATGATAGTTGAGTGGATTGCCATGCATCAGCATGCGAATCGTCTCAGTGTCGCCCTTCTCGAAAAGGCAACCATAGTTGAAATGGTCGAGTTGGAGGGATTCCTCAATGAGTGCAGTGGCTTCTGCCTCGCGTCCCAGTTCCTTCAGCACTACAGCTTTCAGTGCGCGAGCTTTGTGGTGATGCCAGTTGCGGATAAGGGCACGGTCGAGTTCGTAGAGTGCATCCTCCATGTGGTTCTGCATCACGGAAATCTGTGCGCAAGCAAAATAGGCTGCGTCCTGCCATGCTCCGTTCCAGGTAGCCTTGTAGAACCAGTCATAGGCTTCGTCTATTTTTCCTTGATATTTGAGAGCGAGTGCCAGATTGTAGAGTGGCTCCCCTTCGTATGGATTGGGATTGCGCTTCATCAGTATCTTCACGGCACGGCGAAGATAAGGTTCTGCCTTGGCGAATCGTCCACGACGGATGTACCAAAGTCCCAAGGCGTTGTTGCAACGCACGTCGTTAGGGTCACGTCGCAGGGCTTCCTCGTAGTAGTCGAGAGGGCTCCAAGTGGCATGGCGATATTGCTCCAAGTGCAAGCCCGTCAGATAGAGCTGCTCGTTGGTCTTCGTTTCTTCTGGACTCAGCGCTGCCTCTGCTGCATCAGGAACGGGTTTCACTTCGTCGCTCTCGGCGTGCCAGATGAGTCGGTTGGCACTTACGGTGATTTCATTAAAAGCGGCATCGCCCGTCTCAATGATTTGGTCGATGATTTCGGCGGGAGTAAGTTGTACGGTCTTTTCAAAGAACACTGTTCCATCATCTTTCTTAACCACGAGTTTCACGTCTTGCTTCGATGTTGTCATCAATCGGAGGCGGATGCCTTGCTCGGCTTCATCCACATTCATGATGATGTCCTTCGATGCCTGTTTCACGATACCCAGTTCTCGATATGGCATGAAATACTGCGTGAATTCCTTTTCCTCGTAAGGCTGAATCCACGAAAAGTCGGGCTGGTTCTCGGTATAGACTCCAGCCATCAGTTCGATATATGGTCCGTCCTCATCGGTGAGATTGCGGTCCCATGCCTGTCCGAAGTCACCATTTCCCCAAGTCCATTGTTTCTTACCAGGACTCACGTGGTGGTTTGCCACATGGAGCATTCCGCCCTTCGTGTCGTTCTCATAACCGCCTTCGAAGTCGTATTTCGAGTTGACTCCCATGTAGCTCGTTGGCACCTTGATGTTCTTGTAGTTCGAAATGTCCACGCCTGCCGAGTAGTCCATCTTGTAGTAGGTTCCCGTTGCGATGGGGAAGGTGCTGACGGCACGCTTACCATGGTCGAACACGGCATTGATGTCGGGCGGAAACACGCTTTGGTAGTCGTCGTTCACGTGTACGGCTGGATTTGCCCACCACAAGAAGGTCTGAGGCAATTCTGTGCGGTTGTAGAATTTCACGTTGATTTCCAAATAGGCACAGCCAGGGCGAAGCGTGAAGCCTGCCATGCCCTTCTGGTGGAACATGCGCTCCATTTCGTTCACCCATACCGTCACACTGCCATCTTCTTTCTCCTCAATCGTGCAATCCACCTCCATGAAAGTGCTCGGACGATGGTGCTGAGGCCAGTTGAATTCGATGCCGCCGCTGATCCAAGGTCCAGCCAGTCCCACCAAGGCAGGCTTGATGACATGGTTGTAATAAACGAAATGACGCTGTTTGATTTTGTCGTATGCCATTTGCACTCGTCCACCCAGCTCTGGCAGAATCATCACCTTGATATATTCATTTTCCAACCAAACAGCATGGTAGGTGTGTTCGGTTTTCTCGTCGGCAATCGACTCAATGACAGGGTAAGGATAGACCACACCACTCGAACCCTGATACACTCTCTTTTCCAAGAAAATAGGATTCTTTTCGTATGCCCCACATTCATACGTAGGGATGACAATATCTTCTCTCCAAGCTTTTACCATAGTTATATTTGAATTATTCTTCATTTTTATTTTTCATTCTTCATTTACCAATTCCTTCTCCAGTTCCTCCAGCGTCTTTCCCTTCGTTTCGGGACAGTTTCTGAACAGGAACACAAACGCGCAAATGCAAATGGCAGAGTAAATCCAGAACGAACCACTGCTGCCGAGGGCTGCGTTCATTGGAGGGAAAGAGAAGGTGAGCGTGCAGCATCCCACCCACAAGGCAAAGGTGCAAGTTGCCATCGCGATGCCACGTACTCGATGTGGAAAAATCTCTGCCAGCAAGGTCCATGTCACAGGACCCAGCGTCATGGCGTAGCACGAAATGGCTGCCACCACCAGCACCACCATCATGAAACCTGTCACATGCAGATAATAACAAGTGCCAAGGATGAAGTAGATGATGCCCAATCCGCCAGCACCAATCAGCATCAGGGTGCGACGTCCCCACTTCTCAATCGTGTACAGTGCCACAAAGGTAAATACTACATTGGCGATGCCCGTAATCACGATATTGATAAACATGCCATCAACATTGTAACCAGCACCAACGAAGATTTCCTGTGCGTAGTTGAAAATCACATTCGTTCCGCACCACTGCTGGAACACGGCAATCACCAATCCCAACAACAGCACCTTCCCGTATTTAGCCTGCATCAGTTCACGCAGACCAGCCTCTTTTCTTTCCGTATGCTGAGGCTCTGCCTCAGCCTTCTTCAGTTTCAGATATACAGGCGACTCAGGAATGAAGAAACTCATGATGAGGAACAAGGCAGCGGGTAGAGTCTCAGCCCAGAACATCCAGCGCCAACCCCATTGCAAATTCCATGCCTGGTTCTCGGCATCCGTGGTGTCGCGTGCCAAAAGCATGTTCACTATCTGCGCACCCAGAATGCCCAGCACAATCGTCATCTGGTTCAGCGACACCATCCGTCCGCGAATCTCAGCAGGACTCACCTCGGCAATATACATGGGTGCCAAGGCAGAAGCAATACCGATGCCGATGCCACCCACGAAGCGGGCGATGTTGAACAGCGTGAAATCATTGAACAAACCTGTTGCGATGGCTGACACCGTGAACAGCACTGCTGACAACATGAGCAGTGTCTTGCGACCAAACCTGTCAGCAGCACCACCTGCCACCATCGCTCCCACCAAACAACCCACCAAGGCTGTTGTCATCGCCACCCCCTGCATCACAGGGTTGTTGTCAATGCCGAAATACAATTCATAAAACGGTTTTGCACCGCCAATCACCACCCAGTCGTAGCCAAAGAGTAGGCCACCCATGGCAGAAACCATGCAAATGAAATAAATGAATAATTTGCTCTGACTTTTCATATATATAGTTGTTAGTTATCGTTATTTTCTGAGATTTTTAATTCCTCATACTTTATTTTTCATTTTTTTGTAAGCTTCGGTTTTGCCGAAGCAATTTGATTATTTGCTGCAAAATTACTGCTTTTTCATGGCGAAATACATGGACTTTCCATCTTTTCTTTATGGACAAAACACCGCCTCGCTCACACCCTTTTTCCCACATTTTTGCATTCACGACGATACTCCAAGCAAAAAATGGACCACATTGTGCGTATGTTTGCCCAAAAATCCATACCTTTGGCAGGATTCTTAACTCCAACGCGACATGCCAAGAAGAAAAGACGGATTTTCGGGCGAACGAACCGTAGTGCTATCACCCGAGACCATTGCCCTGGAAGCCATCGACCCACTGATTCACTATCTCTACATCACCGATATTGGCTTCTATCCCATGGCGAAGCACCACTATCGCAATCGCCCCGAAGGTATCGACCAGTACGTTCTGATTTATTGCACCGACGGCAGTGGATGGTGCACAGTCGATAGTCAAAAGTACCACATCGAGCGCAACCAATATGTCATCCTGCCCGTGGGAATCCCTCATGCATACGGAGCAAATCCCGATAGCCACTGGACCATCTACTGGGTGCATTTCAAGGGGGAACACGCTGCTGTCTATGCAGAAGGAGCACAAACGCCTCAGACCATCAATGTCTCCCTCGATTCCCGCATCAGCGAACGAAACAACATCTTCGAGGAGATGCTTTCCACCCTCCAGCAAGGCACGGAACTCGAAGACCTCCGCTACGTCTCTTCCCTCCTTCACCACTATCTCGCCTCCATGCGCTACCTCTGCCAGTTCCGTCGAGGACGAACCCCCATCCCTCTGCTCCCCGATGCCCAGCAGCACACCATCGTCATCGCTGCCAAGCACTTCATGGATGAAAACATAGAGCGGCGCATCACGCTCAAGGACGTGCTCCAATACGTGGGCTATTCCCAGAGCCATTTCAACGAGATTTTCCACAAGCAGATGGGAGTCAGTCCACTCGTCTATTTCAAGCAGCAGAAAATCAAGCATGCCTGTCACTTGCTTCTGACGACAGACTTGAAAATCAATCAGATCTGCTACAAGTTAGGATTCGACGACAGCCTCTATTTCTCCCGAATGTTCAAGAAGCACACAGGCATGTCGCCACGTGCCTACCGACTGACTCACGCCCTCAAATGAAGCTACACAAATAAATCATCTGCTGTGATTGTCGTTTGAATGATACTGCTATGCAAGTTTTGCTGTAATCCATAGGTTGTAATTAGCGTTGGATGTATGGTTTCCTTGCATCCCGTAATTCTTTGGTATGTTGCAATCTTATTACAAAGGGCAGCTTCTTCGCTCTTGTCAAAGGTAAAGTCTCCTATACAAAACTTCATTTCGCACAGATTGATTATGTTGTCAGCACGCCGAATCAAAAGGTCAATCTGAGCACCCTTTTCTTCTTTTGATCCTTCAAAGCGCCAGGAGAATTCTTCGGTGTGTACAGAAGGAATGCCGAGTGCTCGCTTGATTTGGGTAATATGATTCCAACATAAAGCCTCAAATGCAAAGCCATACCATGTTTTCATGTTTTTTTGCCCAAATCTATCGTTCCAATTTCTGCTATCAGGGTCTTGTTTCTTTCCTATGACGGTCAGCTGGTAAAGTGTGAAGAAATCTGTTAACCGATAACGTTCTTCTTTGGCTGGTTTGCCATAATAGGTGTATTTTGTGATGAAATCACTTTCAGCAAGTGCCTTTAGTGTATTAGTGAGTCCACCGCCGTATGGGATTTTCGTAGCATCAGCAATTTCTCTTCTTGTATATCCTGTTTTGCGTTTACAAAGAAAACGGACAATTTTCATGCAGTCTTCATGGTTGGTGAAAAGTGACACAAAGAGTTGCTCCAACTCGTCACGGAGTTTGCCATCTTTGTCTGCAAATAGATAATCTGCAATCTGTTCAACACTTTTCCCCTTCTGCATATATGTCATATAATAAGGTATGCCTCCCACCATCATATACAGTTGCATCTGTGAGTAACGATTCAGCATAATCCCTTTATCCTCATAGAACTGTTCAGCCTCGTGCAAGGTGAAAGGATGTAGTTTTATTTCTCTTGTTCTTCTGTCGTACAATCCTCCTTTGTTGTGCAGTAAATGATCGGAAATCCATGCTGTCGCAGAACCACATACAATGAGCATCAATTGTGATACACCTGCTCCCCAACCATTCCAAAAATGCTCCAGTGCAGAAACGAACATAGACCTCGGAGTATCCATCCAAGGCAATTCGTCGATGAAAACCACTTGTCGCTTATTGGGATTCGCTTTAATCTTTTCTTCTAAGAAGTCTTTGAGTAAATCGAAAGCGGTTATCCAATCCTTCAATGCGCCTTGTGTGTTGATACCATAATGCCTCAAGCTTGATGAGAAATTGAGTAACTGGCTTGTCATTAGGTTTGTCTTGTCAATTTCTTGTGGGGAGAGCCCTGTATGGTAAAACGATAAGTCTTCTGCAAATAATTCTCGGATAAGAAATGTTTTACCAACACGTCGTCTTCCATAGACGACTACAAACTCAGGTACACCAGAGTCATAAATGTCCTTAAGTTCCTGTATCTCTCTTGTTCTTCCAATAATCTTCTGCATATTGACTTTGTTTTAAAGTTGCCACAAAGATACAAAAATGAGCCCAATTTGGCAAAATAAGAGTATGCTATTTTGCCAAATCTATGTAAAATTATTGTAGGATGGCAAAATAAGACGTGTTTGTTTTGCCAAATTTATACAAAATTACGGCACTTTGGCAGAATAAGACAAGTATTCCTTGGCTCTTTGTTGTTAGTTCTTGAAAAAACCTTTCAAATCCTTTTAATCCTTGACAAAAAAACTTTATCTTTGAAACGATTTAGAAAAAGATAGGATTTCAATGAAAGATAACGAGAACGAAATGCTTCCTCTCGTGGATGAGGAAGGAAATATCACGGGTGCAGCCACTCGTGGTGAGTGTCATGGAGGCAGCAAGCCATTGCACCCCGTGGTACATCTCCATGTGTTCAACAGTCGTGGTGAACTCTATTTGCAGCGTCGCCCTCTGTGGAAAGACATACAACCGGGCAAGTGGGACACAGCCGTTGGCGGTCACGTCGATTTTGGCGAGAACGTCGCGATGGCACTCAAGCGCGAAGTGAAAGAGGAAATAGGAATTGAGACAGACACCCAGTTCCTCATGAAATACGTCTTTGAGTCAGCCCGTGAGCGCGAACTCGTCTTTGTTCACAAAGCCATCTATGACGACGACATCCATCCCTCCGACGAACTCGACGGCGGACGCTTCTGGACCACGGAAGAAATCAATGATGCCATCGGCAAGGACATCCTCACTCCCAACTTTGAACAAGAATACCACCGCCTCAAAGAACTGAAGCTTATTTAGTAATCGTTAAAAAATAACTTGATACGATTTTAAACCACGAATTACTCGAATTAAACGAATTTTGAATTTAATTTAATCGAATTTCTCTAATTAAAAAAATGCCAGCATTTTTGTTCGTGAAATTTGATGATATAATTCTTAAAAATTCGTTTAATTCGAGTAATTCGTGGTTGAGAATAATTTCAAGCTTTTTTAATCTTCATTTAATATCATTTTTCATCATCATCTTTCTGACTCGTGTTCTTCCGTTGCGATAGGTGGTCTTTTGCAGGTAGATTTGATGTGCTTGGAGCGAACGGACGAGGATGCCATTGAGGTTGTAGTATTCCACGGAAGCGATTTCTGAGTCTTCAGCCATTGCGTCTGTGTGGATGTCGTTGATGTCGGTGCTGATGGAGTCGTGGATGAGTTGGGTGCTTGTGCAGATGCTGTTGGTGTTGCCGATGGTGGGACGACAGAACAGTGCCAGTTCGTTGCCTCCGTCGGCATAGCGTCCGTAGGTGTAGAAGCGGGCTTGGAAGGCATAGCGGAGGGAATCACACCATTCTCCGTCGGCACTGGTGATGGACACGAAGCCTTCGTCGGCATTTTCCAATTTGAACGATGTGTGCAACTGACTCAGTGACACTTGCTCGTCGCACCACACGATTCTGAAGCCGTGGGCAGGAATGATGGTGCTGACCGCTTCGGAGTCTGCACCTATCTGGTACTTCTGCGGGTTCTGAGGCTGGTCGCTCAGGTAGAGTCCTGCCAAGTCGATGTCGGTGTCTGTGGTGTTGTAGAGTTCTATCCAGTCGCTCTTCTTGCCGTATTCGTTCACGTAGATGTCGTTGGCTGCACTCACTTCGTTGATTCTCACCTTGGGCTGATGGTCGGTTTCTGCTACTGGCTCATACACGGCGGTGAGTTCGTACTTTCCTCGCTCCAAGAGTTGGTTGACAAGGATGACGGAGTCGGTGGTGAAGATGCTCTTGTCCTTGCTCCATCCCTTGAAGACATAGCCTGCTGGTGGGATGGGTGTGAGTTGGATGGGTGGAAATAGTGCCCAATTGAACTTGCCTGTCGGTATCTCCTGCCCGTTCAGCAGGATTTTGGCTTCCTCCACGTTGGAATGGATGTTGAGGGTGTATTCATCCTCCAGCAGGAATTGCGCTTTGAGGGTTTGCAGTAGTGCAGCTCTGTGCATGGTGCTGACCAACGATTGGGTCAGTTCTTGCATCTTCGTGCTGGGGTCGGTGCCTTCCTGCTGGAGTGCTTGGCTCACGAGGCTTGTCATGCTGTTGATGATGGGCTTGCTGCGCTGAGGCTCAAACACGCTGCCTCCCATCAGGCAATAGGCATCGACGAACTGCTTCTGGAAGGGTGGGTATCGGAGCATTTCCCTGAAGATGGTGGAAAGCTTCATCGTTCCCTTGTTGATGACTTGGCTCAGCATGTCGGTGTCGCCGAATGCACCGTCCAAATCGTGCAACACCAAGTGGATTCTTCCATCGTCGCCTCGGCAGCAGAATCCCTTGAGGTTCTTGAGTCCTCCGCGCATCCAGTCGAGGTTTCCCATATAGCATTCGGCTGCCATGTAGTTGCAGTATTCGTCCACGTCGAGCACGGAGCAGACCTCTTTCCAACTCTCTTCGTTGCGGTTTCTGCCCAGCCTGAGTGCTGCGTTGTACCAACGGTTCAGTTGCTGCGCATCGCCTGCCTTGATGATGAACTCGTTCTCCCACTGGTCTATCTCGTCGCTGTCTATGCCATAGTTGCTGTAGGCGAACTGTCGGTTGCTTTCCTCGCGCAGATTGAGCATGCCTAGGTAGTGCCCGTTGATGAACACATGGGCGGGTTGCCATGCTTGGCAGTCGAGATAGATGCCGCTGGTGCGAACCAGTTCGTGCATGACTGCATCTTTCAGTCGCACATTGCGGTCCTGCCCGCCATTGCGCACGAGCAGGCTCTTGAGCTTGATGTGGGGTTTGCTGCTGAACACGGGATAGTCATACGCCTTGATACCCTCGAATGCTTTCTCGCACTTGAGTTTGAAGGACGAACGATACTCAAAGAAGTCATTTCCCGCGTTGAATCGTGTCCATCCTCCGAAGATGGTGAATCTCACTTCCTGGTTCAGCACCTCTGTGTATCGTCCATTGCCATCGGGCACCATGTATTCCATGTTCACGGGGCGTTCCCAGTCCATGTTCTGATTGGCGCGCTTCTTGGAATTGTTCGCAACCCTTCCGTTCGTACCCTGAACATAAAGTCCGATGGTATCGTCAAAGAAATTGTCGGGATGGGAACAAACACTTACGACGGGCAGGTAGTAGCCCTGTGTGTCGAGGATGAACGAGCGAGTGACGACAGGACTGTGGAGCCATCCCCGACGAGTGAGCAGGAAACGGAAGATGGTGGTGGTATCAACTTGGAACACTCCATCGCGGCTCACCTTCCCTTTTCCAGGCATGGGCACAGAACCGTCGGTGGAGTAGAGGAGAGTTGCACCTTCGGGAATAGTGACAGAGAAACGGAACGGCTCCTTAAACACTCTCCCGCTTACGCTCACCTGAGGTGCTTCCATCCTTTCCGTCGCTATCTCGCAACCATTGTTCGACGCAGCAGGCGAGGGATAAGCCGTGTAGCCCCATTCGGCACTTCCGTCCGTGGCACGCAAATAGGAGGAACGGGCGATGGATGGTGGATAACTGACTGCATCCTGTAGGATTCCTTGCGAATTTGTCAGCTCCAGTCTGCCACCCTCCGAGTCCAGTTTCATATCGACCTGTCTGTTTGCGTTAGGACCATAGAACCCAGTTCCCATGTAGTGGTCGAACCACAGCAAGGCATAATTCCTTGCCGGCACGATGCCATGATTGCTGTTCAAGGTGAATGTCGTGACTTCGCCTTCGGAATCAATATGCTTGAGTTTCATCTGTTGAAGACTCACGTCCTCATCGGTGGGGTTGAACAACTCTATCCATGCACCATAGTTGTAGGAGTGGTCAATGTACTGGTCAAGGTTTGCCACTTGAATTTCGTTGACCATCAATCGACTTTGTGCTGATATGTTGCCTACTGATAGAAGGCACAATGCAGAGAGCAAGCATTTCATGCGCAGATGAATGATGACTACGGAATTGCACTTACCAGGAAAGATTCTTTTTTGAAAAACGCTTAAATCCATGACAGTTTCTTTGAAGAATTGGTTTGAAGATAAAAGGGTCTCCTAAAGAAATTGGCAAAATCGGCAAAACATTAAAATTTAGTACATTTAGCCTATTTGGCTACGCCGAGCTAAAAGGTTCTTTAGGAGACACCTACTCAAACACTTAATAAGTTTGTTTCTATATCATACGTCCTACAATAAGGAAAAAAGACTGCATAGACTTCAAAATTATATTTAAATGAAGAACCTTGTTAAGTACAAAGTACAAAGGACAATGAACACAATTTTATGTTTAGTGTTTAAAGTTTAGTGTTGAACGTGAAGTGTGAAGCGATTGAGCCGGATGGTATTTTTCAGTCAACAAATTATCACAAATTATCTCAAAAAACTTATTTAAATTTGTGCCTTATTTGTGTTCATTTGTTGACAAAGAAAAAAAACGTTGACTCACTTATCACTTTTCACTTACAGAATCCCTCTAAAATCCTTAAAATCCCTGATTGGAATTTGTACTTTGTAAATTGTACTTTGTACTTAACAAGGTTCTTCATTTAAATACCTTCCTGCCATCCTGAATGTAGATGCCTCGTTGCGGTGCTGTGGAAAGCCTACGGCCAGTGAGGTCGAAGAGCTGATGTTCCGTTGTCGTTTCATGAAGAGCAATGTCCGTTTTCTCGGTGAAGATGCTGAAGTCATAACGCCCACTCTGCAAGTCGATGCTGATGCCTCCATCCTTCAGTTCTGTCTTTTTCATGTTCTCGGAGTTCTCCAAGTCATCAGACGCTTCTTCTATCATCATGCTTCCATCGAGGAAAGGCAGGAGCAAGGTGGCTGTTGTGTTGGGCGGAACTGCGACTTCCAACGTGAGTTCCTTGTCATCGTTCCACGTCCATGCACTTTCCACGGTGCCGTAAGGTGAACGGTGGGAAGCACGTGCCCACGTGATTGGGAACAAGGAGGGTTTTTCGCCAGCACCACGCTTTCGAATGCAGGGAACGGGTTGAATCCAGCTGTGTTTGAAACCAGCCCGTTCTTCATCGGGCTTGATGCCAGCCACACCACTATAGAGCCATTCACCCACGGCTCCATAAGCATAATGGTTGAAGGAATTCATCGACACAGGACCAAAGCCCGATTCCAGACTGTACGAATTCCAACGCTCCCAAACCGTGGTGGCACCCTGATTCACGCAAAACAACCACGACGGACACTCATGCTGGAGGAGCAGTCGGTATGCTATGTCGTCCAGCCCCACTTCGTTGAGCGTGGTGCAGAGCATGGCAGTACCCAAGAATCCCGTGCTGAGTCGGAAACCGTTCTTCTCAATCAAGTCGCTCAATGCCTGTCGCGCTGTCTCTTCGTCCTTCTCGTCAATCAAGTGAAACTTCAGAGCCGCCAAGTAGGCAGTCTGTGTCTGGATGGAGAGTTTGCCGTCTGCTTTCAGGTAATGCTCCTGAAACTCCTTCTTGATGTCGTTGAACAATGTGGCAAACTCCTTGGCATCGGTGGCATACACATCCTCAGCGTCGGAACTGAGCACGGAAGCCGTGCGTCGCATCAGGTCGGTAATATATGCGAAGTACGCCACGCTCATATACCGCTTGTCTGTTTCCTCGAAAGCCAACCAGTCGCCGTAGGTGGGCGACGCTCCCGAATGGGTGAAACGGTCGGTGTGGAGGGAAGACACAAACCGAATGTATTTCTTCATGGCAACGTAGTTCTCCTCCAGAATCTGCCTGTCGCCACAGAGCAGATAGGTGTTCCACGGCACGATGATACCCGCGTCTGCCCATCCACTCGCGGAATAATAGGTCCACTTGTGGAGAGGCGCAATGTTCGGGAACTCGCCATTCGCCTTCTGGCTGTTCCTCATGTCGTTCATCCACTTCCTGTAGAATGAGCGCATATCGGCATTGTAGCATGCAGTGCGTGAAAACACTTGTGCGTCGCCTGTCCATCCCACACGCTCGTTGCGCTGCGGACAGTCCATCGGCACACTCACGAAGTTGTCGCGCTGGCTCCAGAGGATATTGCTGAAGAGCTGGTTCACCTCATCGTCACTGCATTCGAACTGCCCCGTTTCGTCGATGTCGGAACCCACAGGCTGGGCTTCCATCCACAGCACTTCTGCATCTGCTGTGACAGTCAGTTCGCAATAGCGGAATCCGAAGAACGTGGAAGTGGGGTGATATCTTTCAGCCGAACCACCACGGCAGATGTATTCCAGTCGAGCCTTGGCAGAACGCAGGTTGGCTGTGTAGATACTTCCCTCGGGACCATCACAGCCACGTTGTTCCGAACCCGAGTCGTTCAGCATCTCAGCGAAGCGGAAATTCAGATGCGTTCCGCTTGTCGCGCTAATCGTGAACGAAGGCCAGCCCGTGAGGTTCTGACCGAAATCGAAGATGGCAGTCTCGCCCGCCTTCAAGACGAAAGGACGACCAGTATCCATCTCCCTTGCATGGGCAATCTGTCCGTAAGTGCTGCCATCGTCCTTTGTCCCTTCATAGACCACGATTTTCCGTGGCAACCGAATCAAGTCATCGCGTACTCGCATAGGATGGTTGGACGTGGTGCTCAGTTTGCCCACATTGGTGTTTCGCTTCGCAGCCATTGTCCAATTGGCATCCATCTGCTCCAAGCCCTTCCACTCAATCCGTGCGTCATAGCATTCCCCATCATAGATGTCGCTGAGGGTTAGAGGCGTGTTCGAGCTGACCAACCACGTCTCGTCAGTTTCTACCGACATCACCACGTCGTCGCCACGTTTCATCAGCAGTTTGGCAATGAACGACAAACTGGTATCGTTCGAATAGGACGCACCTGAGATTCTGCCCGACCACCAGCCTGGAGACACCATCGCCGTGACGACATTGCTGCCACGGCGAAGCATCCGCGTCACATCGTGGGTCTGATAGGCAACATCCTTCGAATAGACCGTCCATCCTGGTTTCAACTCGTCATACACCGTCTTTCCTCCCTGCTCATGTCCCACTCGTTCGCCATTGATGTAGAGGTCGTAGATACCCAGTGCCGACGTGTAGATTTTGGCGGCAGTAAACTCATCGTCAACCGAGAAGGTCTTCCGAAACAGCACACTGGTGAACTCTGGCGTTTTGTTCGAGTTTGATGCATGAATCCAATTCACCTTCTTCATCTCTTCCTCGTCGATGGCGGTTTCAAAACAGGCGAAAGGCGACTCAATCTCCGTGCCGTCGTTCAGTCGCGCCGTCACCTTCCAGCAATAACTGGTGCTGGGAACCAGTTGCAAATCACGAATGCTGACATCGACACAGGCATCACCTTCCGTCATGCCCGTTGAGAACACAGGACTGTCCCGATGGCTTGACTCGTAGATGGATATGCAGTATGCCTCCTGCATGATGCCCCGTTCATGGTCTGCCTCAAATGCCCAACCGAAGTGAGGATTCAGATGCGAAATGCCAATGGGAGATGTCATGGCATTGACCCTTTGATGCACAATTTTTACCTCTGCCACGGCGCAAACGCGAACCAGCAAAAGCATGAATGAAAGAACAATTTTTCTCATATCAGAACAATTGGTTAATGGCATAGAACACCCCTCCAAGGGCATTGAATGCCCTTGGCAACCGAGTCTTGACGCTTGAGCGTCTCTATGTGTTAGAATTTAATGAAAAACCTTGTTAAGTACAAAGTACAAAGGACAATGAACACAATTTTATGTTAAGTGTTTAAAGTTTAGTGTTGAACGTGAAGTGTGAAGCGATTGAGCCGGATGGCATT
>DGSN01000048.1:419-2248 GCA_002393575.1 Prevotellaceae bacterium UBA4361 | reverse complement strand
TTTTCACTTTTCACTTATCACTTTTTCACTTACAGAATCCCTCTAAAATCCTTAAAATCCCTGATTGGAATTTGTACTTTGTAAATTGTACTTTGTACTTAACAAGGTTTTTCATTTAAATACTTTCCTGCCATCCAGAATGTAGATGCCATGCTGCGGTGCTGTGGAAAGCCGACGACCTGTGAGGTCGAAAACAGAACCATTGCCCTGCTTTGAAGTGGATGCATCATTCTCAATGGCACCGATGGCATCGGCGCTATCAGTAGATGATTCTCTAATAACATTATTGTTGATTCCATTTATGACAGGGCGAACCGTGAGGCCAATGCCACGGAGATCACTGGCGCGACAGTCACCTCCCCAATTATCGAAGATGAGGCGGTAAGTGCAGTAACTCAATGTATCCTGCGTGGATGACCAATAGTAGCCGCCGAGAACAAGGCATTCGAGAAAGCCATTCCAGCGAATGTTCGCTGCAGGCATGAAGATTGAGCCACCACTCGGACCAATGAACAGCCCTCCTTCTACTCCATTCTTTGTAATCCATGTATAGGAGCATGAGCTGATTAATTCTTGAAACTGGCTTTGTGAAGGCATTACCCAAGAACCGCCCCACAGAACGTGAGCAACGTCGTACTCGGACCCTGCGATATCTGAACCAATGTCGTGGCAGGTTTCCATTGAACCATCACAATGGATGTAGTTGTACCAATCATATCTCTCTTTCTCCTTGGTCTCTCCCCATGCATAATAACCACCATAATCCTCAGGGTTTATTGATTCCACGTTGCAACATGCCCATTTTGTGCCAGAGGGGAGTCCGAGGTCAATGGCATGTGGGTGGTTGCTGTCGGAACATGACTGGGCGTTAGCCATAGATGCTACGAGTATCATAGGTAGGGTGATAAATAAGCGTTTCATTTTATCTTTTTTATATTAGATTTTATGGAAAATGTTCTATTTGGAATTTTGATTGTTTTGTATTCTTTATCATCTATATCATCTTAAAATCCTTAAACCTTGTGGGTATTAGATTTATTCACAATTATAGGAGGGGTCTCCATGATCTTTGATAGACAAGTTAGATAATGGTACAATCGTTGTGTCGCCGATCGCAACATTTCCATTGCTCACCACTTTCAATTGCGTATTTAATACGGTACTAATAATCATAGCAAGCAAAGTAATAAGTGTTTTTTTTTCATATTGATATTGATTTTATAAGTTAATGAATAATTTAAGATAGAAATAGAAATATCATTGTGTTGATTGCTGTCCGCAAAAATACAGATAAAACTATCATACTTCCAAACTTTCGAGTACGCAAATAGTACGCAATTTCAAAAGCGAGTACGCAAACAGTACGCAATAACGAATATATACTATTATTGGTGTCTGCTAATAATGCCGAAGGCATGAAAGAACACAGGCAGGCGGTGGAGTGCCAAGCACGGAACCCCTGCTAAGCATACAGCCAAGCACGGAACCCCGAAGTGGGTGACAGATATGTCTGTCAGATAATCTGTCGTACCTTCGGCACTCGGTTACTTTGCGACACATTGCAGGGGTTCCGCTTTGCTTCACCGCCTGTCTGTATTCTATCGTCCTTTCAGGACTTACCAAGCCCTGTATGAATCAAAAATGTGACTTACCTTCTTCTTGACTGTATTTGAACGACTCCTTTTTCTTTTTTTAGCGGACATCATTAATATAACGTCAGTTCGATATAACAAAATATGTTCTTTTGTAGTGCCTCTACGAGGCAGAAATCGAACAAATCTATTCAAAATCTCATTCATATTTAAGATTTGAGAAGATTTGTGAGATTT
>DGSN01000048.1:0-373 GCA_002393575.1 Prevotellaceae bacterium UBA4361 | reverse complement strand
TCGCGAAGCGACTCCTTATATCGAATTCACGTTAATATACTAAACTTTCCTACCACAATGGATAGTCTTACCCTTAGACTTTAGTCATTCATTCTTTAGGTTTCACTGAACCTTTTATTCGACACAAGCCAAATGACGAGCCCTCAGCGTTTTTCAAATGAGCCCTCGTTTGAAACACAACGAGGGCTCGCTTTCGAATCAGCGAGCCCTCGCGCATTTAGTTGAATCAAATAAACGAATGACTAAAAGCAAAATAAAGCCTCACCTCCAGCCCTCTCCAGCTCCCCTGTGTGTGGAGAGAAGGGCGGGGGGAGTAGAAAGAGTGGAAAGTGAAGCGAGGAGAGCGGGGAGAAGTACAAAGAACAATTTACAA
>DGSN01000031.1 GCA_002393575.1 Prevotellaceae bacterium UBA4361 | reverse complement strand
CAGGCAGGCGACAGCTGGGCCATCTGGGACAACTTCAAGCTCATCTATCACGGCTTTAAGGCCGATGTGGTGCAACCAGTGCTCGAGAATACTGTGACTGAAGCTCAAAAGCTGACGGGCGAGCTGATGGGGCGCAGCGAACATGCTGCATTGGTCAAGGCTATAGACGATGCTACTCAGGCTGTGGCCGCTGCCCAGGGTGAGGCTATGTTCAACGCTTTGGCAGCGCTCTACACGGCTATGGCCCAAGCTACCGACTCGAAGGACGTCTTCATGGAGTATGAGGTGGACCACGACGTCAACAACCTCAGTCAAATCATTTCCGACTACGATCAGAAGCTCACGTCGAAGGTTCTGCTGGAGAAAGCCAGAGAGCTGCTGCAAGGCATCGCAGGTTGTACCATCTATGAGACAAGCCAGGTTGAGCAGATTCGCAGCGACGTCAATGCCATGATCAGCGATCTGCTTATGACGGGTGTCGTCTATGAGCAGCTTGGTAATGCGCTGTTGCAGTTGTCGGCAACCCTGAACACCATTGACGGAGCCCAGAACGATGATGGTTTGGTGATCGAAGCCAGGGCTTTGTATGTCGATGTCCTGAACAATTACACCGACGGCGCATACGACCGCGATACGGCTGAGGAAAAGCTGAATGAAGTGACGCAGATGATGACCCGTCTGAAGGAGATGTATCTGGGCATCGGCGGTATCTTGGCCGACGACTGCAAAGTGGAGTTCTTCACCACCGACGGACGACGTCTGGAGAAGGCTCAGAAGGGCATCATGGTCATGAAGATAACTCGTAGCGACGGCACCGTGACCATCCGTAAGATAACTACGGAATAATAATTGCCACGAAAATGTAATGTTATTGCCATAATCATTATGAAACGTATTTCTTATTTGAAGGCCTTCCTCGTGATGGCTGCGATTTTCTTTGTGGCTTCTTGCCATCATTATGAAGATGTCCCACGTCTTTCTGCCAAGCAACGGCAGACATTCAGCCAATCCATTGCTGGCATTTATTCTGGCTGTTACGATGTGATTTACACGGACAGTCTTACAACATACGAAAGGGTTCACGAGGTGCAACCCAATGGCACGGTCAAGGAGATGATTGCCCACAATGCCCATAGCGAAGAGGTGGCAGATGCCCGTTTGCAGATTATGGATTACGGAAAGTTGTATTTCTACAATTTCCCTTGCAGTCTGCTTTCGAAGATTGTGGATGTGGATGCCGACTTGAGCAAAGCACTTTCGGAGTATGGAAGTATCTACATCACAGCTCAATACAAGTTCTTCTATGAGAACACAGATTTCGTGGGATGGAGCTTTGAACCGCTGGACCTTCCTCTGACGCTCACTTATCGAAACGAAAAGCATTACATTCGCGTGGTCTTTTCCAATGGAAGTCGTTTCTATCAGTTCCCGATGAAAGATTTGGAAACTGGTGAATATCGTTACGACGGCGAAATGGCTTTGAAGGTAGATGCCATTTATGAAGGAGACAAACTGTTGCAGAGTTTCAACTTGTATGGGGGAGAGTGCAATAGCATGGACATCTTTTTCAAATATAAATAGACCCTCCCAACCTCCCCAAAGGGAGGAGAAGCCGTTCAGCCCCCTCCAGCTCCCCCAAGGGGGAGAGAATAGCCATCCGGGTGACTACTCCCTCACAGGGAGGGCTGGGGAGGGTCTTCTAAGCAGCAAATCGGCAAGAAGAACAGCGGATTCGGGTTCTTCCTTGGGAGCTTCTTTCGGTTTCCATGCCACGACAAAACGTGTTCTGGCAGAAACCACCTCATAACCCTTGCTGCGCCATTCTGCCAGTGTCTGCTGCATCTTGTTCGAAAGCATGGCAACCGAGAGACCCGTCCTTGCGTCATAGAGAATGTTGTTGGCAAAACTCAGAGGCGAACCACCCCTTAATGCCAACACCTCCTTCTTCCTGTCCTTGAAGAAACGAAGGTACACATCCTTATGCGACAACTGCAGCACCACCTCTTCGGGCATGGCGTAATCGAGTTGATCTGTCCTGAACGAGTCGGCATCCATACGGTCGAAACAATTACCATTCGTATGGATGAACAATCTCTTCTTTGCGCGCGTCATCCCCACGAAGAAACGTCGCATCAGATGGTCGTTCCTGCTGTAGTTGTCGGCTATGAGCATAAAGACATTGTCGAACTCGCGACCCTTTGCCTTGTGGATGGTGGACACAAGCACTTCGCTACTCGAAAAGTCACAAAAATCCTCTATCGACGACTCAAACACAAACTCCTTGAAGTCGCTGAGGTATTTTTGCTTGTTTGTCTGTTCGAAGAGTTCAACGCAACGTGTTACATACGAAAGGCTTTCGCTCTGTTCGTATGTTCGGAATGTTGCAGATTTCGCAGCTTCCCAAACTTCGGGTTCAATCATTGGCGAATTTACGCGATGTTCGATGTATTTCAGAAAATAGCGCATTTCTGCCAAGTTCCAGAAGCGAATGCCATCCATTGATTGAACGAGCTTACTGTTGATGCCATGCTTACGTAATAAAGCAACCGTGATGACCGCTTCCTCGTTTGTTTGTGTAAGCACAGCTGTGCTGCCTTCTCTGCCGTTTTGGATCATGTCCTCTACCAATGGTTCATACATCAGCTGCGACTGATGATGCACTACGCTGACCCATCCCTTGTGTGTACTCATGGAGACGATAGGAGTGGATTTCATCCTTTTCCGAATGCAAGTGACAAAGCTGTTAGCAGCATCGACGATGTGCTGTTCACTTCGGTAGTTTTCGGTCATTTCCACAAATCTGCATCCAGGTTCTTGTGCAAGCGCTTGCATGTAGGAAGAATCAGAACCGCGAAACTCGTAGATGTTTTGGTCATCATCGCCCACAGCAATCACTCTCATTTCTTCGTTTTTGTCCATCAGGGCTTTCACAAGGACATATTCATCGCTGCTCATGTCTTGTGCTTCATCTATCACCAAGACGGTTTTTCCTATTCTGTTTGGTTCCACTTCCCCTTGGGCAATCATCTTTGCGGCTTCTGCCACCACGTTTCCCGCATCTTCTAAATTGCCAATCCTTCCCAACAAATCGAAACAGTAGGAATGGAAAGTTTTTATCTCGACGAAATGAGCAGCATTGCCAATCAAATCCATCAAGCGTTGCTTGAATTCGGTGGCGGCGGCTCTTGAGAAGGTGAGCATCAACAGCTGTTCGTGCTTCACATCTTCCAACGAAAGCAGTGAGGCAAGTTTGTGGACCAGCACTCGCGTTTTGCCACTACCTGGTCCTGCTGCCACTACGATACAGCGCGATTCCTTGTCGGAAATGATTTCCAACTGGCGTTTAGAGAGATTTCCAAACAGTTGGTCATACTTGTTGGGTGTCAAGTTGCGCTGTATTTCTTTGATGCGTTCACCTTTGAAATACTTGGAGATGAATCGCCGATAGTCCATTTGGAAATAGTCGTGTACAAACTGCAAGGCGGCATCATAATCTTTCACCATCAGGTTGGCATATTCGCCGACGATGTGTATCTGCTGAATCTTCTGCTTATAGAATTCATTGAGCATTCGATAGTCATCCTGCTTGTATTGGAATTTGTTATCCTTGATTCTGCGTATTTCCATGGCATTGTAGAGCACAAGAAAACCGCCCTCCAATTTCAAGGCTCCAATCTTCGACATGTAGAGCAGGGCTTCTTCCACATCTTCGAGTTGAGTGTTTGCAAGGTTGCCAAACAGCGTGTCTTGACTCGACTTGATGGCATTCAGGAGTTCTATGACAGAAAATTGAACGGAGTTGTTCTTGTTCGCATCTGTTGCATCTGTTGCAGCGAGTTGATAGAGCCATTCGACGATGAATTGGCAAATTCCCACTCTCTTCTCAAAGCGCGAGATGATGACATCCAAGTCGGCTTTATTGCTTAGTTTTACGTTGTGGGCAGCATCCTCTTCTTTGCGAGTGTAATCCTTGATGGTCAAGAAATAAAGCAATGTGCGGAGTGCCTTCTCGTTGGAAGAGGCGATTCCCTCGTTGATGGCATCGTCATTCAGTTGCTTGTAAGAAATGCTTAAAGGTCCCTCAGAGAGTCTTCTTAAAATGTATTGCTCAAGTTTGGTGAATCGGTCGAGCAATAAACGCGACTTGCGCTGTGAATCGCCTTCAATCAGAAAAGCCGAAATGTCTTTTGTGTCAGCCAAAATGCCTTCCAACCTCATGCGTTCCACCACTGAAATCACATCCTTCTTGGTCAATCCTAAAATGTCGGCAAGGTAATCAACGCGGGATTCCGCTTCAGTGTCTTGCGCTTTTGAAATGTGTTTTTGCGAAATGAGCGACTTGATGATACGAACAGCATTGTCGATTTCTTCCCTTTCGAAAAGTACGGAGTCAGTGATGCGTTTCCTGGCCTCGTCCATATTGTTCACAGTGATGCCTGTGGCATAGACATGGGGCACGTTGTTCCCCCTTTCGAGGTAGCCACTTTGTTCTAAAGCTGACAGAGCCGTTCGAACACGTGTTTCAATATCCATAATGGAGTCGTCCCAACCTGCTTGCCGAGCGATTTCCAAGGCTGAGCAGTATGCTTTCATCCTGTGCCTTGTCATCTCTTTCACTGCCTTCCATATCTGTTGTATTTCGCTGATGCTGAGTTTGGTTTGGTTGAGCAAGATGAAATGCTTGTCGAGGTCGCTGTCGCTATAGAGAACGTAGCATCGGGCGGTTAGGCTTGGGTCGCGTCCTGCTCTTCCTGCTTCTTGCACATAGTTTTCAAGGGAATCCGAAATGTCGAAATGGACAACGAGCCCAACGTCTTTCTTGTCAACGCCCATTCCAAAAGCCGACGTAGCAACGATGATGCGCACTTGGTCGCTCATGAAGGCTTCCTGGTTCTTAATCTTCTGGTCCGATTCCATCTTTCCGTTGAAAGGCAAAGCTTTGTATCCGTCGCGTGATAACTTGGTTGCAAGTTCCTTTGTTCGTTTCGTGCGCGACACATAAACGATGGTTGGACAGTCGGATATGGCAATTAGAGAGCGTAGCTTGGCGTATTTATCTTCATTCGTGTCGGCATGAATCACCGAATAGTGGAGATTGGTTCGTGATGCAGCCGATGCAAAAATCTCAAGTTCAAGACCTAATGTCTGACGGAAATAGTCGCAGATGTCTTGCACGACTTTCTGCTTGGCAGTGGCAGTGAAACATGAAACAGGGATGGATTCCTTGTATTTTTTCTTCTCTTGGTATTCCTTGATGAACTTGCCAATATAGAGATAATCCACTCTGAAATCCTGCCCCCACGAAGAAAAACAATGCGCTTCGTCTATCACGAACCTCACCACATGCCGAGCCATGAGTATCTTCTCAATCGTTTTGGAGCGAAGCATTTCGGGAGCGATATACAGCAGGGAAGCATCTCCTTCCAACACTCTCTGGATGGACAGAGAACGACTGATGGGGTCGAGTAGTCCGTTGATGGTAACTGCATCGGTGATGCCTCGCTCAGCCAAATTGTCAACTTGGTCCTTCATCAGCGATTGCAAAGGCGAAATCACAACGGTGAGTCCATGCACGGCACGGCCTCCCATCAAGGCGGGAAGTTGGAAGGTGAGGGATTTGCCTCCGCCTGTCGGGAAGATGGCAAGCAGAGATTTTCCATCCACAGCGGCTTGTGCAGCCTTTTCCTGCAAGGGTTCTCCTTCGTAGGTGCGGAATTGGTCGTAGCCGAAAAAAGTTTGCAGATGATGGTGTATGTTCAGTTGCGAGTTGCAGTATTTGCAACCTTCTTTGCATCTGGTGTAGCGTAATTGCTGAACAACGATTTCTACTTTTGGATAGTTGTGCAACACCCATGCAGGCGTGATAGAGCGATAGTCGCTTGTGTCAATCAGGGCAAGCGCGTATGCCAATTCGCAAGGATAATCGTTGATAAGTTCTTGTAGAGGGGCATGGCTGCATATCCGACCTTCGTATGTGCTTGCAATCAGTGTTGCAATGTTTTCTTCGGATGGATGGGCTTCTACCATCAGCAGAAAACCTTCAAACTCCTTTTGTTTCCTGAGTAATGATGTGTATATCTGTTGCTTGGCTAATGGTAGGGATTTCCATTTTGCAATTTCATCATCGAGCAGGTCTTTTGCTTTTTCGCAGTCGCTAACAGGATTGTTGATTTGCTCGCTGACCAGTTTGTAGTCTTTCACCAGATGGTGGTAGGGACGTTCTGGAAACAACAAGGGAGAAAAATAAAGGGTGTCTGTCAGCTTCCAATGCAGTTTTTCGTCCCCGAAAAGATATTTGATGTCGTGATGGACAATGTTGTGTCCACAGATAAAAACGATGCCATTGAGGAATGCCTTCAATCCTTCTTTAGATGCAGAGTGATAGATGGCTCCGTCGTGTCGGATTGCGCCGATGTCGTGAATCTTCTGGTCGTGTACGCTGACCTCAACGTCCACGAAGGCGTAACGGGAAATGTCGCGCTGGGCTGACGTCTTCTCGTCTTCTGCGGAACTGCTCTTGTCTAAGACGTTCCTGATGGCTCGTATCTTATCCCAAAATGACATAATGGGAGTTTTTCAAATGAAGAATGAAGAATGGTCGCTTCGCTCCGAATGAAGAATGATAATTACTTAACCAAAGAGCAGGGTAAAATACATTCTTCACTCTTTATTCTTCATTCTTCATTTAATTTCATTTTTCACTTATAATGCTGAGGGTTGCTGCTGGGAGGTCGTAGGACTTGGCGGTAAGGCGGATGGTGCCAGCTGCCTTGGTGCTTTGCAGCACGACGAGGCACTTGCCGTTGAATGCCTTGCGCTTGTTGTCCTTGAATCGCTCCATGCTGGTTTGGCAACCGTTGTCAACGCCTGCGATGGTGGCGTTGCCTTCCACTTCGAAGAAGACTTGGTGGTCGGCATGAGGACAGAGGTTGCCGTCCTTGTCAACCACTTCCACGGTGACGAAAGCGAGACTCGTGCCGTTGGCGGCGATGTGTGTCTTGTCGGTGGTGAGGCGCAAGTGATGAGGCTGACCTGCCGTGCGGATGGTTTGGCTTCGCAGTTCTGCTCCATTTTTCCTTGCCACCACGCGCACTTCGCCTGGCTCGAACGGTACGCGCCACATCACGTGGAACGTGTGTTCGTCCTTCTTGCGTGTGCCTTTCGACTTCCCGTTCACGAAGAGCTCCACTTCGTCGGCTTGGTTGTAGTAGCACCAAAGGTCTATGTCCTGACCTTCGAGCCAGTTCCAGTGAGGGAAGAGATGGAGCGTTGGCTTGTCGGTCCATTCGCTTTGGTAGAAGTAGTAGGTGTCCTTAGGGAAACCAGCCAGGTCGATGATACCGAAGTAACTGCTGCGGGCTGGGAATCCGTAAGGCGTTGGTTCGCCGAGGTAGTCCCATCCTGTCCAGATGTACTGACCTGTGACGAAGTCGTTGTGCTTGATGAGGTCCCAAGTCTCTTCTTGCAGATTGCCCCACGAAGCTCGCTGGTTGTCGTAGGCAGAGCAGGAGAAGGTGGGGTCGGTGTAAGGTCGCCACCATTCCTTGGGCGATTCAATGATGGAATCGGACGGCATCACGTAGTATCCACGAGTGGCAAGCGATGAGTTGCTTTCCGTGAAGATGAAAGGCCGACCGGGGAAGTTCTTCGGCACGTCGGCTACGTTGGCATTGTGGTAGTTGTAGCCGATGATGTCGAAGGCGTTGCTCTTGAAAAGATGGTTGTTGGGGTTGGGTTCGTTGCATCCTGCCGTGATGGGGCGTGTGGCATCGAGTTCGCGGACGATGTCGGACAGGCGTTCTGCGAGGAGGGAGTTGACGCTCTTCTCGTTGCCGTTGGCAAGGGTGGAGGCATCGTGTCCGAAGTTGAGGATGAGGTTGGCTTGCTCGATGGAGAGTTCTGTGCCGTCGTTGCTCGACCATTGTTCCAGCACTTCGTTGCCTGTGCTCCACATGAAGATGCTCGGATGATTGCGGTCGCGGAGGACGAAGTCGGTGAGGTCGCGCTCAAACCACTGGTCGAAGTAGTGGGCATAGTCGTACTTCGTTTTCGAGCGATGCCACATGTCGAAGGCTTCGTCCATGACGATGAACCCCATCGAGTCGCACATGGCGAGCAGTTCTGGGGCAGGAGGATTGTGGGAACAGCGAATGCCGTTGCAGCCCATGTCCTTCAGGATTCGGAGTTGGCGATGGAGTGCGTCTTCGTTGATGGCTGCACCGAGGCAACCCAAGTCGTGGTGCTGGCAGACTCCATTGATTTTCATGCTCTTGCCGTTGAGAGAGAATCCTTTCTTGGCATCGAATTGGAAGGTGCGAACGCCGAAGCTTGTCTCATACGTGTCCACCACTTTCGAACCGTTCAGCACTTCTGTGACGACTTTGTAGAGCGAAGGGCGCTCGATGCTCCAAAGCTCAGGGTGGGAGAGGGTGAACGTCGTCTTGAATGTGGAAACCGTCTTGCCTTGTTCGTTTTTGTGGTTGGCTTTGGTGAGGGTGGCTTGGCTTCTCCCTACTTTTTTGCCGAATTCATCGAGAAAAATGGCACGAACCTTCGTGGCTTTCTGTGCACCTTCCACTTGCACTTCCACTGCGATGTCGGCGCGCTTCATGTTGTCGTTCAGTTGAGCTGTCACGTAGGTGCCCCACTGGGTGACGTGGGTAGGATTGGTTTTCAGTAAATGGGTGTGGCGATAGATGCCCGAACCGCTGTACCAACGGCAGTTAGGTTGGTCGTGGTTATCCACACGCACAGCAACGACGTTGTCACCGCTGAAGTTCAGAGCGTCCGTGATGTCGTAGGAAAAAGAAATGAAGCCGTAGGGGCGTGTTCCCAATTCCTTCCCATTCACATAGACAGTTGAGTTCATATAGATGCCGTCGAACTCGATGTAGAAGCGCTTGCCTTTGTCTGTTGGGCTCAGGGTGAAGTGCTTGCGATACCACCCGATGCCGCCTGGCAGGGCTCCACCGCCTGCTCCAGCAGGATTTCCCGCGTTGAAATCGCCTTCGATGCTCCAGTCGTGTGGTAGGTTCAACGGTCGCCATGCTCGGTCGTCATAGTCTTTTTGCGACATTTGGGCGGTGTCAGCCAGCACAAAAAGCCAGCCTTCGTCGAAGTTCTGACGCTCGCGAGCGGAGACGAATGAGGAATGAAGAACGAAGAATGAAGAAAAAAGAATGATGAAGGTGAATAATCTTGACATGAGGTTGGTGGGGATTTTAAAGTGAAAAGTAAAGAATAGACCCACCCCAACCCTCCCAGTGAGGGAGGGAGTAGTTACCCGGATGGCTATTCTCTCCCCCTTGGGGAGCTGGAGGGGGCTGGACGGCTTCTCCTCCCCTTGGGGAGGTTGGGAGGGGCTGGAGGTATCTATCCCCTCCCTCACAGGGAGGGTTAGGGAGGGTCTTTTTTTTATTACAGTTTGACTTTCACTTCTGCGCCGTTGTACTCAACCATTTTGCCTTGTGGGTTTTCGAGGTTGAGGGCTTGTGGGTGGCTCTTGGAGATGGTCACGATGTTGAAGCGGCGGTTGTGCAACATGCCGTTGAAGCTGCCTTGGCGAGCTCCGAGGGTGAGTATCTTGCTGCTTTCGTCGTAGGTGATGTTGATGGTGGCGTACTTGCCTTTCTCGTAGTTGTAGTTGGTGCCTTCGTCTTCGTAGAGTAGGAACTCAGCGTCTTTGCCTTGATAGACGTAGAGGTTGATGAGTTCGGCTGGCTTCTCGTCGCTCCACTGGATTTCAGGTCCGAACGGGATGATGGAGCCTTCAGGCACATAGACTGGAATGCGTTCGTATGGAGCTTCCACTTCGAGTGTCTGCCCGCCAGCGATGTGCTTGCCGGTGTAGAGGTCGTACCATCCGCGTTGCTGTGGGAAATAGACTTCGCGGGTGCGTGCTCCGTAGTAGCCTACGGGACATGCCATGAAGGCTGGGCCGAACATCCACTGGTCGGGGATGTTCTCCACTCGCTTGTCGCCGTTGAAGTCCATCACGAGTCCGCGCATGAGTGTGTAGTCCTTGAGGTGTGCCCATGCGGCGAGGGAGTAGAGGTATGGCATCATGCGGTAGCGCAGTTTGTCGTACCACACGATGGTCTTGTAGGCTGGGTGGTTGTCGGGTGCGATGTTCCACACTTCTCGCAGTGGCCACTGACCGTGAGCGCGGTAGAGTGGGATGAAGCATCCGAACTGGTTCCAGCGTGTCTGGAGTTCGCGCCATTCCTTCAGGTCTTCTGTTTCCTTGCCTGTCTCGTCGAAGAGCTGCTGTGCCTTCACGTAGCGTTTTTCGACGGAGAATCCTCCTTGGTCCATGCCCCAGAATGGTATGCCTGCCATGCAGTAGTTGAGTCCTGCTGTCATCTGTGCGCGCATGTCTTCCCAGCGTGTGCCGATGTCGCCGCTCCAGGTGGCTGTGCTGTAGCGTTGCTCGCCAGCGAATCCGCTGCGTGTGAGGAGGAAGACGCGCTGGTTGGGGTTGACGCTGCGCTGCCCGTTGTAGATGGCGTCGGCGTTGACGATGGAGTAGGCATTGAAGTATTCGGTGCTGCTACCGAGGGCGGTAGGACCAGAGAGGGCTTTGCGGTACCACATCGGTGTGCAGTCGCGCACGTTGGGTTCGCTGGCATCCATCCACCATGCGTCGATGCCGAACTTGTACTTGGTGTAGAGACGGTCGTTCATCTGTTTCCAGAAGAGCTTGCGGGCTCCTGGGTCGTAGGCATCGTAGAAGGAGCCCATGAATCCGAGCCAGTCGTGGATGGAGTCTTTCACTGCCTGATGGTATATCCAGCCTTTCTTGTCGAGTGCCTTGTAGTTATCGACGGTGCAATAGAACTTTGGCCAAACGCTGATCATGAAGCGGCCTCCCATTGCATGTACGCTGTCGAGCATGGCTTGTGGGTTGGGGTAGCGGCTGGTTTCAAACTTGTGGTCGCCCCAGGAGTCGAGTTTCCAGTAGTTCCAGTCCTGCACGATGTTGTCAACGGGCACTTTGCGCTTGCGGAATTCGCTGAGGGTTTCTTCGATGTCGGCGCTGCTCTTGTAGCGTTCACGGCTCTGCCAGAATCCGAGCACCCACTTCGGCATGATTTGCGCTTTGCCAGTGAGTGTGCGATAACCGCTGATGACTTCGTCGAAATTGTTGCCTGCAATGAAGTAGTAGTCCAAGTCGCGAGCCATTTCGCTCCACACGCTCAGTCGGTTCTGCTCTTCCAGCGTGAGTGGCACGGCTGTTCTCAGTCCGCAGTAGCTTTCGCCTCCGTCGGGTTCCCACTCGATGCGGAGCGGCGTTTTCTTTCCCTTGGTCAGTGGGCAGGTGAATTTCCACGAGTTGGGGTTCCAGGCGGTTCTCCAGCGCTCGGCAACGACCTCCTTTCCGTCGAGGAATACGCGTATGTATCCAGCGTAGTAGAGGATGAAATGGTAGTTGCTGCTTTGTGGAGCTTGCAGGAATCCTTCGTAGGTCACTCTTGAGCCGTCGAGCTTGAAGCCTTTAGGCAGGTTGCCGATGGTTTCGGAGTTTTCGAAATAGATGCTGTCTTCCTCGCGCACGAGCTTGTTGCCTTGGGCATCCACGTAGGTGCCTGTGAGCGAACCTCGGTTGCCACCTTTGTTGTAGATGGTGAAGGCGCGGTGCAACTGCTGGTAGTCGTTAGGGTTTCCCCAGCGGCAATAGGAGTAGCTGTCCCACAGGAGTCCGTAGTTCTTGTTGCTGATGACGAACGGAATGCTCACCTTCGTGTTGTATTGGAACAGTTCTTCGTTCACGCCCTTGTAGTTGTAGTCCTCTGCCTGATGCTGACCGAGTCCGTAGAAGGCTTCGTCGTCGGGGCTGTCGAACTGTGTATGCCATGTCCAGGCATTGCGTTCCGTCTCGGTGAGTGTGCCTACACCGATTTCCCTTTCTGGCACGGTGAAGCGCTTGAAGGTCTTGCCCTGCTGTTGGGTTTCCCTCAGCAAGGTCTTTCCTTGTGCATCGAAGAATTCCACGCGTCCTGTCTTCTTCTCCACTTCTGCTCTCACGTTCTTGGCAGTGACAATCACCATGCCACCTTCTTCCTGCACTGTGAACTGTGGCTTGGCAGTCTGGTTCACAATCATCAAGCTCTTGTGTTTCTTAGGAAAGGCTTTCTCAGGCGTGCTCTGCACACGGATGATGTTGTCGTTCACCACTTGCAAGCGCACGAGTTGCGCACCGTTGGTTTCGGGTTGCTCCACGCTTACTGTCACGAAGTTTCCACTTCTCTTCACTCCTGCTGCCGAGGCACTCAGCCCAAGCGCCAGGAATAGCGTTAGTAATAATTTAGTTTGTTTCATGGGTGATATTTTATGTTTTTAAGTTTTTTAGTTTTACGTGAAGTGTGAAGCGTGAAGCGTGAAGCGATTGAGCCGGATGGCATTCTTCATTCTTCATTCTTAATTCTTAATTCTTAATTCTTCACGTTTCATCGTTTTAGATTTTCGCACAAATATAAGGAATTTTTGCTAAAGTAAAAAAAATGAAGAAAAAGACTCCTAAAGAAACGCACTAAAATTGGCGGAATTGTTAAAATTCAGTACATTTAGTCTGTTTAGAGAAGCCAATCAGCGGAAATCAAGGAAATTGCAAATTTTTTTTTGTTTTTCTGTAGCGTTCCATTATCTTTGTCGTATATAAATAGTAGATGGACAAGCAGACCTACATATCATTAGCAGAGCGTTTCCGCCACTGGGCTGTGACGAAAGCATCTGAATTGCTTCGCGATGCAGACGAGGTGGAGGACGTGGCGCAGGAGGTGCTGCTGAAGATGTGGGAACGACACGACGGTCTGGAAACGGACATGAAGCGGTTGAATGCATACGTTGACACGCTGACGAGGAACATCTGTTTGGACAGGAAGAAGGTGAAACGACGGCATCCCATCTTGAGACTCCTTTGGCGACACGACGAGGAGGATGCGGACAGCGCGGTGCAGATTCCTTCGTTCGACACGCCCCAACGCAGGATGGAGGAACAAGAGGTGGACGAGGTCTATGTGAAGGCGATGGACCGACTGCCTTACCACTGGCGAGCCATCTTGCAGATGCGAATGGAGGAGGAAATGAGCTATGCGGAGATTGCCAAGATATTGTGTACGACGGAATCCTCGGCAAGAGGTACGCTCTGCAAGGCGAAGGCAAAATTGCTTGAACTGATAAAGAATGTCTATGGTCTGAGTGAAAAGTGAAAAATGAAAAAGTCTCCTAAAGAAATCGGCAAAATCAGCAAAATTTTAAAATTTAGTACATTTAGTCTATTTCTTTAGGAGACATAATAAATGAATTGCGATGACAGAGAAGGAACACATACAACAACTGCTGGAACGCTACATGGCAAGCGAAACCACCATCGAAGAAGAAAGGACGCTGAAAGCATATTTTTCTTCGCATGATGATTTTCCCACGGCATGGACGGCATACGCTGTGATGTTCCAGGGAATGAATCGTCGGGTTTCGACAGCGAAAACGAAGAAGCGTTCCGCAACGCTGAAATGGACAGTGGGTGTGGCGGCTTCGTTATTGATTGCATCGTTGGCACTCTGGATGCTTCATGATACGGACAACGTGGCAACGCGAGAACCTGAAATAGCCAAGTTGGAACAGCACGAGTCGCTTGCCTCGGAAGATGCGCCTGCCCAGACGGACAATGAGGCTGAGGAAAAGCCCGCAACGCCAATGCCAAAGCCAAAGCTAATGCCAAAGCCAACGCCCAAAGCAGTAGTGGAGCCAGCACCAGTTCAGACAGAAAGGGAGGAAGCCGTGGAGTTGACAGACGAACAGCTGATGGCTGAATACATAGCCGCCAATTTCATGACTCTGGAGGAGAACAGGATGCTGGAGGCGATGAGGGCAGACGACGCACAGCAGGAAGATGGCGAGGTGGAAATCAATGAATGTTTGAACGGAATAGGAATAATGATAGGAGATTAAAGTGAAAAAAAGCCTCACCCCCAGCCCCTCTCCAAAGGGCGAGGGGAGTAGAAAGCCTAAATAAGTACAAAGTACAAGGAACAACGTAGCAAGCGAAAATCCTTTAAATCCTTTAAATCCTTGATTAAAAACTTAAAAACTTAAAAGAATGAAATATATAATGGTAGCGCTGCTCCTGTGCGGATGGATGTCTGTGCGAACCACGGCACAGACTTCGCCTCTCGTGGAGCCGATGAAGGACTTGGTGGAGTTGTACGAAGAACTGAATCGTGCGTTTCCCCACAGCGACTACGTGACCTTGAAGCCCACAGAAGTGTGCTACTGGGTGAACCGCTCGATGCGTCCCGAATACGACTTCTTGGGAACGCTGGAAAAGCTGAAGCCCATGATTGAGAAACTGAAGTCGCTCCCACACAAGGGGGATATGACCATCAGAGAGAACGACCCAGCAGAGGGAATCCTCTTCGCTTGTTATCCCAAGTTTCGCGATGACATGCAGGAGAACTACGTCGAACTGGTGTTCAATCGGAACCTCATCCACTTCTGCTACATTTCGCGAAACAAGGATGCGGTGTTAGGACACGAAGCCAACCCTGCCATCGTGGAGGAGATGGAAAGGCTTTTCGGCGAGTACGTGTCGCGAAAGGATGTCAGCAGTGTGGGTGTCATCTACGATGGTCCTACTTACCAATACCAATTGGTGACGTTCAACAACTCCGAACGCATCCGACAACATGCTGAAGGAACCATCTACACCATCCCGAACGGCACGGAGGCTGACTGGCAGAGAATCTTCGAGAAAATCAAGAGCTATGCGATGGTCCACAACGTGCAAGTGGCATGGAACGACGTGTATCGCGATGGAGAATCGGTGGAAATACTGATTGACCGCGAAAGCACCGTGCCCATCGTGTTTGCAGCTGCGCTGAAGGACGACGAACTCAAATTGCTCCGATTGGAAGGTACTGCGAACTACAATATCGTACTGCCACGCATCTGGTCGGAGGACTCACCCGTGTTCAACCCGAAGAAGAACCGTGATTATCAAGAAAAATGAAACAAAGAAGAAGCCTCACCCCCAACCCCTCTCCAAAAGGCGAGGGGAGTGAAAAGTAGAGCTTAAAAGTACAAAGAACAAAGTACAAGGAACAACGTAGCAAACGAAAATCCTAAAAATCCCTAAAAAAACTCAAAAACTTATGAAGATAATAATAGTCCCACAGAAATGAAGGAAATGACAGAAATGCTTTGCATGGTGCAAAGCAAAGATTTCCGTTCTTTCCGTTCTTTCCGTGGGACATAAAAGCTTCCCACGCGAGGATAATAGAGGATAATAATAGTCCCACAGAAATGAAGGAAATGACAGAAATGCTCCGCATGGTGCAAAGTAAGATTTCCGTTCTTTCCGTGGAACATAAAAAACTTCTCACATGAGGATTGCTATCTGGCGAAAATCCTAAAAAATCCTTTAAATCCCTGATAAAAAACATAAATAATCATGAAAAGAAGAACTCATTTGTTGTCATCCGCAGTGGCACTGTGCATGACCATGCTTGCAGCTAATGCTCAGGCTCAGAACCTCAGAACCATCGTGAACGATGCACCTATCGAAATGATTGAAGTGAAAGGCGGTACGTTTATGATGGGCGACCAAACTCGGCAGAATAAGGATGCTCTCCCTCTGCATCGCGTCACACTCAGCAGTTACTACGTGGGGCGAACAGAAGTGACACAGATGCTGTGGACTGCCGTGATGGGTTACAACAACAGCCATTTCAAGGGGAACTATCGCCCCGTGGAGAACATCGACTACGAGGAAATCCAGACTTTCCTGAAGAAACTCAACGAAACTACAGGCATCAACTTCCGTCTGCTGACTGAAGCGGAGTGGGAATTTGCAGCAAGAGGCGGTTTGCAGACAAAGGGCTATGTGTATAGCGGCAGCAACAAACTGAGTGAAGTGGGGTGGACGGGCGACAGCAACCCTACGCGCACCACACACAATGTGGCGAACAAACAGCCGAACGAACTCGGCATCTACGACATGACGGGAAACGTGTGGGAATGGTGCAGCGACTACAATGGTCCTTACAGCGATAAGGACCAGAAGAATCCGAAAGGTCCTACGAAGGCGACATGGCATCAGGCAAGAGGCGGTGGTTACAGTCATTTCAGCTATTGGTGCCAACTCGCCTATCGCGACTTGCAGTATCCATCAGGAAAAGGCGACGGACTCGGTTTCCGTCTCGCAATGGATGCCACCAAAGGCAACACCCGCTTGATGGAAGTGGCAAAGGAATGGTATCTGACAAAGGACGTTGTGACTGAAGCCGCTCCACGTGCAGCGAAGATGGAAGAGAAGGACATTGTGGCGAATCCATCGAGAGAAATGCTCGTTGGCGTATGGCAGCGATTTGTGCTCGACAATGCGAACGAACGCAAATATGGTCCTATCCTCAAAATCTTGGCAGCCGATGGCAGCTTCCAGAACGTGTCGCCCGTGAGAGTGAACAATCCCAAGTTCGGATTCGGCGGAACAGGCACATGGGCAGTGGAGGACGGATGTCTTGTGGAAACTGTCGCCGCCAAGAGTGGTAATATATTCGATGGCAAGAAAAACGCGATGGAACTGATACTCAGCGACAATGGCAAGGTGATGCACATCATCTGGCTCAATCCTATCACGGGTGCCAAGATGGATGAATACTACGAGAGGGTGGAGTGAGAAGATGTGCCCAGAAAGAAATCTCCAGTGGGGACATTAAGTTAGTTAAGACAGAATTCCGCGGTTATAGCCATGTTGCTGCTCGTGAGAGTGGCGACAAGGCTTTTTGTTGCACTCGGAAGAAAGTAGCATTCTGAAGTTTATTCATACATGTCTTTCGATGAAGTGCAAGCGTGGATTTACTGAAGCGCATGAGGGGATTGTCAGCAGTGCGTGTGAGGACTCCCTGAATCGCGCTTTTGATTCAGATAAATAGACGAGGGCTCGTTGTCGTTCAAGCGAGCCCTCGTTGTCGTTCAAGCGAGGGCTCGTTTGAATTACGCCGAAGGCTCGACGATTCAGTACAATCCAATAACTGCGCCGGTATATGCAAAGTCGGGAATCAGACTGAGCCCTAACTTGTATTTGCTATGATTACGTCAGTTCGGTATAAGGAGTCGCTTCGCGAGAAATCTCACAAATCTTCTCAAATCTTACAAATATGAATGAGATTTTGAATCGATTTGTTAGATTTCTGCCTCGTAGAGGCACTACAAAAGAACATATTTTGTTATATCGAACTCACGTTATGATTGTTGTCCGCTAAAATGCTGAAGGCATGAAAGAACACAGGCAGGCGGTGAAGTGCAAAGCACAGAACCCCTGCTAAGCACATGGCCCCCTCCAGCTCCCCCAAGGGGGAGAGATATTGTTAGCCAGTTTATCCGTCGTCCCTTCTCTGTTACTTTGCGACACAGCAGGGGTTCCGCTACGCTTCACCGCCTGCCTGTGGTCTATCGTCCTTTCAGGACTTATCAAGCCCTGTATGAATGAAAGGTGCGTCATTCCTTATTCTTTACTGCAATTGAACGGCTTCTGGATTTTTTGGGGGGATGCCAATAATTTGCTATAAATTGGGCGATTAGGTACTTGTTTTCAGAAATAAGTAGTACCTTTGCCAAAGATTTCGCATCATGGCGATTTCCCCTAACTGTTTTTGTTACTATGAATAAGAAAAAGATTATCACCTTGCTGCTTGCCCTCGTTGCCGTGGTAGGACAGGCACAGACGAAAGTATGGAACAAGATTGTGACGGGCTACGTGAATGTGCCTATCATCAGCATAACGAAAGTGTCGATTTATGATGACCGCACAGAGGTGTTCTTCCATTTGGAAGTGCCTCAGCAGAAGACGGGTGACACGGTTCCCCTTGCCACCCGACCTACGCTTTGTGCGGATGGGAAGGAGTATGCTGTGAAGGGAGCAACGGGTATCTCCCTGACCGAACCCTGCAAGATTCCAGCTGACGGCAAGGTGGATTTCTCGCTCATCTTCGAACCTATCCCTACCAACACATGGATGATAGATGTGGCTGAACCCAATGCGTGGAAATTCACCAACGTTCACGATGCAGAGAACCAGCCTGTAGGAATTGCCGATACTTATTGGTACGACAAGGTGACGGGCGACTGGTTGATTGGATTCACACCGAAGCACGTCGTCTATGGCTGTCAGGTGTATGACATCGTCAACCAAACAGAGAAGAAGGATTCCTATACCTTGACGCTCGACAATGGCATCACCGTCAAGCTGGGCAAGATGAAGAAGGGACAACGCGCCATCGCTATTGGCAACGAGAAGCCTGTGACATGCAGTCCGATAACAGGCGCTGCATTGCCCGACTATCCCACGAAAGACATGCGCAAGGGCTTTGTCGATAACGGCTACAAAGCAGGCGACAGCGTGACGATTGTCGGTTGGCTGAAGGACATGCCACAAGAAGTCTGGAAGAGAAATGGCAGCGATTTTGAGGTACATATTGAGAACATCTTCAATGATGAGCAGGAGAGTGCATACGCCCCGATGGATTCGCTCGGACGCTTCACGCTGAAGATGCCATTGCTCAATTCGTCGCAGGCGTTCCTCGACTGGGGAAGAACTACCAAAAGCACTGTGCTGGAGCCAGGCAAGACCTATTTCTTCCTGAATGACTTCAAGACGGGGCAGACACTGTGGATGGGCAACGACGTGCGGGTGCAGAACGAATTGTTGGCTCATCCCTATTCGTGGGCTTCGGCTGACATAGACCGCAGTCGTCAAGACCTTGACCCTATGACATATCTGGCTCAAGCCGACAGCGTCAGACGGGCGCAGATGAGTGAACTGGAGCAATGGGTCACGAACCATCCGAAGCTTTCGCAGCGCTATCGGGACTATGTGGCTGGCTACTATCAGAACATCATGGGTGAATCGATGACGCAGGCGGGTTACCATTTTCCAAACTACGTGATGCCACGGGAATACATGGATTTCCTGAACAAGGAATGTTGGCAGAACGCCATCAAGCCCTATACGCTCTATCGTGACTTCACACCATTCGCTCGCGACTATCTCCGCGAGGTGATGCGCAAACGGGTGTGGAGGGAGAATTGGAACATCTATGACTACAACGTCGTGATAGCCTCGAACGACGAAGAACTGTCGCTGCTGAACCAGTGGAAGGACTGGCTGATTGATGCCAATGCCAAGATAGAAGCAGTTGCGACACCAGAAGAAAAGCAGAAGGTGGCAGAAAAACTGAATGCCGACAATGCTGACATGATAGCCAAGGTGGACAAGCTTATCAATGGTTCGAGAGCGCAAAAAATACTGAAAGGTAAAGGCATCATCATCCAGATGAAGCAAGAACAATTTGCCCTCGATTCGCTGGGAGCCGACCAGGACTTCAAGGACATCTGGCTCTCACGCTTGGTCAATGGAGAGATTAGCCACACGCATTCATCACTGCCGCCGATGGTCATCGACACGCTGAAGGCTTTGGTCGCCAATCCTGTGGGTATCGCGATGATTGAGAAGCAAAACGACTACTACCTTGCCATCGAGAACCGCGAGTTCGACAAACTGGTGCTCAAGTCGTCAGACAATCTCAAGGACATTTCTGAAGGCGAGGCACTGCTGAAGAAAATCCTCGAACCTTACAAGGGGAAGTTCGTGCTGCTCGACATTTGGGGCACATGGTGTGGACCTTGCCGTGAGGCACTTAGCCACTCCACCGAGGAGTACGCCCGCTTGAAGGACTACGACATTGAGTTCCTCTATCTTGCCAACGAAAGTCCGCAGACGGCATGGGAGAACGTCATCAAGGAGTACAACGTCAGCGGCCCGAACGTGGCACACTACAACTTGCCTAACGACCAGCAGAGCGCCATCGAACACTACCTCAATGTACACTCCTGGCCCACCTACAAGCTCTTCGACCGCAACGGCAACCTCCTCGACCTAAAGGTAGATGCCCGCAACCTCGACGCACTGGCAGAACTGCTGGAAAAGATGAAATAGCTACGCACACATATCGGATAAAAACAAATATAGCCTTGTTGCAGCTCATGAGTCTGACAACAAGGCTATATTTATTATGTGTGAATTCAGTGGGTTATTTCTTGTATTCTTTGTCCCACTTGTAGGTTCTTTTCGGGTTTCGTGGGAACCAGCCTTTCTGCACGCGCTTTTCCTGTGCGAAGAGTTCGCCGATGCCCCAGAAGGCGGAGAAGGCGAAGGCACCGAGAATGGCGTTGAAAACGATGTTTTCAACGAAGAAAAGCCCTACGAGAAGGGCAATGAGGCCGGCTACAAGGAGTACCCACCAGTAGCGGGTGCCGGTGTGGTATTCCATCTTGATGATGATGGGGTGAAAGATTCCTATGATGAGAAATGTGGCTATGCCAATGAGGAGTCCTTCGAAATGGAGAGAGTTCAATGGAAAGTTGGAATTATAAATTGAGAATGAAGAATTGAGAATGAAGAATTAAGAATGAAGAATGTATTTTAGTTTTTGTAATTTTCATTCTACATTCTTCATTCTTAATTATTAATTTAAATAACGCTGTCTTCCTCGGTGGAGATAGGCACTTCCTTCTTGATGCTCTGGTCGAGCGAGATGAGGGTTTCGGTGGAATCCACTCCTTGAATACCTTGGATTTTGGTGTTGAGCAACTCCATCAGCTGCTCATTGTCGCGAGCATAAAGCTTGATGAGCATGGTGTAAGGACCTGTGGTGTAGTGGCATTCCACGATTTCGGGAATGTGCTTCAGTTCGTCAACCACCCGTTTATACATAGACCCCTTCTCCAAACGGATGCCAACGTATGTGCAAGTGTTATAACCAAGACTCTTTGGGTTTACATTGTAGCCCGAACCCACGATGACGTTCATGTCGATGAGTCGCTGAACGCGCTGGTGGATGGCTGCACGCGAAACTCCGCACGCTGCGGCTACGTCCTTGAACGGAATGCGTGCGTTGCCGGAGATAATCTCCATGATTTGCTTGTCAAGTTTGTCAATCTTTTCCATGACGAAAAATGTCTCCTGGGAAGTTGCAGGAGAATAATATCGTTATCTTATTTATCGTTTACAAAAGCAAATGTAATGATTTTTTTTAATTCCTGCACAATTTTTTTGAATTATTATCACAAAAAAGTGCCAAAATGTCGGTTTTGGCACTTTTTTATGAGATAATTGAAAGTTGAGTTTGCTTTTATTTCTGTCGAAGGTCAAAATCAACCTTCGACCTTCGACCTCAGACTTTTGACCTCAGACCTTTATTTCTTGGCAGCAGGCTTTTTGGTTTTTGCCTTGTTGACAATGGTCTTGGCTTTGTTGATGGCGTTGTCTTCGATTTCGAGTAGCTCCACGGTGAAGATGAGGGCAGAATAAGGTTTGATTTTGCCTGATTCGCGCTCTCCGTAAGCCAGTTCGTAAGGTATGTAGAGTTCCCACTTCGAGCCAACAGGCATCTTCGTGAGTGCTTCTGTCCATCCCTTGATGACTTGGTTGGCTTTGAAGGTACTTGGCTCGTTGCGCTTGTACGAAGAGTCGAACTCTGTGCCGTCGATGAGGTGTCCTTCGTAGTTCACCTTCACCTTCTGGGTTTCCGTTGGAATGGCACCCTTGCCCTCGGTCAGCACCTTGTACTGGAGTCCTGAAGGAAGTGTCACCACGCCTGGCTTCTTCTTGTTCTGTTCAAGGAAGAGTTCGCCAGCCTTGCGATTCTCGCCATACATGGCTTCCATGTTCTGCTTCTGACGCTCTGCCATGATGGTGCGGAACTGGCTCATGGCTTCGTCAGAGCTCATTTCGCTCTTGCCTGTCAGACCAGCAATGATGGCGGAAGCCACGATGCGTGGGTCAATCTTGGCAGATGGGTCTGCCTTATAGTAGTCGTTGCGGAATTGCTCTGTCATCTGCGTGATTTGACTGCCAATGTTGAGTCCTTCGTTGTAGGCGTGAAGTTCCTTGTCGGCAGGGTCGATAGAAACGCGGTCCATGATGCCGCGTGCAAAGGTGTTGATGTAAGCTGTATCTACTTTCAGCTGGTTCGCCATGAATGCCTTCAGTCCGTTTGCCTGCGAGATACCGAAGAGGTAAGCAGTGGAGTCACCCGATGTGACGAGAGCTGGTTTTTCGTTTTTGAATTCGCCCGAGATGGGAGCGACGGTTTTTGTGTCAGTGGCTTTTTGTGCGTTCTTGGCAGCGAGTTTTTCAGCCTTTGCACGCTCTTTGGCAGCCTTCTTCTCTGCCTTGATTCTTTCTTTTTCAGCCTTTTGTGCAGCTTTGGCATCGACGGTTGTCATGTTCTGAGCCTGCACAGGTGCAGCCATCAGCATGAGTGCCAAAGAAACAAAAGTAATGATCTTTTTCATCTTCTGTATGGTATAAATTAATATGAAATCTATTTAAATAATGAAAAATGAAGAATGAAGAACAATTCCACATTCTTCATTCTTCACTTAACGGTCTTATATTTGTTTAGAAAGTGTTTGCTTTCTGCTGAGCTTCGATGGCATCCTGAGCTGCCTTGTTAGCCTTTTCCTGAGCCTTCAGAGCTTTCTTCTGAGCCTTGGCAGCATCTTTCTGTGCTTCCTTGGCAGCTTTCAGACGTGCCTTTTCAGCGTCCTTCTGAGCTTTCTTGGCAGCTTTTTCGGCATCCTTTCTTGCTTTCTTCTCAGCCTTCTTCTGTGCCTTTTCTGCCTCCTTGCGAGCCTTCTTCTCGGCTTTTTCGCGAGCCTTCTTCTCAGCCTTTTCCTGAGCCTTCTGTGCCTTCTTCTCAGCCTTGATTCTTTCCTTTTCTGCCTGCTTAGCAATCTTCTCCTGCTGCTTGAGGAGTTCCTGCTGAGCGATAGGGTCCACCTGAGTTGACACTGCCTGTGCCTGTGCAGATGTTGCAACAGCCAATGCTACTGCGGAAATCATTAAAAACTTCTTCATAATCGTTCTTTTTAATAGGTTTGTTTTTTAAAAATAGGATTATTTCAGCACTTCCATCTTGAAGATGAGTGTGGAGAATGGTTTGATTTGTCCTTGGTTCTGCGAACCGTAAGCCTGCTCCTGTGGGATGGTTACTTCCCAAACAGAACCTGCTGGCATCAACTTCAGCACTTCCACCCATCCTGGAATGACGCGTGGAGTAGCCATGTTCACTTCGAGAGGCTGGTTGCGGTCGTAAGAAGAATCAAACTTCGTACCGTCGATGAGCTTGCCTTCGTAGTTCACTTTCACAACGGAAGAGTCAGTTGGGAGAGCACCTGTGCCCTTGGTGAGCACCTTGTACTGCACACCGCTTGGCAATGTGACAACGCCTTCCTTCTTCTTGTTTTCTTCGAGATACTTTTCGCCTGCCTTCTTGTTGTCGCCAAATTCCTTTTCGAGGTTCTTTGTGCGGATTGGTTCCAAGAGTGCCTCGAACTTCTGACCAGCTGCTTCAGCTGTTTCGTTGGCTGTGCCCTTCAAACCTGCGATGATACCTGCCAAGAGGTTGCCCACCTTCACTGACTTCGTTGAGTCGTCGCCATAAACTTGGTTGGTGAGGCCCTTGTTCATCTGCTGAATCTGCTTGCCCACTTCGATACCCTTGTAGAAAGCGTCCTTCTTTGGGTCTGCTTCGTTGAGCGAACCTTCCTTCATACCCTTGATGAATTCGTCGATTTGAGTGCTATCCACACCCAGCTGCATGGTCATGTACTGCTTCAAGCCTTCCGACTGAGCTACACCAAGTTCGTATGCCAGTGAATCCACTTCGTCCTTGAATTCTGGTTTCACTTCGCTTCCACCACAAGAGTAGAGAGCCACGGCAGCAACTGCTGCCAAAAATGCAATTTTCTTCATTGTCGTTTTTTTGAAAAGTTATTGTTATTTGGTTTGATTTCGTTTCTTAGAGCACCTCGATGAGTTCTACATCGAAGATGAGCGTTGCAAACGGAGGAATCATTTCGCCTGCACCGCCTTCGCCGTATGCCAGCATGTAAGGGATGTAGAAGCGGTACTTGGCTCCTTCCGACATGAGCTGCACTCCTTCGGTCCAGCCCGTAATCACTTGGTTCAGACCGAACACGGCTGGCTCATTGCGCTTGTACGACGAGTCGAACACCTGACCATTGATGAGGGTGCCTTCGTAGTGGCAGCGCACCTTGTCGGTAGCCTTTGGCTTCTTGCCGTTGCCTTCTTTCAGCACTTCGTATTGCAATCCGCTGGCAGTGGTAATCACGCCTGGACGGGTTTTGTTGTTCTGCAGGAACACTGCGCCTTCTTCCTTTGCCCTCTTGCCTGCTTCTGCCTTCTCAGCACTCATTTTCTTTTCCTGCTCCTGGAAGAAAGCGTTCACTATGCCTTGTGCTTCATGGCTCTTCACTTTCAGCTCGTTGCCTTGCAGCATGTCGGTGATGGATTGTGCGAAATCCTCTATTACCAAAATGTCTTTCAGTCCCATCTGGCGCAATTGCTGACCGATGCCAATGCCAAGTGCATAACTCAATTTGTCCATTTTCTTTTTTCTCGTGTTTAGATGAATAAACTTTTTACTTTACAAAAATCTTGCAAATTTACACTTTATTTTCTTCTCACTTAATAAATAAGGTATAAATTTATGATATTTTAGTACAAACGACACCATTTCACGCATTTTCCCTTAACTTTTCGGCTGCTTCGTCCAAAATCCCGAACAGTTCGTCCATCGTCTCTGCGCGCAACATTCTGATGCGTGTGGGCTTGAAATCGGGGATGCCTTTGAATAGGGGTGAGGAAGCCAAATGGCGGCGCACATGGATGATGCCACCCAGTTCCGTAGCTTTGCGGGCACAGTCGGTGCGCTGCATCGAGCATTCCACGCTCTTCCTGATTTGTCGGCGCAGCACGTCGAGTTTCCAATCCGTGGAGAGTTGTGCGTGTTCGCCTGTGTCGAGAAAAGTGCGGATTTCCTTGAAAATCCACGGTCTGCCGAAAGTAGCCCTTCCCACCATCACGGCATCCACGCCCCAGCGGTCGAATGCCTCCTTAGCCTTTTCGGGCGAGTCGATGTCGCCATTGCCGATGATGGGGATGTGCATCCGAGGGTTGTTCTTCACCTCGCCAATCAGCGTCCAGTCGGCTTCGCCCGTGTACATCTGGCTACGGGTTCTGCCGTGGATGGTGAGCGCCTCGATGCCGCAGTCCTGCAACTGCTCTGCCAGTTCCACGATGACCTTGTTCTCGTGGTCCCACCCCAAGCGCGTCTTCACCGTCACGGGGAGCTTCACGGCTTCCACCACGGCTCGCGTGATGTCGAGCATCAGCGGAATGTTCTTCAGCATTCCCGCACCAGCACCCTTGCCAGCCACCTTCTTCACGGGGCAGCCGAAGTTGATGTCGAGCACGTCGGGATGGGCAGCTTCCTCCACCATCCGTGCGGCTTCCACCATCGACTCCACGTCGCGTCCGTAAATCTGCACAGCCACGGGGCGCTCTTCCTCCTGCACGCGTATCTTCTCCAACGAGCGATTCACGTTGCGGATGAGAGCGTCGGCACTCACAAATTCCGAATAGACCATCTCAGCTCCAAACTCCTTGCAGAGCAGGCGAAACGCTGGGTCGGTCACGTCCTCCATCGGTGCCAGAAACACGGGTTGTTTGCCAAAGTCTATATCTCGAATTTTCATGATGTTTTCTGAGGAATTGTTATTGTTCCCATAAAGCCCATATTGCCCATAAAGCCCAAAATGCCCATCATCCCCATCTCCTCAATCCAAGTCATCCTTGATGATTTTCTTCAGGCAGCGGTGGGCTTGCTCTTGCGAAAAACCGCGTTGTGCAGAGAAGCGCAACAGCTTGAGGAACACCTCGTAGTCGCTTTTGCCCTTCGTGCTTTTGAGTTTGTTCTTCAGTAGGTTGAGCAGTACGTCCTCCGAGTCGTTCTCCTCTATTTCCGTCAGTCCGTCGGCAATGTCCTCGCTCTTGATGCCTTTCTTCTTCAGTTCAAATTCTATTTTTGTCCTGCCCCATTTATTGTATCTGAATTTGTCGCGCACAAAGGCATGGGCAAAACGATTCTCGTCGATGAATCGTTCCTCCACCAGCTTGGCAACAACACGTTCTTCGCTGCCTTCGGGCATTTCCCAGTAAGACATCTTGCGTTTCACATCTGCCACGCACAGTTCTGCCGCAGCACATTGTGCCGAAAGTCGCAGGAAGGCAGCTTCCTCCGTCATAGGTTTCTTTTTGCGTTCCATATTCAATTAACGTGAAGCGTGAAGAGTGTAGGGTGAAGAGTGAAGCGTGAAGCGTTTTGGGTCTAAAGTCGCTTTTGACATTTTTCACTTTTCACTTTTCACTTTTCACTTTTCACTCTTTCCCCCTTCACCATTCTATCGTTCCCAAAAGCATCCTTTCGCACGACAATGTCCCCAAATCCGTACTCTTCCAGCAACTCTTTCGTTGCCTCTCCAAAGCGGCGGTTGATTTCAAAGAAAAGCAGTCCACCCTTGCGGAGCAACTCCTTTCCCTTCTCGGCAATCGTTCTGTAGAACAGCAGCGGGTCTTCGTCCTTCACGAAAAGAGCATCGTTAGGTTCAAAATCTATCACGTTGCGCTCCATTTCCCTTGCTTCGCTCTCGCAGACGTAGGGCGGATTGCTCACAACGATGTCGAACGGTTCAGTGTATGTTTCTGGAGCAAGGATGTCGTGCTGTTCAAAGCGCACATCCAAGCCGAGTGATTCAGCATTCTTTTGTGCAATCATGAGTGCTTCCTCGGAGAAATCCCAAGCTTCGACTTTTGCTCTTTCGCCTAAAAGATGCTTGAGTGCCAAGGCGATACATCCACTCCCTGTGCCAATGTCGAGAATGCGGATTTCTTCCGATGGATTCGCATTTTTCTGCACTTCGTCCACGATGAGCATGACAAGTTCTTCCGTCTCGGGACGAGGAATCAGCACGCCTGGAGCCACAGCAATCTTCAGTCCGCAGAAGCGTTGAAATTCAAGCACATACTGCACGGGTTCCCCTTTGCTGATTCGTGCCGCCATGCTGCGGAGTTCAGCTTTCGTTGCATCGGACAGCGCATCATCCCGTTCCATCAGCACGTCCGCCGTGTTCAGTCCTGCCACTTCTTCCAATAGCAAAAGCGACATGGCACGACTCTCTCCGTCGGACCAAATGCCCTCGGCATTGATGGATGATTGAAGCGCTTTGCAGAAGTTCATGACGGAAGTGTGCTTTTCCTTTTTAATAACCACGTAAACACCCAGCTGAACAAAAGGAAGAAGATGATGGCACACAACAGTCCTGTCATCGAGTCGATGACATAGTGCGCCTTGATATAGACCGTGGCAAACACCAGCAGCACCCACAGCGGGAGCATCGCCCAGAAGAGCCACTTCCGCTTGGCAGCCAAGGCTAAGAGCATACAGATGCTTGACATGCCCACATGACTGCTTGGGAACGCAGCCGTAGGGCGTTCGCCGATTTCCTGTGCTCCCACCACCAGCTTGCTGAACCATCCCTTGATGTCGATGGCAAGCGCCTCGGTGTGAGAGGCAAAATAATCATACGTTTCTGGAAAATAATAATGCAGTGAGTTTTCTTCGCCAATCGCCTTGTAATAGTATTGCGGACCAGCCACAGGCAGAAAAGCATAGATGAGATAGAACACGAAAAACGATGCGAAAAACACGAACCCAGCCCAATTCAGGCGGCTGTATTCAAACAAGAGATAATACATCAGGGTGGCAGCCATCATGTAGTAGTAAGCATAGTAGCCCAGGCAGAAAGCTTCCGACCAGAACACACTCGGCAACCGTTTGCTGAATTCGATGGCAGGTTGGTAGCCAAACATCTCATAGTCGATGCTCGCAAACACATGGTCTTGATAGTCGAAGTGCTTGCAGAATTCGTAAGTCTCTGGATACCATTGGATGAGTGCCAACATCAGCAGGCACACGCGCAGCAGCATCACCATGCGGCTGGGCCAGTAGCGGTAGAGCAACAGCAGCAGTCCCATGCTTCCAGCCACCACCACTCGTGCCATGACCATCTGTGCGGGGTCGTGTACCGAATGCCACCACACGAACACCATGATGAGTGTGATGCACATATACAGCAGCGTGAGCCACTCCATCGCGAGCAGACCATCCCGTCTTTCTTCCTTCAGAAAGAATTTCTTAACCGTCTCGAATCGATTCATCGTTGGTTGTTATCTCGAATTTCGCTGCAAAATTACAAAAAACAATCAACTCCACCAAACATGTCAAATCTGAGTCAACAAATGGACACAAAGATAAGTGAAAAGTGAATCAGGGATTTTAGGGATTTTAAAGGATATGATTCTCCGCAATCAAGTGTTTTAGACGCTGAAAGCGTCATCGCTCAGTAACCGAGGTGTGCAAAGCACCCTCGGATAGATGGCAATGGGTATATCGACCCTTGCGGGGTCGCCCACAAACATTGTTGGGGCACTCATCCGAACACCCTCTCTTATCATATTGTCGTTGAAATAACGATTCAGCACATCGCTCGTCAGCTCCTCCACATCCCCTTCACGCACATATTCAGCTTCCAGCCCCAATACACCCAGCATTCGGTCTATATGCTTCTTCCTGTCTTGGAACTTCTTGGCGTGTATCACAAATATCTTCACAACATCATTTACAAGTTAAAACGAAAGAGCTTCTCGTTCTCGTTATCGTTAATCCTTCTTTATAGAGTCGGGTGTAAAGGTAAAAAAGTTTTATTAACGGAAAAAGAAATAAAGAAACATATTTTGAGAAATCTTCCTCCATATCAAAGAAAAACACCATTCACAAGGCAAAAAATCGTACCATCTATTTTGTTTTTTCTAACGACGCCCTTCAACGGATGTAACTATTCAGCGAATCATCTTTTTGAGTCGCCTACGGCGAGAAATCTATCAAATCTTAAGCAAATCAAACAAATCCTTATGGCAAAAATTTTAAAGATTTGACAGATTTTGAATAGATTTGTTGGATTTCTGCCCGAAAGGGCACTTCTTAATATTATTCGCTGAATAGTTACTCAACGGATGCTGATTGTTGGAATGTACTGGCACTCTTTTTCGATGCTGCTGAATTATGCCTTTGATTGTACTGAAATGTCGAGCCCTCGTTGTCGTTCAAGCGAGGGCTCGTCGTAGCTCAAGCGAGCCCTCGTTTGAAAAACACTGAGGGCTCGGCAATTTAGTTCAATCAAAAAAACGATTCAGTTCTGATGAAAGAGAGAGTCCGTGCAAGCGAAATTGAGCAGTTCACATATCCTAAACTCGCATTGAACGATTCATTTCCCACTGTCGCATTGGGCTTTTTTCCACTTTGCAACGTGGAAAAGGGGTGGAAAATTGGAGGGAAAGGTGCTGAAAAACAGGAAGAAAGAGGTGGAAGGATGGTTTCCACCCATTCCTCTTGTGAAAACTGAAGAATAAACGTAACTTTGCAGCAACCAAAACAAAAAGGACATGAAAAAGAAGACAGTTGGAATCATCGTTGCTGTGATGGTGCTGGCTTTGGTGGGCTGCATCGGATGGCATTGGCGCGACTTGCCGCAGAAGCGTTTGCTTGGGCAGGCTGAAGATATCGTGTTTTCGGATGTTGACAGTGCGGACCATTTGTTGGCGCAGGTCGATACAACACGTCTGAGGGAAGGTTCGCGGATGCTGTACGACCTCCTGCGGGCTTTGGTGCGCGAGGAGCGTTGGCATCTCTGCTATGCCGACTCGGTTTCCTGCCTGTCGTCGGTGGATTCCACGATTTTGGAATCGACAAAGGAGGAAAGGCCTCATCCATCGGCAACTCCTGTGTGGAATTTCAAGCGCACGACGGTCTATCAGCATGTGGACGACAAGTCGCAAGTGGCAGACACTGCCCTCATGCGCGTATATTATTATTATGAACGCGCGAGTCTTGGCGGCACGACGGACGACAAGGAGCTGTTGAGCCGTTTCGGACGAATCTGTTGGGCAATGAGCCGGAACGATGAGCTTGTCACGCGATTGACGGCTGACAAGCTCCTGCATCTTGCCATCCACTGCGCTGAGGCAAGTGGGGACCATGCCTTGGGCTATCGGGCTTGTCATCGTTTGGGAAAGAAGTCGAAAAATGTGATGCAACTGCTGTGTTTCACGAATGCGCTCAAGGAATATCGCTTGTCGTCGTGTCGTGCGCCGTGGTTGCTGACGTTGTTGAACGACTATGGTTCTGCTGTGCTGCTGACGGGACCTTTCGACCTTCATCGTTTTCCTTCCCTGGAACGCACCGCTGCCATCGTTGCTCGTTGTGGCAAGGAGTCGCCGACGGCTGATGTTTGCGATAGCGTTTTCCAGAGTTTGGATTCTTTGTGGGCTTTGCCTGCTCCGAATTTTGGATACGCATTCTTTTCGAACTTTTTGGACGATGCGATACACTCTTGCACATCGGAAATCGGTGTTCATGCTGGCATGTACGAAGAGAAGCAGCAGATGTGGGAGACGGGTGACTCGTCGCATAAGTATAAGATGGGCTTCGACACAGAGTGGAAGAACACGGTCAATACTTTTAACACTTCGCAAGATACCTATTTAGCGGCTGGCTACGTGATGAAAACTGCTTCGTTGGAGCGTCGCTTGATGACGGCGGTCATCGTCATCCTGTTGCTGAGTTTATTGCTCCTGGCACTCTTGTTCCGCAACTGGCGAATCAAGTTGCGGCAACGCCACGAAGCGGAGCGCATTGCTCAACAGCAGGAAGCGGAACAGCTGGCTGAGCGTCTGCGGCAGAAGGACTCGGTGATTACGAAACTGCGCGGGCACATCCTGGACAAGAGCGAGATTCTCGACATGCTCGAACCAACGGCAGGCAAGCGCACCATCATCAATGCGCGCAACTGGCAGGAGATAGAGATGACATTGGACAATGCCGACAATCAGTTCGTGAGCCGACTGCGAGCCACTTATCCGCAATTCAGCGAGGACGACATCCGCCTGTGTATGCTCTCAAGACTGAAACTGTCGAACACAGCCTTGTCTGCCATCTACGCCATCTCTGTTTCTGCCGTGCAGCACAGGAAGCAGAAACTGAAGAAGGACGGCTTTGGCGTGACAGACCCGATGGTCACCTTCGACCAAGTGATTGCGGAGTTTTAAGTGAAAATCCTTAGGGTCTCTACGGAGGATAGGAGTAAGGGAACGTCAGTTTGGTATAAGGAGTCGCTTCGCGAGAAATCATATAAATCTGTCCAAATCTTACAAATTTGAATGAAATTTTGAAAGATTTTGAATAAATTTGAAAGATTTGGCTACGCCGAGCTAAAGGTTCTGCCTCGTAGAGGCACTACAAAAGAACATATTTTGTTATATCGAACTCACGTTAAGGGAGAAAAAACCTCCAAACCTCCCAATCTCCGTAGAATTAAAAAAAACGCCCATGTCCTTAGAGTCTCTAAGTAGAACGGGAGGAAAGGAAATGACAGCTATACCCATGACTCCGTAGAATATCTTTTCTTAACTCCGTAGAATAATTTTATCATGAAAATCAATTGTTTAAGATGCGGGAAACTCCGCGTCCTGCCCTTGTTATGCCTTTTTCTTGGCGTACAGATGGCGCAAGCCGATGTCATTCAAGGTCGGGTGGTGGATGCCGACACGGGCGAACCACTGCAAGGGGCTGAAGTGGTGTTCTGCGAAACATCACTCAGCGAGAGCGTGATGAGTCGAACCACGCTCCGAACCGACTCGGTAGGGCGGTTCCAGTATGCCTGCGACATGGAGTTGTCGAAGATGACCATCGAGGCAAAATACTTCGGCTATCATAGCCAGAAAGTGCAGCGAATGGGCAACAACGACCGCGACACGGTGGTGATAGACGACATCCGACTGAAGATGGATGAGCATCTGCTGAGCGAAGTGACGGTGGAAGGCAGAATGCGCCGTTTCTATATGCGTGGCGACACGGTGGTGTTCAACCCCGATGCTTTCAAGACGCAGGATGGCGCAAGGCTGATGGAGCTGATTGAGCAGTTGCCAGGCGTGAGCGTGAAGGAGGGCAAACTGCTTTGGAACGGTGAACCGCTGAAACTGATGATGAACGGACAGCTGGCATTCAGCGAAGCCATGCTGACGAACATGCTGCCCGTGGAGGCTGTGAAGGACATCAAGGTTTACGACAAGAAGAGTGACTTTGAGGAACGGACAGGCGTGGCGGACGGCAAGGAGCAGCACGTGCTCGACGTGACCATCAAGCCTGGATTCATGGATAAGTTCTATGGCGATGCAGAGGTGAAGGGGCTGACAAGCCAGAATTATGCTGCCCATCTGCGAGCCATGAAGCTGAGCGACACAGACCCGCTGATGCTCTACGGACGCGTGGCTGACGACCCGTCGAAAATCAATGCCATGACCATCAATAGTTATAGTATGCATGGAAGCAACACACCTATTCGCCAGCAGACAGGAGCTGTGGGCTACAGCCATTTGTGGAAGCCCGCGTACAAAGTCAGCCGCTCCAGCTATTGGAGCATCAACGGCGGTGCCAACCACACCGACCAACGGAGAAGCAGTTGGGAGAACCGACAAACCTATCTGTCGGGCACTACGGCAACTGAGACCGACCAGACAAACAGCAATTATCAACACAAACTGAAAATCCCCGTTGACTTCCGTTCGTTTCTCAACCTCACGGCGAACACCAAACTGGATATTGATGCCAACATCACCTACAATCGTGGACGCACCACGACGGAGAACCAGCAGCAGACTTTTGACCTTGCCAATCCTGGAGCAATGACAAACTCCTCCTTCTATCACTCGAAAACTCAAGAGGAAGGCTTCTCGACAAACCTCAGGGGTGGGTTGTCCACTCTGCTCGGAAAGACCGAACTCGGTGCATCGGCATCCTTCTCGTATGATAACATGAAGAGCGACGGAGCATCAACGGGAACCTACCAATACGTGCAGAAGGGAACGACTCAGACCGACCGACAGCACCACCATGCACCCACCCACCATCTCAATGCCGATGCCCGTGTAGAGCTTCGCCACGCTTTTGGTCAGCACCTGTCGGTGATGGGCAGTTGGCAGACCAGCTATAGCAACAATTTTCGCGATGAACAGCGTTATCGAACCGACACACTCGACCGTGCCAACAGTTTCCGACGCAAGGATAACGCATGGCGGAACACCCTCTATGTAGAAACCCATTTCTCTTACGGAAAATTCAGTGCAAAACCCATGCTCAACCTCAGTCATTGCCACGAACAGACGGATTATCGCCGTGGCAGTCTCGACACGCTTGCTCGGCGCAACCTTCTGCTTGCCACGCCTTCGCTGGAACTGACTTATCGACTGCAAAAGCAGACGCGTCTCAATAGCCGTGTCTCCTACAACTCGTTCAGCCCCGACCTCATCGACTGCATCGGCTATCGTGATGACACCAATCCGCTCTATGTCACACTGGGCAATCCCAAACTCAAAACCTCGCATACGCTCAGTGCCAGTCTCAATTTCAGCACGATGATTGCCCATGCCAGTCAGATGCTGAACGTGTCGGTGGATTACCGCAAAAACTACGAATCCATCGGAACAATTCTGCATTATGATTCTCGCACTGGAGCCTATCGTGCGCAGAAACAGAATGTGCGTGGAGGTGAACGCTGGGGCATTGATATTGGCTATGAGCGCGACCTTGGCGGCGGTTTCCATCTCAACAACACGCTCTCCGAAAGTTTTGGTCAGTCATACGGCATCATGACGCTGGTGGATGAAGCCACGGGCATCACCTACAACCGCCAGCGCAGTTCCGACCTGTCCGAGCGATTGAACCTGCAATACAGAAATGGACCTCTCTACTTGTTCCTTGGGCAGAATATCGACTGGCATCGCTACACTTACAGCGACGCAGCACAGCCACGACAGAACATCTACAACTACCGAGCGCGTTTCACTGCCCGATACGAACTGAAGGCGTGGACGTTCCAATTGAATCCCGACTTCTTCCTCGACCGAGGCTATGTGTCTGATGCCATGAACACCAACCGCTTTCTTTTCAATGCCGATGTCAGCTACAAGTTCTTGAAGAACAAGGCGAGTCTCACCCTCTCTGCCAACGACCTCTTCAACCGCTCCACGAACAACTACAGCGATGTCACAGCAACGTCTCGCACCGAAGGCGGTTCCTCGTTCCTGCATCATTACGTGGCTCTCACGTTCAACTATAAGTTTGATGCGAAGAAGAAGTAGAAACAAAGCCATAAAACAATGAAGAAAATCATCACCATTATCCTCGCTTTCGCCGCCGCTATGTCGGCACAGGCGCAAGGTCTCGTTTTCGGCACCGTGCAGGACGCTTTCCTGAAGACGCCGTTGCCAGAGGCCAGGGTTTCATTACTATTAGCAACTGACAGCACCGTGGTCATCGATTCAATCCCTATCACCAAGAAATATAGGGACGACGGCACGGTGAGGGAGGCGCAGTTCATGCTACAGCCTGAGAAGAAAACGTGTAAGTATTTGCTGCGGGGTACGCTCGAAGGTTATGAGGACGGCTACTTGCCCTTGACGATAGATGCCAACGAGGGCCGCGCCCTGATGCTCGACGATGCGCTGGAACTGCGCAAGATTCGCCAAGTGAACTTGCAAGAGGTAACAGTAACTGCCACAAAGGTGAAGATGTACTACCGGGGCGACACCATCGTCTATGATGCCACGGCGTTCAAGCTGCCCGACGGCTCTATGCTCGACGACCTCATCCACCAGATGCCCGGCGTGACCATCGATGAATATGGCCAGATTTTTGTTAATGGCAGGAAGATTGACGAGCTGCAACTCGGCTCGCGCTCTTTCATGCGCGGCAACTCGAAGGTGCTGATGGAAAACCTGCCGTACTACACGGTGAAGGATATCAAGGTGTATGAGCAGGACACCGACCTGAACCGTGCGCTGAATGCGCAGGTAGAGAGGAAGAAGTTCGTGATGGACGTGAACCTGAAGCCGGAATACCAGATGGGCTACGTTGCCAACGTGGAGGCGGCAGGTGGCACACAGAAACGCTGGCTGGGACGAGGCTTCCTGCTCGGTTTCACCGATCGCACCCGCTACACGCTGTTAGGCAACTCGAACAACGTGAACGAGAGCCGCCACATTGGACGCTCCAACCACTGGACGCCCGATGCCGTGCCGCAGTCGCTACTGACCATCCACAGCGCTGCCGGCGAGATTGACTACCAGTCGGCAGACAAGAATGTGCAAGAGAACTTGACCGCCGACTTCACCTCCACCCGCGACGAGGGCGAGATGCTGAGGAGCAGCGAGCTGTTCCTACAGGGCAATCCGCTACAGACCACTCACCAGAACTCGTTGTCGAAAGCCCAACGGCTGAAGGTCGGCAACACCTTCAAGTACGTCAAGCCCGACGGCTTCAGGTTCAACTCCGATGTCGCGCTCAATTACAGGACTTACAGTGGGAACTCCGCAACGCTGATGGATCAGTTTGTCGATAGTCTCACGACACGCCAGCGCACTAATGGTTTCAACGACGGGAAGGCATGGAGTGTACACGCCTTTGCCCGTATCGACCCGAAGCTGAAGAACATAGGGAAGATAGAGCAATACTTCTTTTCCAACCCATCGTTTGATTATTCGTCTGATGAAAACGAACGTGCGCAGAGGTATAGCGTAGGAAACCTTGTCAATCCTTCAATCACCAACCGGCACAATGCCACCGACTACTCTCTGCGTAAGATAGCCGTACATGCACCCATCAACTATTCTCTCGAAGGCAGCAAGAGAGAAATACTCTTGGAGGTGGCTCCGTCCTACAGTCGCGAAAGGACTCACGACTGGCTCTATCATCCCGATACGCTCCTGCTGCCTTCGCAGATAGACATGCTCAGAGCCACGACCGACCCTGGTAACTCCTACGATAGCGAATTGCAGACCTACAAAACGGGCATCAATCTACAACTTCGACATTTTCAGCATTTGCCGGCCTCGAAGATTGTGCCGTTTGAGAGTGATGCTGAGTTTCTGGACTTGTATCTGCACTTCACCCCTATGCACGAACGCCTGAACTACCAGCGCGGACCTCTCGACACACTGGTCACCCGCAACACCTTCCGTTTCTGGCCGGAACTCCGTATCTATCTGTTTGCCAAGAAAGATCGCCATCGTCCCGCGCTCATCCGTCTCTACCAAATCGTAAACAACACGCCGCTGGTCAGCCTCCTCAGCTACCGCGACGATGCCAACCCACTTGTTGTCCGTCTTGGCAATCCCAACCTGAAGTCATACACATTGCAATCTACCTTTGAAGCTGAATACAAGGACATACGCAGCGCACAGCACAACTTCTATGTTTCCGGTTTTTATGGCTATTCTCATAATAAAGTGTTGGAGGCTGTCAGCTTCAATCCCGCTACGGGCGTTTACACCTATCGACCCGAAAACGTGCATGGCACCTACGACATCAGGCTGAAAGGCGGTCTGTTCTACACGCTTGACAAATACAAGTACTGGACGACAGAAGTCAACCTCGATGTGCTCTTCACCCACTGGCTCGACCATGTCATGCTGGCAGGGGAGACTGAAAGCCGACTGAATGCAGTCAACAGCCTGACGCAGCATCACAAAGCCTACATACAATATAATAAAGGTGCGCTGAACATCCGCGCCACGGGCGACATCCGCTGGCGGCACTCGGAGGGCAAGATATATAACTTCGAGACGCTGAACGCCTTCGATTTCCAGTACGGTCTCTCTGCCCGCTACACCCTGCCGCGCCTGAACACCACGCTGTCTGCCGATGGCAATATGTACAGCCGTCGCGGCTATGGTAGCAGCGAACTCAACACCGACGACTTCGTGCTGAATGCCTCCATCAGCCAGCCGTTCTTCAAGGGCAAACTCATCGCCCGCATCGAAGCCTTCGACCTGCTGCATCAGCTCAGCAACACCCAGTACTCCGTCAACGCCCAGGGCCGCACCGAGACATGGTATCGCTCCCTACCGCATTACGTCATGCTGCATCTGGTGTATCACTGGAATAAGAATCCGAAGAAAAAATAATAATCTCTAAACTATACTGACAATGAAAAAAACAAATAATTAAGTTAGATAGAAAGCAAATCCCTATGGCAAATAATTATAAAGTTTGACAGATTTGAATCGATTTGCTTTGGATTTGGCTACGCCGAGCTGAAGGTTCTGCCCGACAGGGCACTCCTTTAATAATAATCGCTGAATAATTACGCTGTATGAGTTCTATGCAAACAAATGCAAACTATTTGCAAACAATTTTTGGGCGTTCAATCGTTGATATCTTGTTACATTTGCAGGCATTCGGATGAACAATTTTAGTTACGAATTTACAAAATTGTTTGTTGGGGGTTAGTTTTTTAAATGCTTCAAGGGTATTGCAATCAGACAACGAAAAAAAATAATTAAGTTAGTAAAAAGACCTATAGGCAACATGGCCCCACTGCGTCGCGATGATGCGGTGGGGTTTTTAGCATGGCACAACCCCTGGGTTGACGGCTCATTGCTGCTTCGGGGTGCATCAGCTGACCTCGCAGATAATTATTTCAGGCGATTTTCATTAAAAATGGGCTGTATGGGTTCTTTGCAAAGAAATGCAAACAACTTGCAAACAAATGCAAACAATTTGCAAACTATTTTCGGGTGATCAATCGTTGATATTTTGTTACATTTGCAGACATTTGGATGAACAAGTTTAGTCACGAGCTCACATAATTGTTTGTTGGGGTTAGTTTTTTTAATGCTTCAAGGGTATTGCAATAAAAGA
>DGSN01000046.1:7818-14112 GCA_002393575.1 Prevotellaceae bacterium UBA4361 | reverse complement strand
GTGTAAATCTCGTAAATCACTGATAATCAGGTGATATTGCGGAGAGACAGGATAGGAATCCTATGAATTCCGCACTAGGCTGCTATTGAATCCAGTGGAAATACACATAGAAAGATATCTCTATTGCAAGCGTCATGATTGATAGCAGGGAAAGAGAGCCGGCAATGTAGAACAGTTTCGTGGAAATCCATATACCTTCGTTGTTCTTCACGATGTTTGTGAGTCGTTGACTATGCTTCTGCCAACTCTCTTCCTGCTGCCTGTGATGGTCGTCAAGTGTCTGTTTCTCCTGTCCCAGCCATTGGGTATGACTGTCATGGAGCTGTTTCAGACTTTCGTCATCAAGCCTCGTTTTGACTGGCGTCTGCTGTGCCTGGACAATGGCGTTGCAAATGCCCGTGATAACGATGAGATCAAAAGAAGGTCTTTGCCGTAGTTCTTTTGACGTGTATGGCGAAGAATAAAGCAACATGTATATTGAAGCGTGTTTTATTTCAATGACAATGGTACAATAGGCTTGGTTAAATCTGCCGTTTTGGCAAATATAAAGGCAAAAACATTTCATGCACTCACAAGTAATCGCACTAAATTACAAAAGGTCACCCAAAGGTTGCTTTGGGCTTTCTATGTTCACCTCATGTTCACCAACAAAAGAAAAAGCACTTGCGAGAAACTCGTAAGTGCTTGATTTTCAGCGTGGACCAGCTAGGGCTTGAACCTAGGACCTCCAGATTATGAGTCTGTTGCTCTAACCAACTGAGCTACAAGTCCTTTCGGAAGAGCTCGCTGTGTTTTCAGACTCGTTGAGCTGGTTTGCGTTCTTCCTTAGTGGTTGTCCCGCCCTGATTCGAACAGGGAATGACAGAACCAAAAACTGTAGTGTTACCGTTACACCACGGGACAAGACCTGAATAGCGTTTTGAGAGACAATTGTATGCCGTTCTCAAAATGCGGATGCAAAGGTAATGATTTTTTTTGAATAACCACCTCGGTTTTGTCTTTTTTTTATTGAAAAATGAAAAAATGGTTTGGAAGAAAGTGTTTTTCCTATAGAAATGATGCAAGGAAAAATGACAGATTTCAATAATTTTACTGTTTTATTTGCATTTTGGATGAAATTGTGCTACCTTTGCAACTACTTTTGTATTTACCATGTCAAAACAAAAACCGATTATACATAATAAGCGTAGAAATAAAATACGCATCCACAGTGAAGGCAAGGAGACCTTGATTGGGGCTGGATGGGTGTTGGCGATTGTAGTAGGACTCTGTCTTTGGTTGATTGGTAATCACTGGACTTCTTACGTAATTATTGGCATTTTCGTTGTTGCTTATGCCATTCTCCTCAATTTCTTCCGCTGCCCAATTCGCATGTTTCAGGGTCCAACAACCAAGACTGTTGTTGCTCCTGCCGATGGTCGTGTGGTGGTGATTGAAGAAGTGGATGAGGATGAGTATTTCCATGACCGTCGCTTGATGATTTCCATTTTTATGAGTCTTGTCAATGTTCATGCCAATTGGATTCCTTGTGAGGGTACGATTGTGAAGGTTGCACATCAGAAGGGTAATTTCATGAAAGCCTATCTGCCAAAAGCCAGTACGGAGAATGAGCGGTCGATGATTGTGATAGAAACTCCTCATGGTGAGCAGGTTATGGCACGACAGATTGCTGGTGCGATGGCTCGGAGAATTGTCACCTACGCTGAGGAAGGTACGGATTGCTTCATCGACGACCACATGGGCTTTATTAAGTTTGGTTCGCGCGTGGATGTCTATCTTCCACTTGGCACAGAGGTCTGTGTGGAGTTGGGGCAACGGACAACGGGTGACGAGACGATTATTGCAAAGTTGAAGTAATGACTTGTTGACCAAAGTGGATGCTTTGGCCTGTGCTTCAGCAAATTTTATATAGATAAATATGAACAGACGTTTTATACCAAATGCGCTCACTTGTGGCAACCTCATTTGTGGTTGCATAGCTACGGGAGCCGGTTTCCATCATCATTTCACGACCGCCTTCATTTTCATTATTTTGGGTGCAGTGTTCGATTTCTTTGATGGTTTTGCAGCTCGTTTGTTGAAAGCACCGAGCAAGATGGGCATTGAATTAGATTCTTTGGCAGATGATGTGACTTTCGGTGTTGCCCCTTCTGCCATGATTTTCACATTGTTTACGGAGGTGCGTTATCCAGAAATGCTTTATAGTCCGTTCTGGTTTAAGTTCCTGCCGTTCACGGCATTCTTGTTGGCAGCCTTTTCTGCTTATCGCTTGGCTAAATTCAATCTGGACGAGCGTCAGCGTTTGGATTTCATTGGTCTGCCAACGCCTGCTTGTGCCATTTTCTGGGCATCGTTTATTTCCAGTTCGGAGGCTTATTTGACTTCGCCTCGTTTCAATGCTCCATTCCTTTTTGCATTCATGCTGATGTTCTGCTTTCTGCTAATCAGCGAAATTCCGATGTTCTCGTTGAAATTCAAGCATTTCGACATGAGGGACAAGCACACAATGGTGAAGTTCGGTTTTGTGCTTGTTTGTGCTGGCATCATGGCAATTAGTGGTTTGTCGGCTGATAGTGGATTCGTGCTCCAATCCATGAGTAAGGGATTGGCTGGTTGCATCGGTCTGTATATCCTGACTTGCTTAGTGATGTATATGACAGGCATTTCAAGGGAAAAAGATGTTAATGAATGATAGTTTTTACGGCTATTCCATGTCTTTAGTGCATTGGCAATAGAAAACATTCGTTTATGGGAGCATTATTAACAATCATACTCATTATCTTGTTTATCATTATTGTCCTTCCGCTGATTCTTGCCATGCTTGGTATAGGAGTGGGATACAAGATGCTCAACCGTTTCAAGAAGAACATGGAGGATTCCCAGCAGTCGTTTGACGGACAAGCCAATCGCCAGGATTCAGGAGGCTACGACAGAAATGAAAGAAGCAGACGTGGCAGTCGTTCAAATGTTGGTCATGGGCAGATAATTGGCGATGATGAGGGTGAGTACGTGGATTTCGAAGAAGTATCGAAGAAGTAGGAGAAGAAGATTGTCGTGCGCACTGACCTAAGGACATCACCTCTATCAGATTAAAAGCATTCTGCACAATGAATGGACAATCCTCAAGAAAAAATAAAAAGATAGGTTCGGAAGAGCCTATCTTTTTTTCTTGAAGAAATCTTTCATCATTTGGGCACATTCGTCTGCCAGAATGCCCGAAACAACTTGACACTTGGGATGGAGTGCTTGGGGAGCCAATTTCTGATACCCACGTTTTTCGTCGGCAGCACCAAACACGATTTTGCTTAATTGGCTCCAGCCGATGGCACCAGCACACATCACACATGGTTCCACTGTGACGTAGAGCGTGCATTTTTCAAGGTACTTGCCATTGAGCGTTTCGGCAGCAGCTGTGATGGCTTGCATTTCAGCATGTGCCGTCACGTCGTGCAGTGTCTCGGTGAGGTTATGACCTCTGCCGATGACTCGTCCATTGGCAACGACCACGGCTCCAATTGGAATCTCGTCGCGTGCCAAGGCTTTTCGGGCTTCCGCAATGGCTTCCCTCATGTATTTCTCATCTTCGTTTTGTTCCATTCTTTCTGTTGAGTTAACGCTTTGATGTAGCAAAGTTAGCCAAACAATCCTTATATGCCAAATAAATGAATGGAAATTTTCTTCGCAGATTTTTTTGCCGTACCTTTGTAGCGTAATTTGAGTTCTTAGATAATTTGATACAGAAAAGAATACATAAAGACTCCATTTCTTCCACGAACACATACGCTCGTGAATTGATAGATGCTGGTGAGTTTTTGCCCGAAATGACACTCATCACGACGGACGACCAAAGCAAGGGACGAGGGCAGAAAGGCAACTCGTGGGAGTCGGAAGTGAACAAAAACCTCACATTTTCCATTGTGTGCCATCCCGATTTTGTGGCACCATCCCGTCAGTTCGTTCTCAGTCAAGCCATTGCTTTGGCTGTGAGCTCGGTGGATGAGCAGTTGAAGGTGAAATGGCCCAACGACATCTATTTCGAGGACAAGAAAATCAGTGGCACGCTCATTGAGTGTGACTTGCAGGGCAAGCACATCGGTAACTGCATCATCGGTACAGGGCTGAATGTAAACCAGACCACGTTCCGTTCCAACGCTCCCAATCCAGTTTCGCTCAAGCAAATCTATGGAAAGGACTTTGATAGGGAGGAGATTCTACAGAAAATCATCGATGGGTTCGAGCATTTTTATGATATGATTCTCAATGGACAGCAGGAAGAACTTCGCCAACAGTATCTTTCGAAACTGTATCGGCGAGAAGGCTGGTACGAATATGAAGATGCCGATGGGCGATTCACGGCTGAGTTTGTTGACATCGAACCGACAGGACATCTTTTGTTGCGGAAAGCATCGGGCGTGGTGAAACGCTATGAATTCAAGGAAGTGCGATTTGTTATAAACGTGGAGCGTGAAGCGTGAAGTGTGAAGCGTGAAGAGTAGAACGTGAAGTGTGAAGCGTGAAGCGTGGAGCGTGACTTCATTAATTTTTTTTTTAGAACATGGAAACAAAACATATACACATCAAGGATTTCAACTATGAGTTGCCCGACGAGCGCATTGCCAAGTTCCCTTTGGCAGAGCGCGACTCCAGTAAGTTATTGGTATATCAGCATGGAGAAGTGAGTGAAGACACGTTCACGTCACTGCCCAAGTATTTGCCCGAGGGTTCGTTGATGGTTTTTAACAACACCAAAGTGATTCAGGCTCGCTTGCATTTCCGCAAAGATACTGGCGCACTTGTCGAGGTGTTCTGCATGAATCCATTTTCTCCGCTCGATTACCAGCTCAATTTCTCTGCACTCGGACATTGCCAGTGGCTCTGCATGATTGGCAATCTGAAGCGATGGAAAGAAGGTAAACTCAGTCGGGAGATTGATGTGAAGGGAAGAAAACTACTTCTTTCAGTGGAGCGTTTGCAACATGATGTGGAGAATGCCGATGGCACCAAGCATTTGGTGGAGTTTTCCTGGAATGACGACACGGTGTCTTTTTCCGAAGTGCTGGAGGCTGTGGGTGAATTACCGATTCCTCCATACCTCAATCGCGAGACGCAGGAAAGCGACCTGCGCACTTATCAGACGGTCTATTCCAAAATCAAAGGTTCGGTAGCTGCTCCAACGGCAGGTCTGCATTTCACCGACCGTGTGCTGGCTGCCATCGATGCAGCAGGCATCGACCGCGAAGAACTCACGCTCCATGTGGGTGCTGGCACGTTCAAGCCCGTGAAGAGCGAGGAGATTGCTGACCATGAGATGCACAGCGAATTTATTGTTGTGAAGAAACAGACGATTGAAAAACTGATTGCGCATGGAGGCGAGGCAATCGCTGTGGGAACCACTTCTGTTCGCACCTTGGAGAGTCTGTATTATATAGGAAAGAAACTTGAAACTCAGCCCGATGCTTCGGAGGAGGACTTGCACGTGAACCAGTGGGAGCCATACGAAAACTGCGGTGAGGAGAAAGATACTGTCCATTACTTGCAGAACATCTTGGACTATCTCAATCGAAATGGTCTGGCAGCACTTCACACCAGTACGCAAATCATCATTGCCCCAGGCTATGAATATCACATTGTGAAGCGGATGGTGACCAATTTCCATCAGCCTCAGTCAACGCTTCTCCTCTTGGTTTCTGCTTTTGTGCATGGCGACTGGCGCAAGATTTACGATTTCGCGCTTTCCCACGATTTCCGTTTCCTCAGTTACGGCGATTCCTCGATTCTCATTCCTTGATTATTCTCCTCGTTCTTCCACGATGTCGATGATGTCGGCAAGCGGAATCGACATGCCATTGTTCAATATGAGTTGATGGTTGACTTCATCAATCCTTTTCAGCTGGGCAGTGATGTGTTCGAATGAACCGCCGTCCTTACGTGCATCAGCTTGGAAATAGCTGATGGTGAGGGTGGGGGACTCGTTGTTGCGTTCCATCAACAGCATCAGGATTTGGTTCAGTCGTTCGTAGTCATATTCTTCCAATTCAGGCTTTTGCTGCGTGGGGCGAGCTGCTTCTTCGATGGCTGCATGATAACCAGTAAGGGCAGCAAAAGGTGCAAACTGTGCAGCCCGATTCAGCATGGGCATCTGCGGATGCTTCGTCGAAACGTGGTGGGGATGGTTGATGATGTCGTCGTAGTTCATGTAAGTTTTACTTAAATGAAGAATGAAGAATTAAGAATGAAGAATATATTTTACATTGCTCATTGGATGAGTTATTTTCATTCTTCATTCTATATTCT
>DGSN01000046.1:0-7750 GCA_002393575.1 Prevotellaceae bacterium UBA4361 | reverse complement strand
TTCATTCTATATTCTTCATTCTTCACGCTTTATGTCCTCCGATGGTGGCATTTCTCTCTATGGCTGTAGCACCTTCCTCGAAGTTCAAGCCTTTCAGGATGGCGTTCTTGCCGAAGCGTTGCTGGATGGCTAATTGAGCCTCTTGCAGTCGTCGTTCTTTGTCGAGTGCCGCCTGTTCCTCCTCTTCTTGTTTCTTCAACGCCTCATAGTCGGTGAAGAGGTCCAATTGCTGTGGTTGGGTGTTTTTGTTAGCCTCGCTTTCTGACACCACAAAATTGGTTGTCAGATTCAGTCGGCGAATGAGCAAGTCGGGGTTGACAATGCGGTCGTAGAGTTCCACAACGGCTTTCGTAATGAGTCGAGACGAAGATGTCTGCCTGTCGAGGTTTGCTGTGCCATGAGCATGTTTTGGCACCCTGCGACCATACCAGTCGGTCGTCACTTCTCCTTTGTATTTTTGGTTGTCTTGGTTCTTCAAACTTTCCACATCGTACCCTACTGTCAACACCAGCTGGTGGGTGACGAGTCGTTTTGCCACGAGGCTGAGTGCTGCTTGGTCTGCCATTTCCTGAACCACCACACGTGCTTTCTTGAAATCGTAAGGGCAGGTCAGCACCTGTCCGCTGCTGAAGGAATTGCTTTCTGGTTTGTATTGCTTCACCATTTCGATAGTGCAAGGCTCCCATCCCCAGGCATGGTCGATGAGCAGTTCCGCATTCACGCCAAAGAGCGAGTAGAGCAATTCTTCGTTTTGTTCTGACAGTCGTGCAATCTTGCCCATCGTGTCAATGCCGTATGGCATCAGTTTTTCGGCAATGCCTCGTCCCACTCGCCAGAATTTTGTCAACGGTCTGTAATCCCACAACTTTTCTCGATAGCTCATTTCATCGAGTTCGGCAATGCGCACTCCGTCTTTGTCGGCAGGTATGTGCTTCGCCACGATGTCCATTGCCACTTTGCAGAGGTAGAGGTTCGTGCCGATGCCTGCTGTTGCGGTGATGCCCGTTGTTTTCAGTACGTCCTGAATCATCGTCATCGCCAATTGGTGAGCCGTCATCTTGTAAGTGGAGAGATAGGCAGTCACGTCCATAAACACTTCGTCGATGCTATACACGTGAATGTCCTCGGCAGCGATGTATTTCAGATAGGTTTGATACACCCGTGTGCTGACTTCGATGTAGTGCGCCATGCGAGGTGGGGCTGCAATGTAGTCCAGTTCCCAATCGGGATGCGCTTGCAGTTCGAGTTCGTTGGATGATTTGCCCGTTATGTGCCAGTTGGCTTTTCGCCTGCGTTCGTTGTTCACCTCCTTCACCCGCTGTACCACTTCGAACAGTCGTGCGCGTCCGCCAATTCCATAGGCTTTGAGCGGAGGTGACACAGCCAAACAGATGGTTTTCTCAGTCCGACTGACATCTGCCACGACCAAGTGGGTGGTCAAGGGGTCGAGGCCTCTTTCCACACATTCCACCGAAGCATAGAACGACTTCAGGTCGATGGCTATGTAAGTTCGTTCCGACATGATTGAGTTTTATGTTTCAGGTTTCAACCTTAGACCCCAGACCTTAAAAACCAGAACCATCGCAAAGATATGGATTTCTTCCGACATTTCGTGATTTTCTTTCGATTAAATTTCTAATCCTTTCGATGATAGGGGGATTCTCAGAAGCCCGAATGGTGATTGATTGTAGCGCACGTGGTGATTTCCTGAAGCTTTCTTTTGGATTCAACTAGTTGCCGAGGGCTCGTTATCGTTCAAGCGAGGGCTCGTCGTGGTTCAAACGAGGGCTCGCTTGAAAAACGTTGAGGGCTCGCCATTTTGCTTGCGCTGAATTAAAACTTCAGTAGAAGCAAAGAAATGATTTAGTAGCATCAAAGCTGAGCGTCATCTTGAGTTTGACAAGTCCTGAAAGGACGACAGAATACAGGCAGGCGGTGAAGCGAAGCGGAACCCCTGCTATGTGTCTCAAACTAACCGAGTGCTGAAGGTACGACGGAACATCTGATATACATATCCGTCACCCGCTTCGGGGTTCCGTGCTTGGCACTTCACCGCCTGCCTGTGTTCTTTCATGCCTTCGGCACTTTTAGCGAACTAAAAAGACAAGAGCCGAACAGTCGTTGGGACTGTTCGGCTCTTGTGCGTTGGCTATGGATAGCTACTCCTATTTGAGTTTTGGCTTCAGTTCATCGGGAGAGTCTTTGGTGAACATGTTCACGGCTGGGGCTTCCTTTTCGAAGAGGTCGGAGATGAGTTGAGGCGTGAGCGTGAGGGTAGGGGTGAAGGCATCCGAATTCATGTAGGAGAGAATGGCGTGCCGCATCTGTCGTGCCACTACTCGTTGGTCGAGTTCGTGGGTGATGTCCATCGTTGTCATGAGGAGTTTGCCTTTCAGCACCTTTGCTTCGATGAGCATACCGAGCTTTCGGCTCACATGCCATGTGTCAATCGGCTGGATGGGCGATTGATAGTCCTTTGGCATTTCGGAGAGGTTCATCACTTGAGCCTTGTTCAACAGTTCCCACCAGTTGAGGTTCGACCACTCGTCGGTCGGAAATTCCTTGAAGAGTGGATGCTGCGCGTCGATGTATGCACCTGTGGTGTGAGGCGGACGCATCTTGAACCACGATGTGTTCCAGAACACAGGCAGATAGCTCTGTTTCACATCTTGTCCATATCTCACCTTTCCTGCTGCCGTTATCAGTACGTTGCCGCCTCGCTTCAGCACGTTGATAGCCTTCTTATTGAGTGTGTCGGTGATGAAGATGGCAGGCCCCTCCGACTCCCCAGAGAGGGAAGAGAAGGCTTCTGGCAGTTCCTTCGGATATACCCAGAAGTCCCAGTGGTTGGTCACGATGCCGTCGATGTTGGTGTAGAGCGTGAGTTTGGTTGGACGCTTGACCTGACTGAAGTCGCAGCGTATGCTACCCACGTATTCGTTCTTGCCAAGAGGAACGGGCTTGGGTTCGAATTTGCCCTCTGCCAAGATGAAACTGTCGGCAGAGATGATGGTGTATTCCATCCTCACGGGTCTGAAATCATTCTTGAAAGCGTTGTAGATGCCAATGGGAATCTTCGGCGTTTCGTCGTTCGTGAAGACGAACTTCGGAAAACTGGCAAGCAGAACCACAGGGTTGCAGAATTCGCGCCACTGCTTTCCATCCACATAGCCCTTCTCGCGCCAGAACACGTTGAGAGGACCGACGAGTGCCGTGCCTTGTCCGCTGTAGTCGTTCAAGCCTAAGAGTTGGAATCCCGCATAGTCCTTCGTGCGGAGGTTTCGCTCGATTTCGTATTTGTAGCAGAGGGTTTGGAGTTTTCCGCTTGCCATGAGGAACTGCTCTGCCCTGCTTGCCATGCCATTGTCGGCAAGCAGGTCGCGGAAAATCTCGAAGTTGCGTGCCTTGTATGCACCGCTGTATTGGGGAATCTCCTTGAAGTCGGGAAAGGCACACCACTGCCCCTGTTCGTGAGCAATGACGGGCTGGGTGTTCTGTTGCTGGGTGTCGGTCGGTTTGAAATTGCGTGGCAGGAGAATCTGCTCATAGTAGTTATCGACCGACTGAGGCGCATGGCGTTCCCAGTCGAGTCCTCGTGCGCCACCTTTCACGTGGTATTCCGAACCGCCGTCCCATGCCCATCCTCCACCCACGGAGGCACCGCAATACACGCGCCTTGGGTCGTACTCCTTCATCGCCTTCACCCAGTCGTTGCAGTAGCTTACCCAGTCGCCAGCAGGCTCGTTGCCCGCAGCCATCATGACGAACGAAGGGTGGTTGCCGTAAGTGTCGATGATGCGCTTGCTCTCCTCCATCAGGTATTGGTCGATTGCCATGCCACGACGCAGACGCACACCGTGGTTCGGCCAGGACGGACCTTCGGGCTGAAGGTAGATGCCGCAGAGGTCGGCAGCATTGAAAGCTGCTTCGGGAGGACAATAGCTGTGGAAACGCACGTGGTTGATGCCATATTCTCGACATTTGCGGAAGATTCTCATCCATTCGTCCTCGTCGGTTGGAGGATAGCCCGTTTCGGGAAAGCAGCAGTTTTCCACCGTTCCGCGGAACCAGATGGGGGCTCCGTTCAAGTAGAACTGTCGTCCCTTGATGGCAATCTCTCTCATGCCAAACTGCGTTTCATACACATCGTCCCCCACCATCACGGTGAGACCATAGACCACGGGCGAGAACTCGTCCCAAGTGAACATTTCCCTTCGCATGTCGAGCGTGAGGAAAACGGTCTCCTTCTCTATCACATTCGATGTCCTGAAAATGTATCGGCTTTCCGCATTGAGCGGAGTGGCTTCAGCGGTAATGATTTGAGGCCCAATCCAAGAGTCGAAGTTCTTGTCCGTTCCGCCTATCTGCACTTCCACTTTTGCCTTCATGTTCTTCACGTCGGGAATCACCTTCACGTGCTTGATGAAGACTTCCTTCGGTTGTGCTTGCAGTTCCATGCGTCCCGTGATGCCGTTCCAGTTGCCCTGCGTCTGGTCGGTCACACTGTGCGAATCCTGTCCCACGCACACGTTCTCGATGCCGTTATACACCTTGATGGCTATGTTGTTGCTCTCGCCAGCGTTGATGAACGAAGTCACATCATAGACGTGAGGCGTAGATAGCGACATCTGGTGTCCTACTTCCTTTCCGTTGATGAACACAGTGGTTTCGATGTGTGGACGCTCCAGGAAAAGCGTGAGCCTCTGCCCCTTCATGTTGGCTGGCACGTAGAACTGCCTGCTGTACCAGGCATTGCCAACATAGTGCTTGGAAGGCGTGAGGAAGAACGGGAATTTCATCTCGCCTTCCCGACGGTACTTTTCCATGTAGGGGTTGAAGAAGTAGCTGGAGTCGTAGAGCGAACTCGTCCACTGAGTGTTGACACTCACGTCCTCGCCCTTGTCGTTCGTGAGCATGGAACCAGGAAGCATCACATAGTCATTGTAGTTGGGTTCGTCGCCCATAGCGAATTTCCAAACGCCAGCCAGGTCAATCGACCTTTCCGAACTATTCGTTATCGTTATCGTCTTCGACTCCGTTTCCGAAGCCGACAGAGAGAGAACTGATGCCAGCAGAAGGCTGGCGAGGATGATGAACATAAGAGTTGGGGTAAGTTAATAAGTGAAAATTAAAAATTAAAAACTTGGTAAGTTAAGTGACGATGAAACAACAACTTGGGATTATTCTCAACCACGAATTGCACGAATTAAACGAATTGTCAGTATTTAATTTTATCGAATTTCTCTAATTTTAAAAATGCCAGCATTTTTTTTCGTGTAATTTGATTATATAATTCTTAAAAAATTCGTTTAATTCGAGTAATTCGTGGTTTAAAATCGTTGCAGCTTATTTTTTAGCGACTACTAAGTAATACCTCTATTTGATTGACACTTTCGCCAGGTGTGGTGTCTGCTTCGCGAGGAAAATAAACAGGCATGTCCTTTTGTAAAGGGAGGATGTGCAGTTCGAGTTGTTTCGTGCCAGCAGGAAGACGCCACAGACCGTAGAGCATCGGGCGACCGTTGTAGAAGTTGTCCTGAATGAGTTGACCATTGGCATAGAGACGTGCCACATCGCCACGATAGTCGATGCTGAGGAGATGGTGAGACTCCTGTCCCATTTCCTCTGGCAGTTCGATGCGATACACGGCAGCCTGTTCGAAGTCGGCATCCGTGGGTTCTTCCGCTGCTTTGTTCATGCCGATGGTGATGGTACGAGGGGTACCCGCTTCTTTCAGTTTGGTGAAGGAGACGGCATTGGAACGTGAAGCGTGGAGCGTGGAACGTGAAGCGATGTTGGTATTGGCGTTGGCTTCCTGCAAGAAGAGCTTGCCAGCCTGTTCGGGGGTAAGGAGATAGATATTCTTGTAGATGGCTTTGGTAGTCTCTTGCGCCTTCAGTTTCTTCATCACCTTGCCGTTGACACTGATTTCGGTGGGAATGCCAGGAATTTGCATCAAGTAGATTTTGCCATCACGATGCGCTACGAGTTGTGCAGTGGCGTAGTCGATGCACACGTCGTCAATCATGATGTTGACGGGAAAAATAGCCATCGCATTGGCGGGTATGGTGATGGCTTTCTGAGGAAATATTACTCCGCCAACTTCGAACTGCACATTCTTCTTCGCAGTGAGGTTCTGCAAGCGTTCATAGTTGTTGATGAACACAAATGCCGATGTCTTTCCTGTTTTTTGTGGCGTATAACGGTAACTCCAGCGCAAATAACTGTCGTCGCCCTTTTTCTGCTCCTTGTCGGCTTGTGGAAAAACAGATGTCATCGGAGCGAGGAGCTCGCCGAAATCGTGCATGAAGAGGTGGAGCGGACGCAGCGAATAGAAGTGAGGGTTGCGCTGACCGAACTCACCGAGCGGAGCCTGGAAATCGTAAGTCTTCACAGGCAGGTCGTTGTAGTTCGTTGCCACCGTGCGCTGCATTTCGCAAAGATACTTGCCTTCAGTTTCCGATTTTCCCAAGCGTTCTGCCCAACTCACGGGGTTCGTCCCGCCGTGGTACATGTAGTAGCCCAGCAAGTTGCTTCCGCTGCCCAACTTCACCAGCGCCATCGAGTAGGCATCCTCAGGGTAGAGATAGACGCGGCGGTGATAGCTCGTCATCATGCCGCCACCCAGTTCACAAGTGAAATAAGGGTACTGCTGCTCGTAGCTTCCCTTCCCGCTTTCCTTGCTGTAGTCAATCTGTTCGGAGGCGATGGCATCCGTGGTGCGCTGCCCTTTGAAGTGGAACGCCTTCCAATAGCTGCCAGCCGTCTCAGCCGTGCTGCGCTCCCAGAAGCCATCGGCATAGTCGCCATAGAGCGGAAGCATCTCGCCGAAAGGCACTGGTGTTGCCAGTTCGGGCCAACCCGTGCGCGTGTAGAACGGCAAGTCAAAGCCGATGGCGAGAGCCATGCGCTTGAGCGCCATCAGATAACTGCCCCTGCCTCGATATTCATTATCGAACTGGCAAGCCATGATGGGACCGCCATCTTTCCATTGCAAACCTTGAATCTGCGTGAAGATTTGGCGATAGAGCGATTCAACCTCTCTCAGGAAAACAGGGTCTTCGGAACGCATACGCAGGGGCTTGCCGTCAGCCGACTTCTTCGTGAACAACCAGTCGGGGATGCCGCCCAAGCGCACTTCGCCGTGGCAGAAAGGACCCACGCGGAGTACCACGGGCATTCCTTCAGCCTTGCATATTTCGATGAATCGACGCAGGTTGCGCTGTCCGCTCCAGTCGAACACGCCTTCCTGCTCCTCGATGTGGTTCCAGAACACGTAAGTGGCAATGATGGTCACGCCGCCTTCTTTCATTTTCTTCACTTCCGCTTCCCACTCTGCTTCGGGAATGCGGGAATAGTGTACTTCTCCCATCACGGGGCAAACCCGCTTGCCGTCGATGGAGAGGGAATGCTTGTCCCATGTCACTTTACTGCCGAACGGATACTGTGCCGATGCGGTCAAGGAAATGAGCAGGAATGATATAGTTAGGATGATGGTTTGAATCAGTCTCATAGATGATGAGGGATTTAAAGGATGAAAAGGATTCCGTAGAAATGTTAAGGAAGGATTGTTTTACAAAGAACGGAAAAAATAATTAAATGGTCAAAGGTTTTAAGGAAAAAAGCGTATGAAAAACCTTTTCAGCCTTAAAACCTTTGAATAAATACGTTATTGTTGAATCAGTGTGCGGAAAGCCTGAATGCCTTGATGGTTCAGGTTGAGTGCCTCTGCCTCGTCGAGATAGCGTAG
>DGSN01000055.1 GCA_002393575.1 Prevotellaceae bacterium UBA4361 | reverse complement strand
ACAAAATCGTGCGGAAAACAGGAAGTGTTGGATCTGTCACGTCCATAATGCTTTTCTCAACCCTGTCTGTCATTCCTGCTGGTCTTAGCAGAAGATACAAACTCGTCAGTTCTTTACGATAGTCTGGCAGACATTTTAGTACGATGCCCTCAGGATGTGAGAGGAACAGCAAATAAACAGCCTTTATCAACGGCTCCATTACCACCTCAATAGGCTTGTCTCTTGCCAACACAATTTCGTAATCTTTAGTTACTATCAATTGCGGAAACAAATCCTCCTCTTTCATCGTTGCCATAATTTCAGCTTCATCCACACCATACGCTTTCAGTTTGCGCACTTTCTCCTTTACTTCGTCCAAAAGAATGGAGCAATGGAACTGCTCCAATTCTTTTGAAATCATGAGTTGACCTTGTCTTTTCATCGTAGTTTACAATTAGAATCCCATAGCATCCATCATTGCATCGTAATCTAAAGGGTTGTTAGGCATATCTCCATACATGCCATCAGTCAACGCATACCAGGAATCTTCTTCCGTCCACTCATAGCCACAATCATCGTAGCCTTCACACTCGTACTCTTCGTACTCTTCGTTTTCTTCGTAAGAGTCATCATAAAAATCTCTTGCCATAATCTTACATTTTTAAATTGTTATTACTGTTATTATTCACTAAGACACTCTTTGCTGTCTGTTCCATCAAGCTCTTCTTTAGATATAATTGATTTTCTACAATTAGTTCATAGTCACATTTGTTTTCGCCCATTTTGATTGTCAAAACAAACAATTCAAGGAAGGTCAGAAAACAGAATAATATGATGTAGAATGCTAACGATACTTTACTTTGAGATACAACCATTAATGTTGCTTCAAGTTCTTCAATAAACCCTGCTGTACGTTGGCTCATCTCTTCCCTTACTTTCTCTGCTACTTCTTTCTTGTCTAATCGGAGTTGCTCTAACTGCTTTGAATAAATCTGGATTTGGTCATTGTTGGCTTTCAATTGTTCTGCCAATGGATTTGCCAGTGTCACCGTATTGACTGTTTGTGTCTTTACTTTCTTAGGGTTGCCGTTTTCATCCACTCCAACAATCTGTTCGTGTGTGGAAACATTAGTACCTTTTATAACTGGTCGTTGTTGCAATTCTTCATTAAGTGTTATGGTTGCTTTACTCAGCGAGTCCATCTCTTGTGTAATACGCTGTATGTCCTTGTCGTAGATGGTTAACCGCTTTGTAATAGTTGCCCCAATCATGTCTTCTCTGTGTTCCTGAATGGCTTGCTGAATATCATTGCGGAAAATAATCTGGTCGAAGATACATGAGCCTAAGACAGCCATGCATAGTGCAAGTAGCACTCTCATAACACTCATCAGTCTGGCTTTGCCTACAGTCAAGATGATAACTCGCTCTACACAAAGAACTATGAACATAAATGCTACTGCAACACAGATTTTCAGTGCATACGATTCAATGTTGATGTATTGGTCAGCAAAGCAGTAACCAATGGTACCCCACAACACCATCATAATGCAGATGGCTGATAGTAGTTTACGAAACTGGCGATAACTGGCCTCGCCACAATCGTTCAAAATGTTCTTATCCCAACCGATAAGGAAACAACCTATATTTCTTATCGTCTTCATAATCTCCAAATATTACTTGTTATTGATAAAAATCACTGCGTTAACCGCAATTCCTTTGAGAAAACCCCTACGATACGACTCTATCATCGTCATCATCTTCGAGTCGTTAGCCTCAAGCAGCTGTTGCATTTCTTGGATTTCTGTTAAATGCTCTTCGTATGTTTCCCTAAGTGCAGCCATATCAGATGCTGCTGCAAGTGCTAATGCTTTTTGGGCGTTTCCGATTTTCACATTTATGAGCCTAATGTCATTCTTGTATTTAAGGATGATACGTTTGAACAACATTTCCAAATCATTACGGATAATCTTCTCTTTAGCATCACGATAGGTAATGTCACAGTTGACAAGCGCATCTTGGAATCCTTCCTCCTCAAAGTTCTTGTGAATGAAGTTGAAAATAACATCAATAGGCATCCCTGTACCCCAGCTGATGGTAATCAAACGCTTCTCATCCTTCTTCTCTTCTTCTGGAGATGCGGTTTCTTCGTTTCCCTCTCCCTGAACGTTTTCTTTCAGTTTTGGAAACATCTCTACATTCTCTTTTGGCTTAGTGCCGAATAATCTAAAAAGTGCCATTTTATTAGTTTTATTTTGTTTCACAATCTTGTTTTCTTTGTCTTTTATACCCGAAAAATAGAAAAGGTAACTGCAAATATTGAAAAATGTTGTATTTTTGCAAAAAATGTGTTAGAGCATGAGATTCAGACTATTCCTATTTTTAGTAGCCTTGCTACTTTCCTCCACTGCAAATGCCCAGCGGAAACGAGCTTTCTTGGTTGGAATCTCACATTACGACACAGCACTTACGGGCTATCAGTGGAATAACATCAATGGTGTAGAGGATATCAATTTACTTAGCCCTATATTGAAGAATCAAGGGTTTGTCATCACGACATTGTTAGACGACCAAGCCACTTTTGATAACATCGTCAGTCAAATAGCAAAGTTTACTAACAAAACAAAAAAAGGTGATATAGTTTATCTTCATTTTTCTGCTCATGGTCAGCCTGTTGAAGACCTCAACGGCGACGAAGAAGACGGGTGGGACGAGTCCATTGTACCGATAGATGCCTATAAGATATATAAAAAAGGCTTCTATGAAGGGCAAAAGCACTTGACGGATGATTTGCTCAATAAATATGTTAAGAAACTCCGTGAGAAGATTGGACCGTTAGGATTTCTGTATGTTGTCATTGATGCGTGCCATGCTGGAACAGCATCAAGAGCCAACGACGAAACAATCAGAGGAACTCATGTGGGCTTTACATATAATAATAAGGTATTCAAACCTTCAATGAACAAGAAATCACATTATCGGATTGATGCATCAGTCAAGCAGTCCAATGTTCTGTTTATTGAGGCTTGTCGCCCCGACCAAGTGAATACAGAAATCAAGGTTGACGGCAAACGCTTTGGCCCTCTTTCGTACAATATCGCACAGACCTTGTCGAGTTTCACCCTTTCCACAAATGCTAATGAGTTCATCTATAACATTAAGCATACAGTGATTAAAACAGGGCGATGGCCAAACAATCAGAATCTTGTCACAGAAACGAGCTATTGATATGGCAAAGAAGATTACGCTACAGAACACAGAATTGAACCGCTTTATTGCTGAGGAAAGGAATAAAGTGCTGGCATATCTGAGAAAGACGTTCTCTGTCTCAGACGATGATTTGAGTGACATCTATCAGAATTCTTCCCTTGCCTTGTTCATGAATATTCGTGACGGAAAGCTGTCAAATCTCACGAGCACACTTTCTACTTATTTCCTTCGTGTTTGTATCAACCAAACGCTAAAGTTCATGGGAAAGCAGAAGAAGGTCATTCCTTTGTTTGACGATAGCAAGCTCACCAATAAAGAATCGTTTCGCTCAGACAAAATTGATGAGTTATATCAGTTATGTACTGAAGATGAAGAAACAGAAAAGGTTTCCCATTCCGAAAAGATTGTTCAAAGCATCATCGAGTCTATGCCCGATACTTGCAAGAATGTCTTTCAAGGTTATTATTGGAACAATCTCACCACCGCGACAATCGCAGATATGTATGGATTCTCCAATGCTAATTCTGTCAAGACCCAGAAATATAAGTGTCTTCAGAAATTCCGTACAAAGTATAACGAACTAATGAACCGAATCTATGAATAAGAACGACGACATATTGATGGATGGCATTGATGAGCGAATAGAATTATTTCTTCGTGGCGAGATGAGTCCTGAAGAAGAAACTGCCTTTAAGCAGGAAATCAAGTCAAATCCAGAGTTGCGTAATCGTGCAATGGCCATGACTTCATTAATTCGAGGTCTGCAAGCTAAGAATACAGCTATTGAGAAAACCATCATCAAAGAGAATAAAACTAAGTCAAGAAAACGTTCTATTCTTTGGTGGGCTTGCTCCATTGCAGCTGTGTTAGCTATATTCTTCGGCATTAATTCTTTGTATTTGTCTGCACCCCTAAATAAATTAAAATCACCACTAAAACATCAATATGCTCTACTTAATGACATAGTTTCTCCATATTACATAGAATATGATTTGAAAAACATTACCCGTGGTGACGTGGATTCTACCACAATAGTCCATTTATTTACTCTGTTCTCCAAGATTCCAAAGAGCAGAAGAATGACAGACATCATTAAAGAACTGGAACCCATCTATCAATCACTTGATAATTATTACACATATCACCCTTGGGCAAATGATATAGCATGGAATCTATCGTTGGCATACATAAAAGATGACCAAATAGAAAAAGCTATCCAGATTTTAGATAAGATTAAGGAAGATAATCCCGAAACACCTATATATAATAAGGCAGATGAGTTGATAAAGAAACTCAATGATTTAAAGTCTGAGCCGTAGAGGGTGTTTTTATTAGTCTTTTTCGATTACTTTCTTGATGTTGTCGGTATTATTAAGAAACCGCTGCAACATGGAAGAATACATTGACAAGATAGAGAAGTTCCTTAGGGGGCAAATGATAGAGAAAGAAGAGCTGAACTTCAAAAATGAGCTGCCCACAAATGCACATCTTCATTCGTTTGCTTTATTGATAGCATCTATTTTGAAAGCATTACGAAAAAAAAACTGAATTTTGGGGAACTTCCTTATTTTTTATGTATCTTTGCATTTGTGAACGAGAATCGTTCATCTTCTGAAGAGCCTTGGAGCCATGAAGTTATTATTAACTTTTCCAAGAGCCTTTGAGCCACGGAGCAAAAAAAATATTAATATGAATTTTATTTTTTTTAAGCTTAACGTGGAGCGGCATAATCATCATGAAAGCCCTTCAAAATGGATAATAGGTGTTTTCTCATTGTTAGCATCAATATTATCTATAGTGGTTTCTTTGAAGATTATATTTTGCCACTAAAACGCTGAAGGTGTGTTCACTTCATTGTGACACACCTTCTTTTAATTTAATCCATCCAACATTATAAATGATGCCCAGTACTTTGGGTCATCATATTTTCCATTTTCGACTTTGCGTAGATACTGCTGGGCCTCTTGGAGCGACTGGCGTTTTGTTTTTCCATTCATTAAATTTCGATAGAACTCAACCATGAGTATCCTCGTTGCTTCATCATCCACTTTGTCCAAACTCATTAAAATGGTGTTGGCACCTGCAATTTTGAACCCTCGTTGAAGTCCCAAAATTTCATCATCAGTTCCAAACTCCCCTAAAGCAGATTCACATGCAGAAAGTGTAACAAGATTAACGCCAGAAAAATCCATGTGTGAAATATCCAAAGCTGTAATTATTCCATCATTTTTGTCTTGCATGTAAATCTTCTTTGCAATATTATTGCCATTTGAAAAGACGAGAAAAGATCTTGTTAATAAATTTGCTTGATAAATTGCTGATATAGAGTCTATTGAGTGAACGAATGAATAATTCTCCTTGTAAATCTTTTGAAATACTTCATCCTGTTTTATATACATTCCATGAGTTGCAATATGAAGAACATCGATAGGAACACCTGATAAGTTCCTAAAACTATGTTCTGTTCCATTCGTACCTGTAAATATTGAAACCTTATTTCCTGCGTTCTTAAGAATATCGGAGATTTTAGATACTTCTGTATATGTATTATAAAGAGGTTCAAAACCACTTCGTTTGGAAGTATTCTCTGTTGTTAAAAACGATTCTTCTACAGGTTCATACTCTAACCCACCGTATAATATTGCATGTGAAATACTTTTATTATTATATTTCTTTGTTAATTCTTTTGTCGATGACAATCTATACATTGAATAAAGATCTGAATAGTTTTCAGATGAGTTAATGGGTAGATATTCTATTGCAATGCAATTTAAAACATTTGTTGTTGAAAAATATATATTCTTCACATTTCTTAATTCCTCTTCGATTGGTTTCCAAACCAAATTGCCTACTTTTAGGTTTTTATCATAATTTGAATTAGCACTCATCATTGAATCTTCAAATTGTTTACTATTAAATAGTTCAAACATCTTAGGAGATTCTTGGTCTTTCTTTATTGTTAATGCATAGTATCTTATAGTATCATTCGAATCAGTCATAGATGATATAAATTCAATAGCAATATCATCATCTTGTAAGTTGCTTTGAATGTCTTTCCATTCAATCGTTGTTTGGCTTTGTTTCTGCCAAACGATTCCCTTTGAAAAAAGAATAGAGTTATATAAATCTGATAGATTTGAACTGTTTTGGTTTTTTGCAACATAGGAAGGATAAACGTCAAATATAAAATGTTTTTCTTTCCAAAATAAGTATTTGGATTCAGAATCTAATTGATAAAACTCTGTAGCCATTTTGTCTTTTACTAAAGCTATGGCTTTCTTCTGAATTTCAGTTGCTTTTTTATAGTCATTAGCGCAAGCATAAATATGAGCCAAATTATTTAAAAGAGTAATATACATAGGATTTTTTACATCAAGAATCTTTAAGGCATCTACTCCGTATGAGATAGCTTTGTCAAAAATATGATGTTGAAGAAATTGCTGAGAGAAATTGTTGAGTGAGATTGCATATGCTTCACTATTTTCACCATAAAAATGTTTGTTAATGTCAAGTGCCTTTTCGAACAAATTGTTAGCTTCTTGTTCTTTCTCTAATCTTAAAGAATATCCTCCGAGATTACTAATTATTGTGGCATATTCAGGATGGTTTGTTCCATACACAATTTCAGAAAGTTGTAAGGCTTCCTTTTCAATGTCAAAAGCTTTCTGGTATTCATTTTCCATGGAGTAAAAAGATGCAAGATTATTAAGCGACATTATGTAACTAGAATCATGCCTACCTACTATATTCTGTTTAATATTTGTGGCTTCTGTAATAAGGTTTATGGCTTTAGGTATATCACCTATTGCAGCATAGCTGAGTGAAAGGCTGTGTAGTGACATTGCAAATTCTATACTATTTTTTCCAAAAATATGCTCTCTGATGTCTAAAGCTTCTTTTTCATACCTTATGGCTTCATTATAGTGTCCTTGTGAATATAGAATTTGAGAAAGATTACTGATAGCCAATGCGTATTGTTGATGCTCTTTTCCATACAATTTTAAGAATAGTTCTATTGTCTGTCTTTCATAGAATTCAGCTTCAACATATTTCCCAAATGAAGAATAGAACGTTGCTAAATTCATTAAAGATATACCATATGTTTCATTGTTTGTACCCAACAACTCAGAGCATAGTTTTAAATCTTCGTTTCCTAAAACTATTGCTTTCTTATAAAAACCTGCTTTATAATAATACCAAGCTAAGTTAAAAACTGATGATGCATATCCTGCACTTTTACAACCAAGATATGCTTTTTTTATATTCATGGCCTGCTCCTCTAATTCAATAGCTCTATTGTAATTACCTGAAGTACAATAAAAATCAGCGCTACTGGATAAAGTAAAAGAACGATCCAAATTGTATTGATACAAGGAGCTATCGTTGCTTTTTTGTAAGTCTATTCCATAAATGTTAAAACCGTCATCTCCTTCAGATTCAATAAAATCAATTTTCAGGGATGAGGGGTCTAACTTTGGGAATACAAATAATATTTCGTGCTTCCCTGCATACTGGAATGATTTTCTTTCTGGAGCAAATGGTAACCCTTCACATTTAAGAATCGATAGTTCCTTACCTGTTTTGCAATCGCGTAATACTGTGTGGTTAGAAATGTTTGCCCATAAACCTCCATCGACATTAAACATACAATATAGCAACGTCTCTGTTTTATTTACGACAATGCTGTCAATCAGTAAGTTAGGCTCGTTTGTTCTATCAAATTGAGGATGGATGTATATTTGTGCATAGCTATTAATAAAACAAATAGCAATTAATAAAAAAAGATTTATCCGTTTCATGTTTTTTTGCAAAAATACAACTTTTCTTCAAAATCTTGGTTACCTTTTCTCTCTTTTTAGTATGAAAAGATATAGAAAGCTCGAAAAAGAGAAAACAACAAGGTTGTGAAAGTGATTCAGCTTGGGAGAATGAACAAGAAAAAGTAATTATGCGAACAACATAGTATAGGTTAAGTATTGATGAACCTTGGAATTCTTCACTCTTCATTCCTCATTTTCCCATGTTTCTTCAGCAGCTTGTTGATGGCATTGTTGAGCGATTCCGTTGGTTCGATGATGTTGTAGTCCTCCCAGAAAGTGGGGTCGAGGAAGTAATCCACCTTGTCGTAGAAAGAGTCGTGAGAGTCGAACGAGTTTCTGCCAGCAATAGGTTGCACGTTGTCGCTCTGCTTGTCCGTCACCACCATCTCGCAGAAAGCAGCGTATGACGTGCTGAACAGCCTTCGTTTCCAGTCGCAGTTGAATCGGAACGTGTTCCGAATGTACGAAATGTGAGTCACCCCGTGGTCGTAGCGGTATTCCACCAAGCACGACAGTTCCTTTGGTTTGAACCTCACGCCCCTCGGTTTATGAATGAGCATCATGTCCGTTGCCTTCTCCTTGTCGCTCATGTCGAGCGAAAGCTCCCCCCGTGTGAAAGCCAAAGTTTCACGGTCAATGTAGAGTTTTCCGAAATAGAGAGGGTAGGGCAGTTCCTTCTTGGGCGAGATGCTGACCACGTATTGCAAGCGGTTGTCAATCATTGCCAATGGCTCCATCCGCATCTGGTAGTTCACCAGTTCCATCCTGTTGAGCAGGAAATCTCTGTTTTTCACAATGTCTAATTCAACGGATAGCACAGGGCCACCCATCACCTTCACACTCAGTGTGTCGCTGCGTTTCGGACTCAGCAGTCGTCGCCCTTTCTCTATCGCCACGCGGTCGCGTCCGATGCCCTTTCGGTAGTCCGTCTTGAACATATCCACAACTCCCTCTGCCACATAGATGAAATGCTGCCGTTTCATCGCCGTTTCGCGGTAGAAGCAGTTGTAGAGCATCGGCATCCTGCTGTAGTTGCTCGGAATCTTGTCCATCGCAAGATTCACGAGTTCCTCTGGATTCTCCGTCCAAACCACCACCTCGCGCAGCGGAATTGAAGTCGGTTTCAGCCGTATGTTGAGAGGGCTGGAAGAAGATTCGTTTACACTCACCTCCTTCGATTCAAAGCTCAGATGCGAGACAACCACCGTCCGTGGTGCTTCATCCAGTTTCAGAGTGAAGAAACCATCATCGTTCGTCACCACCGTCACGTTCGTCTGTGGCACTGACACGATAGCCTGCGGAATCTTGTCGCCATTCCTTTCGTTGGCAACCCATCCGCTGAGAACGAATTTCTGTCCCCATGCGCCGACACTCAGCATCGCCATCAGTAGGCAAAACATCACTTTCTTCATCATCGGTTTGCGTTATTTGAAATCGGTTCTGCAAAAATCGTCCACTCCATATCATCGTTTTTTTCAACTTCCCACCTGCAAAAGTATATAATATTTTTATATGGAGAAAGACTTGCCGTGCAAAAAATCGAGCGTTAGAACATTCAATCCATGAAAATTTGAGGAAAACAGAAAAAAAATCTCATTTCTTGTGTTAGAATTCGTCTGAAAACCGTATCTTTGTCACAGTTTTATGATACAACAATCGAATTGCAGCCATGCTAAATGGCACTCAAGGGGATTGTTGTATCTTTTTTTGTACGCGTCCCTTGAGTTAGTATCGCTCTTTAATTTATTGATTTACAGGTTTATGAATGAAAAAATGTATCGCCTTTGCTGCTCATGCACACCGCAGGAAGGCATTGTTCGGATGGACGCACGAACACTCAACCAAGTGGAGAAAGAAGGTAGAGAATTCATCAACCAAGCCCACGGCTTGCGGAAGAAGGCACATCGTGCCCTTCAGTTGGGCGACATCTGCCAGAAGGCTGGCTATCCGCATCGAGCCATCGACATCTGGGAAACGGCAATCAGCGACATCGCCTATTGCGACTACAAATGGGTTTCCGTACCCATCGACACCAGTCAGTTCCGTCTCTGCGATGTGGTGTCTGAATACGAATCGCGTCAGCTCGCCTTTCGTGTCGATTCCACCTGGCGACAGCTCGGTCATCAGGAAATGATAGGCGCGATGGATGCAGTTCGCGAGAACTACCACTCGCTCTGGCTTGACAAGTACTACGAAGCACTGCCGTGAGGCAGTGCTTTTTTTGATGTATTTACTTGCTGTCTTTCATCAACACCTATCTGCCAGTTTTGTATTACTTTCACGACGCAGAACGCCTATTTTCAGCAAGTCAGCGACATCATGTTCAATGGTCCTCTTAACTACCGACAAACTGCCGACATCTACATTTTTGTTTTCACAAGAATCTTTTGTTATATCTTGTAAGTTTGTTGATGCGATAATTACGGCTCAATAAAGACTGGTATCCCTTTTGCATTTTCTGTGTTCAGTTCAACGAGTCTTTCTATTAGATGGTGTTTAAATAGAAAGACATGTCCTAATCAAAAGAAAAGACAGCAATGTCGGTCACTCTCAATCATATTTCTATCCACGTCCAATGAAATGTGGTATAAATCTTCAATGCTTCCTAATGATTTTATACTTGTTTTTACCATCGCTTATAATTATTTCATTTCCATGATTCTCTATTTGGATGGTTTGAGGATTGCTGTCAATAAACCGGCTCATAGCCAGCATTGGAGGATAAATGTATTATCGAATAAAAAGACTCATCTCCTTTCCTGCTTTTTTGTAGAATATATCCCAAGCTTCTGTTGTCAATATCGAAAAACCAGTTACACCACTCCAACCATGTTGCAAGCAATGAGTCACTGCATTTCCCATACTCCAAAAGGCATCTTGGTGCCACTTGGTCAGCATTAGGGAAATGGCTGGTTTTGAAGAATTTTTTCATACTTATAGCACCTGCGATATAGGTCGCATAAATTTTTCAGATACAAATAGAGAATATCACTTAAAATCTATCGAAACAAGCGATTTTTATAACCAAATCACATTAAAATCTGAACAATTAAGCAATTACGAAGTTTCCTGTTTTGGAAGTGTGTTCAAAATCGAGTTTCCTTAATTGTCGAAAAAATGGAACCAACGTAAATATTTCCTAAAAATCGTCGAAAATACAATGTCAAAAAAACAAAGAACTATGGTACTCTTGACATTAGTTGTCGTACCAGCAAAAGAAAAGAAAGGCTGCAAACATAACATTCGTATTTCGGTTGAACATAACGGACAGACTCGCTACATCGTGACAGACGTAGTCATTGACTCCATCAAAGAATGGAGAAACGGACAGGTTGTTGGAAGACCAGACGCAAGCTTCCTCAATACCATGCTGCATAAGAAACTTGTCGAATATGAGAGAATTTTGAGCGAGCAATACTACATCGAAGGGCTGACTTGCGCGTAACTTGTTACAGCCATGAAGGACTATTGCAGAGTCAAATACATGACAGTCGAAGGCATATTCAAGGAGATGGTCGAAGTATCTAACATCACAAGAAGCAGCACGAGCAACTACATGACGATATGTAGAAGTGTCACCACATTCTTCGGCAAGAACAAGACAATGAAGTCCCTGCGAAATGTGGAGATTCTCAAATACGTCAATCATCTGAAAGCATCCGGTAAGAGCCAGTTCACCATCAGTCAGAACATTGCCATTTTCTCATGCGCATATACATTCGCGCGACGTAATGAGTACGTGAAATGTGACAGAAGCCCGTTCGAGGGACTGAAACGCACGTGAAGATGATTTGTGCTGATGAGCGTTTCTACCTGGTGAGTCCGCAGCTCGGAGCGGACTCACCTTTCGTTATACAAAAAGCCCCTCTAATAATGATAGAAGGGCAAGTGAGAAATCTAAATGTTTAATTTTTAATATGAATCACACGAACTGAACTCTGCCTAATTCGTCGGCAAATTCTCTAATAGACTTTTGCATCTTCTCAACTGTCTTTTGAGAAGGCTTCCTATGACCAGTGACATAGTGGCTGAGCTGTCCTTGGTTGATACCTGTAAGGCGCGACAAGCCTGCCAAAGAGAAATTCTTGGAGAAGTAAGCGAGAAATGAAGCCATATCGTATTTGAACTCGAAATCGACTTCGTCAAACTTCATTCCTTTCTCATTGTAGAATTCTTTCATTTCTTCATAAGCGTTCTTGAAGTCCTGAATGGCTTCTGCTGCTGTCGCTCCTGTTCCTGTTACGAGATAACCCATATCATCGGCATCCATATATACGCTATATGTACTATCGGATGCTCGTTCGACGATAGCTTTTATTTTCCGCATCATAATAATCGTTTTTATTCTATTAGCAATTTTTATTCAAGTAGATTGTTGAACGCTTTCAACAAAAAGGTAGAGTGCTTTTAACTTATAGGGGTTTATAAATAATCTTGCATGTATTTTTTTAAGGTGGCGAGTCATTTGAGACCCGCTGCCTTGAGTATTACATTGAGAGTTCCACTTGCCACCTCTTGTTTTTGATGGTTGCTCGTTTGGAAATACATTCCTGTTTTGGGGCTATACCAGAGAGGGTGACCATTCATCTGCCTGCCTGTGTCGTAGCAACCTGCCTTTTTTAATTTTTTTTCGAGTTCATTATACTTCATAATTTAAAAATTAAACAATGTTTATTCCTCACAATGCAAAGATACGGAAAATAATATCATCTACCAAATTATCTGCAATAAAAATGATATTTATTTTAATATCTTTACACATTAAACATTTTTTATAGAACGATTTTCACTGTTTTGGGAACAGAATAAGAACCGAGTGACTTCCGTAACGATAAAAACTTGACACTTCTTGCCCTTTGTGCTTGCTGTGTGCATTATTTCTTTTTCGGCTGTTTGTTGAACTTATACGTCACGCTGAAGAGTAGGTAGGAGGGGAGAGAGACGGCATGGGTTTCGCGGATGCCTCGCTCGTTGATTACGTAGGCTACGCTCTTGTATTGGCGGAGAATGTCGATGGCTTGCAACTTCAAGTCAATCTTGTTTTTGAGGATGGACTTCGATAGGTTCATGTCCCATTCACAAGAAAACTTGTTCAGTTCATCGCTGGCATAGCCCTGACGCTTAATCAGTACACATTCGGATTCCCAGTCGATGCCGAGGGGCAGATTGATGGTAAACCAGAGGTTGCCTTTGTAATCCCATGTGTCACGATAGCCCATGTCTGTTCGTCGATTCAATGGTTTTCTCCATTCCGCACTCAGGCGGAATCCTCCCGACACGCTCTTGTAATGGCTGCGGAATTGGATATGTGCATAGTTTTGCAGTTCGTTGTTGTCAATCTGATGAGGCTGTCCTGTTGCGCCATCGGCTGCGAAGTTTTTCATCCGTTGGTAGTTGTTTGTCAGATTGTAACCGCAAACGATATTGAGCTTTGCAATTTTGAAGCTTTGTTCTCCACGAGTAACGAGTGAGAGATTCCAAGTGCCGTTCACATTGTCTGGTCGGTTTGTATAGACACCATTCTCATAGCGGTAGGTGTTGATGATTCTGTTGATGTGGTTCGTGTAGGTAAGTATCTGAAAAAGAAAGTCATATCTGTTTTTCATTGGGAAGCTCCATGAGAGTTCCGACTTCCACGTTGCGGGCGATTTTAAGTGTGCATTACCTTGATAGATGTTGATGCGGTCGGAGGTCAGAGGCAGCGTAATCAACTGAGTAGCATCGGGAAGCGTGTAGCTCAGAGATGTTTTAGCCTCGATGTTCCACAGCGTAGAACCGACATTCTCACCTCTCCATTTTTCATGAGAAACGGTGAGCGATGGCTCAAAGAAAACGGGCGATTGCGTGAGGCAGGTATCGACATTATGGCGGCTGTAGCTCGTGTGACGGTTGGTGATGTTGAGTGGAAGACGGAGGTTGATTCTTGTGCGCAGTTTCTTGTCTTGCACAAGGTGTTCGTAGTTGTAGTCCATACCTATGGTGTATTTGTTCTCGTTCATTCGGCGGTCGTAACTGTTCATGGCATCGGGCTTCAAGGAAACGGCGTCGATGATGGTTTCTTGGTCTTTGTCGTGACTGAAATTGTATCTGGCATAGAATCGGATGCTTGTTCCATAGAACCAGCGCGAGATTTTGTACGTAGCGTTGGCTCTTGCGCCGATGTGGGTGACGTGGCGGTCGATAGCCTCAGAAACAGTCTCCACCAGCCCCCCTCCAGCTCCCCCCAAAGGGGGAGTGTCACCATGCGGATGGCTTTTCTCTCCCTCTTGGGGAAGTCGGAGTGGGTTGGATGGGAAGCCTTTGACCTTTGACTTTTGACCTTCGACTATGTAATGGTTGAAGCGGTCTGTCTCGTTGGTGATTTTTGTGTATTCGGCTCCTGCGTTGATGTCCACGAGGTCGCCAGAGTACAGTTTCTGCGATATGTTGAAATTCTGCGAAGCTCCGTATTCCTTCGCCTTGCCTTTCACCCATCGCTTGCGGGCGCTAATCATGGAAGGGTCATTGAGTGCCATGCCCATGCTGAAGAGCGAGTCGAGCACGGCAATGCCCTGTGCCCTGGTGTCGGTTCCCGACTCATAGTATCGCTCATCGCTGTCGTCCTTCTTGTTGTTGAATCGAAGTCGCGTCGTGCTTTCCATCCAGAAGGGCATCTTCAGCGTATATCTGTTGGTGAGCGAGATTCCAAGATTCCTGTTGGTTTGTGAGTTCTGCGTTGTGCTGAAGGTGCTGGCATCGTTGTGGAAGGTTTCCTGAAACACGTCCGTGCCTTGCTCTGATTTATTGCGTCTTAGTTCCACTGTCAACACATTCTTCTGTCGCTTGTGTTCCGTCATCAGCTCAGCCGTCAGCAGATGGTTGGTGATGCGTCCGTCTCTCGTCGCATTGTCGTTGAGCCAACCACTGGTCGAATAGTCGTTCATGTTCAGGTTGTTCATGCCTCCCACGATGGCAAATCGGGAAACATCGGTGAAGCGAAGGCCGAACAGACGGGCAAGATATGCCTTTTCAGTTCCTATGCCGACTCCCACATTTGCCATATAGCCCTTGCTGTATTCTTTCTTGAGGTTGACGTCCATCACATATTCCTTCTTGGCACTTTCGTCATTCAGTGCCTTGGCTTTCTCCGTCATCTGGTCATACACCTTGATTTCCTTCACCGTGTAGTAGGGCAGGTTCTCCAGCATCAACTTGTTGTTGCCTCGGAAGAAGTCCTTGCCGTTGAGCAGGAGGTTCTCCACTTTCCGCCCGTTGACGAAAATCTCGCCTTGTTTGTTCAGTTCCGTTCCAGGCATCTGCTTGATGAGCGCGTCGAGCATCGAGCCGTTAGCCACGTTGAAGGCATCGGCATTATATACTATCGTGTCACCTCGATAGAACATCTTCACTTTCGTTGCCGTTACCACTACATCGTCGAGCACTTGGTCTGTAAAACGATTCTTCCGCTTCATATATTGGTCGGGCAGACTGAAATAGTTCTGCTTGCCCACCAGTTTCAAGGAGTGGGCGGAGAGAAGCGTCTGATAATCGGGATGCACCATCTTGATGATGCACGAGCGGAAAGCTTTGTCTCTTTTCACCTTGAACGAGCAGCGTCCGTTTTTTGATTGTGTACTGTCCATCACCAAGCTGTCTTTGTTCATCAGGTATGTCTGCACATCGTTGATGCTTGAGCCTGTGAAATTGTCGAGTACCTTGATGTTCAACATATAAAATTCTCTGCCCAGACTTGGGTCTTGATTCGTCCTTACCACTACGACTTGCGCCAGCATTGGCATGGCGAAAAGGACAAGTAATGCGGTGATGAATGTTCTTCTTTCCATTTTTGTAAGTTTATGAGTTTTTGAGTTTATAAGTTTGTGAGTTTTAGCCAACCTTCATTTTACTCCCCTCGCCTTTTGGAGAGGGGTCGGGGGTGAGGCTTTTTTCAACCTTCATTTTACTCCCCTCGCCCATTGGAGAGGGGTCGGGGGTGAGGCTTCTTTTAGTGTTTCGGCGTTTTTTATTTGATTCTACTTAATGCGCGAGGGCTCGTTATCGAAACGGCGAGGGCTCGTTGCAGTTCAAACGAGGGCTCGCTTGAATACAAACGAGCCCTCGGTAATTTAGTGAAAGCGAATAAATGATTGTATTCTTTCTCAAAGAGCAAAGCTACAATCTTCTTTTGAAATTGGCATTAGCTATGAGTTTGCATTTGTTTGCATTTTGCGGAAAGGACAAAAAAAGAGTTTGCAAAACTTTGCAAACTCTTGCTAAATCGTTGATACTCAAAGCGTAGCTATGAAGTCATCCCAATCGCGACTTCCACCTTTCTTTTGGAACACTTTATGATACAATCGGCTTCGGATGGTGCTGATGGTTGCCGCATCCTTGTGCATCATGGCGGAAATATCCTTCAATGGAATCCTCAGTTTCAGGAGCAGTGACACGCGATATTCTGTTTCTGAAATGTGCAGGCTGCGCAATGTGGGAACGAAGTCGGGATAGACGGGTCGCAACTGGTCTTCCATCGTTTTCCAGTCGTTGGGAGCAAGGTTGTTGTCATGTTCCATGCGTTGCTTCAGTTGCACATAATAGTTGGAGTTGAAGAAGTCTGCCACCACCTCGGCACGTGCGTCTGCCATCTTCTTGGGCATCATCAGGTTTCGCTCTTCTATCTCGTGCAACCGCAGTTCTATGGCTTTCTTCTTCCTTCGCATGAGCCATGCGTAAACCCAAAAGGTGAGGGCAATCATGCCAAGCGCAGCTATCAACCACCAAAGTGCCTTCATGCGCCCTGCGTATTTTTTCTCGCTGAGTGCCAGCAGGAAATCTTCCATTGCCTCTGCCTGCCGAATCTGTTCTGCATGACTGTTTTCAACGATATAGTCCCGCTCTTTGTCGGAGAGTCGCCGCCATGTCTCCGTGTGGCCTTTCCATCTGACGGTCATGGAGTCTATGCTATGGATGTCGGCATCCATAGTGATGCCACTTTCTATGTATCGTCCGTCTTTCACTTCCCATGTGGTTTTCCCCTCTGGGTATAGTGCATCCGTTCCACCACGAGAGCGCATATAAGCAAAGTAGTAGGTGCCATCGTCGGAATATACTTTGTAGAAACTCTGCCCCAACTCGTCGGGGTAGTTGATGACCTCGCCATTAGGCAGTATCTCTTTTGCACGCATCCACACGCCTGTCAGGTCGTATTTGTCTTTCGGTGTTGTGGAAGTACATGCTGTGAGTAGTGACAACAAGAGGAGCGTGGTTGTCCAGTTCTTCAATGCGAGGGTGATAAGTTGTTTTGGATATTTCATATTTAAATATACATTCCACTCAGGTCCGCTGTCTTGCAACGAGAAGGGTGGTGGGATTCGTTGCTTCAAAAGTACAACATTTTTCTGAACAGTCCAATTTTATGAAAGAAAAAAACAGAATCAACCCCGAAAAGCTCTTTTATGGGAAGTATTGGTTGGATATTTCAAGAAAATTGTTACTTTTGTTGCCGAAAAGTAAACAAACCGAAAGTAATGACAAGAGAGACGACACGGAGGCGGATTTCTGCCTGGGTGCTATTGGCGATATTTGTGCTAATACTGATTGTGTCGTCGCTCCATATTCACCAGTCAGGCACGGCGGTCGATGATTCAAGCATCGAGTGTGTCCATAACCATTGTGGCGGACACCTGAATCAACAGACTGTTTCCCTCCATGACTGTGTGTTGTGTCAATTTCTCACCTTGCCTTTGTTGCTTGCATCCGTCATTTCACTTTTCCTTTTTGGTGACTCAATGCTGGTGTGCGCTTCGACCATGCCCATACCCACATCCACAGCTACCACGATTGGTATCTCACTCCCATTAATGGCGAGGACGTCTTTGCCGAACGGTCGGCTGACAGCCATCGCTATTTCAACAGCCTCACATGGTCGGCAGGAGTGAATTATGCCATTGGCTCTTGGGTGCTGAAAGCCAACGTCGGGAAATCCTTCCGTGTGCCCATTCCCAAGGAGTTGGGTGCCGATGGAATCAACTACCACATCTTCCGTTACGAACGGGGCAATTCCAGTCTTCAGCCCGAAGAATCCTATCAGTTCGATGCGGGCATCAGCTGGAGTTGGAAGAATATATTGGATGTGCAGATTGACCCTTACGTGAACTATTTCCCGAACTACATCTTCTTGAATCCTACTTCTGAATATGTGGAGGGATTGCAACTCTACCACTACACGCAGGCTCGTGTCCTCCGCTACGGCTTGGAAGCACAGGCAGCCATTCATCTGTCACGCTTTTGGACGACAGAACTGAAAGGCGAATACCTCTACGCTCGCCAACGCTCTGGCTCGAAGAAAGGCTACACCTTGCCTTTCTCCACGCCGTGGTCTGCCGATGCAGGGGTGAAGTATGCGTTTAGTTTCGGAAAACAAAGCAGTCCCGATGCCAAACCCTTGGGCTTCGTCAGCCTGAATGTTCACATCGTGGGAGCGCAACACGAGATAGTTCCTCCCGAGAAACCCACCGATGGCTATTGGACTCTCAATGCCTCTGCTGGCCATCATTTCTTGTTGGGCAGCACCATGCTCCGTTTGGCGCTTCATGCAGACAATCTGCTGAATCGCCGCTACTACGACCACACCAGCTATTATCGTCTCATCGATGTGCCCGAACCAGGGCGTAACTTTGCACTGATGATAGGACTGGAGTTCTAAGTGATTTCACTTTCACTTCCAAAAAACAAAAACAACAATGAAAAAAAAATCAATATCTGAGCCTGCTCTTGGCTCTTGTGTGTGTGTTCTCACTAAGTCTGACTTCAATGATGCTGTTGTGCGCACTCTGTGCGTGCAGCTCTTCCGACGACGATGAACAGCGCGACATGACTCAGCCCCAAATCAGTTCGTCGGGCGGTGTCGTTCCCTGTCCATTAGACTGCCAGCAGTTCCGTCGAGGCAGCACCCTGTCGTTCTGCTACGTATTCACCGACGACACCGAACTGGGCAGCTACAACATCGAAGTCCACAACAATTTCGACCACCACACCCACAGCACTTCCTCGGTGGAGTGCGAGATGGATGCCGCGAAGAAACCCGTGAAGCCTTGGATTTTCAACCAAGACTACACCATCCCTTCAGGGCAGCGCAACTACACGGCTCGCATCAACATTCCCATCCCTGCCGACATCGACACGGGCGACTACCATTTCATGATTCGCCTCACCGACCGTGCAGGATGGCAGCAGCTCAAGGGCATTGCCGTGAAGGTGGTAGAGTAAAGTTGGGATTGTTTCAACCACAAATAACTCGAATTAAACGAATTATTGTTTTTAATTGAATTTCTCGAATTAGAAAAATGCCAGCATTTTTGTTCGTGAAATTCGATTAACTATTACCTAAAAATAATTCGTTTAATTCGAGTAATTCGTGGTTTTAAATAATAAATGAGTGGTTTAAAATAGTACCAAGGTTCTTGTTTGACGATTACTCAGGTTTCTTGGCTGTAAGGAATTTTTTCATTTCCCGAAACTGTTCCTTCAGTTCCTCACCCTTGAATCCGTGTCCAGCTCCTTTGATGACATGCAATCGCGCTTTGCGGTACATGGCAACGGCTTTGCGGGAATCATCCATCGACACCACACGGTCGGCATCGCCCTGCACAATGAGCACAGGCCTCTTGTATCGGGCAATCACGTCGAAGGGCTTCAGCGTATGCACTTCCTCGAAGAAGCGGCGACCTAAAGGCACGTCCCACACCCGTGTCGTGTCAGGGATGTCGCTCAGATTTGGATAGCGGCTGTTCCAGTTGTCGGGAATGCAGAGAGCTGGAAAGCACAGGATGAGGCGGCTGATTGCCTTAGGCATACTTGCGGCAGTCAGTGCTGACACCAGTCCGCCTTGGCTTTCGCCAATCAAGACCACGTTGTTGGCATCCACGTCAGGACGCGAACGGAAATGCCTGATGATGGCTTCTAAGCATCGCTGTTCGTCGAGCACCGACATCTCCATCGTGTTGTTGTCGCTGCGGCTATGGACGGAGCCACACGGGAAATCGAACGTATAGCATTCGTAGCCCAGTTCACGCAACGGCTCGAAGTAGTTCCTGCCGTAAGCATGAGTGCCGTTGAACCCATGCGCGATGATGGCAATAGGGTGCTTCTTCTTTCCGTCGTCCAACTTGTTCAGTACACCGTAAATTTTCTTCTCCCCACAGTTAATCCACAACTCCTCTTCGTGCTGAGCCAGCAGGTTCAGCGTCATGGCTGCAATGCAGCAGAATGTCAGTAGTCTTTTCATTCGTTTAGAAGTGTTTGAAAAAATGATAGTTAGTTTTTGCAAAAATACGAAAAAACTCTCTATCTTTGTATCATTATCTAAAAAACTCTTGTCATCCATGAAAAGATATGTCATTCTGATGTGCATCCTCATGTCGGCACTCGCAGCGAGCGCACAAAACTTGCAGGCGAAGTATTCGGGCAAATTGGATGTTGTCGAACTCCCTTTGGTGTGTCGGTTCGTGAACAACGACGACGGCACGAGGAAATGCTTTTTGGACAGTCCTAACCAAGGTGCTTCGGACATTCCAGCCGTTATCAGCCGACTCACTGCCGACAGCATCATCATCGACATGCCTGTGCTTGGTGCCAAGTACAAAGCTGCCATTCAAGACGATGGCAACACTCTTACTGGCATCTTCACGCAGCGAGGACAAAGTCTTGGACTGACTCTCCATGCTGGCGACCTCGTAAAACCAGCACGTCCGCAGAATCCAAAAGAACCCTATCCTTACCAAACAAAGGAATTGTCATGGATGAGCAATTACGACAGCGCATGGCTGAGTGGCACACTCACTTATCCCTTCGGTTATGGCTTCACCCTCAAGCCAGCCAAGGTGCCTGTGGTGCTGATGGTGTCGGGAAGTGGACAAGAGAACCGCGATGAGGAACTTTTCGACCACAAGCCTTTCCTTGTGCTTGCCGACTATCTCGCCAAGCGAGGCATTGCTTCGTTGCGCTACGACGACCGAGGCGTGTTCAAGTCGCAAGGCAGCTTGAAGGACAACACCACGGAAGTGAATGCACGCGATGCCGAGGGATGGCTCGACTGTCTCCGCGAAATGCAGAAGAGAGGCGAGTTCGGAAGTGTGGGCATCTTAGGACATAGCGAAGGCGGACTCATCTCTTTCATTCTTGCAGGCGAAGGGAAAGTGGATTTCGTCGTCAGCATGGCAGGACCAGCGACCGACGGAACGACCGTGAGCGTTGACCAGGTGTTAGGTCTCATCCGACTGAACGAAGAAGCAGGACTTATCAGTTACGAAGCCGCCGAACAGCAGCGCCGGCAAGTGAACAAAGAAACGGTGTTGGCGCAAGTGCGTACGCAATTTGGAAATAACTCATGGATGGAATACTTCTTGCAGTTCGACCCAGCACCTTCCATTCGCAAAATCACCTGTCCTGTCATGGCGCTCAACGGCATGAAGGATTATCAAGTGGATGCCAAACACAACCTCGGATTGCTCCGCGAATTGCTACCTCCGAACGACCGTCATCTCATCAAGGAATACTACGGACTGAACCACCTCTTCCAGCCTTGCAAAACAGGACTGGCGAATGAATACAGCGTCATCGAGACTACGATTTCTCCCGATGTGCTGAAAGACATAGCTGATTGGATTCTCTCCCTCTGACACGAAACAGTTAAAAGTTAATAGTTAAAAGTTAATAAGACATTACTGTTGTTTTTTTATTATTAACTTTTAACTATTAACTTTTAACTATTAACTTTTAACTATTAACTTTTAACTATTAACTTTTAATTTTTAACTATTAATTTTTAACTTTCAAGAACTCGTCTGAGTTATCGCGGCCTGGTTTGGCCGTTCCCTCGAATTACCCACTTATACGTTGTTATTTCCTCCAAAGCCATCGGGCCGCGAGCATGGAGTTTCTGCGTCGAGATACCGATTTCCGCACCGAGTCCGAACTGTGCGCCATCAGTGAACGACGTTGGCGCATTGGCATATACGCAGGCAGCATCCACCGTGGCGAAGAATCGCGAAATGGCATCCTCGTTCTCCGAGATGATACATTCGCTGTGTCCCGACCCGTGCTGACGGATGTGGAGCAATGCCTCGTCCATGTCATTGACGATGCGCAGCGCCATCGCATAGTCCTGGAACTCCGTGCCGTAGTCCTCTTCCTTCGCATGATGAAGCAGCGACAGAGGATAATCACCAGCTTCTAACACCGCAAAACTCACTTCGTCCGCATAGATGCGCACATTGCTCTCCTGCAATGGAGCCAAGAGCTGAGGCAGTTCGCTGAGACGGTCGGCATGAACCAGCGTGCAGTCGAGTGCGTTGCAGACACTCACGCGGCGCGTCTTCGCATTGTTGATGATGCGCTGTCCCTTCTCCAAGTCACCGTCCTTGTCGAAGTACGCATGACAAACGCCAGCACCCGTCTCGATGACAGGCACCGATGCCTCCTTCCGCACGAAGTCGATGAGGCGTTTCGAACCGCGAGGAATCACCACATCCACCCATCCGTTGGCATGGAGCAACTGAGCTGTTGCCTCGTGCGTGGCAGGAAGCAAGTTGATGATGTTCTCGTCCAACTGGTGCTGCCTCAGTACCCCCTTGATAATGGAAACGATGCAGCGGTTCGAGTCGTCGGCATCCTTACCGCCTTTCAGCAGGCAGGCATTGCCCGACTTGAGGCAAAGCGAAAACACGTCGAACGTCACGTTCGGACGAGCCTCATAGACAATGCCGATGACACCAAACGGCACACTCACGCGTTTCAAGTCGAGACCATTGGGCAGCACCACGTGTTTCAGCACACGTCCCAGCGGAGAAGGAAGCGTAGCCACATTCCTCGTGTCGGCAGCAATGCCCGCGATGCGTTCGCGCGTAAGTTTCAGACGGTCGTACATCGGGTTCTTCTCGTCCATGCGAGCCAAGTCCTTCGCGTTCGCAGCAAGAATCTCCTCCGTATGAGCAATGGCAGCATCAGCCACGTCGTTCAGCACCTGGTTGATGACTTCGTTCGAAAGTTGGGCAAGACTAATACTTGCCTCCTTAGTGGATTGGAACATATTTGTATTTTCTATTTTAAAGAAACAGCCCCCTCCAACTCCCCCAAGGGGGAGTGAATAGCCATCCGGACGGCTTCTCCTCCCCTTGGGGAGGTTGGGAGGGGCTACTTTTCTATTTTTCAAAGATAGTGCAAGGAACATCCTTGTGGTCGATGAGCAAGTCCGTGAGCACATTGTTTCGCTTGCCGTTGGCAATGATGACCTCGATACCAGCCTCGTGTACTTCGCGGGCGATGTGGTACTTCGACTGCATCCCTCCGCGTCCAGCCGTAGATTTCTTCGCCTGGATGTAGCGGCTGATGTCGTCGCCTTTCTTCACACGTCGAATCAGTTCCGAGCCCTCATCCTCAGGGTTGCCCGTGAAGATGCCGTCGATGTTCGACAGGATAATCAAGTGGTCGCAATTCATCATGCGGGCAACGAGTCCCGACAGTTCGTCGTTATCCGTGAACATCAGCTCCGTGACGCACACCGTGTCGTTCTCGTTGATAATCGGTATCACCCCGTTCTCCAGCATCACCTCCATGCAGTTCTGCTGCGTGTTGTAGCTGTCAGGCGTACTGAAATTCTGCTTCATCGTCAGCACCTGCCCCACATGGATGTGATGGTCGCGAAACAGCTCATAATAGCGGTCGATGAGTTTCGCCTGCCCCACAGCCGAGAACAACTGACGTTCATCCACGTTGTCCTTCGTCTTCAGGTTCTCCATGCTGTGCAGCACGCTCCTGCCGCAAGCCACAGCACCCGAACTCACCATCAGCACCTCGATGCCGTGCTGACGGAGCAGAGCGATTTGGTCCACCAGTGCCGACAGTCGGGTCACGTCCAACGACCCGTCCGACCGTGTCAGCACATTACTTCCAATCTTGATTGTGATTCGCATCGTGTCTTCTATTTTGTTACGTTGCAGCCCTCATTTGCTTGCAATCTGTCATTTTCAGTGCAAAGGTAGTAAATTTAAATGAAGAATGAAGAATAAAAGAATGAAGAATGCAAAAATACCTCATACTCCACCTGTCTCCGCATTTTTTGAAATATTTTTTTCAGGATTATCACAAAATTTTAGTACATTTGTCACCCAAAGATGAATGTTGTTACAATTGAATAAACGATGCCTAAAATTTTACTTTATATAACAGCGAAGGTCATTTGGATTTTTCTGTTTTGGAATACAGACTATTACGAAAACAGGCCCCATGTGCATGTGGGCAAACGTAACACGGAGCATTTGTGTAAAATTTGGCTTGAGCCAATCGTGGAAGTTGAGGATAAGGGCGATTTGACTGATGCACAAGTGAAAGAAGTTTTAAGGATTGCTACAGAATACCGTGAGAAGTTGCTGAAGCAGTGGAAGCAGTTCAAAGAAGGAAAACAAATTAGGATGATTAAAATAAAAAAACAAAATAGCTTATGTATAAGTCAGAAGGATATTGGAACGTAGAACCACGCATCAAACGATTGTCGTTTCCATGTAGAGGTAAATTTCAAGTTGATTTGTTCGATGGTCGCTCAATACTGATGCCTATTTCCGCATTCCCATCAATTAAACGAGTTCCTGTAAAAGAACGTGAACACTGGTTTCTGATAGGAGGTGGTGTCACATGGAATTCCTGTCCAGAAGTGATTCACATTGAACAGATTCTTGGAAATTACCAAAACTATGCTCATGAGGTAATCAGCAAGTAATTTGAAGAGTGTGATTCCGTTTTTGTTAAGAGTGCTCCAAACAGTTAAGGTAGGTTCTTTAGGAAATATAAAGACAAGAGCCCAAAAACTCAGGGGACTCACAAACTCTTGTAAGGGGATTGACTGAATCATTCCTCTGATTGGTTTGCGCCGAGCTAAAGGATTAACTTTATGTGCGAGGGCTCGTTTGCGTTCAAGCGAGGGCTCGTTTGCGTTACGACGAGGGCTCGCTTGAACGCAAACGAGCCCTCGGACAACTAGTTGAATCAAAATCCCACTTTTCCTAAAAACCATAAATGGCGCAGATAAACACTGTTTTTCGCGCAAAGATAATTAGACTTTCCCATCCCTTGAAAGACGCTGAAAGCGTCACCGCTCAGTAACCGAGGTGTGCGAAGCACCCTCGGATAGCAGCATATCAGCAAAACCGACTCTGAAGGAGTCGCCCATCTTCGTCAGCTGGGGCACTCCTTTAGAGTGTATCTTACCTGCATCCACACCATCCGCAGGTCGTACCGACCTACGGTTACTGAGCGATGACGCCCTCAGCGTCAGAGGGTTACGCTTTGTCCATCATGGCATGAAAGTTTAGAAGATAATCACAAACGATGAACCATCAATCGTTAAAAACACAAATTTTCTCGAAATTTTTGATGGAAATGAAAAGTATTTTAAGAAAATAATCAGCTGAATCAAGGCGAAACCGATGTTTTTTGAGTTAAAAATAAAAAATGAGAAGTGAAAAAGAATCTGTGTGCATCTGTGCCATCTGTAGTTTTATAAAAACACATCGCACTGGCGTGCTGGATTTTCTGATTGAACTGATTCTTCTGATGAAACGAAGAATCGTTGTAATGATAAATAGGGTTAATTTCGTGTTAAAGATGTTTTTTTTAGTGACATGGTTGGAAAATAATTGTAATTTTGCCGAAAAGTTTTAGATGATGAAGGGTTTGTTTAGATACGTGAAGTTGGCTATTGTGAATAAGGATGTTGCTCGACTGCTGTGTTTGGCGAGTATCATCTTGTATGTGGTATCGCTCCCGATGCATACGGGTATTGAAGTGGAGACTGGAGATGAAGACTTGCCTGGATGGAACTGCGTGATGATGGGGGTGATATGGTTTCCATTGATGCTGCTGATGTACCCGCTCTATTTCGTTCTGTGGATAACCAATCTTGTTTTTATCTACACGGTTTATCAATTGTGTAGGAAAAAGGTTTCAGATAGAACGCTTGTGCTGATTATCATTTCTTTTGTTTTGACCATCATTTATATATTCTACCATCGAATCAGTTGGGAACATGATTATCGCAACTATGCCTGTTATGTCTGGTCTTTGAGCTATATGTTTGCTCTTTGGGCTTCGGTACTGGAATGGGCGAAAGCTGAGGGTGCTAAGTCGGGGAAAATGGTTGTTCATGTTGTCTTTTGTGTGATAGGTATTGGTATCTTGGCTTTGTTGTCGTCTGAGCGGAAATACTATCGTGAGTTGTATGGTGAAAGGATTCATCCTGATGTTGATGGTTTTCGTGTAAATAATAAAGGTGTGTTCTATGCTTACGATACAGAGTTGATGAAAGATTGTTACATTGATTATCTTAGAGGTGCGAATGCGGAGTCTATGGTCGTTCTCAACAAGCAGTTTGCAAAGGATGACAGGCACGTTTGGCATTATAGTGACCGTGTGAGGGGTGTGGATGTTGCCAGTTTTACGGTGTCGAAGACTGGTGTTCCAAAGGATAAGAATCATGTGTATTGGCGTCGTTTGTCTGAGAGGGAAAGAACTCCTCGATATGTTCCTGTTTCTCACTACATTGATATTGCTACGGCTGAATACTTCATCAAGGAAGACAACAAATACTATAAGGGTGAATATGATGATGATTGGTTGCGCGACTCTTGCCATGTGTTCTACTGTGGATGTATGCTGCGGGGCATAGATGCTGAAACTTTCAAGAAGGTTGGCGATGATAAGTATGAGGATAAGAATGGCAGTTATACGACGGGTGAACTCTACAAGTTGCGCGTGACGGAGGAGGAGATGCAGGAGTAGAGTTTTAACACTAAGATTCAAAATAAAATTGGCAAATCTTTTGGCGGAATCGTTAAAAAGATTTATTTTTGCATGGGCGATTAGTTCGGGAAACAATTGCTGACGGAGATTACTATTAGTTCATCATTTAAATCATATCAGTTATGAAAACCATTTCGAACCGACTTTTTGGACGAAGTGCCAGGATGCTTGTTGCAAGTGTTCTGATGGTTTCGTCGGTGCAATGTTTTGCACAACAGCCATCGACCATCTGTCATGACGATGGTACGGTGACGTTTCAGTACAAGAACGAACGTGCTAAGGAGGTGATGGTGGATGTTCAGTTTGCGGGGCGACAGAAGATGGAGCGCGATGCAAAGACTGGTGTGTGGAGCGTGACGCTTGGTCCTGCTGCCCCCGACATGTATCCTTATTGCTTCGTGGTGGATGGGGTGAGTGTGATGGATTCGCAGTGTGAGCAGTATTTCCCGAACGAGGGTTTCAAGAACAGTCTGCTGGAAATTCCGAATCGCCAAGGTGGACTGGTTCACGACATCCGAGCTGTGCCGCATGGCAGTGTGGAGTACGTGAGCTACTATTCGAAGAGCTTGGGTGCTACGAACCACGCTGTGGTTTATCTGCCTCCTTCTTACTGGATGAACTGGGAGAAGAAGTATCCCGTGTTCTACTTGATTAGCGGAACCACTGATACGGAAGAGGTATATTATAAGGTGGGCCGCGTGAACTACATTTTGGATAACTTGCTGGCTGAGGGGAAGGCGCAGGACATGATTGTGGTGCTGCCATACGGCAATCCTTACAAGCTGTTGCCAACGGTGCCCGATGTGTCGAAGATTCCTGTCACGAACTTCGGTGGCGATGTGTTCAGTCAGGACTTGGTCAATGACTTGATGCCGTATGTGGGAAGGACTTACCGAACGGTGAACGACCGCGACCACCGTGCCATCGGCGGTTTCTCGCGTGGAGGCAACCAGGGTCTGTCGTGCGGACTGCGCAACTTGGACAAGTTCTCTTATCTCTGTTCTTATAGTTCGTTCACTTCGACGGACATTCCTGATGTGTATGACCATGCTGCCGACACGAACGGCAAGTTGCACTTGTTCTGGCTGGGTGTGGGTACGGATGATTTTCTTTATGGCAATGCTCGCGACTATATGGCTTTCCTCGACCAGAAGGGCATCCGCTCGGTGAAGGAATTTACGAATGACAAGTTTGGGCATACGTGGATGAATGCGAGGTATTTCCTCGACAAGACGCTTCGCCTGCTCTTCAATGCTGAAGCATCGGAGGAGGCGATGAGGAACGGCAAGCCTGCTCCTGCACGAACGGGTCAGGAACCGCAGTTCACGCCTGGCGTGATGGCACGTATGTTTCCTAAGCCTATCGTCTCGCCTGAATATGATGCGCAGGGTGGTGTGACCTTCCGCATGAAAGCACCAAACGCGAAAGCCGTTGCGCTGGAGAGCGAATTGTTGCCTCAAGCTGTGGAGATGAAGAAGGACAAGGAAGGTGTGTGGAGCATCCGCTTGACGGAGAACGTGATGGAGACGTTCAAATATTGCTTCGTGGTGGATGGAATGCGTGTGGCTGATGCCAACAACATGTATCTTTCGCCCGACCGTGGATTCAAGTACAGCATTGCCAGCAATCCTGCTTCGCGCTACAACTTCATGTCGATGGGCGAGATGGAGCACGGGCGCTTGTGGTACAACCTGAATGCTGGCGAGGCGTGGTATCTTGCACCTCTGAAGGGCTTGGTGAAGAATTTCATCCAGTTGGTTCCTGGTGCCGACGACACGATGGAAAGCTGGTTCAAGCTGGGCGGAGCGAATGCCATTGCCGACCGCTTGGCTTCGGAAGGCAAACTGAAGCCTTGCATCTTGACGACCAACGACTTGAAGATGGTCCGTGAGAACAATGGAACGATGGCTGACTGCAAGGTCCATACGCTGCGCGCCTCCGACTATAAGACATGGTCTGAACGCCGCAAGGCTTTGGAACAGCTGTTGCTCAACTTGAAATGATAATGCTCAAAATCTATTACAACGTGAGTTCGATATAACAAAATATGTTCTTTTGTAGTGCCTCTACGAGGCAGAACCTTTAGCTCGGCGTAGCCAAATCCTACAAATCTATTCAAAATCTGTCAAAATCTCATTCATATTTGTAAG
>DGSN01000051.1:94698-103613 GCA_002393575.1 Prevotellaceae bacterium UBA4361 | reverse complement strand
AAAAAATTATTGGAATATTATTCATATCTTCAATAAGTTCGTTCATGCGTTGCGTCCATTGCTCTGGAGTGAATCCGTATTCATTTAAGGTGGGTTCTATTAATTATGTCGGATTGATTTTTGATTTTATGTGAGTAGATTTTTGTTAGCTTTTGAGGGAGCATAGCGAGCTATGTGACTGAGAACCTTCAGCTCGGCGTAGCCAAAGATGACAAAAAGATGCCACAGAAAACAAAAAGCAACCGAAAAAGAATTCCACCATAATTGAGAAATTATAAAAACAAAATTTATAGAACACACCTTAATACCTTTAATAATTCTACGGCTTTAGAGTACTCTTCATAAAAAAGATGGAACCTACACTTGGAACAAATGCTGAACAACTACAACACTTTATTCACAGATTTGTCTATTGGTCTTTTTTCAATAATATTTTTCTGCCTATTGAATCAATATAATCTTCTAAAGGAAACTTGCTAAGAGTGAATTCTAATGTTGAACTATCTTTTATTTTTAACTCCCAAACATAATAATCACTATAGTTTGATGAATCATTGAGCAAGACAAGGTATTTTCCAAAAGTGGACTTTCCAACTTTAGTTTTGTCAAATCTTTGTGGAATTGTATCCGACAAATAGTACAAAGAAGCACTTTCACCTGATTTGTCTATAATTTCCTTTGTCACTGGATGCTCAACAATTGTATGTAGAAAGAAAAAGATATTCTTCTTGTCAAATGTTACACGCAAAGTATCAATGAACTTATCACGAGGTGAATCATCAATATTAATCCACGTGTTCTCAATTAAATCGTTTATACTAATATTTTGTGCATTCACGGGCAAAATGCTTGATGCACATTTCTTCTTTCCCTTTTTATTCGGCAATATCTTATAAATGCTATACGTCTCGCCATTCAGGTATTTATACTGTATTAGCCCTTTGGATTTGCTCCATACAAAATAATCGCAATTCAGCTCAGACATGCGGCTGACTTGGGAATATAAGCTGTCAATAATAATGCAATCATGATAGACTGAATCGCCTACTTCAAAATCTTGCAGCTTAACTTTTTTCACTTTTGGTAATTTTAAACGTTCAATGCAGAAACGTTTGTGGAATATAAAGTTCAATTGAAGTTTATTGTTATATGTAGGCCTAATTGAGAAACTCTGTGATATTTTTTCTTGATGATGAACAATCGTGTCTTTATATATAGCATGTCCATAATAGTCTGAAAAACAGTATATTCCCAAGCGTAAATAGGGATTGTTGTCTATATTTTTAGAAACGAACATGGTATCCATTCCTTCAGTCGAAGCAAACAAAACCGTGTCACCATTTTCGTATGCTTCCATCCATGCCAGATCATCATCGTCTAAAAGATGAACGGAATTGTAATCACAGGAAATCAGTGTGATAAGAATGAGTAATGATAAACTGAACTTTTTCATCATGTCAACTATTCTTTCCTGTAAATGTCCGAACCACCAGGCATTCCAATCACTTCAAATGTATTTTTAACATGAGTCAACACCATTTCATTTTCAGTGATTTTTGTGACCTTATGGATTGTAGCATCATCAGCATCAACATATTTAGGAGACACATTATGCTTGATTATATATTTACCTTTAGGAATTTTCCCTACTTTAGCATATTCAAATTTATCTGGAATAGTGTCAGACAAATAATAGGCATAAGTTATTACAATTGTAGTGTCAATCTTCGTACCTCTCCCGGGATGGGTATAATGTAAATGATGTGAATCGTAAACATAATTATCGTCATAAACACGATAGTAATCAGATGTAACAGAAGAATTATTTACATAAATCCATTTGTTTCCTTTAAGCAACTCACGAGTAAGCGTTTGAGCATTCATACGAAATGACATCAAACAAAATACAATAAAAAGTATCGAATATAATAATTTATTCATCACCAAAATCCTTTCTTATTTAGTTGTATGTAAAGGGGAGAAATCGCAAAGCTGATTATTGGCTACCACGATTGAACTACCCTCTATTCTTTTTTCATTATGACAAGTTTTCTTCCAAGCATATCAAGACGTTTATGTGATTTTCTAAGTGTCAATTCGATTTTTGAGTTGTCATTTTCGGTCGCTTCCCAAACGACAAAATGACCATCATCTGAATATCTTGAACTAACATTATGCAAAACAATATATTTTCCAGATGATGTTTTTCCTATTTTTGATTGTTCAAAATTATTTGGAATTTCATTCGTCAAATAATATGTGTGATCTACTTTTAGTATTTCATCAATCTTTTGTCCTGTAATAGGATTTTCCTCATTAAGATGTTCCATTGTATGCATTTTGCTATTATCAAAAGATATGAACACTGTATCAAGTCTATATACATCATCTTTAGATACCTCATCAAAACCTATCAACTTTTTATTTACCAGTATCCACTTGCTATTTTTAAGTGTGTTCGTATAGATGATTGGATCTAAAGATTGTGCTCTAACTAAAGTGAAGCTAAAAACACAAAGAACCATTACTAACAATTTATTCATAATCAAAATCCTTTCTTATTTTTGAGTTATACGTATAAGGTAAAAAATGTTAGTTTGAATTTATTTCTTGTTGTCTGCAAAATAATGAAAAATAAAGCAGAATTCAACTTGAGAAATACTTGAGAATTTTGCTTTCTCATGTTTTTTTCAAGTTATTATTCAATTTTCTACCGATGAATTCGTAACTTTGCCTCACTGTCATTTACATAAACAAAGCGTTTTTATGAGAAAGAAGAATGTTTTTGGTTTTCTTTTACTTCTCTTTTCTTCATTAATATTCATTACATGTTATCGAGAAGATGATTCTATCAGAGTTTATTACGATGACTTGCTGGAGAATCATCTGGACAGTGCTGTGATTGTTGCGGAAACAACAAGGTTGGATTCTCTGTCAGAAAAGGACCGTGCGTTTTTTGCCATATTCTGCGCAGAAGTGAAGATAAGAAAGGATGAGGCAATAGCAGACACTACAGAACTGGTAAGAGCCTTTAGATATTTCAAAAACAAGAACGACAAAAAGAACCAAGCTTGGTGCATGATAGAACTGGCTGAGTATTGTTCAGCTAAAGGCGATTATCGGAGAATGTACTTTCACGCATCCGAAGCACTCAGGCTGTCAAACAAAATGAATGATTCATATCTGCAAGGCATTTCCCATAGCTTGTTAGGAAGATGTTTTTTTGTTGCAACCCTATACGAAAAATCAGAGGATGAATATCTGTTAGCTTGTGAAAAAGCAAGAAAATGTGGAAACCGACGTTTGGAAGCAATTTCCACTTTTAGGAAGGGAGAAGCAGTGTGGGCTCTTGACAGTCTGAAACAGGGTGTGAAATCAATGATAGAAGGATGTGAATTGGCAAAGGATTTGAACGACAATATCATGCTTGCCGAATTCAGTGCTGGAATTGCAGACCATCTACTATACTCTTGGCAAAGCCGTTCGGATAATGAGCAACTATTGAGGTTCGCTAAAGAAAGTGTTCAATGTAATCCCAAGGAAAACAACTATTGGGGATTTCAGGTCTTGGGCAAGGCATACGCGCTAAGTGGCAAGATTGATTCAGCAATTGTCTATCTTGAGAAAAGTGTTGAAAGCCCCGAGCCATCTATCAAGTATGCAAGTTATCTTGCATTGGCTGACGTGGAATTTGCAAGAAAGAACTTGACTCAATCGCTGGAATACGAACGCTTGTCGGCTGCATGGAAAGACAGCTTAGAGTTGCAGGACCGCTCAAAATCGGTTCTCATAGCTGACAAAGAATGGTTGATAGCATTGGAACAAAAGAAGCATGGGGAACTGCATCATTATATCCTCATTATTTCCATCTTACTTATATCCTTGTTCATCACATCTCTTCTCCAAAGAAAACGATTTCGAGCCACACGGCACCTGCTTGAAGTACGAATCAAGGAGGACAAGGAAAGGGAGGACAAGCGGAAAGAATTGGAGCAAGCGGAAACGAATGCTACAGACAAATACACATGGCAAAAATCGAGCATTTACGCCAAGATGAAAAAGGTAATCCAAGGACAGAAAAACGGTTTGACAATGAAAGAGCATTTGTCAGAAGATGATTGGGTGTCCATCATCGAAACGTCAGATCAAATATATAACGGAATCAGCAGAAAACTGAGAAAGGAATATGGTATGAAGGAAAACGACATTCGTTTCTGTGCTCTTGTACTTTCTCCTATTTCGCTCTTTGATTTCCAATTCCTCTATAACCGTTCCGAGTCAGCAGCCTATCAGCGCGAAAAATATATTCTCCAGCATCGTTTCGGCATCACCGACAAGGACAAACGCCTGAAGGATGTGCTATTGGAAATGGTACAGAAGGGTAGTGAGGAATGACGATGACTTGTCATCAAGTATGTGTACACAAAGATTGCTCCCTAAATAAAAAACATCGCACTTCGTGCTTGATTCATCTGATTTAACTGATTTTCCTGATGATTCTGACAAACCAATAATCATTGTAATCAGTACAATCAGTCCCATCAAGACGAAGTCGATGTTTTTTTTTCTCGCAGAAATCGCTGACATTGGCTACGCCGAGCTGAAAGTTTCGCAGAAAATTATTTCCGTTGTTTCCTTTATTTCTGTGTGACATTAAAAAGAATCTGTGTGCATCCGTGTCATCTGTGGTTTCAGAAGAAACATCGCACTGACGTGCTGGATTTTCTGATTCATCTGATTTTTCTGACGAAACGATAATCATTATAATCAGTTCAATCAGTCCAATCAAGACGCAGTCGATGTTTTTACATTCACGTAAAATTTGCGTTTAATTCTTGGTAATTCGTGTTAAAAATAAAAACATGAATTGCCGTGAATTGACCGTGAATTTCCCATGAATTTTTCTGACGAAACGATGATCATTGTAATCAGTACAATCAGTCCAATCAAGACGCAGTCGATGTTTTTTAATTATCATCTGTGTGCATCTGTGCCATCTGTGGTTTAGGAAAAACCATCAGTAGTTGAAGATAAAAATGCAGCAATCGCAGTTAGAGCCAGTGGTTTGCCACGAACCAATCAATGGTCTCGCGCGTTCCCCGTTCCAGCTGCCACTGGGGTTCGTAGTCGAGGAGCTGGCGGAGCGGAGTGATGTCGCATCGCCAGTTGCGCTGACGGAGGATGTGGTACTTGTCGAGATTGAGAGTGACAGGGCGTTTCGTCCATCGTGAGAAGCGGTCGCCGATGGCGCAGATGGCGTGGAGCAACCAGACAGGTGCCTTGATGCGGAGGAGAAAGCGGATGCCGAGGTCCTGCTGGATGTAGTCGCTGAAGGCACGGGAAGAATACACTTGTCCGTCGCTCACGTTGAAAATCTGTAGTTCGATGCTTTCCAGTGCTCCTTGTTCTGTTTTTTGGATGGAGGCGTAGATAGCATTCACGAGGTCGCGCACATAGACGAAGGTGATTTCCTGTTTCTTGTAGCCCACGGCGAAATCCACGTGCTGCTTGATGCTCTTCGCCATGAGGAAGTAGTCGCGTTCGCGCGGACCATACACACCTGTTGGGCGGAAGATGACGTAGGGGAAGATGTAGTTGAGCGACTGTAGGAACTGCTCGCTTCTGAGCTTGCTCTTGGCGTATGCCGTGTTGGGCTGAGGCGTGTCGGTGGCATACATTTCCTCGTAGGTGTTCGAGTCGGGATTGAGTGTTTCCTTGATGGGTCCGAGCACACTGAAACTGCTGAGATAGATGAAGAGTCGAGGCACCATGTCTAATTCCTGCAACATCTGCACGAGATTCACCGTGCAGTCGTAGTTGTGCTTCATGAAGTCGGCAGGGTCCACGCATTTTGTGGCACCGCCCGCATGAACGATGTAGTCCCACTTGCCGTTCTTCTGCTTGAAGTCGCTGAGTTGCTGTCGGAGCATGTCGGTGTTGCTGAGGTCGAGTGTCTGGAATTTGAGCCATTCGTTCTGTAGCCATTTTCGGCTTGATGTTTTTCTCATGCCTGCCCACACTTCCATTTCCCTGCGCAGCCCTTCCTCGCAAAGGAAACTGCCAATAAATCCGCTGGCACCTGTCACCAATATCTTCAGTTTTTCCATCTTTTTTTGCTTAAATTGTTGCAAAGTTAGCTCTTTTTAGCGTTTTTGTAACATTTTAACGTGAAAGAAATCTGCTGTTTGCAAGAAAATCACTATTTTAGACGCAAAATTTTAAAATAATGATTATCAACAATTGCTTGATAACGCCCCAAAGGGGCAATGAGCCCTTAGCCCAGGGCAACGCCCTGAGTTGCAGACGGTGGGAACATCGCCCTGAAAGGGCAAAAGCACTGAAAGACAACAACGCTTTTGCCCTTTCAGGGCGTGGATAATGCTTGTACGTTACCCAGGACGCTGCCCTGGGCTATGAGCTTGGTGGCCTTTCAGGCCGTTGTCACAAAGAATTTATAGAACACAGCTTAAAACTATAATATATGTCTAAGTCAAAGAAAAAAGACAGTTCGAAGTCGAAAATCGGCAAGAAGGAACTGCGTAGCACTGTGACTCACTTTCTGAGTGCGCACCCAGGGGAGTATTTCACGCCCAAACAGCTGTTCAAAGTGTTGAAGTTCACGACGCATCCGCTCAAGATGCTTTGCATCGATGTGCTCAACGAGATGATTGACAGCGAGGACATCGTGGCGAACGAAGACGGGGAGTTCTCCTACAACGGGCACACACAGGTGTGCGAAGGCGTATTCACCCGCACCAATGGCGGGCGCAACTATGTGCAACTGTCCGATGGCACGAGCATCAGTGTCTATGACGACGACACGATGCACGCGCTTCCTGGCGACAAGGTGAAGGTAAGCCTCTTTGCCAAGAAACGATATTCCCAGAAGATTCATGGACAAGTCATTGAAATTGTCCAGCGTAACGAGAAGCCGTTCATCGGCAGTCTGCAAGTGGGCAAGCAGTTCGCCTTCCTCGTCAATCCCGACGGTTCGCTGCCGCACGACATCCTCATCCCTATCGACAAGCTGAAGGGAGGACACACAGGCGAAAAGGCATTGGTGAAGGTCACTTCGTGGCCAGATAATGCTCGAAACCCGATTGGCGAAGTGGTTGACATTCTCGGCGAGAGCGGCAACAACGACACCGAGATGCACGCCATCCTTGCTGAGTTCGGACTGCCATACAAATACCCCGAGGCGGTGCAGCAGGCAGCCAACCGCATCGACCCAGGCATCACGCCCGAGGAGATTGCCAAGCGCGAGGACTTCCGCGACGTGCTCACGTTCACCATCGACCCGCGCGATGCCAAGGACTTCGACGATGCCCTCTCCATCCGCACGGTGAAGAAGGGCGTGTGGGAAGTGGGTGTCCACATTGCCGACGTGTCGCACTATGTGCTCGAAGGCTCCATCATCGACAAGGAGGCACAGCAGCGAGGCACGTCCGTCTATCTCGTTGACCGCACCGTTCCGATGCTTCCCGAACGGCTCTGCAACTTCATCTGTTCGCTCCGTCCCGACGAGGAGAAACTCAGCTTCTCGGTTGTCTTCGAGATGAACGAGGATGCCGACGTGCTCAGCCACCGCATCGTACACACCGTCATCAAGAGCGACCGCCGATTCGTCTATGAGGAAGTGCAGCACCTGCTCGAACAATGCAACGAGGCATCGCCCGAAGACTATCAATATCCAACTCCAGAACAACCGCTGGCAGAAGGTGCCAAGCCTGCCGAGACCTACAAGGACGAGCTGATTGTCCTCAACCGCATGGCACACAAGCTGCGCGAAAGGAGGATGAAGAACGGAGCCATCGACTTCGACCGCGAGGAGCCTCGTTTCGAAATCGACGAGAAGGGCAAACCGCTCAGCGTCTATTTCAAGCGCGCCAAGGACGCCAACAAGCTCGTGGAGGAGTTCATGCTACTTGCCAACCGCACCGTGGCAGAGAGCGTGGGTAAGGTGAAGAAAGGAGAAAAGGCAAAGACATTGCCTTACCGTGTTCACGACATGCCCGACCCAACCAAGCTTGACAACCTGGAGCATTTCGTCAGCAAGTTTGGCTACATGATTCGCACACAGGGCACGAAGACCGAAGTGGCGAAGAGCCTGAACAAACTGCTCAAGGACGTGAAGAACCAGCCTATCCAGCAACTCGTGGAGACGGTCTCCCTCCGCGCCATGATGAAAGCACGCTACAGCACCATCAACATCGGGCACTACGGACTGGCATTCGACTACTACACGCATTTCACCTCTCCTATCCGCCGCTATCCCGACCTCATGGTTCACCGTCTGCTCACCCGCTATGCCGAGGGAGCCAGGAGTGCAAGCCAGCAGAAGTATGAAGGACTGTGCGAACACGCTTCCGACATGGAGCAGCTGGCTGCCAATGCCGAGCGTGCCAGCATCAAGTACAAGCAGGTGGAATTCATGTCGGACAAGATTGGCGAGGAATTCGATGCCACCATCAGCGGCGTGACCGACTTCGGCATCTATGCTGAAATCGACGAGAACCACTGCGAAGGTCTCATAGCCGTGCGCTTCTTGGGCAACGAGCCATTCGACTTCGACGAGCGCAACTACTGTCTCACGGGCAGACAGACGCACCACAAGTTCTCGCTTGGCGACAAGATTCGCATCAAGGTGGCAAAGGCAAACCTCTATCGCAAGCAGCTCGACTTCGACTTTGTCCGCAAGCTCTCCTCCTCTGCCCCTGCCACCACCGGCACGAAGTTCTATCTCGAAATCCCTAAGAAGAAAAAGAAAAAATAGCTTAAGCAGAAAGTGAACCTTTTAGCTCGGCGTAGCCAATCAACGAATTATCTTTTTTTGAGATAATTTGTTGACTGAAAAATGCCTTTGGGCTAAAACTCAAAAACTTAAAAACTCAAAAACTTAATTAAGTACAAAGGAC
>DGSN01000051.1:33255-94603 GCA_002393575.1 Prevotellaceae bacterium UBA4361 | reverse complement strand
CTTTAAATCCCTGATTAAAAACTCAAAAACTCAAAAACTTAAATAACAATGAAAAGAACAACAATCCTGTCACTGCTGTTGCTGATGGCAACATCCATCATGGCACAAAGCGTGAAAATAGCACCAAAAATGAAGAAAGGCGATGTGAAGACCTACACAGGAACAGGCGAAGCATCCGTGCAAAACCAGATGGTGCGAACATCGCAAGATATAGTCATTAGCGTCACGGACAAAACCAAGAACGGCTTCGTTGTCCAGGTAGAAAACCAAAAAGGCGAAGCCAAGACGGACATCAACTTTGCCAACCTCACGCAGGTGCTAAACAAAGTGTTCGCCAACCAAACAAGCATCTATGAAACCAACAAAGATGGTAAAATCACCCTTGTCAAGAACCTGGAGGAGCAGAGGCAGTACGCTGTCAGCATGATTGACGAGATATTCAACAACGCACAGATGAAGCAGATGAACGTGATTTTGCCTCGCGAAAACATCATGAAGATGGTGGAAGAGAAGTTCACTCAAGAAAACGCGCTCAAGATGGCACTCTGCCTGCCAAGTCCGTTGGCACTCAACGGAAAGACCATCTCCGAAGGCATGGAAGAAGAATCCATCAATGCCCAGGGACTGAAAATGAAAACGATTTACCACCTCAACAATGGTGGCAAGACCATCGTGGCTACCTCCAACCTCGACATGAATGTGGAAGAAGTCAAGGCATACCTCGTGAAACAAGTGAAACAGCTCATGCCAAGTTTAGCTTCGATGTTCGAAGGGCAAATCGACCAAGCACTTCAGAGAGGAACCGTGAAAGTGTCGGCTACGCAAAAAGCCATCTACGAAATCGGCGATGACGGATGGGTGCGCCAACTCACCGTCAATAGCGAAAGCGCACAAACAGGACAAGTCAACAAGTCCAACATCGTTTACACGCTGAAATAAGCCTCCGCACTATTTCTTTCATCCAGACCATCACCTCCGAATGAGGAACTTTTACTTGAACAGGGAATCATGACTCAACTCTTTAAGCCATGTTTCCCTATTTTTTATTTGATTCCACTTAATCTTTTATTTGATTCTACTTAATCTTTTATTTGATTCTACTAAATAAGCGAGGGCTCGTCATTTCGATAACGAGCCCTCGGAGTAACTCAAACGAGGGCTCGCTTGAAAAACAACGAGGGCTCAAACATTTAGTAATGACAAATAAATGAATTGGTACGATTCTATTCCACTCTTCCTATTTTCTCAACCACGAATTGCACGAATTAAACGAATTATTGATTTTATTTTTATCGAATTTCTCTAATTTTAAAAATGCCAACATTTTTGTTCGTGATATTTGATATAATAATTCGTGCAATTCGTGGTTGAAAAAGTCTTAATTTTTCGTAAGTTACGATAAAAACGAGCTGCATAGATACGGAAGAAAGTATTTTTTTGTATCTTCGCAATCGAAAACGTTTTCAAGAGACAAATCACGACAAAGGTATGCACTACCTGCAACAATGGAATTACTGCCCTGAGTGTGGGTCAAAACGATTCGTGGAGCACGACTTCAAGTCGAAGCACTGCGAGGACTGCGGTTTCACTTATTACTTTAATGCCGCAGCTGCTGTCATCGCCATCATCGTGAACGAGAAAGGCGAAATGCTCGTGGCTCGCCGCGGAGAAGAACCAGCGAAGGGAACGCTCGATTTCATCGGTGGATTCGTGGACCCAGGCGAAGGGTTCGAGGAGGCTGTGGTGAGAGAAATTGAAGAGGAAACGGGATGGAGATGCGAGCATGGAGATGGCAATGATGAGAACAATCTAAAGATTTTGTTCTCTCTCCCCAACACCTATCTCTATTCGGGCATGGTGATTCACTCGTGCGACTGCTTCTTCCGTGTGTTCATCCCCTCGGATGCACCGCTGAAAGCCAATGACGACGTGGCTGCCTGCTGGTGGGAGAAACCAGAGAACATCAAGGTGGAAGACTTCGGCCTCCACTCTGCCCGCATCGGGTTTAAACGATTCACGAAAACTTTGAGAGTTAAAAGTTAAAAGAACCATTGGATTGCCAAGTTTTAACTTTTAACTTAAACATAAACACAATCAACATGAACAGGAAACACTACATCGCTTTGCTTTTGGCAGTCAGTCCGATGCTCGGACAGGCGCAGCACCATGCCGACCCCAACGCCAACTCGCTCCAACAGGAAGAGGCACGGCGATTGCTCGACGAAGGGCACTATTATGCAGCCAGCCTACTGATGAAGAATTCTCCAGAAGAGGGCGAAAAACTGATTTGTGACTATTATCTGAACGAATCGGGAACGGACGAGAAGATAGAACAATTCCTGAAGGACCACCGATTGAATCCATACGCCGACCGTTTGCGCCTCATCCGCGCCAACATCCTGGTGCGGCAGAAAAAATACCGTGAGGCTCTTTCCCTCTACCACGAACAGTCTGCCATGAACGTGCCCGAAGAGGAGTCGGTTGAGGCTCGTCTGTACGAGGCCATCGCCTACATCAACACGGGCGACATCGACGTGGCAGAGCAGATTCTGCGTGGACTGGAAGGGAAGAAGTCGCACGAGGTGGATGTGCTCTACTACACGGGGTACGTGAAATATGCCAAAGGACGATATGCCGAGGCGCTGCCCAACTTCGAAGCCGTGGAGAACACCTACGACTACAAGCGCGTGGCACCCGTCTATATGGCAGACTGTTACGAGCAGTTGGGACAAAGCGAGGATGCCCTGCGCAAGATTCGTGCTTACAACCAGCAATATGGCTCCACAGAACTCTATCGTGAGGCTGCACGCATCGAGGGAGAAGCACTCTACGACACGGGCGACTACTACAACGCCATCATCAAACTGAAGGAGTATGCCGACGAGGAGCAGAGTCCGAAGCGCACCGCCCTCTACAAGCTCGGCATGAGCTACTTCCAGACCAAGGCTTACGGTCAGGCAGCACCAGCATTGTGTACAAGCGCTGGCAGTGAGCGCGATGCCATGAGCCAGAACGCATGGCTCCATGCAGGCATCTCTTACATCAACTTGCAGAACAAGGCACAGGCTCGCATGGCTTTCCAGCAGGCATCGGAAATGGACTTCGACACGAAGGTGCAGGAAGAAGCCCTCTACAACTATGCCCTGCTGCTACACGACGGTTCCACAATGGGTTTCGGCGAGTCGGTTTCCACCTTCGAGAACTTCCTCAACAAATTCCCGAACTCACAATACAAGAACCAAGTGAGCCAGCATCTCACGGAGGTGTATTTCACGTCGAAAAACTATCCTGCTGCCCTTGCCTCCATTAACAAAATCAAGAACCCAAGCCCAGAAATCGTGCTGGCAAAGCAGAAGGTGCTCTACAACTTAGGTGTGCAGCGATTCACCGATGGCGACTTCCAAAGTGCCCAGGACTTCATGCTGCAAAGCATTCGCACGAAGGACAATGCAGAGGCATACTACTGGAAGGGCGAATCGGAATACCGACTGGCAGACTACTCGCTGGCAGACACCGACCTGAAGCACTACCTCTCCATGCAGTCGAGCAATGCCAAGAACCAAGCGTTGGCAAGATACACGCTCGGCTACACCAGTTTCAAACAGCAGAAATACAAAGAGGCACAGCCTTACTTCGAACGGTTTGTGGGTATCAGCGAGACGGCTCTTGCCAGTCTGAACAACGAGAAACAGCTCCGCGCCGATGCCTTCAACCGCATTGGCGACTGCCAGTTCTCGCAACGCAACTACGACGCGGCTTACAACTCCTACCAGAAAGCACTCGAAACCGACCGTACCAACGGCGACTACAGCCTGCTTCAGCAAGCACTCATCAGCGGACTCCGAGGCAACTATGCACAGAAGGTGGAACTGCTCGGTCAACTTGGCAATCAATACAATGAGTCGGAATATGGGTCGGATGCACTCTTCGAACAAGGTCGTGCCTACGTGCAGACTGGTGAGAAGCAAAAGGCAATGGACTGCTTCACTTCGCTCATCCAGAAATATCCGCAGAGTGCCAACGCACGCAAGGCTGGTAACGAAATCGGCATGATTTACTACGAGAACCAACAAGCCGACGATGCCATCAACGCCTACAAGAAGGTGATTCAGGACTATCCAAACACGGAAGAGGCGCAGACCGCACTCTCCAACCTGAAGGACATCTACACCGACCAGGGACGCGTGAACGACTATGCAGCTCTGGCGCAGCAAACAGGCAAGACACTCAGTGCCGAAGAACTCGACCAGATGACGGAAGAAGCGGCTCTGAAAGCCACTACGAACGGCAACCACGACCAAGCTCTTACCTACTACCAACAACTGGAAGCACAAACGCAGAACGCTGATGTGCGACTGAGAGCACTGACAGGCGAATTGCACAGTGCTGCCAATGCCAAGAACAAGGAGGCTGTGATGGACGTAGCCAACAAGATGCTGCAAGAGGGGTCGAAAGTGTCGCCCGATGTGCAAGCCGAAGCACGTCTGCTTCGCGCACAGACCTACATGAGCCAAGGCAATTCGGATGCAGCCGTGGCTGACTATCAACTCCTGGCTGAAGACACCCGCACGGTTTATGGCGCACAAGGCACCGTGGAGCTGGCACAATACGCATACGACACGCAGCAATACGAGGGTGCAGAAACCATCTTGTCGAAATTCATCGACTCGGGCACCACCCACAGCTACTGGCTTGCCCGCGCCTTCATCCTCCTCTCTGACGTATATGTAGCCACCGACCGCAGCATCGAAGCCAATCAATACCTCCTTTCGCTCAAGAGCAACTACACCGAAAGCGAGGAAATCAACCGCATGATAGAAGAACGACTGGGAAAGATGAAAAATGAAGAGTGAAAAATGAAGAATGAAGAATGTAGAATGAAGAATGCATCTCTTCCCCATTAATCCCATTCATCCCATCAATCCCATCCTCCCCATCAACCCCATAAAAAACCCTCCCAAACAATCATGAAATATCCATCCCTCATCATCCTCCTTTTCGCCTTCCATTTCACGGCGAGCCATGCACAGCTCGACAACGTGGTGGAAGTGGAAAACTCCTACAAGCCCGTAGTGAAGGATGCCAACAAAATCAATGTCCTGCCCGACATAGAAGAAACCACCACAAAGCACTACAACGTGAACTTTGCGAATACGCCCATCCCCACTCGCTCATACGTGTTCCAACCAGCATGGGCAGCTTCTGGCGATGCACAGATAGAAGGTGCGCCACGCGGATTCGCCACCATCGCTGGCGGCAACAAGGGAATCCTCAATGCTCGTGCTGCGTATGGTTTCCGATTCAATAGCGACAACCTGCTCGATGTGGACATCTCCCTTCGTGGACACAACGGCAAGGTGGAGCATTACAAGCTCGATGATTTCGATTGGAAACAGCGTTTCTACACAACCCGAGCATCAGTGGGATTTGAACACAAATTCAGTCACCAGTCGTCGCTCCTGCTCAACGGAAACATGGAAAGCCAAGTGTTCAACTACCAGCCCTTTGAGAGCATGATGAACTATAACATCAGCGACGTACAGAGTGACAAACAGCACAACTGGCTCTTCGACATGAGCGCTGCCATCACTCCTTACAACTTCGGACAGTTCAGCATTGGCGGTAAATTGGGCTACAGCTATTTCAAACAGGCATATTTGGCAAATAAGTACAACTCCAACGACAAGAACCAAGAGGTTCAGTTCTTCGGGAACATCGACTTGGGCTACAAAATCGACGAAAGCAACGCCTTCGGACTCGACCTCTCAGCCCGTTGCATGAGCTATACGATGGATGCGTTCGACACCAACAACTCCTTCACCGTCAAACCTTATTTCAACTTCAACAACGACAACATCAACCTCCGCATCGGAGCCATCATTCACCGCAGTTGGGGCTATCAGAACAAGACACGTTTCGCTCCCGACGTTCATGCCACATTCCACGTATTCGAGAACGCTGACCTGTTTGCCAGCATTTCAGGTGGAGAAGTTCTCAACGACTTCCGCCACTTTGCGCAGATGTCGCCTTACTGGACGTTGAGCGAGTTCTACACCTTGAAAAATGATTACTTGGTGGGTCCACAATTCGCAAACCAATTCGACACATTCCGTGGAACACTCGGAGTCATTATCAGACCGCTTGAAGGACTCACGGCGAAACTCTACGGTGGTTATGACGTGTCGAAGAATCGTGCAGAATTGGCTTACATCGTTCCTTTCCTCTGGCTCAAGAACGACAACTACAGCAACAATGTCGCTACGCCTGTCTTTGCAGCCAACGGCAAACTCCTTCATCTCAATGCCGAAGCTCGTTACGACTACAAGGACATCTTCAACGCCGAGGCAAAAGTAGCGTTCAACAAATGGAGCATCGAAGACGACAATGCGGGCTACAAGGACGTGATGCCTTGGCGACCAAAGTTCGAGCTTCAAGCCGCTGCCACCTATCGCCTCGTGAAGGGCTTGCGCTTTGGCTTGGACATCGCAGCACAAACCTATAGCCACAAGGATGCCATCGAATACAAGCGCCCTCATACGTTCAACTTAGGTTCGTCGCTCACTTACACCATGCCGTTGACACGTTGGCACAGCAACAGCCGACTCTCGTTCTATCTGCGTGGCGACAATCTACTCAACAAAAAGTATGATGCCTACTACGGCTATCGCGCCTTGGGTGCCAACTTCATCCTCGGCACAGCCATCACTTTCTAAGTGAAAAGTGAAAAGTGAAAAATGCATTCCGAATGTTATCGCTTCACGCTTCACCTTAGACCTCAAACTCAAAAACTCAAAAACTTAAAAACTCAAAATATGAAACTTCTTCTTTTGGGCAGTGGCGGCAGAGAGCACGCACTGGCTTGGAAAATCGCTCAGAGTCCGAAAATCGACAAGCTCTATATCGCTCCAGGAAATGCAGGAACAGCCAACGAGGGCGAAAATGTGAACATCAAGGCTGACGACTTTGCCAGCATCAAGCAGTTTGTGCTGGAAAACAATATCGACATGGTGGTGGTAGGGCCTGAAGACCCACTCGTGAAAGGCATCTACGACGAATTCAAGCACGACGAGCAACTGAAGTCAGTGCCTGTGATTGGTCCATCCAAGCAGGGAGCTGTGCTCGAAGGCTCTAAAGAATTTGCCAAAGGATTCATGCAGCGTCATGCCGTGCCAACAGCAGCCTATCGTTCGTTCACAAGCGAAACGCTGGAAGAAGGACTCCGCTTTCTCGAAACGCTGCAACCTCCTTACGTGCTGAAGGCTGATGGTCTCTGCGCAGGTAAGGGTGTGCTGATTCTGCCTACACTCGACGAGGCAAAGAAAGAACTGAAGGAAATGCTCAGCGGCATGTTTGGCAATGCCAGTGCCACGGTAGTCATCGAAGAATTCCTCAGCGGCATTGAGTGTTCCGTCTTCGTACTGACCGATGGCAAGGACTACAAGATTCTGCCTGAGGCAAAAGACTATAAGCGCATTGGAGAGCACGACACGGGCTTGAACACAGGAGGCATGGGAAGCGTTTCCCCTGTCCCTTTTGCCGACAAGGAATTCATGCAAAAGGTGGAAAACTACATCATCCGCCCTACGGTAGAAGGACTGGCAGCAGAAGGCATCGACTACAAGGGATTCATCTTCTTCGGACTCATCCGTGTGGATCGCGACTATTCCTGTGCCAAGGCTGGCGACCCGATGGTGATTGAGTACAATGTGCGCATGGGCGACCCAGAGACGGAAACCGTGATGCTTCGCTTGAAGAGCGACCTCGTAGATTTGCTCGAAGGCGTGGCTGAGGGCAATCTGGCAGAAAAGAGCATAGAGTTCGACCCACGTTCAGCCGTGTGCGTGATGCTCGTTTCGGGTGGTTATCCAGAGCATTACGAAAAGGGCTATCCTATCACGGGCATCAACGATGTGAAAGATTCCATCGTGTTCCATGCAGGAACAGCCTTGAAGGACGGAGAAGTCGTCACCAACGGAGGCCGTGTCATTGCAGTCAGCTCGTATGGAGCAAACAAGGCAGAAGCCCTTCAGAAGTCCTTCCAAGAGGCACAGAAAATCCAGTTTACCAAGAAGTATTTCCGTAGCGACATCGGCGAGGATTTGTAAGCTTTGTTTAAAAATGAAGAATGAAGAATGAGGAATGAAGAATGTATTTTACCTCCGTGTATTCCTCATTCTTCATTCCTCATTCTTCATTTTTCATTCTTCATTTTTCATTCTTCATTTTTCATTCTTCATTTAATCTCACCAAGTTTTGTTTCAGAAAGAAATCGCAACCAATCGCTTCACCCTGGTCATCGTTTCGATTTTTGCAGCAATCGTATGGGTGATGCACGAATTCATTGCACAAGACGAAGAGTCACACAATTTATTTTCGCTCACATTGATCGGTGGGTTCCTGTTGTGTGCCTTGGCTGTTTATCTAATGGCAGAATTAAACAACCGCTTTGCCCTCCTGCGCATAAGCAGCAGAATGCTCAGTTCGAGTTTAGTGATGCTGTGTGCAGCCACTTCCATGCTGCATCATCTCAGCCCCAGCCACCTGATGCTCATTTGTGCGGTGGCTTCCTATTTCCCCATGTTTGCGTCTTACCAGCGCCCTTACGCCACCACCCGCATCTTCCTGGAGTTCCTGTTCGTGGGATTGGCATCCTACCTCTTTCCGCAGGTGCTCTATCTCATTCCGTTCTACTGGATTGTGCAAGCCATGCTTCGTGCCATGACGTTCCGCAGTTGGGTGGCATCGCTCTTGGGAATCATCACACCCTATTGGTTCCTGGTCACATACGCTTACATCACAAACGACCTGCAGTTGTTCACCGACCATTTCAACGACATCATCACCGTGGAAATGCCCTCCTACTCCATGCTTTCCCTCAAACAAATCATGGTAGGTGCGTTCAGCCTTGTGTTTTTCTTGCTCGGTTCATGGGATTTCTATCAGAAAAAGCATTTCGACAAGACGCGCATCCGCTGCAACTACTATGCCGTGTCACTCTTGGGAGCCGTTTCGTTCGTTTGGCTTTTGCTCCAACCCCAGTATTTCAATCTCATCATTCCCTTTTGCCTCGTCCACACCTCCATGCTTGGCGGACATTTCATCGCCCTGTCGTATGGAAAAGTGCAAAACATCATCACCATCATCCTCACCGTACTTGTGACAGTGCTTAGCTTCATGTAGAGCGCAGCAAGGAGAATGAAGAATTAAGAATGAAGAATGAGGAATGAAGAATGTAGCGACTATTGGTTATGCCGAGCTAAAGATTCTTCATTCTACATTCTTCATTTAATACCATTCTTCATTCGGAGCGAAGCGACTATTCTTCATTCTTCATTTAAGCGTAGCGCTCATTCTTCATTCTTCATTCTTCATTAAAAAAGAATCCCTTTATATCCTTCAAATCCCTGATTCACCCTGATGGAAGCCCTCAACGAAATTCTCATTCAGTATGGTTACGCAGGAATGTGCATAGCCGCATTCCTTGCCGGTTCGTTCGTCCCCTTCAACTCCGAAGTGGTAATGGGAGCCTTGCTCGCCACGTCCACAATGAACCCACTGCTCACCGTCATTTGGGGTACCGTGGGAAACGTGGCTGGAGCCATGTTCAACTACTACATTGGTCGCTTGGGCAACGCCGAAACCATTGCCAAGTTTATTCATCTGAAGCAGAGTGGAGTGGAACGCGTGAACTATTTGGTGCGACGATTCGGAGGACTGATGGGCTTCTTCACATTTCTCCCCGCCATCGGTACGGTCATTTGTCTGGTACTGGGCATCATGCGAGCTAACCCCATCGTCGTACTTGTCACATCCACCATCGGAAAATTCATTCGCTATGCAATCTTAGCCTATTTGGTGGTATCCATAGCACACTAATCCAGCTGAAGGATTCTCGTTTCGGCATTCACCATTTTCTCTACATCTTTGATTTCCACTCCCCGATGCACCGCCTGGATGCAGCGGCACATCAATCCGTGGCTGACAGCCAGAACAGTCTTATCGGGATAAGTCTTTCTCACAAAGTCGAGAAAGATTCTTGAGCGGTGCTTCATGGTTTTCACACTTTCCGCATCTTTGGGAATCTCAATCTTGTGAACGCCATCCACCACCTTGCCCGTGGCTGAACCCCAATCCCGTTCTCTTAACAAGGGGGTTTGCATGACGCTGGGCGATTTTCCGCCTTCTTTCATCACTTCCATAACAATGTCTGTCGTGTCAGTAGCACGTTTCAAGTCGCTTGTTAGCACTGCGTCGAAATCCACAGCAAGCAATGCGCGAGCAGCTTCCCTCGCTTGCTCTCGTCCTGCCTCGGTCAATGTTCCTGGCATACATCCCTGGAGAATATGCTTCACATTCTCCTCCGTCTCTCCATGTCGCAATAGATATAGGGTCGTCATAAAAGTGAAAAATGAAAAATGAAAGACCCTCCCCAACCCTCCCTGTGAGGGAGGGAGTAGTCACCCAGCCCCCTCCAGCTCCCCCAAGGGGGAGTGAATAACCATCCGGATGGCTTCTCCTCCCCTTGGGGAGGTTGGGAGGGGCTGGAGGGCTGGGGAGGGTCTTGGTTTTGGAAGAGTTTACTTAGACAAATGTAGATAATATCTTCAAACCATGCAAATCTTAGGCAATAATTATCGTTAAGACTTGCTCATTTTTGATGATTACGCTGATGCAGATTCATGTTTCAACATTACAGACGTTCTCTTTCGGTTGCACTGAATCGTTTTTTCGATTCTATTCAATTGCCGAGCCCTCGTTGTAATTCAAGCGAGGGCTCGTTGCGATTCAAACGAGGGCTCGTCGTTTCGATAACGAGCCCTCGGACGTATAGTTGAAAATAAAACTTGGCGCACGAAGAGTGAAAACTTGGCGTTTCAGTATCGAAAAAAAGGGATAGTGATGAATAAACGAAATTTATTCACGAACAATTTACGGAGAATTGGCTACGCCGAGCTAAATATTCACGGATATTTATGTTTGATATTTCTTTAACGAGAGTAACCATAAAAAAACCGTAAATTAAACATGAATTAATTTTTGTTATTCATGAGTAATTTACGGAAATTTGTGTTTGATATATTCTAATAACTTTCCCTAATAGAATCGTGCCAAGTTGTTTTTAACGATTACTTGGCAATTCCGTTTTCATCCACCGTAATCCAGCTGAGTTTCTTCATCATTTCCACTGCTTTGTTGGCAGAGGCAAGAATCTTTGGAGTGGTGCGGGTGAAACCGAAAATCTTGGTGGCTTGCTTCACGAGGTCATCTACTGGCACTGCAACTTGCTGCTCTACGGATTCCTTCATGGCGTTCATCACCTCCACCAACGGTATCTCGTCGATGGCGCGCTCTGACTCCTTGCGGTATTTGTCGTAGCCAATGGAGTCTTCGAAATTACTCCAATAGATGGGGTTCTCATTCTTGTTGATGGCATCGGTATAGACTCCAGGTATGGTCACAACCAATTGACTGAGCCACTTTTTCAGGGCAGCCGAATTGCTCACTTCCCAATGCTCGGAAATGCGTTTGCACAACCAGTTGAGGGTGACGGGCTGTTCTACGGAAATGATTTCCGACAGCTCTTTCTTCACCACGGTTTCATGCTTTGCCATCAATTCTGTCATTGAGATACCCGATTTCACCTTGGCAAGTTTGGCGAGTTTGTAGTCAAGGTTGTGGTCGATAGGAGCCGTCGTTGGAGCTGGGGTTGGACTTGGCTTAGCAGCTGTGCTGGCGGTTTTCGCGTCTGCTGCATCTTTCGATGTTTCAGAAACTGAAGCCGTAGCACTCTTGATGCTTGGCTTGGAAGAAGGTGTTCCCGCTTTGATACTTTCCGACACTTTCTCTTCCTCCTGCTTTTCGCTTGGAGGCGTTGGATTGAGGAGTTCTTCGATTCTTGTCTTGATACGCTTCACAACGGCTTCTCGGTTCAAGAACCAATCCACCGACCACACCTTCATCACATTCCAGTTGAGCATTTTCAGCACACTCGGCTGACAAATCTCGCGGTCGCGCTCAGTCTTCGTTTCGTAGTAAGTCTTGCCGTCACACATAATTCCGAGCAAGTAAGTACCCTCGTCCTTTGGATTCACCACGGCAATGTCAACCTTGAAGTTGGAACGTCCCACTTGTTTATCAACCCTGTAGCCCATTGCCTCCACTTGCTTGGCGATGGCATCCACCAGTGCTGAACTCATGTCTTCCATTTCCACTTTGGAATTGCTGCTCAATACGGCAACACGACCTGTCTGCGCAAATTCGAGGAAACGCTTCAATCCTTCCACACCTTTCGCACCCGAACGGTTCAAGTCGATTTGCTCTGGACGGAGTGTGGAGAAAATCATCATTTCATATCTTGCACGCGACACAGCCACGTTCAGTCGGCGTTCTCCGCCCACGTTGTTCAGAGGTCCGAAGTTCATCGACACCTTGCCGTTTTCGTCTGGTCCATAGCCCACGGAGAAGAGAATCACGTCGCGCTCATCGCCTTGCACATTTTCCAGGTTCTTCACGAAGATAGGTTCTTCTGCCTCGTATGCCTTGGCTTCTAATTCGTGATGCTTGGCGAGCTCTTTCTCCAAAGTATCCTCGATGAGGTCTTGCTGCACCTTGCTGAAGGAAACAATACCGATGGAGCGTTTCGACAACTTATCATCGCTCAGTCGGCGAATCACTTCCTTCACGATGGCTTCTGCCTCCGCCTTGTTACAACGTGTCTTACCCATGTCGTAGGTTCCATCCACAGGCACATACGTCACCTTCGACTGGCGGTCATCCACCGAAGGGAAGGTGAAGAGCTTTCCGTCATAATACTGTGAGTTGCTGAAAGCAATCAGGCTTTCGTGTTTCGAACGATAGTGCCAAGTGAGGTAGCGCGATGGCATCGACATGGCAATGCAGTCGTCGAGAATGCTTTCCATGTCGTCAAACGCTGCATTTTCCTCGTCGAACGTACTGGTCTGGAAGAAACTCGTTGGCGGCATCTGTTTCGGGTCGCCCACACAGACGAGTGCCTTGCCACGGGCAATGGCTCCCACCGCCTCGCTCGTTGGCATCTGGGAAGCTTCGTCGAACATCACGATGTCGAACTTCTCGCTTGCCAAGTCAATGTACTGCGCCACGCTGATAGGACTCATCAGCATACATGGGCAGAGACGCGGTAACAGCGTTGGAATCTGGTCGATAATCTGACGGATGGTCATGCCACGTCCTTTCGAACCGATATTCTTTTTCAGAATTCCCACTTCGCTCGTGGAGGCTGCTGCCAGCGTGATATTCGGAATCTTCGAAGCCAGCTTTGCATAGAGTTCCTTCTTCGTCAGCTCTTGGAATTCCTTTGCCATGCAGCGATACTTCTCAATCATCTGCTCGAAGAGCAAACCATTGAAGGTCTGCAACTGTGGCTCCTTGTCAATCATTTCAATGGCTTGTCGCTCATATACAGCCTTGAGCAAAGCCTTGGCGGTTTGTGTTCCGTTGCAAGCGTGCAACATGATGTGCTGGATGGCACAGTCCAATCCTTCCGCTTGCAGTTCCTGTTTTTTCATGGTCCAGAGGCTCCAGTCGTGCGCCTTTTGTGTGTTAGCACTCCAGGTGTCGAGCAGTGAACGAATCTCGCCCACACTGAGCGACTCCTTCGCCACGCCCACTTTCTTCAGAGCCTCCACCACGGTCATCACTTGCTGCAAGTCCTTCTCTGGCATGTTCGTCACGCCACTAAGCACTTCCTTTGCCTCTTGATACTGCGTCAGCAATTGTGTGAGCTTCGGAATGTCGTTCCACTCCACATTGCCCTTGTATGGTTTCACTTTGTTGAGCACACCTTTCTTGGCAAACATCTTCGAGAGGAAGTTCTTGTGCTCCACTTCGTCCCATTCGCTTTGCAGAGCCTTCGCGTTCTCTTGGAGCACACCCTTGTCGTAGTCCTTTGTCACGAGGGCAGCCGCTGCATCCACCGCTTGCTTCTTTTCGGCGATGTCCTTCAACTGCTTCACGGTTTCTGCCGAACCACCGAAGGCATCCAGCACCTCGCGAGCCTCGGCTATCCAGTCCTTCAGTTTCGCAGCCACACCCACACTGGTGTCTTCTATGTCGAGTTCCCTCAGCGGATGCTCGGACGGATGTCCCGTCATGTCGAACACAGCATCCAATGCTTCCAGCTGCTCTGCGTAGGTCTTCAAGTCGCCCTTGTTCATGCTGAACGTCGTGTTCTTCGCGCTTGGCAGTTCCATCGCAGCCCCTTTGATCGAAAGCCACTGGCTAATGCAGTCATAGAGCGAGAGGCCATTGTCGTGCTTCTCGTGCAAGGCATCCATGTAGCCGATGAGTTGCTGGCGCTGCTCGAAGAGTTTTTTCGAGGTGGCTTCGTATTCCTCTGGCGTGGCTTGACGGGCAATGTCCATCGTGCGCTCCATCTGACTGAGGAAGTGTGTCTTCGTCGCCTTGTTGGAGTGCATTTCCAGACAGAACGGACCTGCTCCCACCTTCGCCAATCGCTTCTGCACCACTTCGAGTGCTGCCATCTTCTCTGCCACGAAGAGCACACGCTTGCCGTGGTAGAGCGCATTAGCAATCATGTTCGTGATGGTCTGGCTCTTACCCGAACCAGGAGGGCCATAAAGGATGAAACTCTTACCTTCGCCCGACTCAATCACAGCTTCCAACTGGCTACTGTCCACGTCAAGCGGCACGGCAAAAGTCTTTGGCTCTTTCGATTTGTCTATCTCACGGGCATCCACTTCCTTCAGTTCATCCTCCGTGAGCGAAAGCTTTCCTGTCACGAGCGTCTGGATGATGCCGTTCTCCATCATCTTTGCAGCACCATTGTGGATGTCGTTCCACATCACAAACTTACTGAACGAGAAGAGTCCCAGCACGGATTCTTCAATCAGATCCCAGCGCGACTTCTCCTTTATATAATTGCGGATGGCAGCAAACACCTGCTTCACGTCGATTCCATTGTCATCCGTAGGCAGCGGATTCAGTCCCGATATGCTGATGCCAAACTGCTGACGCAGATATTCCACCAAGGTCGTGTTGAGAATCATGTCCTCGTCGCGGGTGCGAATCACATAGCGAGTGCTCGACTTCCTCACGATGTCCACTGGCAACAGAAGAATCGGAGCATAGAGTGGTTTCACGCTCTTCTCGGTTTCAAACCATTTCAGGAGTCCCAACACCAAGAACAATGTGTTGGCACCGTTCTCCTCAAGTGCTGTTCGCGATGCACGGAACAGTCCCTTGATGTCGCTCTCCAAGTCGGCTTTCTTCTCGTAGGCATAGAGGATGTTGTGCTTCAATCCGTCGGCAACCACCTCCTCCAGCTCTTTCTTGTAAAGCGAAGAATCGTACACACCCGATACGTCCACCGCCTGCACATTCTTCATGTCGGTCGGACACTCGGCAATGGAATAGTCCTCACCAGCCTGCAAGTGGTCCTCCAACTGGTCGATGTTGTAAGAAACAAACGGAATCACCTTGCCCTTCACCTTCAGGTTCAGCAGGGAATTGCGCAGGGTGAAGTCGAGCAACTTGCGCTCCCACACCTGCTGGCGCGTCAACGGCTTTCCGTCCTCTCCAGGCTGTTCGTAAGTGATGCGGGCATCCACGTTCGGCGTATCCACCTTGTAGTTGCCTTCGTCCACAACCACCTGTCCGTCCTTCACCTGTGGCAACGGACGGATATGCTCCAAGCGGCAACGAGCCACATCCACGAACATCTCAAAATCCCGTCCGTTCTGCTTCAGCGTGTTCTCTGCCTTCAGCACGGCATCCTCGAAACTCACCTTCTGCGTACCCGTGATAGAAGTGGTTTCCACAAGCACAATCTCATTGATACCGTCCGACGAACTCTTCAACAAGAATGATGCATCATCGCCCACACAATGGCTGTAGTAGGAATCAATGAGCCAAGCACCCACAAAGGCATGGTTCTTCATCAGCACCAAGATAGGATGCACACCGCAAGCCTCCAAGCACGAAGCCATGAGCAGCGTCGTGTCTAAGCACGTACCCATCTTGTCGTTCAGCACTTGACTCACCAAGCGAATCCGTTGTCCGTCCTCGAACGTAGCAGGAGGAGTGTTGTAGATGATGCCACGTCCAGCCAAAGCCTCATACACCGAACCCACAATGGCACGCACACGGTTCGGATCCTGCGTTTGGTATTCATCGAGCGCATCATTTCCTGTCAATTTGCCTAACACCTTCGCTGCATCCACCAACACCGCACTGATTTCGGGCGTGTTCGGAGTGACGAAAGCCGACAGCAGTTCGGGTTTCACAGCCATACCCTGCCAGTAGTCCATCGGCAGCAGTTCCACGCTGTAGTTCTCCTTCAGCAGCACCTCTTCGCCCACGCTCACCTCCAAGGTCATCGTGGTTTCGATGCTTTCGGTCAGAGCCAGCAACTTGGCAGCATCGGGCTTCACCTTCAAGTCTGTGATATGAACCGTGCTACCAGCATCAACCCAACTGGCACCGCCCACCGCATCATGCAGCAGTTCGCCACCAATCTTCACCACCACGTCTTTCAGCCCCACATCGCTCAGGTTGGTCAAGTCGCACCATTCCACACAACTCTTGCCGTTGTGTACCATGGCATAATTCACTTTCTTCAGGTATTCAAGCCTTGCTTCCATTTTCTTTGTGTCGGACATATTGTGTGAGTTTTATTTGATTAGTGTATTCAATACGCTGCTAAAAAGCACCTATTGGATAGTTTCACATTTCATATTCAAATTCGAGTTCCAATTGAGCATTTGCATTCTGATAATCATGAAGCTCGAAATTGAAAACCAAAGCTTCTGTTATCTCATGACGATTCTCAATGAAAGCACCATTATGATAAAAGTGTTCGCGAGTTTCTATATTGAAATGATTCCAAAAGCGTGTAATCATATCGTTTTGTCTAAATTCATTGTGATGCCATGTCGAAAGAATAAAATGTGCAGGAGTATGCATTAATGCATGAAACAAAGATTCTTCATCCTCTTCAGTCCAGCCATTATAATAATCAGCATATCGTCCATAATAAGGAGGATCACAATAAATCAAATCTCCTGCTTGTGCCCTATTGATAGTTTCTAAAAAATCCGCATGATAGAATTCCCAATGACTATGTTGCATTTTAAGACGTACCTTTTTAACTTGATTACAGATTTTAGTAATGTAGGCAGGTGAAAATCGGTTTTCTTTCTTACAGAAAGGTATATTCCACTCTCCTTTTTGATTAAAACGCATCATACCATTGAACCCTGCCCTTGAAAGGAAAACAAAATCGAAAGGACTAAAATATGTATTAAATCTATTTTTCACCTCACGATAATACGCATAACCTCCTTCTTCAGCAAGTGCAAGTCGTTCGCCCTCATGTTCAAGAAAGGCACGCATATTATATTCTGTTATTTCACCATTCCTTATGCCATTGTAAAAATTGATAATGTGCGGATTGGTATCTCCAACAATATGACAACCTTCTACAGGAGAGTTGAATCCAACCACTCCTGTTCCGAAAAATGGCTCTATCCAACGTGCCTGATTTAAATCCATTCCAGATTGAAGAATCAGATCGTTTATCCACGGAACCAATTTTGTTTTGATTCCTTGAGATTTTATAGGAGGTACTATGATAGCCATTCTACAATTTATTTAGTATTTTACTCTGTTTTTTCAGATATTTCTTATATGTTTCCAAATTATGATAACGAGGCTTTCCTATTCCAGCATTTCTTGCATCTGAAACACAGAAATAACCTTTCCAATAATCATCGAAAACGTCTTCCCCAAGTTCTGCAAAAGGACCATTCCCTTGTTGCAAATCCACGATGTTTGTGATTCCACCAATATTCCTCGTATTACCGCTTCCTGGTGAATCTGTAGCAATCTTCCATGTAGGTTGTAAGAAAAACACAAAATTCTCTATCACAGAATGTATAATCGACAATTCGTCTATAGAATAAAGCTTTCGTTCATCAGAAGCAATAACACTCTGCATATATAACATTCCTAATACCAAATGACAACAATATGAATCATAAGTATAATCCATGTTTTTCTTCTTATCACGCTCGCGAAAATATCCCCAATAAGAACCAAGCGTAAGACCATTGACTACATTTCCTTCATAGTAACTTGACTTAAAATCTACGGCAAAAAGATTCCCCTCGCTATCTTTAAACGTCAAATCAGGATAGTAGTTCTGTTTGGTAGGCAACTCAAGAACTAATCCATTGTTTTTTGCAAACAAATCTAACTTTGGAATCAGTAGAAGTTCTATGATTTTCGACACAACCTTGGTATCATTCGATATGGTATATACATTTTTATCCACATCAATAAAACCTTTCACAATCCATTCTTGACTATCTGTTTCCAAATAGTCTTTGTAATGAGAGATTTCTGCTGAGAGCAAAGAATAAAAGTCTTCTTTCTTCATTCCTTTGAAATAAACTGTATGATTGAAACATGCAAATATACACATTTTTCACGAAGAAAAAAGAAAAACCATTTACATTTTACATTTTTCCAACCATCCGAATGTCAATGTTATCGTTTTCGCATTTATTCCATCACTTGCTTTTTGATTTCGAGCAGTTGGGAGCGGAATTTTCTTCCGGTGGATTCGCCAATTTTGAGCATTTCAGCCACTTTCGCTTTCGAGAACGACAGCACGTCGTAACCTTCGAGCGGAGGGTTGATGAGCAGGTCGGCAGCTTCGCGGTTGGCGTTGTATCGCTTCCAGTCGGGACGGGAGACGAGCCAATCCAAGATGCCCGTGATGCCAAACATCTCCTCCAGACTGATGTCGCGGTCCTCATGCTGCGTCTGGTTCAAGTCGATGGCAATCACGATGTCGGCACCCATCGCCCGCACCACATCCACAGGCAGGTTGTTGATGCAACCGCCATCGTAGAGCATCTGCTCGCCCATCTCCACAGGTTTGAACGCACCAGGAATCGCCATGCTCGCACGCATACAAGTGGAAATGCTGCCATGCGTGAACACCACTTCCTTCATCGTCTTGGCATCGAACGCCACACAGCGGAACGGGATAGGAAGCCGTGAGAAGTCGGTGGAGTCGGAAACCTGGAGAGCAGATTCCAACGTATCTGTGGAAGAAGAGCGGAAATAGCCCGAAGGGGAATCCACCAACCATTGATGCAGATAGTCCGTAATCCTGTCGCCCTTCAGAGCCCCGAACTTGCCTGGCTCATTGCTCTTCTTAGAAGACGAAATGGGAAAACCAAACACATAGTAAGTGCCGTCCTTTTCCTCAAAAATATCGTTCTTGAGCGACTCGTCGCGGTCGGTGAGCAGACTGAGCCACTCCTGCGTACTGAAGAGCGTGTCGAGTTGCGCCGAGCGATAACCCACCGAATAGAGTCCACCAATGATACTGCCGATGCTCGTACCAGCAATATAGTCGATGGGCAGCCCCACCTCCTCAATAACCTTCAGCACGCCCACTTCGGCAGCACCCATCGCACCGCCACCACCCAGCACCAATCCCACCGTCTTGCGCCCTGTCTGCCCACTTTCAGGCTCAGCCCAAGAAGCTGTGCTCATAGAAATAACTGCCATAAGAAGTATGAACAAACGATGTTTCATAAGTAAATGAAGAATAAAGAATGAGGAATGAAGAATGTAGAATGTTTTTTCATTCTATATTTGGTATTAGTATTACAACAACTTTTCTAACTCCCTTATCAATCGTTCTTGCAAATTCATCAGTTTGAACTGATGAATTTGCTGTTTCCAACAATCGCCACTCCTCATAAAAGGTTCGCATGTTCCTTAGATTCGTGACAGAAAAACCTCTCAATCCTGGCAATTCCTTTCGTAATTGCTCACTGATGTTTTCAATAAAACCCTTTCCCCAGTTCTTTGTACGAGTATTGGAAGAAATATACCTTCCGACACCATAATACAAAGCCAGCTGCTCTTGGTTTACCATCTTTAGAGCTCGTTGCTGACTTTGCAAGATGGCATCCTTTATCACTTGCACAGCATTGGAAAGTTTGTCATTATCTAATTCTATCATCTTCATCATCATTTTATTATAGAGGCATTACACACTCTTTTTAGGAGAGATTTGTACATTTTTTATTTCCTTATTTTGACGTTGTCATAGAAACAGCAGGGACATTTTCCTTTATATTGCTAATGTGATTCCAATCTTTCTTAGACTGATAAGTGCTCACCAATCCTTTTGGAACATACAATGTAGTTGAAGAAGGAATGTCTTGGAAAGCATCTTTACCAGTTTCAAACACCTCTGTAATGTAAGAAGTGATGGAGTTCAAGCCTGCACAGTTCTTAAATGCCTCTTTCCCGATGCTCAATACACTCGAAGGAATCTTAACAGAGGTCAAGCTACGACAGCCCTCAAAAGCCTCATCCCCAATGTTCGTTATACTTGAAGGAATCGTCACAGAACCATCAAAAGATATATCTAAAATACCTATAGCATCAAAAACAGAATCATCTCCTTCCGTAACAATTAAAGCCAATTTAGAGCAGCCAGAAAAGACACCCTTATTAAAACTCGTCACACTCGAAGGAATCCTCACAAAGACCAAGTTATGACAATCTTTAAACGCCCATTCTCCAATGCTCGTCACACTCGAAGGAATCCTCACAAAGGTCAAGCGAGAACAACCCTCAAATGCACCAGCACCGATGCTCGTCACACTTGAAGGTATCGACACAAAGGGCAAGCGGGAACAACCTTCAAAAACACCCTCGTTGATACTCGTCACACTCGAAGGAATCCTCATGAAAGTGGATAAGTTACGACAACCTGAGAACGCATCATCCCCTATGCTTGTCAAACCCGATGGTATCGTCACAGAAATCATACTACGACAATCCGAAAACGCATCATCCCCTATGCTCGTCACACTTGAAGGAATTATCACGGAAATCAAGTCGGTACAGCCAGAGAAGGCATCATCTCCAATGCTTGTCACTTGATAATGAGTCCCTTTTCCTCCTCTTCGTGACCAAACCTCCGTCAAGTCGATAGTACCTGCTATCGAATCAGCTATCACAAAATCATCATCTTCTTCACTATCATTATAAATCTTAATATCCCTGCCATTGATTTCACCTTTTATTTTCTCCCACAACACCGTTCCATCCTCAGAAATAACCTTCACATATTGTGCCCATGCCGTACTGGCAGAGAACATAAACATCGCTACGGAAGAGTATAAAAGATATTTTATTCGTTTCTTCATGTTAAATGTTTTTATGTTAGAAAATGATATGATTCATGTATTGGTAGTGAAACCCCGAAGGGGTGTTGAGAGCACAGGCAGGTGGTGGAGCGTAGCGGAACCCCTGCTATGTGTAGTGCAAGGTAAACAGAGTGCCAAAGGTACGACAGATAAACAGGAATACATATCCGTCACCCCTTCAGGGTTCTATTATTGGCCATGTACTTAGCAGGGGTTCCATTTCATTTCACCCCTGCCTGTGGTCTTTCGCCCCGTTCTAATGAACTGTGCAATCATACGACTCTTCATTCTTCACTCTTCATTCTTCATTTAAAACCTACTGTCCCAAGATAAAATTCACGAGCTTCACCACGTCGCTGATGTCCACCGTTCCATCGCCATTCACATCGTAGCCCATCTTGCTGAACGTGACAATCATCTTGGAATTTTTATGAATCTTGGTTTTCAGTTCGTTGTTCTTGACAGAAAGAGTAACATCCAGTCCATCAATCAGCACTTGTTCCAACTGGCAATTTTCTTCAGGAGTGAACACAAAGCTGTTATCCACGCCATCATAAACACTAACCTCACCCATATCATTCGTGAATTGCACTCCATCATTCACCTTTACCTTACCCTTATTGTTGCAAGCCATCGCCAACGCTATCCCAGGTATTTCCTCAATCTTTTCGATACTATTCCAATCCTTTGTTGATTGATAAGCACCCACCAAGCCTTTTGGAACATACAAAGTGGCATTGTTGCAACCAGAGAAAGCACTTCTTCCTGTCTCAAACACATCTGATATATAAGAAGTAATGGAAGTCAAGCCACTACAATTAGAGAACGCATATTCCCCGATGCTCGTCACGCCCGAAGGAATCTCGACGGAGGTCAAGCCTTTACAAAAACCTAACGCATAATTCCCGATGCCCGTCACGCTCGAAGGAATCTTTGTATGATTACATCCTCCTATCAAGGTATTTGAAGCCGTTTCAATAATAGCATTGCAATTCTCTCTCGAATCATAAACCGAATTTCCTGATTCCACAACGATGGAGGTCAAGCCACTACAACCTATGAATGCACGTTCCCCAATATTCGTCACGCTCGAAGGAATAACAACAGAAGTCAAGCCAGTACAATTATAGAACGCAAATTCACCGATGCTCGTCACGCTCGAAGGAATAGCAATGGAGGTCAAGCCACTACAATTTGAGAACGCAAATCCACCGAAACTCGTCACGCTCGAAGGAATAGCAATGGAAGTCAAGCCTTTACAACTTACGAACGCACCATAACCAATGCTCGTCACATTGGAAGGTATCTTCGTATTCTTACATCCTGTTATCAAAGTGTTTGAAGCCTTTTCAATGATTGCATTGCAATTATTTCGGGAATCATAAACCGTATTACCTGATTCCACAACAATGGAAGTCAAGCCAGAACAAGCAGAGAACGCATAAGAAGTGATTTTCGTCACACTCGAAGGAATTACGACGGAAGTCAAGCCAGTACAACCACCGAACGCATTAGAACCAATGCTCTTCAACTTAGAAGGGAGGTTAATGGAGGTCAAGCCAACACAACCATAGAACGCACTACGATCGATGCTCGTCAAGCTGGAAGGAAGTTCAAGGGAGGTCAAGCCCTTACATTCATAGAACGCTTCCACCCCGATGCTCGTCACGCTCGAAGGAATAGCAACAGAGGTCAAGCCTATACAATGATAGAACGCAAATTCTCCGATGCTTGTCACCTGATAATGTATGCCTTTTCCACCACTCTCCGACCACACTTCATTGAGGTCGAGAGAACCCTCTGTAGCAAAATCTATAGCTCTATTATTGGGGACATAAATCTCAATATTCGAGCCATTGATAGTTCCTTTAATTTCAATCCAAGAAACCGTTCCATTCTTGTCTGTGAGTTTCACGTACTGCGCCCATGCAGAATTTGCAGAGAGCATAAACATTGCTACTAAAGAGCATAAAAGTAAATGTACTCGTTTCATGATGTTAAATGATTTTATGTTAGTTAATAATGTGATGATTCATGTTGTGGTAATGAAACCCCGAAGGGGTGTTGAGAGCACAGGCAGGCGGTGGAGCGTAGCGAAACCCCTGCTATGTGGTGCAAGGCAAAAGGAGTGCCAAAGGTACGACAGACAAAAAGGAATACATATCCGTCACCCCTTCAGGGTTCTGTTATTGGCTTTGAACTTAGCAGGGGTTCCATTTCATTTCACCCCTGCCTGTGGTCTTTCGCCCCGTTTGGGGCTAATGAACTGTACAATCATACGATTCTTCATTCTTCATTCTTCATTCTTCACTCTTCATTTAAAACCTATTGTCCCAAGATGATATTAACGAGTCTCACCACATCACTGATATCCACCTGTCCATCGCCATTCACATCAGAACTCGTCTTGTCAAACATCACAATCATCTTCGAGCCTTCATGCACCTTCGTCGTCAATTGGTTGTTCTCAACAGAAACTGTTACATCCAGTCCGTCAATCAGAACTTGTCTCAACTCACAATTATCATTAGGTTGGAACGCGAAGGTGTTTTCTACGCCATCCTTTACATTTACTTGTCCCAAATCATTTGTGAATTCTATCGATCCATTGACCTGTACTTTGCCCTTATTATTACAAGACATTGCCAATGCTATACCTGGTATTTCTTCTATCTTATTAATACAATTCCAATCTTTTGTTGACCGATAAGTGCTTACCAAGCCATCTGGAACATACAAAACGGCATTGTTACAACCAGAGAAAGCAAATCGGCCCGTTTCAAACACTTCTGTGATATAAGAAGTAATAGAGGTCAAACCACTACAACCAGAGAATGCACCTTCCCCGATGCTAGTCACACTAGAAGGAATAACGATGGAGGTCAAACCACTACAATTATAGAACGATTGATATTGGATGCTAGTAATACTGGAAGGTAAATTGATGGAAATCAGGCTACTACAACCGGTGAATGCTCCCGTCTCGATGCTCGTCACGCTGGAAGGAATAACAATGGAGGTCAAGCTACTACAATTGTGGAACGCAGAAACACCGATGCACGTCACGCTGGAAGGGATATCGACTGAAGTCAAACCACTACAACCACAAAACGCTTCAGAACCGATTCGGGTAACACTGGAAGGAATCATAGTATTCTTACACCCTCTTCTCAAATCATTTGAAGCTGTTTCAATAATAGCATTGCAATTATTTCGAGAATCATAATAAGAATTACCTGATTCTACAACAATAGAGGTCAAGCCACTACAAAAAGAGAACGCTCCCCCCCCGATGTAGGTCACACTATTGGGGATAACAATGGAGGTCAAGCCACTACAACCTTCGAACGCATAAGTCCCGATGTGCGTTACGCTGTTGGGGATAATAATGGAAGTCAAGCCACTACAATAATAGAATGCATCCGCCCAATACCCGATGCTGGTAACTTGATAATGTATACCTTTTCCACCATTTAGAGACCACACTTCATTGAGGTCGATAGAACCCTTTGTATTTTTATCTATGGCACTAGAATAAGTACTATTACCAATCTCAAAATTCGTTCCTTTGATGGTTCCTTTGATTTCAATCCAAGACACCGTTCCATTCTCAGCAGTGACTTTCACGTATGCAGAACCAGCCCATGCAGAATTAACAGATAGCATAAACATCGCTACAAAAGCGCATAAAAGTAATTGTATTCGTTTCATAATGTTGAATGATTATATGTTAGTTAATGATATGATGATTCATGTTGTGGTATTGAAACCCCGAAGGGGTGTTGAGAGCACAGGCAGGTGGTGGAGCGTAGCGAAACCCCTGCTATGTGATGCAAGGCAAAAAGAGTGCCAAAGGTACGACAGATAAACAGGAATACATATCCGTCACCCCTTCAGGGTTCTGTTATTGGCTGTGTACTTAGCAGGGGTTCCATTTCATTTCACCCCTGCCTGTATTCTTTCATGCCTTCGGCATTTTTAGCACACACCAATGCTTTTATGAGGACTCACTATAGCGGCGAGGGCTCGGCGTAACGATAACGAGGGCTCGTTGTGACGACAGCGAGGGCTCGCTTGAATTGAAACGAGGGCTCGTTGCTTCACGGAGTTCCCAATGAAGAATGAAAGAAAGCGGTATAAGTCTCCTAAAGAACCTTTCGTTCTTCATTTATCACTTGTCGGAGCTGCCCCCGACGAGTCCCATGATGCCTTCGAGGAGTCCTTTGAGTTCGGACGCGATGCCTCCGACATTGCTGATGAGGCTCGACTTGGCACCCTTTGCCACATAGTTGGCTGCTTCGCCCTGGAGCTTGCCGATGCGTTCCTTCTCGTCGGCGGTGTAGTCCGTATAGTGCTTGTTGATTTTCTTACGGATGTCGATGTATCGGTTCGCAGCGTCCTGCCAGTCCGAGAGGCTGTAGTTGGCACTGTTGTCGCGCAGGTCGTAGGTGAGGCTTTCGAGCTGGTTGATGGCACGCGTCTTGGTGGAGCAAGAGGACAGGGTGAGCGTGGATGCAAGAACGATGCTTGCAATGATGAAAATGGATTTTGTTTTCATTTCTTTTTCGGTTTTTGGTTAAAATTTAATGGATAACGATGCAAAATTACCTAAATATTTTTGTTCTATGAATGTTTTGCCTTGATTTTTAAGTGATTTATTGAAAAATGATTTATCTTTGCAGAGATTTGTAGGGTCAACAAATTCCCACAAATAGGCACAAATAGGGGTATTTCCACAAATGCTTCTTTTGGGGGTCAACAAATTCCCGCAAATGAGCACAAACAAGGGTATTTCCACAAATGCTTCTTTTGTAGGGTCAACAAATTCCCACAAATAGGCACAAATAGGGGTATTTACCTCAAATGCTTTTATGAACACAAACAATGATAAAATCGCTACATATTGAGAACTACGCACTGATTGAGTCGTTGGATATTGAACTGAGAAAGGGATTCTCAGTCATCACAGGCGAAACGGGAGCCGGAAAGAGCATCATTCTGGGAGCTATCGGGCTGCTGTGCGGACAAAGGGCCGACACCAAGTCGATTAAGACTGGGGCAAAGCGCTGTGTGGTGGAAGCAGAATTCGACGTAGGTCAATATGGTATGGGCGATTTCTTCCAGCAGAACGACCTTGATTTCGACGGAACGGAGTGCATCGTCAGGCGCGAACTGACGAGTGCAGGCAAGAGCCGTGCCTTCATCAACGACTCGCCTGTGGGCCTCTCCACCCTGAAGGAGCTGGGTGAACGACTCATCGACATCCATTCGCAGCATCAGAACCTCTTGCTCGGTAAGGAGGACTTCCAGCTGAACATCCTCGACACGATGGCTAAGAATGCTGACCGACTGGCGGACTACCAGCAGCAATACCATGCGTTGCGACAGGCTGAGAAGGCGCTGGCTGATGCCATCGAACGGGCAAAGCAGAGCAAGGACGACGAGGACTACCTGCGATTCCAGTTCAACCAACTGGAGGAGGCGAAGCTCGTGGAAGGCGAGCAGGCGGCTCTGGAGGAGGAGTCGGAACTGCTGGAACATGCCGAGGAAATCAAGCAAGAGCTGTCGAACGCAGTGGCTTGCATCGATGGGGGCGAATACATGCAGGAGGGACAGGAACCGCTGTTGCAGCAGATGAAGACGGCGATGGCTGCCTTGCGCAGCATCAGCGACAAGATGAAGACGGCAGAGGAACTGGCGAACCGCGTGGAGTCGTGCTACATCGAGATGAAGGACATAGCCGACGTAATCAGTCAGGAAGCCGACAACATAGAGTTTCTGCCAGAGCGACTGGAGCAGGTGCAGGAACGCCTTGCCACGCTCTACGCGCTGGAGAAGAAGCACAAGGTGGATAGCGTGGAGGAACTCATCGCGCTCAGCCGACAACTCAGCGAACGACTCATGCTCATCGACAACAGCGAGGAGGTGATTGAGGAACTGCGGCAGAAGGTGGCGACGGCGAAGAAGAAAGCTGTGGCGATGGCAGAAGAACTGTCGAAACAACGACAGAAAGCTGCCAAGGACGTGGAGCAGCGAATGGTGGAAAACCTCGTTCCGCTCGGTATGCCGAATGTGCAGTTCAAGGTGGATGTGAGGATGGACACGGAACGGCTCACTGCGACGGGTGCCGACACGGTGGAATTCCTGTTCAGTGCGAACAAGAACTCGGCGCTGCAAGCCGTGAAGCAAGTGGCATCGGGCGGCGAGATTGCCCGCGTGATGCTTTCGCTGAAGGCTCTCATTGCCAGCGAGGTGAAACTGCCTACTATCATCTTCGACGAAATCGACACGGGCGTGTCGGGCAGTATTGCCGAGAAGATGGCTCGCATCATGCAGAAGATGGGCGAGCAGAACCGACAGGTCATCAGCATCACGCACCTGCCTCAGATTGCTGCTATGGGCACGTGCCACTACAAGGTGTATAAGCAGGACAAGGACGAGCAGACGAACACGCACATCGTGCAGCTCGACGAGGAGGAGCGCGTGAGGGAAATTGCCCACATGCTCAGTGGTGAGGTGCTGTCGGACGCTGCCATTGAGAATGCAAGGGCGCTGATTCGGTTGAAAGTGAGAAGTGAAAAATGATGGAATGCTTCGGAAAAACGAAGCAAACAATCAATGAAAAATAATATAAACGTGAAAAGATATTTTCTCTTTTGGATGATGGCTCTCCTTGCCTTGCCAGCCGTGGCACAGGTGAGGGAGGATGTGGCTCCTAAGTGGGCGAACAAGGTGATGAAGTCGATTGTCTCGGTGCTGACCTACGACAAGAACAACGAACTGCTCAAGAGCGGAACGGGCGTGGTGGTGAGCGACGGGATTGTGGTGTGCGACTACAATCTGCTGCGCAATGCCTACAGCGGAAAGGTGTCGGACACGAGTGGCACGCTGGTGGATGTGGAGCGCATCCTCGGTGCTGACAGCAACTACGGACTGGTGAAGATGCAGGTGAAGGGCAAGAAGCTCACGCCTGTGACGATAGGCGGTTCCACGTCGGCAAGTGTGGGTTCGCAGACCTACGCGCTGGCTTTCTCGAAGAACAAAGTGGCTACGTGCCCTGCTGCCACAGTGGAGAAGAAGGACATCGTGGAAGAGAAATACGCCTACTACACCCTTTCGACGGCTTTCGAAGACAAATACACCACCGCTGCCCTCTTCAACGCCGAGGGTGAGTGCCTGGGCATCGTGCAGTCGCCTATTGGCGGCAAGAGCTATGCCATCGACATCAACTTTGGAAAAAACCTCTCCATCGCTCCGATTCTCGACAAGTCGGGAGCCGTGGCGATGAACAACATCTTCATCAAGAAAGGTCTGCCCGAAACGATGGAGGAATCGCTCGTTTATCTCTACATCAAGTCGAAGAGTGCGGACAATGATGAATACCTCGACTTGCTGAACCTCTTCATCAGCCAGTATCCGAACAATGCGGAGGGCTACTACCGCCGTTCCACGGTATATCAGGACTTGCACCGCTTCGACGATGCGGACAACGACCTCAAGACCTATCTGCGCTATGCTGCGGACAAGATGGTGGCGAATGCCAACGTCGCTTCGTCTATCTACACCAAGTTGCTCTACCAACCCAATGCGCCCTACGAGAAATGGAGCTACGACCTTTCGTTGGACTACATGGACAAGGCTCTCGCCGAGGCTGAACAACGAGTGAGCAACGCCAAGACCGACGAGGAAAAGAAGGAGGGGGAAGTGACGCTCGTGCAATACAAACTCCAGAAAGCGCAAATCCTCATGGCAAAGAAGGACGATGCACAAGCCATCAGCATCTATCAGGAAGTGAACCGCAGCGAATACCGCTCAGCCAATACGCTGCTGGCAGAGTGCTTGGCGCACGAAGCCGCTGGCGACAGCATGAACATCGTGATTGAACTGATGGACTCTGCCATCAACAGCTTTGGCGACCCTCTGCCTAAGGAAGCAGCCAACTTCGTGATGCGCCGTGCCAAATACCACGAAACGGCTGGCAACTACCGCAAGGCGGTGCAGGACTACAACACGTACTGCTACTTGAACAACAACCAAGTGCAGGACCGCTTCTACTACGACCGCGCCTTGCTCGAAGTGTCTGCCCGCATGTATCAACAAGCCATCGACGACATCAACCATTGCATCGAAATGGCTCCTAACACGGCTCTCTACCACGTGGAGAAGAGTGGCATCATGCTGCGCGTGAACCGCGTGGATGAATGTATCGCCTCTGCAAGGAAAGCCATCGAACTCAATCCCGAACTGTCGGACGCCTACCGCATCTTAGGCTACGCCTTAGCGGAACAAGGCAAGAAGGCTGAAGGCATCCAGAACCTGGAAAAGGCTGTTTCGCTCGGCGATGAAACTGCGAAGGATATTCTCAAGAGATACAAATAAATGTAGAATGAAGAATTAAGAATGAATTTTAGACTGAGGTCTAAGGTCGAAGGTCAAAGGTCAAAGGTCGAAGGTCAAAGGCTTGCCATCCGGATGGAAGTAAAATACATTCTTCATTCTTTATTCTTAATTCTTAATTCTTAATTCTTAATTCCTCATTTAACACCATTCCTCATTAAAAATTATGAACCACACTATTATTACTTCATCGGTTGAGAAACTTGCTGACATTGCTTCTCTCACCAAGATGTTCGACCAGGACAGCGAAATTTTTCGGATGCCCTCTGAAAAAATTTTAGCTGAAATCATCGACATCGTTCGCGACATCATCTTCCCTTATCACTATGGTGACACGCCTGTCTATGCCGATACACTGAAATACTACATCGGCGTGCGTGTGGACCGCCTGTCGCGACTGATTCACGAACAGATTCAAATCGGTTTGGAATACGAATGCAACAAATGCCAAAATGCGGCTCAAGAGGCAGACCGCATCACGGAACGATTCATCGACACACTGCCTCAGCTCCGCGAAACTCTCGGCACCGACGTGATTGCCGCCTACAACGGTGACCCTGCTGCCAAGAACCACGGCGAAATCATCAGTTGCTATCCCGTCATCAAGGCATTGACCAACTACCGAGTGGCGCACGAACTGCTCCTGCTCGGTGTGCCTCTCATTCCGCGAATGCTGACGGAAATGGCGCACTCCGAAACGGGTATCGACATCCACCCAGGCGCACAGATTGGCGAATACTTCACCATCGACCACGGCACGGGTGTCGTGATAGGCGAAACTTGCATCATCGGCAAGAACGTGAAACTCTATCAGGGTGTGACGCTCGGTGCGCGCAGTTTCCCACTCGACGAGAACGGCAACCCAATCAAGGGCATTCCTCGCCATCCAATCCTCGAAGACGACGTGATTGTGTATTCCAACGCCACCATCCTGGGACGCATCACCATTGGCAAGGGTGCTGTGGTCGGTGGTAACATCTGGGTGACTCAGGATGTGCCAGCTGGCGGACACGTCACTCAGAAGAGAGCCGACCGAAGCTGATTCAATACACCTTATATATAATTATAATAAGAAGAAACATACCCCTCAATCAAACTGATATGAAAATCATTGCAAAGACATTCCAAGGCTTAGAAGAAGTTCTTGCCAAGGAACTCACCACACTCGGAGCAAACGACATCGAAATCGGCAACCGTATGGTGTCTTTCACGGGCGACAAGGAAATGCTCTACAGAGCCAACTTCTGCCTTCGCACCGCCGTGAAAGTGCTGATGCCTATCAAGGAGTTCAAAGCGAACGATGCCGATGAAGTGTATGAGCAGGTGAAACAAATGGACTGGGAAACCTACATGGACGAGAAGATGACCTTCCTCGTGGATTCGGTTGTTTTCTCCGAAAATTTCCGTCACAGCAAGTTTGTGGCTTACCGCGTGAAGGATGCCATCGCCGACTATTTCCGCGAAAAGACCGACAAGCGCCCTAACGTGAGCATCTCCAATCCCGACATCCGCATCAACGTACACATTGCAGAGAACGATGTGACCATCTCGCTCGACTCCTCGGGAGAAAGTCTGCACAAGCGTGGCTACCGCACAGGCTCGGGTGCTGCTCCACTCAACGAAGTGCTGGCCGCAGGCATGATTCTGCTCACGGGATGGGACGGACAATGCGACCTCATCGACCCGTTCTGCGGTTCGGGAACCATCCTCGTGGAAGCCGCCCTCATCGCCCAGAACATCTACCCAGGCGTGTTCCGCGAGGAATTTGCCTTTGAGCGTTGGAAGGACTTCGACGAAGACTTGCTGGAGAACATTTACAATGATGATTCGCAGGAACGCGACTTCAACCACAAGATTTACGGCTACGACATCAATCGCCAGGCTGTTGCCATCGCTACCGACAATGTGCGCTCGGCTGGCGTGAGCAAGATTGTGGAAGTGCAGCAACAGGACTTCTACGAATTCGAATGGAATCCAAAACCTATGGTGGAAGACGACGAAATCGATGAGAGCGAAGTGGTGGAAAAGAAAGCTGTCATCATCACCAATCCTCCTTACGGTGAGCGCATCACGACGGACGACATCCTCGACCTCTATGCCACCATCGGCAGTCGCCTGAAGCAGCAGTTCGTGGGTAATGATGCTTGGATTCTCAGCTACCACGAAGAATGTTTTGCAAAGATAGGTTTCCGACCATCCACAAAGTTTGCGCTTTACAACGGCGCGCTGCCTTGCGAGTTCCGCAAATATCAGGTGTTCGACGGAAAACTGAAAGACCGTCGCGAGGAAGGACTCGACATCAAGAACGAAGACGAGCGAAAGAGAAATGCCAAGTTCCGTCCGAACAAGAAGCATGAGGAGGATGGCGAATTTGACGGAAGCGGTTGGCGTGGAGAAGGTTCTCGCGATGATGAACATTATTTCAAATCGCGCCCAGACCGTGACAGACGAGAACCTTGGAAAGACCGAAAAGACGAGAAAGGCGAAAAGCGCAAACCGCTCTTCGAAGGCGACGACGAACCCGAACTGAACCGCTACAACTTCAAGTGGGGCGACCGCAGTGCCAACTACGGCAAGGATGCCGACCACCATGGACAGCGTTCACGCTTCGACGATTCCGACGACTATGAACGCCGTGGAGAGAAGAAAGACCGCAAATACTCAGGCGACCGCCAGCGCAAATTCTTTGAGAATGGCGACAAACCCGCTTTCGGAAAAGGTAGTCACGGCAAGGGACACGACCACAAGTCGAAGGACGGAAAAGGCGGCAAAGGACACTCTCACGAGGAGAACCGCCAGCGTCGTGACAAGCGCGAGAAAGGCGACAAGAAGAACACCAAGTGGGGCTTCGACAGCGAAGGACGCCCTTTCAGACGCGACGACAATGAATAAACGCACAACATCAATCTCAGCATAACCCATGCGAAAAGGGATGGCAGCCGCAATTGGCTACCATCCCTTTTCCTTTTTCCTTTGTCTTTGCTGCAAAAAGATTTTTGCAGAACTGTTCTTGCTATTCCTTCTCGCTTGGTTCGATTATCTTCCAGATGAGGGCAGCAAGACCACCACCTACGAGCGGACCAACGATGAATACCCAAACCTGAGAAAGTGCAGCACCGCCTTCGAAGAGAGCAGGACCGAACGAACGAGCAGGGTTCACAGAAGTGCCTGTGTAGTGAATGCCAACGAGGTGAATGAGAATCAAGCTCAGACCAATGGCAAGACCAGCGAAGTTGTTGGTTGCACCGTTTGTCTTTGCTGTTGAGCCCAGCACAACGAGCACGAAGAGCATGGTGAGCACGATTTCAACCACAAGACCCAATGCGATGTTACCATTAGGGCAAGCATTTGCACCCGTGTGAGTGCCAAGAGCCAAACCTGGATCCATGCCAACGATTGCAGCCAAGCATAAAGCTGCCAAAACACCACCGATGAACTGACCAATCCAGTAACCAATAGCGTCCTTCGTTGTCATGCGACCACTCAGCAGGACACCAAAAGTGATGGCAGGGTTGATGTGGCAACCACTGATGCCACCAATAGTGTATGCCATTGCAACAACAGAAAGACCGAAAGCAACGGCTGTGCCAACTACGGATGCTGTGTCGGAACCACAGTTAAGACTCACTGCTGTACCGCATCCCAAGAATGTAAGTACGAATGTACCTACAAGTTCTGCTAAATACTTCTTCATAATGATAGAGTTTTTTGAGTTAAATAATGTGTTTGATAAGATATTTGGTTTAGACTAATGGCAAAATTAGATAAAAAAACCGAGACAATGAAAGGAAATGACTATAAAAATCTACTTTTCAACTAAAAAATCGTAATTTTGCGAAAAATTAGAAAGATGATTATGAACAGAAAATTATTTGCCACAGCACTTTTGTTGATGGCTTTTCCTTTTCTCAGTATGGCTCAAAACAAGCGAAACGGTATCAAAGCCCGTCCAAAACAACTCTTCACCATCGAAGATCTCATCCCAGGAGGTTCCACTTACTATCAGAATTCAGTACCACCAGCCAAATACACCGCGTGGTGGGGCAATGAATGTCTGCATCTGGAACTCGACCGTGTGACTGTCATCGACAAGAAAGCCTACGATGGCAAGACGCTCTTCACACTGAACGACATCAACGAGGCATTGGGCAGCGGAACCACTTTGCACCATCTCTACAGTGTGAGCTTTCCATCGGAACGCACAGAAGTGCTATGCTCCACTTATTATAATATGTATCTCGTGGATTGGAAACAAAAGAAAGTGGTGTGGAGCCTACCGCTCGACACGGCAGCATCTGCCACCGACTTCAACGAGACATCGCGCAACCTTGCTTTCGTGAAAGACCACAACCTCTACGTGACCAACGCTGAGAGCAAGACCTCGGCAGTGAGTACCGATGGCACATTCACACTCACTTACGGCGAAAGCGTACATCGCGATGAATTTGGCATCAGCAAGGGAACATTCTGGAGTCCCGACGGCTCACTCCTTGCCTTCTATCGCATGGACCAGTCGATGGTTAGTGCATATCCCCAAGTGAACATTTCCATTCCCGAACTCTCTGCTCGCACTGGTGCAGAAAGTCCATCACGCGCTGCCCAACTCGACCCCGACCCTTATCCAATGGCAGGCGAAACGAGCCACAAGGTAAGCGTGGGCATCTACAACGTGAAGACAGGAAAGACCACATACCTGCAAACTGGCGACCCAACCGACCGCTACTTCACGAACATCGCTTGGAGTCCTGATGCCAAAACGCTCTATCTCATCGAGCTGAACCGCGACCAGAACCACGGGCACTTGGATGCTTACGATGCAGAAACAGGCAAATTGCTTGACACCCTCTTCGAAGAGCACAACAGCAAATACTACGAACCGCTTCATCCCATCGAATTCCTTCCGTGGGATGCTTCCCGATTCATCTATCAGACACGCAAGGATGGCTACAACCACATTTACCTTTATTCACTGAAAGGCACGAAAGCCAAGTTGGAACGCCAACTCACGAAGGGAGCGTTCGAAGTGATTGACGTGACTGGATTCAACGAAAAAGACAAATCCATCATCTTCACGAGCAATGAGGCAAATCCGATTGGTTGCGCCATCTACAGCGTGAACATGAAAGGCAAGCGCACGTTACTCAGCGACAAGGAAGGTTGGCACACACCACGCCTCAACGCCAACGGATCGTTCCTCTTGGACAGCTGGTCGTCGCCCGAAGTGGCACGTCGCTACGAAGTCATCGCAACGAACGGTTCGCTCCGTCATCAATACGACGACATACAAGAGCCGTGGGGACAATTCGCTGTGCCTGAAATGAAAGTGGGAACCATCAAGGCAGCCGACGGCGTGACCGACCTCTACTATCGCCTCGTGCTTCCTACCGACTTCGACCCTTCGAAGAAATATCCTGCCATCGTGTATGTGTATGGTGGACCTCACGCACACAACATCGATGCCTCGCGCCATTGGGGTGTTCGCGGATGGGATGTGTGGATGGCACAACAAGGCTACGTGATGTTCTGTCTTGACAATCGAGGCAGCGAACATCGTGGACTCGACTTCGAGCAAGCCACCTTCCGCCAGCTCGGTGTGGAAGAGATGAAAGACCAAATGAAGGGTGTGGAGTTTCTGAAATCATTGCCATACGTAGATGGCGACCGCTTGGGTGTGCATGGCTGGAGCTTCGGCGGCTTCATGACCGTGAGCCTGATGACCACCTATCCCGACGTTTTCAAAGTGGGCGTAGCAGGCGGTCCTGTGATTGACTGGAAATACTACGAAGTGATGTATGGCGAACGCTACATGGACACTCCTCAGACCAACCCCGAAGGCTATGCCAAGACCTCATGCCTCAACAAGGCAGACCAGCTGAAAGGTCGCCTCCTGATTATCTACGGCGGAAATGACCCAACCTGCGTTCCTCAGCACAGCTTGTCGTTCATCCGCGCTTGCATCGATGCCGACACGCATCCCGACCTCTTCACGTACCCTGGCGATGGGCACAACATGATGGGAACCGACCGCGTGCATCTGCACAAACAAATCTCGCGCTATTTCGACGACTTCTTGAAATAATCCCCCAAGTACAAAGTCAACAAAAGAAAGGCACGGAGGAAACACAATCAGCAAATGTTTCCTCCGTGCCTTTCTTCTTTCTGTTATTTCATCCTCTCATTCCGCCTGTTCTTCCCCTTCTTCCAAGGCTTCCCTCAGCATTTCCTTGTCGAACGTGAAGACATGGCCGAAGAGACCGATGGAGAGGAGCTTGTCCTCACCCTTCAGGCGCACCGAAGTGGTGTTGAAAAGATAGTAGTTGTTTACCTTCAGTTTTGCATCAATGGCGGTAGCTGCGGCAAAATTCACAACGCTCTTGCCCAGGTTGGTGATGACATTGGAGTGAAACCCATTTTCCTCCGCCTTTTCATCCACGTATTCGCTCACAGCCTTCATCATGGCGCGCTTGTGAGCCTTCTTGTCGGGCAGAGTTTGCGTCATCAAGATTGCCACGGCAATAATAATAATCACAACAAGTAGTTTCTTCATGTTTTCTTACTTTTTAAAATCTTAATTTGTATGGTCTTATTTTGTAATGTTTTTCCATTGCGTATTCTGGGAGGCATTGATGTCGGAAACAATGTTATAGACCGTTTCCTTCTCCTTCTGAGTGCCATGCCCCTTGAAGATGTTCACAATCTCATCCCGCTTGTAGTCGGTGAAGATGACTGGAAGGTCGGAAAGAGGCTTGTTGGAACGAGCCTGCTTGAGCATTTCCAAACTCTCCACGATGGCTGAACGGCCACGGTCCACATTGTTCGACATCTCGTCAAGACCAAGACGATGGTACTTGTACTGCAACTGGCGGAATTCCTCCAACGACGACTCCATGTAGTCGTTGATGATGCCATGACGGTTTCGGCTGTCATCGAACGCCTTCCAACCCTGTTCCGACATGGTCTGCGCATTGTTCACGATGGTTTCCACCGTGTGGAGCACTTCCGTTCCGCCAAGTGGTGAGAACGTGTCGAGGTCCATGCCGATGAAGAGGTAGGCATAGTAGGCAAGCATGGCGGTGAGGTTGCTGTCCATCGTGTTGATGTTGAACTCCAGCGGGTCGAACTCCTTGTAAGTGAAATTGAAGTTCTTGTCGTTCATGGAGAACACGGTGGAGTTGTACGTCGAATTATAGACAGGGCGCGACAACTGGAAGAGCAGTTCGCCCTTGAAACTCTCCGTCGCCTGGTCCCATGCCTTGATGGTGATGTTCATGGTGCAGTCGATGCGTTCGTTCTCCTTAAACTGGAGTTCGGTCCACGCACGGTTGTTCATAAACTCCATGATGGCATTTTCCAGCGTTTCGAACACACTGGTGTTGGTTCCCTGCACTTGCGTGTGAATCACCTTCACCTTGCAGTTCAACTCTTGCGCACGAGCTGGTGAAGCCAACACAAACAGCAAGGCGAGGGAGAGGAGATATGAAAAGAAATGCTTCATTTACTTTTGCGATGGAATTGGGAGAGAAGATCTAATTGGGGTTATGCAAAGAGAGAGGAGAGGTTGTCGATGATGTCGGCAGCCACTTCCTTCTTGGGTTTGAGAGGGTATTCCGTGCGGGAGAGGTCGGCACGGATGATGGTGATTTTGTTCGTATCGGTTCGGAAGCCAGCACCCTTGTCGTTCAGCGAATTTAGTACGATGAAATCGAAGTTTTTCTTCTTGAGTTTGCCTTCCGCATTGCTTTCCTCGTCGTTGGTTTCGAGAGCAAATCCCACCAACAGCTGACCATCAGTCTTCATCTGCCCCAGAGCCTTGGCGATGTCCTGCGTAGGCTTCAGGCGAAGCACCATTTCGTCACCCTTGCGCTTGATTTTCTGGTCGGCGCGCGTTTCGGGAGTGAAATCAGCAACCGCCGCACAGAGTATGCCCGCATTCATCGACGGATACAGACGCACGGATGCCTCGTACATCTCATTTGCCGACTCCACATTCGTCACATGGAGGAGCGAAGGATTTGCCTTGAAGACAGCCGACTCCAGGAGTTGAGGATTGGAGATAGGACCGAGCACCAACTCCACTTCGGCTCCACGGCGCACACATTCCTCTGCCAGCGCAATGCCCATCTTGCCAGACGAGTAGTTGCCGATGAAGCGCACTGGGTCGATTTTCTCGTAGGTAGGTCCAGCCGTGATGAGAATCTTCCTGTTGCAGAGCGACGCATGGGCAGCGTCGTTCTTCTCGAAGAACTCATCAAGCGTCTGCACAATCTTCTCAGGCTCCTCCATGCGTCCTTTGCCTTCGAGGTGCGAAGCCAGGAAGCCCGTGCCAGGCTCAATGATATGGTTTCCATAGCCTTGCAGCGTTTGCAGGTTTTGCTGCGTGGATGGATGCGCATACATGTCGAGGTCCATAGCAGGAGCGATGAACACAGGGGCTTTCATCGAAAGATAAGTGGTGATGAGCATATTGTCGGCAATGCCGTTCGCCATCTTGCCGATGGTCGAAGCCGTGGCAGGAGCAATGAGCATGGCATCTGCCCAAAGTCCGAGCGACACGTGGGAATGCCAAGTGCCATCGCGCTGCGAGAAAAACTCGCTGATGACGGGTTTGCTGGTCAGTGCCGAAAGCGTGATAGGCGTGATAAACTCCTTGCCGGCAGGCGTGATGACCACCTGCACTTCAGCCCCTGCCTTCACCAGCAGGCGAATGATATAACATGCTTTGTAGGCAGCAATGCTGCCCGTGATACCCAATACGATTTTCTTTCCCTGTAACATGTAGAAGCGTTAAGATGGTCGTTTGCAGTGTAAAGATAGCATCCGAGCGGAATATCTATCTGCATCGTGAAAAAAATCACGCTTTATGATAGAAACGGAAAACTGCGGAAATTATTGTCAATGAGGCTGAAAGGAAGCATCAGAACTTCTTGTATTTCAGTGCCACACGTTGGAACACCTGCTTCGTGTTGAGCGGAAAATCGCCCTGAAGCACCCAACCCAGATAGCCAGGGTCGCGATGGAAAACCTCCTTGGCTGTCTTACCCTTGTACTTGCCGAAGTTGATGATTTCCACATCGTTGTCGTCGTAAATCATGCGCCCAGCAAAATCCACATTGCGGTTCATGGCAGAGAATTCCGCCAGAAACGCCACGTCGTTCTGCAAGTCGTCAGGATACTTGTCGAGCTGAGCCTGAAGCACTTCGAGCGTGGCACGCGTGTCAGCATCCGCAGAGTGCGCGTTCTCAAGGTCGCGACCGCAATAAAACTGGTAGGCAGCCGAGAGAGTGCGACGCTCCATCTTGTGGTAGATGTTCTGCACATCCACGAAACGGCATTGGGAGAGGTCGATATTGATGCCTACCCGCAGGAATTCCTCCACGAGCAGCGGCACGTCGAACTTATTGCTGTTGAAGCCAGCGAAGTCGCAGCCCTTGAAAGTCTCTTGCAGTTCGTCCGCAATCTCCCTGAAACTGGGACAGTCCTTCACATCGTCGTCCGTGATGCCATGAATGGCAGACGACGTTTCAGGGATATGCACCGTTTCACCACGGAAGTCAACAGGACGAATGCGCATGTTCTTCGCTTCCTCATTGCCATTAGGCAACACCTTGATATAACACAGCTCCACAATGTGGTCCTTGCTCACATCGAGACCCGTAGATTCGATGTCGAAGAACACAAGTGGGCGAGAGAGGTTGAGTTTCATAGATAAATTCGTTTAGTAATCGTTAAATACAACTTGGTACGATTATATTTAGGAAAGAAATTAGAATATATCAAACACAAATTATCGTAAATTTCCCGTGAATTTTTCATGAATGATATTATTCTTACAAAAAACTAATTTATGATTAATTCACGGTTAATTGATGGACATTCGCGTTAAAAAACATCAAACACAAATTTCCGTGAATCTTCGTGAATGATATTGTTCTTACAAAAAATTAATTCATGATTAATTCGCGGTTAATTGATGGACATTCGCGTTAAATAAATATCAAACATAAATTTCCGTGAACCTTTAGCTCGGCGTAGCCAATTATCCGTGAATTATTCGTGAATTTTCATTGTTCCTTAAAGATTAGCGTTTAAAGCTTAACGAATCCACCCCTCACTCAATTTAGTTTTATGCACAAAAACAGATTGTCGAGAAGGCAACGTCGCTAATCTTTAAACGCTAAACGCAATGATTACAAAAATTCGCAAAACGGTAATCGCCCTGCGCTTTTATTCATTCAGCATCATTGGCATGAGAAGCATGAGGAGGTCCTCCTGCTCTTCCTGCTCTTCTGGCACGATGACACCCGCACGGCTTGGGTCAGCCAACTCCAGCACCACTTCCTGCGAAGACATGCTGTTGAGAATATCCACGAGGAACGGACCCTTGAAACCGATGCTCATGGCAGTGCCGCTGTAGTCGCAAAGCACATGCTCCTCAGCCGAAGTGGAGAAGTCGATGTCCTGAGTCGAAACAGTCAGGTCGTTCTGGTCCACACGCAGTTTCACGAGCGAAGTGGCAGTGCTGGCAAACACAAGCACACGACGGAGCGCACCGATGAGCGTCACGCGGTCAACCGTCACACGGAACGGATTGTCCTGCGGAATCACCGAATTGTAGTTAGGATAGCGACCCTCAATGAGACGGCAACTGAGCACATAGTTCTCCAGCTCCACGCGGGCATTGCGGTCGTCGAACCTCACGATGGCATCGCCACTTTCCTTCGCCAGAATGTCCTTCAGCATCTTCGCAGGCTTCTTAGGCAAGATGAAAGCACAAGGCTGCTCACCACCATGCGTAGTAAAAGAACGGTCGCGAACCAGCTTGTGGCCATCGCTTGCCACGAACGTGACACTGTCAGGCGTGATGTCGAAATAAATACCATTCATCACAGGACGAATCTCATCCTCAGCCGTGGCGAAGATAGCACGCGAAATGCCATTGAGCAACACGCTTGTATCGATAGTCAACTGCTGAGCATCGTCCTTAATCTCCGGATAGACAGGATATTCATCACCACTCTGACCCACAAAACTGCTTCGACCGTTCTGATAGAAAATGACGATTTCATGCGTCTCGGGGTTCACCTCCAGCGTGATAGGCTGGTCAGCGATTTCCTTCAGACCATTGATAATCGTAGCAGCCTTGATGGCAAACACACCATTGCTGTCAGCCTCATCCACATCGAGCGTGGACACCAAAGTGGTTTCGCTGTCAGAAGCCTTCAGGCGGAGCTTGTCGTCCTGAAGTTCAAAGAGAATGCAATCCAAAATCTGAATAGAGTTCTTGCTGGCAATAACCCTACTCAAAGTCTGCAGACGATTGCAGAGCGTTGCGCTTGATACGTTGAATTTCATGAGTATATCTTCTTTATTTGTTATAATTTTACATGATGCAAAATGCACGTTCCTTTACGCACATTCAGTTTACAAAGATAGACAAAACTTTCCATAAAAAGGAAATAAAACATACGGAATTTTGAGTTTTTCCGAAAAAAGCCGTATATTCGCAGAGAAATCAGAAAAGGAGAGCAGAGAAATCAGAAACGAAGGAGTGATTTTTTCGCTCCTTCCTTTTTTGAACAAACCAACCAAGCGAGCCCTCAAACAAATTCAAGCGAGCCCTCGCTTGAACAACAACGAGCCCTCGCCTGAACTCAAACGAGCCCTCGCTTACTTGATAGAAACAAAATAACAAAAACAAACAATCGAATATGGAATTAGCAGGAAGAGTAATCGCAGTGCTCGAAGCACGAAGCGGTTTGGCAAAATCAACAGGAAATCCCTGGATGACACAGGACTATGTGATTGAAACCCACGAACAGTTTCCACGCAGAATGGCATTCAACGTGTTCGGCGAGGACAAAATCAAGCAGTTCAACATACAGTTAGGCGACGAAATCAACGTGTTCTTCGACATCAACGCCCGCGAATACCAAGGACGCTGGTACAACGACATCCGTGCCTGGCGTGTGGACCACGTCACCCCAGGCGAAGTGCCAGCCCCAGGCGTAGCACCAGCAGCACAGACATTTGCAGACCAGCCAGCAGGCGTAGCACCAGCACAGCCACAAGTTGCATCAGCGCCAGCCCAACCAGCTGCCACCCAAGCTCCCGTCGATTTCACCGAAGGCGACAGCACCGACGATTTACCATTCTAAGCATTTGGATTTCAACACATTTGCGTATAATCACAACTAAAAACACAGGCGTGCGAAGGTGACAACTCAGAGCATCTTCGCCCGCCTTTTTGCGATTTTTGCGGCAAAGCACAACGAGTTTTCGAAAGCTTATGGATAACTGGGTGCGCATGGAAAATGGAGAAACTCTGGTAAAAACTAACCCACTAGATTAGCGTATGGAACAGAAGAATGAACTGAAATGGGTCATTGCCGCACGTTCGCTTGATGACTACCGGCTACACCTGACTTTCAACGATGGAAGCCAACGAATATTCGACTGTCTGCCACTCATTGAGAAATACAAACTCTTTGCCCCTCTGCGCAACAAAGAAGTTTTCAACTGCGTCAGCCTTGACGGTTGGACTGTCTGCTGGCTCGATGGCACTATAGACATTGCACCCGAACATCTTTATGAGATGAGCGAGGTTGCGTAGTTCTGTTATAAAGGTAACAAAACGGGACGGATTTCCCCAATACTTTGGAGACGTTTACGCATATTAGTCCTCGTTCTCTTTTCTGTCAAAATAATAAAACTCGTAACCGCAGATTGTTTTGCGATTGCGAGTTTGTTTAAGATATAATATATTTAGCAAATGCTTTATTGACTTCCTTAATTCATCATCACTTTCTTAACGCTTCCATTATGAAGCGATAATCAACAGGGGGAAATAACATGAAACTATATGTCTTCGACTGACATTTGGTACTTTTAACATTGAAAGAAATATAAAATAGAAGAATTATGTGTATATTTGCAGTAAGTTAAAATACAATCGTTACAATTATGGCATATCAATCTATAGACGAATTACAAACTTTGCTGAGCCAAGAAGTGTTTGGTGATAGGCTGGATAGCAAGAAAGCCGCAGGCAGAGCACTTGGCACTTTCATCGAAACAATTATTTTTTATCTCCTAAGGCAGTGGGATGAAAATGATTCCGTTGCCATTGAACGTCCATTAGCTGAATATGGACACGAAGAGATTACACATAATGTAGAGTTCACTCTGCATCCTATTCGTGCCAAGTATCCAGTTTTTGAGATTCCAGCTAATACTCCTACTACAGCTCGGAAAGTGGCTGACAAAATCCAACTTCCCATCTCCTTCTCACTGACAAGCAACAAGGTAATTAACAAGGGCATCATACAAAACGCTTGTGTAATTGGCACAGACAAACATTCTATTGCAATTGCAACACCAGACAAAATAACTTCTAACAATACAATTATGCATGCCTATATTCTTGACAAGCATGCTTATGCCATGATTGAATGTAAGCGCGTAGGAAAGGAGGGCGATGCCAAAGGACCGCAAACTATTGAAAAGGCTAAGCAAGGTGCATACGTTGCCAAAACGACCTCCTCGCTTCAGAAAGTGCGTAACGACCAAGGCGGACTAGATGGGATTTACTATGTTAACGGAGAAGCATACGTAGGCCCTTATGACCAACTCCTTAACGACATTATCTTCAACGGAAAACCCCAGCAATTACGTGATTTTACGCTTTCAATTGGCGTAGTGAGTAATCATGGTAACTGGTTTACCGCAAACAATCAAAATAAGGAAATGAAAGTTCTTGCTCAGAGTTACGATTGGCTACTATTCCTTACCGACGAAGGTTTAGCAGAGTTTATCACAGACTTACTACGCTCCCCTCTCCCCAAATTCAAGGCTGTTCGCGATGCTTTTATCGCAAGCTATCCACCAGCAGGAGGTCCTAAAATTGATAATGCCTTCACAAAGAAGAAAATGGAGCAATCAGCACATTTTGCCTTGGATGATTATTTTGCAGAAAACCTCTCCCGAATCGAAAAATGGTTCAATGTGATTTCGCCAAACGGTGGAACTTTACATGACTTGAAACGAATCCTTGTAACTCTCAAAAATAAAGATTGGAGGGCTATTTTATGACAGCAGGTAGACATGTAAACACGCTTAGCCAAAGTTGGTGTACTCCCCATAAGTATGTCAATGCCATCAAACGTTTTTGGAATGGCAGAATTGATTTAGACCCTTGCTCTAACGAATATTCAATTGTAGAAGCAGAGGTTGAATACCGCTTGCCAGAGCATGATGGATTAAAAGAAAGTTGGAACTATCCCACTGTCTATGTCAATCCACCCTATGGTGCTGACCGCGAGCGTGGAACTACTATTAAGGACTGGTTAACCAAATGCGCCAATACACATCGCGAATATGGCTCCGAGGTTATCGCCCTCGTACCTGTAGCCACCAACACTTCCCATTGGAAAAGATGTGTCTTTGGCGTAGCTGATTCTATCTGTTTCCTCTATGACACTCGCCTTCGCTTCCTTGAGAACGGTCTTGACACAGGTAAAGGTGCTCCCATGGCTTGCTGCATGATATATTGGGGCAGAAATATTGAGGGATTCCAAGAGAACTTTCTTCAATACGGAGCGGTTATTGATATCAGAAACTTAAAAGAAGTTCCCATAGGTGAAGAAGTCTTCGCTCCAGCCTTTGAGTTCGTTTGAATGAGGAGGGTTGGGTATTAAAGTCACCGCTTATCAAGCACATTGAGACTTTAAATAATAAAATATGAAAAAACATATCATCACATCACTGTTTGCCATCTTGACAATGGGCGTAGCAGCACAAAATGCAGACATCACATCTGTCAAAAACGACACAGCAAGTAGCAAACCTTTCGTTTGCAACCTTGCGGAGGAGATGCCTCATTTTCCTGGTGGTGAACAAGCATTGATGGAGTTCCTCAAGGAAAACTTAAAGTACCCAAAATTAGCTGAAAAATATGCTGTGGAAGGAAAGGTCATTATGACGTTTTTTGTAGAGAACGACGGACAGATTAGTAACATCTCAGCCCTCAACTGCCGAATAGAACGGTTCAAAACAACAATGTTCAGTCAAGAACCAGAGGTCATACAGAAACAGTTGAAAGAACAGTTCGCACTCATGTTTGCCAAAGAAGGTGCCCGTGTCATCCGAAAGATGCCTAAGTGGATACCAGGTAAACTCAATGGTACAGCCACAAAGATGAAATACAATCTGCCGATTCATTTCTTTATCCCCAACAAACTATAAAGAAATAGGGTGTGTCTTTTTCTTGACACACCCTATTTCTTTCAATTTTTGTTTCTACATCAATTATCCTCTGTGAATTCTTCTAGATTATCGATGCTGTTGTTCTGGATGGAGTCTTGTTGCTCCTGGCGTGGCTGGTCGATGTATTTATAAACCAGGATGTTCTTGGCGATGACGATTGCCAAGGCAATGAGAATCAAGACAATGAGACAGCCTTTGCGAGGGAGCTTGGCACTGGCACTGTTGGTTTGTATTTGCGACAGGCGCGTTGGGTCTTCGGTGTCCAAACTCTGCACCACTTCGTGAACGCTGTTGCTGAACTGGGCTGGATATGCTACATACTCGAAACGGTTGATGACTTCGCCCGTGGTAACGACTACTGTTCCATAGTTCATCAGTCTTCCTAAGAAACTTTGCTCGATATGCACTCCTTCCACCTTGGTGAGGATGATTTCGAGTGCTTCCACGTTGAAGATGCCTTTTTTGAGGATGATGCGCTTGTTGGTAACGGCATAGCTGAGACCAAAATAAATATAGGCTATTCGGAAGAGACCGATGAGAATCAGAACCGTACCAATTACCACTGCTGGGAGGTTCCAATAAAGGGCAAGGACACCCAAGAAAATGATGAGGACAGGACGAGCATAGCGCATCCAGTGGATTTCACCTTTGAAGATGATTCGCTCGTCGGCAACGAGGTTTTGTTCGATGTATCCCATATAAGAAAGCTAAAAATAAAAGTTAAAAGTTAAAAAGGAAGGGTATGTTGTTACGCTGCGATTAGTTGGTGGTCAAATTGTGGGTTTCCTTCTTCGACCACAGGATGCGGTTGGTGACGCGCTCCACGGAGAGTACGGTGCCATCTTCGCCAACGATTTCCACGTTCCACACATGGGTGGAGTAGCCAGCATAGACGAGTCGTGCCTTGCCATAGACCTTGCCGTGGGTGGCAGACATGGTGACGTGGGAACCGCTCACCTCCGTGCCGCACACTTTGGCATCCATGTCGAAGCCCGTGATGTGGAGCGAACCTGCACCAGCGATGGTTTCGGCAAGTGCCAAGTAGGCACCGCCATGCAGTACGCCCAGGTACTGGCGCACCGTGTCGGTGATAGGCATTTCGCAGAGGGCTACGTCGTCGTCAGAAGGGAGGAATGTCACTTGCATTGCTTCCACCATTGTGCCGTGGAGCTCGCTTTTCAGGATGTCGCATTCGCGTTGTGTGAACATGATGTGAGAGTTTTTGGAGTTTTTGAGTTTATAAGTTTTTGAGTTTTTATGTTTTCGCAGAAAAGAGTTTTGAGTGGTAGGAGAGAAAGAGAAGTCTCTAAGAATCCAACCGCTTTGTCATGCAAAGTTAGTGTATTTCTTCGAAAAAAGAACAAAAAAGCGTTAATACTTCATTGAGTTTCAGCGGTTTTTAGCCGAAAGTCTTGACAAGGGCTCAAAAATGTTGTATCTTTGCACGCTGAAATCAGATTTCAAGAAAGATTCGTTTTCATTACATGAAGAAATTACTCATTGAAACTTATGGCTGCCAAATGAACGTGGCGGACAGTGAAGTTATTGCCTCTGTGATGAAGATGGCTGGCTACGAGACTTGTGAAAACCTCGACGAAGCCAATGCTATTCTTCTCAACACCTGCTCGGTACGCGACAATGCAGAGCAGAAAATCCTGAACCGACTGGAGGCGCTCAACGCTGTCAAGCAGAAGCGGGGAAAAGGTGGCCTGATTGTGGGTGTTGTGGGGTGCATGGCAGAGCGCGTGAAGGACGAACTCATTGAGCATCATCACGTTGACCTCGTGGCTGGCCCCGACTCTTACCTCACGCTTCCCGAACTTTTTGCAGCGGCAGAAATGGGCGAGAAGGCTATCAACATTGAACTTTCCACTACTGAAACATACAAGGATGTGCTCCCAACCCGCATTCACGCCAACCACGTGTCGGGATTCGTAAGCATCATGCGTGGCTGCAACAACTTCTGCCACTACTGCATCGTGCCTTACACTCGCGGACGTGAACGCAGTCGCGACGTGGAGAGCATCCTCAACGAAGTGCGCGACCTCCAGGAACGCAACTACAAGGAGGTGACGCTCCTCGGACAAAATGTGAATTCCTACCAATGCGGCGACGTGAGCTTCCCCATGTTGCTCCGAAAAGTGGCTGAAACCTTCCCAACGATGAGGATTCGTTTCACCACCTCGCACCCGAAGGACATGAGCGACGAGACCTTGCAGGTGATTGCCGACTGCCCCAACGTGTGCAGACATATCCATCTGCCTGTGCAGAGCGGTAGCAACCGCATCCTGAAACTCATGAACCGCAAATACACACGTGAATGGTATCTCGACCGCGTAGCTGCCATCCATCGCATTGTGCCCGATTGCGGGCTGACCACCGACATCTTCGTGGGCTATCATTCCGAAACGGAGGAAGACCACCAGTTGTCGCTCTCGCTCATGCGCGAATGTGGTTACGACTCTGCTTTCATGTTCCGCTATTCGGAGCGTCCAGGCACTTACGCATCGAAGCATCTGCCTGATGACGTGCCCGAGGAAACAAAACTGCGCCGTCTGAACGAAATGATTGCCTTGCAGAACGAACTGTCGGCTGAAAGCTACCGTAAGGACATCGGCAAGGAGTTTGAGATTCTGGTGGAAGGAACGAGCAAACGCTCTCGTGAACAGCTCTTCGGCCGCACTCAGCAGAACAAGGTAGTGGTGTTCGACCGTGGCAACCACCATGTGGGCGACTTCGTGAAAGTTCGCATCACCGACTCTTCTTCAGCCACGCTGAAAGGAGTGGAAGTATTTGAAAATGAAAAATGAAGAACTAAGAATGAAGAATGTATTTCACCCTGCTTGTTGAACACGTGTAATTATCATTCTTAATTCTTCATTCTTAGTTCTTCATTCTTAATTTAGACAATATGGCAAAAAGACATCATAGAAGCAGTTTCTTTAGCACGCAGTTCATCACTTCGTGCATCAGCACTACGCTTGTGCTCATCTTACTGGGCACCATCACCATGTTTGTACTCGTGGCGCAAAACCTATCCACCTACGTCCGCGAGAACATCAACGTGAGTGTCCTGCTGAGCGACGACCTCGTGGAGGATGACGTGAAAGGACTTCAGGCTGAATTTGCAAAACAGCCATACGTGAAGTCGATTCAATACATTTCAAAAGAACAGGCGCTGAAGGAACAAACCGAGGCAATGGGAACCGACCCCACTGAATTCATCGACGTAAACCCTTTTACGGCTTCGTTCGAAATCAAGATGAATTCGGCATTTGCCAACAACGACAGCCTCACGAACATTGTACGACGCATCAAGTCGAACGACAAAATCATTGATGTGCTCTACCAGAAAGAGTTGATGCAGTCGGTGAACGACAACATCAGCAAGCTCTCTCTCATCCTGCTCATCATCGCTGCCCTGTTCACCTACATCTCTTTCGAACTCATCAACAACACGGTTCGACTCACCATCTTTGCCCGACGTTTCATCATCAACACCATGAAACTCGTGGGTGCATCGTGGAATTTCATCCGTCGTCCGTTCCTCAAACAGGCACTCTGCTTAGGCATCGTGTCGGCAATCCTGGCAGACGTGTTCATCTACTTCGGTGTGCAATGGTTGCAGAAGTTCGACCCAGAAATCAATGCGGTCATCGACAACAAACTGCTCCTCATCGTAGGCATCACGGTGCTTGCTTTCGGTCTGCTCATCACCTTTCTTTGCACTTACGCTTCCCTGAGCAAGTACCTCAAAATGAGCAGCAACGACCTTTATCATGTGTAACTAAAAAATTAAAAATTGAAAGTTAAAAATTAAAAGTGCCAATGAACAGCAAGTTTTTAACTTTTAACTATTAACTTTTAACTTATCAAAAAGATATGAAAAATAATTTTGCATTCGGCAAGCTCAACTACATCCTCCTCGTGGTAGGATTCCTCATTGTAGTGTTAGGCTTTATCCTCATGTCGGGTAGTGGCACAACAGAAGAAGCCTTCAACCCCGACATCTTCAGCACACGCAGAATCGTGGTTGCTCCACTCGTTTGTCTTTTCGGCTTCATCTTCGTAGTTGTTGCCATCCTCGTTAAACCCAAACATCAAAATAAAATAAAGAACGAAGAGTGATTATATAAATGAAGAATGGTTGCTCCGCTTCGAATGAAGAATGTATTTTACTTCATGTAATTATCATTCTTAATTCTTCATTCTTCACTCTTAATTCTACATTCAAAACTTTACATTCACATGGATTGGCTTCAAGCCCTCATCATGGGCATTTTTCAGGGGCTCACCGAGTATCTCCCCGTGAGCAGTAGCGGACATTTGGCACTTGCTGCCGAACTTCTCAGTGTGGAAGACCCCGACAAGATTATGACATTCACCATTGCCGTACACGTGGCAACAGTTCTTTCCACCTTGGTCATTCTTTGGAAAGAAGTGACATGGATTTTCAAAGGACTCTTCAAGACTGGCAACAGCATCGTGCCAAGTTCCTACGGCATTCGTTCCCTCAATGAGGAACAAAACTATGCGCTCCTCATCATCGTTTCAATGATTCCTGTGGGCATCGTCGGCCTCTGCTTCAAGGACCAAGTAGAAGCTTACTTCTCCAGTCTGATGGTAGTGGGTGTATGCCTGTGCATCACCGCACTGCTCCTCTCCTTCTCCTACATTGCCAAGCCTCGCACCAAGGAACACATCTCCTACGTCGATGCTTTCATCATCGGCATTGCTCAGGCTTGCGCCGTTCTGCCAGGACTGTCGCGTTCGGGCAGCACCATCGGCACGGGCCTCATCCTCGGCAACAAGAAAGAAAACCTTGCACAGTTCTCCTTCCTCATGGTAATTCCTCCGATTCTCGGACAAGCATTGCTCGACGTGAAGGACATGATTGAAGAAGGTGTCGAGGCAGCAATGGCAGGCATCAGCGTGTCGGCACTCGTAGTCGGTTTCGTGGCAGCCTTCATCACGGGTTGTCTGGCTTGCAAATGGATGATTAACATTGTCAAGAAAGGCAAACTCATCTACTTTGCCATCTATTGCGCCATCGTGGGCGTTGCCACCATCATCTGGCAACTCTTTGCTTAACCCCATTAACCAACAATCATGCTTCATCCTCAAACAGGCGAAATCTTCTGTTTCAACAAGCCCTACACCATGACATCCTTTCGCATCGTGTCGAAAGTGCGTGGCATACTCAATTCCCGACTCGGATTGAAGGCTAAGGACTTGAAGGTGGGACATGCTGGCACACTCGACCCTCTGGCATCGGGTGTCCTGCTCGTCTGCACAGGAAAAGCCACCAAGCAGATTGACACACTGCAAGCAGGAACGAAGGAATACATTGCCACCCTGAAACTCGGTGCCACAACCCCTTCCTTCGACAGAGAAACAGCGGAAGACGCCACCTTCCCCACCGCTCACATCACCCGAGAACTCGTGGAAGCCACACTCCCGAAGTTTCTCGGACGTATCGAACAAGTACCGCCACGCTTCTCCGCCGTGAAAGTGGATGGAAAGCGCGCCTTCAAGCTGGCTCGAAAAGGTGTGGAAGTGGAACTGAAACCAAAGATTCTGGTGATTGACAAGATAGAACTCCTCTCATGCCAACTCACCCCAACCACAGTTTCCGACATCTCCACCAAGCCACACGCCATCAACATCAAGAACCTCACGCCTGAACTCATCGAACAATATCAAAAAGAAAACGAACAGGCACCACTCCAATATCCCAGCATCACCATCCGCATCGTATGCAGCAAGGGAACCTACATCCGCGCTCTGGCTCGCGACATCGGTGAAGCACTCGGAAGCGGAGCCTATCTCACCTCTCTCTGCCGCACTCGCATTGGCAACTACACACTGCAACAGTCCATCGAAATCACCGATTTCGAATCATTTGTCAATTCACAAGAAATAGCTTTATAATCTCCTAAAGAAATCGGCAAAATTGGCAAAAATTTTATATTTAGTACATTTAGTCTATTTCTTCAGGAGTTAATAAAAAATATAACATTCTCATAATTATTTCACTTTAATGAAACTCTCCCAATTCAAATTCAAACTCCCCGACGAGAAGATTGCCGTGAATCCGCCTAAAAACCGCGACGAGGCAAAACTGATGGTGCTCCACAAGAACACTGGTGAAATAGAACATAAACTTTTCAAGGATATAATCCAGTATTTTGACGATGGCGACACATTCATCTTCAACGACACCCGAGTTTTCCCTGCTCGCCTCTACGGCAACAAGGAAAAGACGGGAGCAAAGATAGAAGTGTTCCTGCTTCGCGAACTCAACGAAGAACTACGCCTGTGGGACGTGCTCGTTGACCCAGCACGAAAAATCCGCATAGGAAACAAACTCTACTTCGGAGAAGACAACTCAATGGTGGCAGAAGTCATCGACAACACCACCTCACGCGGACGCACACTCCGCTTCCTCTACGACGGTCCTCACGACGAATTCAAGCGCGAACTCTACGCACTGGGCGAAGCACCAATCCCCGACGACGTGCGCCACATCCGACAAGCCATACCAGAAGACCTTGAGAACTTCCAGACCATCTTCGCATCGAAAGAAGGAGCAGTGACAGCACCAGTCACAGGACTCCACTTCTCACGCGAACTGATGAAGCGCATGGAAATTGTAGGCATCAACCAAGCATTCATCACCCTCCACATTGGTCTCGGCAACTTCCGACAAATCGACGTGGAAGACCTCACCAAGCACAAGTGCGACTCCGAGCAGATGTTTGTGGAAGAAGAAGCATGCCGACTGGTCAACGAATCGAAAGCCAACGGCAAACGTGTCTGCGCCATCGGAGCCACCGTACTCCGTGCCACCGAAACAGCAGCAGGTCCCGAAGGAATCCTGAAGGAATTCGAAGGCTGGACCAGCCGTTTCATCTTCCCTCCATACGAATTCAGCGTGTGCGACTCCTTCGTCAGCAACTTCCAGCTTCCACTCTCCACCATGCTCATGCTCGCCTGCGCATTTGGCGGTTACGAAAACGTGATGAAGGCATACAAGGAAGCACTCACCGGCGACATCGACTACAAGTTCGGTACCTACGGCGACGCGCTGCTCATTATATAAATGAAGAATGAAGAATGTAGAATGAAGAATGAACATTACATATACTAAAACACATTCTTCATTTTTCATTCTTCATTCTTCATTCAACCATCATGATTTATCTCTCACTTGGCACGAATCTTGGCAACAAAGAAGAAAATCTTCGCCTTGCCATCTCCGAAATAAAAAAGCGGATTGGGACCGTTGTGTCCCAATCCGCTTTTCTTGTCACAGAGCCGTGGGGATTCCATTCCGAAAACAGTTTTCTCAACACATGCATCGGCATCGAAACCACACTCCTACCCTACCAACTGCTCGATGCCACACAAGCCATAGAGCGCGACCTGGGACGCACAGAAAAAAGCAAAAACGGTGTCTATCATGACCGCCTCATCGACATCGACATCCTCATCTACCACCACGTCATCATCCGCAGCACACGACTCACCATCCCCCATGCCCATCTTCCCGAACGCATGTTCGTGCTCCAACCACTCGATGAAATCGCTCACCAACTCACCGTCCCAGGCACAACAATGTCCGTCGGCGAAATGCGCAAAGCCCTTGCAGCACGCTCATAAATTTCCTCAATCCCCAGTTCGCTCTCGTCCGTTTCCAGCCACATCCTCCCCGCTTGCCAAGCCAAAGCCAAGCTCTCCACATTGAACCTCTCGCCAAACGACAAATCAAATTCCCTCCCCAAAAGCTGTTTGGCAAGTTCAGGTTTCCCACGAAAACCATGAAAAACACATTTCACACCCACACACATCCTCATCACCTCATCCACCGCCTTCACGCAGTGCAGAATCAAAGGCTTTCCCACCATCCTTGCCAAGTCGATTTGCGCCTGAAAGCACTCCATCTGCAACAACCACTCACCCCCTCTCAGCTTGTCCAAACCACATTCACCTATCGCCACCACCTGCGGCAATAGCACCCGTTCCTTCAGCCTTTCAAAATCCTCATGCCAACCCACCGCCACGTCCCACGGATGAATCCCAACAGAGCAATACCTCAACCCGTCCAGCTCATCCGTCGGCGCACAATTCACCACGCTGTACCTTGTACCTTGCGCATTGTACTTATTATCACCTTTTCGATGTGTATGCAAATCAACGTATCTCATTGTCAACAATAACGAACTTTTCCGACTAAAAATTTTGCAAAACAGCAAAAATATCATATTTTTGTACAATCAAATAACACAAATCACAAGCTTTTTACTAACAATCAAAAAAAAACGAACACCATGGGATCATTAGAAAAACTTTGGGACGCCATCAAGAACGGCGACAAAGAAGAACTTCAGAGAATCAGCAAAGAAGCAGCTGAAAAAGTAGCAGACATAGCATCCGATGCCAAAGAAGCAATGGAAAACCTTGCAGAAAAAGCATCCGACGTAGCAAAAGACGTTGCAGAAAAAGCCGAAGCAGCCAAAGACGAATTCAACGAAAAGTATGGCGACAAGATTGATGCAGCCAAAGAGAAATTCGAAGAATTCAAGAAAGACGCAGTCGAGAAAACAGAAGAATTCCGAAAAGTGGCAGAAGAAAAACTCGCCACCGCCAAAGAAGCAGCCTCCGACTTCGCCGACAACGTAAAAGAAAAACTCGAAAGTAAAAACGAATAAGACTCCTAAGTAATCGTAAAAAATAAGTTGGTACGATTTTTTAGGAAAGAAATTAAAATAATTAGAATAATTTTTTTAGAAATAGAATGTTTTTTCTTTTAAACAACACCTGATTTTTGGAGTAATTATGATAATTCTTGGGAGCGTTGCCCCAAGCGTCCAAGGACGGTAATCTTCTAATTTCTTTCCTAAGAAAACTTATGTCATTTATACCAAGTTATTATTTCATTGTTCCTAAAGAAATTAGCAAAATCAACAAAGTTTTTATCTTTAGTACATTTTGTCTTTTTCTTTAGGAGACATATAATCTTTTAGCCCAAGTGAATAAGACTCCTAAAGAAATTAGCAAAATCAACAAAGTTTTTATCTTTAGTACATTTTGTCTTTTTCTTTAGGAGACATAAACTAAAAAAACAAATGCACAAATTACAACTCTTCCTCATCTGTATGCTGTTCCCGCTCTCCATGCTGGCGCAGCATACAGAGCAGTCTCTTATTATCTATCGTAACAACGACACCAAGCTTTATTTGCCCTGTGAGAAAATAGATAGCATCACCTTTCTGCACAACGAACCCACCACACTGTGGGTTCACATGCCCCAAGACCCACTCTTCATTCCCGTCGCCGACATCGACAGCATGATAGTATTGCCTCTTCCATCCTTCTGCCCCGACACCCATCACCCTCATGCCATCGACTTAGCTCTGCCAAGCGGAAACAAATGGGCTTGTTGCAACGTCGGCTCTTCTGCTCCAGAAGACGATGGAGGCTACTACGCATGGGGCGAAGTGGAAGAGAAAACAAACTACTCTTGGGACACCTACACCTTAGCCCATTATGATTACACTTATGATGATTACGTCTGCGATTATGCCGGCATCAACATCAGCGGCACACCCAACGATGTAGCCTACGTGAAATGGGGAAAGCCTTGGCGTATGCCTTCAGAAGGTGCCTACCACGAACTCATGAACAACTGCAGCTGTCAACAAATAGAGTATCGTGGCACAAAAGGATGGATATTCACAGGTTCCAACGGCAATAGTGTGTTTATGCCTGCTGCTGGGAGTTATATAGATACATCCATAACACTCAAGGGAATATCAACTCAAAATTGGACATCCACCTTTTATTTAGATGATTATCTCAACCAACATGCATATTTCTTCTCCATCTCAACCTTTAATGACGCTCCACTCTACAATGCTGTTATGAACGACAGGTACAACGGCAGAACCGTCCGAGCCATTGCAAAATAAAGAGAAAAAAAACAACCATAACGATAATTTCAACCTTAACCCTAACCTTAACCTTAACTTTCCGACTGGATGGTGGTTATCGTTAGGGTTATCGTTAGGGTTGATGAATCGGATGGAGGTTAAACTCAAGTTTAGGGTTAAGGTTGAAAACTTAAAAACTCAAAAATTTATCAACTCAAAAACTTAATAACGTACCAACTCGTAGCGCGAAGGCTCGTTATCGAATCAACGAGCCTTCGTCGTAGCTCAAACGAAGGCTCGCTTGAACAACGCTGAAGGTTCGTTGCTTCAGTTCATTCAAAAGAATGCGTCAGTACATCCAAAGTTGAGACCTTTGCTTGTCCCAAACTCACATCATAAAAACTTGTGTGATTTAACAAAAAGGAGTATATTTGCAGAAAGAAATCAACAAACCACATGCTTATGGAATAAAACAAGAACAATCCACAAATAAAAAATAGAAGCATTAGCTTATATTCTGGCTTATCAAAATTCGGCAAAATTAAGAAAGCACCAGGAGTAAAAGTTAGTGCTCACGTCGTTTGGCGTGGGCTTTTACTCGTATATGGTGCAAAGGTGTTTGCCGATACCTCGATAAGCATAGACGTAGTTATCAGTCCACGTTTTTTCATCTATAGTCAAAATGATGGCTGATACACAAAACCCACCTAAATAATAGTTTTCACAAAAACATAAAATTCGTGAAAATTGGCTTCACCGAGCTGAAGGTTCACGGGTATTTACGGGAATTCATGTTTTTGTTTTAACGCGAATGACCACGAATTTTCCACGAATTTTCCGTGAATGACCATTTATTATTTTTGAAAGAAAACATTACAATTCATGAAAATTGGCTTCGCCGAGCTGAAGGTTCACGGGTATTTACGGGAATTCATGTTTTTGTTTTTTAACGCAAATGACCACGAATTTTCCGTGAATTTTCCGTGAATGACCATTAATTTTTTTAAACTGAACAATCGTTTTCACCCTTCAACATTATGAGAAACTTCAACAAACACATTCAAAAAAGGTATAGAAAGTATAGAGAGTGCTTTCCAAACCTTTCTCACCTTTCTTTACCCTCTTTACTCTTCATCATCCTCCTGTCCTTCCAATCCTGCCAGCGTTCAACCCAAGCACCCAGCAAAGGCGATGAATTCTATACCCAAGCCTCAGAGATGGCAAGTGAAGGCAACTTCCCAAAAACATATCAGCTCCTGCGAAAAGCATACGCTTCCTATCAGGAAGAAAGAAACGAAGAAGGTATGGCATCCGCATGGATAGCTATGGCACAAATCAAAACGGAAGACAATCAGTTCGATTCCGCCCTATACTACGTTGACCAAGCCCTGCCCCTGCAAGTGAGCGACAGCATGCATTCAGCCCTGCTTAGCGAAAAAGGAGCTATCTATACCATTATGGGCGAAATGAAAGAGGGTATGCGGTATTTCCGACAAGCCATCAAAGAAGGAGGCAAAGCATACTACGGAGAAGACAAAGCCGTGTCGTGCGGAAACGCAGCCATTGCCTACCGACGCTTGGGTATGCCCGACTCTGCCTGCTACTTTCTGGAAGAAGGCATCAAAGAGGCAAAAGCAGTGAATGACGACGAAGATTTGGCTTTCCTCTACAACAATCTTGCCACGTCGCTCGCAACTTTAGGGCGACAAGATGAAGCCTTGGATGCCAGCCAGGAAGCATACGAAGCAGCCGTCCGCGCCGATGATATGACAGAAAAACTGAGTGCCCTCTCCAACAAGGGATTCATCTTGTTGAAGAAAGGAGAAGTGAAGAAATCCATACAGCAGTTGGAGACCATCCTGCCCCAAATTGACAGCATCCAGCATTACAGCTTGGAACTGAAGACCCTGAGTTACCTACTGCAAGCATATCTGGTGCAAGACGATACACAGAAAATCAACTACTATCTCAATATCTGTGAACAATTGGTCAAGCAAGTACCATCAAAAGGCATCAATGCAGTGGCACTTCTCCAAACGATGGCAGACATTAAACTCAAGAAGGAGGATTATGTGGGAGCACTCAGCACGTTAAAACAAGTAGATTCCGCAGCACTGAGCAACGGAACCTATCCGCGCGACATCTATCTCAAGCAGAGAGCCATCTGTGCAGCAGGACTCGGAAACTTCCAACGAGCCTACAATCTTTCCATCGAAGCCGCAGCCGTCAACGACACTTTGCGAGGCGAAAATGTGCAGAGACAGCTCTCCGAACTCACCCAACAACTCAAGGCACAGGAACGAGAAACAGAGATAGCACGACTCAACAAAACAGCTGCACGCCGTCAGTTATACATCGCAATCTCCACCATGAGCTTCATCATCCTCGCACTCCTTGTAAGCTCCTACATCTACTGGCGACGCAGACGTGAGGCACAAGCACAAGCACACAAATACGTGGAAGGACTCGAAAAAGAACGCGCTCGCTTTGCCAGAGAACTGCACGACGGAGCTTGCAACGAACTCTTAGGCATAGGCATGAGCATCAGCACCCAGACAGCCAATACCGACGAAGTGGCAAGCCGCATCAGCCAGTTGCGCGACACCCTCCGCAACATCTCCCACGAATTGATGCCACCACAGTTCGACACCGCCACCTTAGACGAAATCCTGAACTATTACCTGCAGCACATCCAGTCGCCAACACTCACCATCCACTTCTCCTCGCAGGGCGACTTCTCCACCCTGCCCAAACACATTGCCTACGAACTCTATCGCATCACCCAAGAAGCCGTTGGGAACATCATCTCCCATGCCTCTGCCACAGAAGCCCAAGTGGAAATCACCTGCAACCCCAAGGAAGTGGCACTCACCATCAGCGACAACGGACAAAACCATTCTTCCCTCAATGCCCAAGCACCAAGTGGCGGCATAGGCTTGCAATCCATCCACGACCGTGCCAAGAGCATCGATGCCTCCCTCAACATCTCCAACACCAACCCAGGCCACCAGCTCACCGTCCATAAACGCATATCAGCCAAGATGAGGAAAGAGGGGTGAAGCAACAGCCCGAGAAATGAATGAGCGCAAGTAATAATAATTAAGGAACAACGAAATAATAACTTGGTATAAATGACACGAGTTTTTTCGGAAAGAAATTAGAATGAAGATAACAATAGTCCCACGGAAATGACTGAACCTTTAGCTCGGCGTAGCCAAATGACAGAAAGGCTCCGCATGGTGCAAAGCAAAGATTTCCGTTCTTTCCGTCCTTTCCGTGGGACTTAAAAAACTAAAACAATAATTATGATAATTATTCTAATTTCTTTCCTAAATAAAATCGTACCAACTTATTTAGACGCTGAAAGCGTCATCGCTCAGTAACTGAGGTGTGCAAAGCAGCCTCGGACAGATGGCAATGAGTACATCGACCCTTGAGGGGTCGCCCACAAACATGGTTGGGGCACTCATTCAGAGTGCATATAGCCGTCATCTACATCCTCCGCAGGTCGTTCCGACCTACGGTTACTGAGCGAAGACCCTTTTCAGGGTCTATTGCACCAATATGCGGATAATCATTTAGTAATCGTAAAAAAATAACTTGGTACGATTTTATTTTGAATCGTCTGTTAATTAAGGATTTACAAATCGAATCGTCCCAAGTTATTTTTTAATCATCACTTAAACTGAATATATAGAACCTGCCTTAAAAGTCATTCTCCTTAAATTGAATGATCCATTCACCTTTTTCATTTACGTAGCCTGCATATAATTCGCTACGATTCAATTCATGTGAATGGTTGACTGGTGCAATACCTTCTGAATAGAAACCCGTCAGACCTCCTATAATAACATCACCATTCTTCGATAACAAACCAGTACTTATATCGTCAAGATTGAGATAAATCTGACCATTAACAAAAGAAGTGCCAATGCTATAATTTGAGTATCGCTCAAATGAATAGTTACTGTTGATGTCAGACCCTTTATGAAAGTAATGCATTCCATTATCTACGTAACCAGATGTATTGAGAAGATATCTTCCGAGGGTAGCAACAATGTTGAAATTACTGTCTATGAGATATGTTAGGCCCGAATATGTTGAGAAATAGGAATTATCTTCTTGCTCCCCCCCTTGCGTCAAATACTCTGTATATATAGCCCGTCCATTATTAAATGGTGTAATCTTTTCATAAGTCTTACTAACTATCTCGCCTTTCTTGTTGATAAACGAGCAAAGTCCATCTTTGTTACACACCATGGCTAAACCGCAATTATCAAATTGAGATGGCTGTTTAGTGTATTTAGGTTCTATGACCATGTTACCTTTCGTGTCAATGAACCCCCACTTGCTTTGGCCATCTTGCTCCACCAATACAGCTGCCATCCCATTTGAAAAGTCCTGCACCTGTGAGTAAATAGGTTGCGTTATAGGATTGCCTTTTGCATCCCTGAATCCCCATACACTCGCTCCCAAAAGACCTTTCTTCACAGCATAAGCCGCCAAGCCATCACGCAAGGGTCTTAAATCTGTACTTTGCAAACGGGAATTAGAAGAATTTGCCATCCTGGAGAGATTTTGAAAAATCTCGTTACCATTTATGTCTATATAAGCATCCTCATAAGTGTTTGGAAGCTTTCCCGTGTATTTACAGATAATAGCTACACCATCCTCATAATTAGTTACAGATGACACTTGAGGTATTCGCTTAATCACATTAAAATTGGTATCATAAATCACAGCAGTACCATAATATTTGTACTTCTCAGCTTTCTCCAAGATGATGAACCTTCCTGAATCAAATTTAGGATAATCAGCACCGCCTGTTCTTATTACTGTAAGTTCATCATTTCTTGTCCATCGCTTAACAATGTTTCCCTTTGTGTCAATACACAACATACCATTGGCAGGGGTATTAACAAAAGCGCGACCATCATGAAAATAACCAAGTTGAATATCTTTAAGCCTATCTACTGTGATTGTTTTCGTCGAAGATGTCGTTTTGAACTCACAATAATTCTGAATGAAATCTTTCTTCACATCTTCTGAATGGCTTACCATATATCTGAACACGTTACTAGGATGACCTTTTAGTTTACTTTCAATTGACCAATCATCATCTTCATCATCATTGACGTTGTTCTCATTAGAACTTGTTTTTTGTCGTTTTTCTTTCACTTTCTTGTTGGGATTCAGTTCATTAAGGTCTTTATTCACCTCCTCCAACTTTTTGTTAACTTTCTCTAACTTTTTTGTTCCCTTCTCAATAGCCTTCCCTATTTTGTCAAGGAAACCCTGTGCTGACACCGATTGTGTTCCTCCCATCAAGAGGAACGCAATCATCGCTAATTGATAAAATCTATTTCTCATACTCATTACATATTGATTTGAAAATTAAACAATCATTAAAAAATAAGTTGGTACGATTTTATTAAGGAAAGGAATTAGAATAATTAGAATAATTACTCCCAAAAATAGGTGTTGACATGTAAGTGAAAAGTGAAAAATGAAGAGGGGTCTCCTAAAGAAATTGGCAAAATCGGCAAAATTTAAATAAAAAATTTAGTACATTTAGTCTATTTCTTCAGGAGACTATAAAAATGAAAAGTGAAAAATGGACTATCCAGTTGCTCCTTCGACTTTTGATCTTTGACCATCTCAAAACATTTTATTTCTGAAAAAATTATTCTAATTTCTTTCCTAAACAATCATCACTTATTTCGCACCAAGAATGATATTGACCAAAGCCACCACGTCACTGATGTCAACCTGACCATCATTGTTCACGTCGGCTGGAGCATTCTTTTCGGTGCTGCCAAGAATCATGTTGACCAAGGCTACCACATCGCTGATGTCAACCCCGCCATCAACATTCACGTCGCCAACCAAGATGTCGTCCTTGATGTTCACCGAAAACGTGAAATCGGCAAAGTCCACCTCTGCCTTATTCGGGTCACTGAAAATCAAGTCATAGACAGAGGCTGTGTAGGAACCCGCCTCAGCATCTTCAGCACAGTGAATCGTCAGATTAATCAGTTCACCGCTCCTCTCCTTCAGGCTCTTATTCCTGGCAGAATAACCCAGAAAATGATAAACACCGTCGTTGTTAGGCTCGCTCACCTCCAGCACATGCCCGTTGGCACGGCTGTCGTTCATCACTGCCAGCAGGTCACCCCACTCGTCATACTCCACCCTGACACCATCGGGAAGCCTTATCCAGAACTCAAAGGCGATGTAGTCCCTGCTTGGGTTATTCAGCTCTATCGAGATGCTCTTGGTCTCACCAGCAGCAATGCTCACATCGCTCACCGTCACGTCGTCGGCAGAGGCATTGCCCACCAGCGTGAGCAATGCCATCAGTATAAACAGTCTAAGCTTATTCATCTTTTCCATCATTTGATAATCGTTAAAAAATATGTTGGTACGTTTTTTAGGAAAGAAATTAAAATAATTAGAATAATTTTTTCAGAAATAAATTGTTTTTTAAGCAACACCTATTTTTTGGAGTAATTATGATAA
>DGSN01000051.1:30415-33173 GCA_002393575.1 Prevotellaceae bacterium UBA4361 | reverse complement strand
TTTATACCAAGTTATTATTTCATTGTCCCTTGATAACGACCTTTTCATTGTTTACAATATAGACTCCGCTTGCAAGTCCGCGTGTCGAAGTCGCGCCTTTCTTCACCAGCTTGCCACTCACGGTATAGATGTCGGTTGGCTGGCTGAACTCGGTGCCAACAGACAGGATTCCTGTCGTGTTGGTCATCACGGGTTCATACGCCACCGCCTCTTCGTCTGCATCCACAAACACCACGTCGTCTATCTTGACATCGCTATTACCACTCAACTGCAGACTGATAGGACTGTTGCTCCTAAACAAGTCGTTCCTGCCTGAATAGACCATCACCTTGTAGCGGCCGTCTGGCATTCTCGTGACTTTCGACTGGTGGACATCGTCCGACAACACATCCTTCAACACCGCATTTCCCGAAAGTGTCACCGTGAATTGCGCTGCAATATGCCTGTTCGCATCGGGAACACTCAGAGAGACTGTGTTCTTGTCCATCCTGCCAAGTTCCAGATTGCCGAATGTAGCCATACCCATGACTGGTGCTTGTTGAGGTGCAGCCATGATGACCTCCACCACATTCACCAAGTCCATGACGTTGATCTTGCCGTTTTCGTCCATGTCGGCAGCCGCAAAGACGAAGTCGCTTGGGTTCCTGCCCATGATATAGTTCACCAGCTTCACGACATCCATTACGTTCAGCAAACCGTCACCGTTCACATCGCCTGGGGTATAGTCGAGAACATTGATGTTGAAGTCAACATCTGGCAGGTCGATACGCTTTTCATCCTCTGTGGAGAAGAAGGCATTCTTCAGCTTGGCTGTATAGCTGCCATCATCCACTCCCTCGTCTGCAATCACCGACAAGCTGATGAAGTCGCCCGAATTGCCGAGGATGGCCCTGTTCTGACCTGAGTAGAACATGAAATGATAGAGTCCGTTGCCTTCGTCTGTCACCATCAGCGTATGCTTGTTGCTTCTTCCGCTGACAAGATTTGCCATAGGCTCACCGTCCTCGTCCGTCTCCATCTTCATTCCTGCTGGCAACTGCAAGCGGAACTCTCCAGCTACGAACGTGTTCTCGTTGTCCAACTGAAGTGTAACGGTCTTCTGAACTCCTGGGCGAACGGTCACATCGTCTGCATACAGACTGTTGTCACCATCCATCTCAATGATTTCCTTGAATTCCTTCCAATAGTCTGCTGACTCGTATGCAGCCTTGCAACCGTATGGAACGTAAAGCACAACATTCGAACGGTTCGTGAATGTACTGGATTCAATATTAACAGGTGAAGGGTTTTTAACAGTCACTGTAGTCAAACCACTACATCCATTAAATGCAAAGTTTCCAATATTCGTGACATTACTACCAATGGAAATAGATATCAAATCACTACAATCCCTGAAAGAACTGGATTCAATCCCTGATACCTTGTAAGTTGTTCCATTATAACTGATTGTTGAAGGTATTGAAATAGAACCATTGTATGGACTATCATTGTTATACGCCACACATGCGGTCTTTGCATTTACATCCAAATTGTAATAAAGTCCATTAACCTCGCAATCATAAGAAGATAAAGCAATAATTTTTACACTTGCAAGAAGGTATTCCTGCCATTGTGCTTCATCTGCTGTAAAGCGGAGAACGTAGTAACCTGGAACTGAAATCGTAAAGTCCTTAACGAAGCTTACCGAACCCGTAACTTTACCTGTAGAACCATTTACATTTGGAGCAGCAATGAGATCTTTAAACTGAGCAGACACATTGCCATGAAGATCTTCAAGAGTGAAAGTGAAGGTTGGTTCATTTTTCCAAGCAGCCATCAAGAAATTAATTCGATACCTGCCAGCCTTCAGTTTGAGTTCAATACCTTCAGGCATGTTAGAGTCAACAACGCCACCTTCAAGCATGTAGTCCTTCACCTGTTCACCAAATGAAGCATAGCCTTCATTAGTTCCTCGAGTACCCCAAAACAAAGCCTTGTTGAAATCACCGCTGAAACCATCGAACAGACGTGAGCCACCACCACCAGGATTTCCACCCCAGTTGTAGTTGTACTGGCTACCATCGCTGTGGAAACCGTAGCAATGGAAACCTGCTTCATTGTAGATTATCCATCCAGTTGGAACACCACCTGTCATTTCATAATCAAAATTAGATGCGTAAACCACATCAAAATCGTTAATATCTGGGTCTGCATTATTTTCTATTCTTGTGAAATAACCACCCAAGTCGATTGGCTTGGCATAATCTACAGTGATATTGGCGGATTGATATCCAGAGAGATTCTTACAATAATAGAACATGTTTGTACTGGAAGAACAAGTCCATGTATCATTGCAGTAAATAGTGGTCAATTTTGAACAAAAATAGAACATATACGTCATATCTGTTACATTCTTTGTGTCAAAATGACTAACATCCAAGAATGTCAAGTTGTTGCAATTCAAAAACATAGAACTCATGTTCGTCACTTTATCTGTTTCAAAGTTGCGTAAGTCAAGGCACGTCAAGTTGTTACATTCATAGAACATAAAAGACATGTTCGTCACATTTCCTGTATCGAAGTGGTTTAGGTCAAGGCTCTTCAAGTTACTGCAACCCATAAACATAGAGTTCATGTTCGTCACATTTCCTGTATCGAAGTGACTCACGTCAAGACTTTTCAAGCTACTGCAACCATTGAACATAGAACCCATATCCGTCACATTACTTGTATCAAAGTGACTTACATCAAGGATCGTCAAGCCGCTGCAACCAGAGAA
>DGSN01000051.1:0-30289 GCA_002393575.1 Prevotellaceae bacterium UBA4361 | reverse complement strand
CCAGAGAACATAGAACCCATATTAGTCACATTCCCTGTGTCGAAGTGGCTCACATCAAGGCTCGTCAAGCTGCTGCAACTAGAAAATAGATGATTCATGCTCGTCACTTTACCTGTATCGAAGTGGCTCACATCAAGGCTCGTCAAGCCGCTGCAACCAGAGAACATATAACTCATGTCCGTCACATTACTTGTATCGAAGTGGCTCACATCAAGGCTCGTCAAGCCGCTGCAACCATCGAACATCGAACCCATATTCGTCACATTACCTGTGTCGAAGTGGCTCACATCAAGGCTCGTCAAGCTACTGCAACCAGAGAAAAAATAAAACATATCCGTTACATTCCCTGTATCGAAGTGACTCAAATCAAGGTTTATCAAACTGCTGCAATTCCAGAACATACATCTCATGCTCGTCACATTACTTGTATTCAAGTTCTGAATACCTTGAATTTCCGTGAGGTTTGATGATTTACCCCAACCAACAGCAAACCATAGATACGTGCTCGTTGGTCTTGCTCCAGTAAAGGAGTCATCAAACACAGCCTTAGTGATGTCTGTACTGTGGTCAGTGTACCAGCCTGGGTAGTTGTATCCTTTATTCAACTCATACACCGTTCCTTCGCGCGTACCTTTTTTATCATCGTAATAGAATGTAAGCACACCATTTTGATAAACAGCATACGACTCACAGTTTTCAGGATTCACCTCTTCTTGCTCCACGATGTTTTGGAAATTTTTCCAAACATTAGCTTGCTGATAGGCTGTTTTGCAACCTTTAGGAACATAAAGGGTGGCATATTCAAACACATTATGGTTTGACTCACCAAATACATTTTCATCAATAGAAAAAGGTGTTCTGTTCTTAACTATAAAAGATTTAAGTTCGTTACAACTGCCAAATGAAATTGAACCAATACTTTTAATGTTTGCTGGAATAGTGATGTCAGAGAAAGTAGAACCATAAAATGCATCACGTCTAATCGATTCAACACTATTTGGAATAAAACTATTGCTACAACCAATTATCAAAGAATTGGATGACTTTTCTATAATAGCATTACATCCTTCACGAGAATCATACCAAGGATTGTCACTTGCAACAGTAATTGATGTTAGATTAACACATGCAGAAAAAGGGTTGTCCTCCATTCCGTCAAATAGGTTTTCTACACTTGATACACTTGAAGGAATAAAGATTGAAGAAATCCTACATCCATGAAAGGCATTGAAACCAATACTTGTCACAGGTATCCCATACAAAGATGAAGGAAGATTCACATTCACATTAAAATCACTCGTATGCCCTGTAACCGTATAGGCATTTCCTGCACTATTCAACCTATAAATGATACCTTGGTTGTCAGTATAAGTTGATGGAGGGGTCTCAGTACCATTGTCTCGTTCTTCGGCAAACGACCCATTTACCGTCAGAACCATCAAAGAAAATAAACAAAATAACAAGCGTTTCATATCATTAAACTATTTGTCTTAGTAATTCTTCCTAAATAAACTTCTCTCAAACAGCAAGGCTTTAACCATTCTACTTCCCAAGAATGATGTTCACGATGCCAACAACATCAGAAATATCGATATTCTTATTGTAGTCAATATCTGCATTCTTCTCAATAAACACCATAGGTTGGACACCTAAGATGTAATTAACCACAGCGACGACATCTGTAATGTCCACGTTACCATCACCGTTCGCATCACCTAAAATACCCTCCGAATTATCCACATCGTCCTGAATGGTTGATGGCTCTGATGGGTCAACAGGGTTAAATGTGTAATCATAAGTAAAATGAGCTGTTAGCGTAACATTACGATCAGGCATTTTATATGTGAAAGGATTGCTGTCGCTCACTTTCTCATCCCCTATATACCATCCATGAAATGTATAATAAGCATTAGGGTAAGCTCTGACATTAACATTTGCTCCCACGTCCACCTTGGCTCCACTTGTCCTATTGAACGAACAACTACCTTCTGTATCGCTTTCCAAATATAACCGATACTGATTGATGAGCGATGGCTCAGCTGGGTTTGAAGGGTTATATTGATAAACAGCCACGAAGTGTGCATTCTTCTTCGCCGTATAGACAAACGACGTACTGGTGGAATAGATTTCTCCATCCTCCATCCAATAGAGGAATGCATAGTTGGAAGACCGTGCAGACGTGTTGATGGTGACATTCGTACCATCAGCGTATTTTCCACCACCCGATACGTATGCAACATCCGACGGGGTTGCCGCCACAGTGACAGTGTACTCAATCTGCGGTTCAGGTGGATTGTCGGGATTAAATCCACCCTGTGCCAAGAGCGTACCGTTCCCCCAAAAGAAGAACAGGTACGCCAATATGTGTTTGATGATATTCATAACTTCACAACATGATTATTGCACAAGAACCTTTGTAGAAAGACCGTTTACTTTCACAACATACGAACCATTTGGCAAAGCAACAAAGCCATTGTCAATGCCATTCGCTACCATTGTGCCAGAGAGCGTATAGACACAAACGTATGTATTTCCTTCAATGCCAGCAAACACGATGCCTCCATCCACGGCATTTGCCTTTACACCCGTCTGCTCACCCATCTGAGCTATACCAACAGTTTCATTGCCAAGGATGAGTGTGAAGCGTTTTTCATACGTTCCTGCATCGCTGGTAAATGAATACTCACCATTAGACAAATCGAAGGTCATACCAAGTTCATGGTCTTTCAACAAGACAGGTCGATCCATGCGAGTAGCGGCTATTGTATATATACCCTTCTTCGATACATCATATCCCAAATCAACATATCCAAGCGGACGTTCATTGATGGAATAACGTACATTGTCTTGGTCAAGCGTATAAAGTTGTGGGATGCCTGCTGTCATGAATTTGGCTGCATCACATTCCATTTCGTATGTCATAGAACGATCTTCGTTATATACCACACGGGTCTTGTCTGTATCAGTACCATCACTTAGCTTTAAGTTGACAATGAACCTATCAACTTTCTCTTCCTGCATCAATCGACGTGCTTTCTTGGCAGCGGAATGCGACTGCGCAGTCAGATAGGTTTCTCGACTTGAAGCATTGAAAGCAAGTGCGTCCACATTTTCTGGCTTTTGCACGAAAAATGCCTGCAATGGACGCAAGTGGTAATCGTCATCACCAGGGCGCACGGCATCATATCCTCGGCCATTCCACACTGTTATAGGACTTTCATATCCCATGTCATCAATGTCATAGTAACTTGTGAAAGGATTACCCATGTAGTTCCAGCTGGCATTCTGGATACCAGTGGCTTGATATGACACCATGTTGAGAGACTTATCCTTGCCACTGAAGTCTATATTCTCCTCTGTTGCCTTCAAGACAAGTGTGCCAGCTTGGTCACATTGGAAAATGTAACCAACACCAGGCATCAAGTATTGTGTACCTGTTGGCAGGTTTTTCCATCCACCCTTGCCATTGGCTGCTCGTTCCGCACCATCATAATAGCGGAACACATAGTTACCTGGAGCTTCCACTTCTTCCAACTTAATACGATAAGGTACACAGAGGAAATACCATGTGGTCTTATTGATTGCCATCTCAAAATTCACTTGTTGAGCACTCATGTTACCATTAGCTATCAATGAGCCACTCTTTGTGCCATCGTTCTTGATATGAATTGTACCGATGTATTGGTTCTCATGCTGGGTATTGACAATCAAACTTGCACCAGCATTGATATTACACTCTGATTCTGTCTCTGTATCAATCACACCTTGCACGTCATCGAGTGTATAGTCTGTATCAAAGAAGAAACGGAAATATGGGGCTGAAAACTCCTGTACATTAGCAAACTGACTCCATTGCGTGTTGTAATAATAGCTATAATAACTCGTTGTAGGAACATGGAGTGTAGAAGTCTGATAAGTGGAGAATGTGTTTTGGGCAATAGATTGCGGTTCCAACACATATACATACACATCCTTCAAAGATGAACAACCAGAAAAGGCATAATCACCAATGGAGGATACCATAGCAGGAATACGTACTTCTGTCAAACTACTGTTGCCACTGAAAGCATACGCGCCTATGCTTGTAAGATTAGAAGGCAATGTGAGAGATGATAGATTGCTGTTGCCACGGAATGCATACGCGCCTATGGTTGTGAGGTTAGAAGGCAATGTGAGAGACAAAAGATTTGTTCCTTCGAAAGCATAACCACCTATGGAAATCAATGTTGTAGGCAACTGGACGGATGTTAATTTTCCACAACCTGCGAAAGCAGAACCACCTATGGTTTTCACTCCTTCAGCAATCACGACCTTCTCTAAATTCGAACAACCACAAAAAGAATAACCTCCTATATACTCGCAACCTGCATCAATATTCACTTTTTTCAAGTTTGAACAATAAGAAAAGGCATATTCTTTGATAGTTTTGACTCCTTTAGGAACATCAATATAATCAATAGTAGAGCATCCATAAAAAGCATATTCAACAATGGTTTGTACCCCTTCAGGAATGACAACTTTCTTCAAGCGTGAACAACGATTAAATGCACTTCGACCTATTGTGACCAATCCACTTTTCATTTCTGCACTCCGTAGGTTATAGCATTCGTAAAAAGCCCCCTGTCCAATAGTCTCAATGCCTTCCTGAAATTCGACACTCTCCAAATTGGTACAATCAATAAACGCGTCCATCTCTATTTCTTTGATGGTCTTTGGCAACTTGACTGTCAAAAGTTTTTTCATATCTTTAAAACAACATTGCCCCAATGTATTATTGGAAGTGTGATAAGTTTCATAATAATTGGCTGCATTAGCAACGATGCTCACATTTGTCATATCCAAATGATGCAAGTTAGGCATCTTGTTTCTCAAGACAATGAAGTCATAACTGTTAATAGTCCCCGACAAGGTCAAAGACATTATATACTCTAGATTGTCCTCTCCTATTTTATATGCTAAGTTCGATGTATTCTCCTGTGCACTGACACTGACATTGCGCTCCGTGGTAACTCCGATAGGAAGGATGCGCTCCGTCATGTCTTTCCAAGAGTTTGCCTCCTTATAAGCAGCCAATAGTTTTTGGGGAACAAACACTGTGGTTGGTGTCGCAAGAACTGCTCCCAATGTCACTACATTGTCTCCTGCAAGCACTAACTTTTCAAGAGAATAACACCCACTAAAAACATTTCTTGAAATATTTAGCAATGAACTCAAGTCGCCAACAGACTCTAATGAACTGCAATTCGCAAATGCCTCATCCAAAATAACTGTACAAACAGGCAAATCGCCAACAGATTCTAATGAAGAACAATTTTGGAAAGTATATCCACCTATCGAAGTACAAGACTCCAAACTTCCAATAGTCTCCAAACTACTACAACTATTAAATTCACTTCCTTCGCTCAAAGATATACAAGCGCTTAAGTCAATGGATTTCAAGCCATTACATCCATAAAAAGCCGAGGCACCAATCGTATAAGGAGTGGTTGGCATAGTCACCTTTGTTAAAGATGTACATTTATAGAAGCAATTTCTCTCAATGGTAACAACAGAAGCAGGAAGTACAACCTCCGTAATAGTAGTATTATTAGAAAACAAGTTATAGCGCAAAGTAGTAACGGTATATCCGTTCCCACTATCATATACTTTCCCTGGGATTGTCACCTTTTCCCCAAATCCACTTGCGCTGGTAATAGTAGCATTGCTGTTAGAAACAGAAAATCCCCAAGTTACACCGTTTTTATCCGTATAACTATAGGCAAATGCTTGCATCAAACCGATGCAAAACAAACAAATAATCAGAGCTAATTTTTTCATTTTCGTTTTATGTTTAAATGTTTAACTTATTCATATCTTAACCATTATTGTTGCAATTCCAATACTGGTTGTTATTACAGATTTATCGTCGCTTCATGAATTCATTTACTTCGCACCAAGAATCATATTGACCAAAGCCACCACGTCGCTGATGTCAACCTGACCATCAATGTTCACGTCGGCTGGGGCATTCTTTTCGGTGCTTCCAAGAATCATGTTGACCAGAGTTACCACATCACTGATGTCAACCATGCCATCAAGATTTACATCGCCAACAAGGAAACTATCGTCAATCGTTGTTTGAGCAGCATTGACAATCTTGCCTGTAACATTGTCAATCAGCAATGCAATGGCTTTCAGTTTCGACTTGTCCTGAATCAAACTGTTCGAACTGATGTCGCCATTGTAACTGAATGTCTGCACCTGTCCTGCCTGAATGTTTGAACTAACCGATCCGCTCACACCATTCAGAATGTCCCATGCCTCTACCGCAACGTGGTCGAATTCAATGTCTGAAACGTATGAATCAGAATTGTACCAGAAAGACATTTCACTGCCTCCACTGCCACCACTCAAATTATTTCTCTGCGACCAGCTTGAATCCTCGCCTTTCATACCATCTTCCACCAAAACAAAGGCTATGCCGTATTGACCATTGTTGTCATTATAGACAAACTTCGTCTTCGTGTCGAATTTGATGGCTTTCTTACTTGAGTCTGTCCATCTGGCAGTCAAATCAACAGAACCCAAAGTCGCTGACTTCAGAGCACCATCTATTTGCGAAACGATAGAATAAGACGATGGATAGAAATCAACGGTTCTATTCGTCTTGGCACTTGGGAAACTATGCACATTATATAATATAGGAGAATACCCACTAATCGACATGACATCACTTCCATGAACAGCAATGAGTGCTACTTGGTCGCCGTAGGTTTCATGAGCCTTCTGCATACCCACGATGCCGTAAGGACAATAACCGCACCATGTTCCTGTAAATTCCTCGATGACTGGTAGAACAGCAGGCACTTCCGTAACGGTAATCAAAGAGCCAGTACCGCTCTTTTTGGAAGCTGTGTTGGCAACGCCATTCACCTTCGTGATGGTAAACGTCTTGTTTTTCTTCACTGTTTCTGAATCAGAAGAGAAAGGCACATTAACGGTTTTGTTGCTGTTGAAAGTCAGAGAACCCAAAGAAAGGGTTTTCTCAGAAGTGGTACTGCCACCTTCCGTAGAGATTGTATAAGAAATAGAAGTAATCGGGTCTTTGCCTTTATTCGTAATTTTAATAGGCACATCGACACTCTGTCCCTTCACCACCACCGTGTTCTGAGCAAAGTCTGCCACTGTGGCACAATTGTTAGGATAGGTTCCACCATCAAGCAGAAGCTGCATAGCCAATTTGCCATAGCCATAACCATAAAAATCCATCCATTCATCACCATTCACCCGATAGTAGAACGAATTAGGCTCATCACTGCCGTTGCCCATAATCAAATAAGCACTCTTGCTGATTGACAACGTGAATCCCACATAAATGCCTTGATTCTGCACGCTGAAAGGAGTTGTCAGCATGATATCATTGGCTCCCTTCACCAACGACGATTTCGCAACCGTTTGTTTATAATCCGCCTTGCTGATGTCGGAAGGCTGCGTTTTGGATATCCAGACAGTCATGTTGCTATTGATGGCAGCAACTTCATTCCCCAACCAAATTCTCAAAGCCTTTATTTTGCTTCCATCCACATACTCCTGCTTGGCGGGAATAAAAATGGCAGCATCAATCGTACACGCTTGATTATACCCCAGATGTCCACTATAAGGCATTCCACTAATGTCAGAATCAGTGAAATATCCCCACCAAATCTGTGTTGCTGAAGGTGTAATCGTTGCATTTGCAAACATCGTAGTCACCAATGCAATAATAAGTAAAAGTTTTCTTTTCATAATATTATATATTTTTTATGTTTGTTATTTTTATTAACCGTTTAAAAATAACTTGGTACATTTTTTAATTAGGAAAGAAATTAGAATAATTAGAATAATTTTATCAGAAATAACATGTTATTTTTGTTTTAAACAACACCAAATTATTGGACTAATTATGATAATTATTTTAATTTCTTTCCTATTGAAAACTCACGTAATTTATACTAACTTATTTTTATTGTTACCTTATAAAACCCATCGGCTATTGGCATGGAGGCAATGCTCCTGCCAATAGCCGATGGATTATCCTCATCATTTGTTCATCTTGATACGACGAACTACGGTCATGCCTCTTTCGGTGTCTGTCACCTTCACAATCAGCACACTGCCATTGGCAGCCTGATTGACAGACAAAGTGATGGTATTCACACCCTTTTGCCAGTCAGTCGATGCCAGCATGATGCCTGAGAGCGAATAAATCTCCACACGACTGTTGCCACGAGAACCATCGCCTCGGTCGGTCACTGTGCATGAACCACTTGCCAAACGGATGTCGATTGGGAAGCTCCATGTCACTTGCGCAATGCCATTGCCTGCCTGAGTGATGGTGAACGGTTCACTGCGAACCATCGACCATTTGCCATCATCACCTTTGGCACGGAGAGAGAATAGGTGGTTACCCTCGGAGAGTCCTTCAATCGACACGTCGAAAGCAAAAGGATCAGAGGTGTTGCTTGGTACAGGCACTGAAGTTGCCTTTCCCTCACCTGGGTCTTGCGCATCGAAGAAGTATTCCATAGCAGCGATGCTGCCATCTGCCTTGCTTGTGACATAGAGAGGACGAGCCACCACAGACGACCATTTGCCCTGATTGTCCTGAGAGCGTAGATATAGCACGTGTGCTCCAGCCTGAATGTCACCGAGGTCGATGACGTTACCCGTCATCTGTCGTGCATTGCCAAAGCCTGGGTCGGTGTCGAGGAAGTATTCCGTCCTTGCCACACTGGTTCCCATCACAGAACAAACATAGATAGGATGCGAAATCGTCTGCGACCAATGGTTCTGGTCGTCCCACGCACGGAGGCAGAGGACATGAGCACCAGGAGCCAGTCCCTCGAACGACATCACGTAAGTGTTGGTTCCCGTGTTTGGGCGTGACAATGGTGTGCCGTTGCCATAGCCTGGGTCGGAGTCGAAGAAATACTCCAAGCGAGCCAAATCGCCTTCTTCCACAATCGGAGGATAAGGAGGCGTTGGAGGGTCTGGGTCTTTCTTCTCCACAATCTTAAATGGACGAGTCATCACGTCCGTCCACTGGTCGTAGCGGTCGAGAGCACGAACAGAAAGCTGATGGTCGCCAAGAGCCATGCCCGTGATGTCGAGCGAAAGGTCGAGCGTCAAGTTGCCCTTGTATTCCACATCAGGCAATGGCACCGAAGTAGCCTTGCCCACGCCAGGGTCTGCACCATCGAAGAAGTATTCCACATACACGATGTCCTGATAGCGTTCGATGAAAAGCGGGCGACTCATAGTGGTGGACCAATGCCCTGTAGCGTCTTGGCTACGCACATACAGCACATGCGCACCATCTTTCACAGGCGAGAGGTCGAACGTCAATGCGTTGTCACCTACCTGCAAGTTGCTGATGACTGCCGCCAAGCCATATCCGGGGTCTTCATCCAAGAAATACTCCACACGCACAGGCTGCTGTGGAACTTTCTCTCGGATAAAGAGAGGATGTGCCACCGTGGCAGACCACCTCCCTTCGCTGTCTTGGCTGCGCACATAAAGTATGTGCGAACCAGGCAGTGCATCACCGAGGTCGAAGGCAATGCCATTGTTTCCCTCACGGATACCGCTGACGGAAGTGGCAAGCCCATACCCAGGGTCGGTGTCAAGGAAATACTCCACCCTCACGGGTTGCTGTGCCCACACCGAGGTGGCAGCAAACGTGAGACAGAGTGTTATGAATCTCGGTATGTTCATTTCACCATTCCAATTTTAACGGTCACATTCATCTTACTACCCATCTCCACCGTAGTAGGTACCACTAAGTCCTGAATCACTGGACCCGATGGCACACCAGCCAAAACGTATGGGCTATCACCAGCAAAAGCGCCATACTTGCTTACAACATCTGCAGGAATCTCCAAAGCATAATAGTCTTTGTCGATGAAATCGTTCGTGGCTTGGGTGTTGATGATATCTATGCTGTAATTGTCATTTAAGCTATTTGTTGTACTGCTATTCGTTATTTCTTTCCAAAGATTATGTTCAAAGGTTGTATTTGTTACCGATGTCATTTTAATATTCTTATGTCGGAAAGTATTATAAGCAATATAGCTATTTTTAAAACCTGATAATAAATTGTAAGCTGTAGTACTTGTAAAAATATTATTTGTCATTTGAATATAGTTAGCTCCCGAAGGTGAACCTGTTATATAACACTGACTGACAACTCCATTGTCTGCACCAGAACTAAAATTTAATCCACCTATATGACAACGATTAATAACAGCCTTTGCTCCAGACACATTTAGAGAACCAATGGACATACCTTTAACAACAATACCTTCTGTTTTTAGATTCAATGTTTGAATATACGCAGAGCTGGCACCTTCAGCAACAGCACCGTCTTCCACAAGCCAATAACCAGGACCGATGATTACCAGTTTCTTAGTAATGTCATATTTGCCATAATCACCACCATATTTGGCATTTGAGCCATCCACCATGATGGTATCACCACTTGAGGCTGCATCGTGTGCCGCCTCAATCGAAGTATATGGTGCCGAGCTACCACTAACATTACTTACTCTGAGGATTTTCGCATTAGCAGCGGCTGTCATGCAAGCGGCTGCCAGAATTAACATTACTTTTTTCATACTTTTCAAGTTTTAATTAGTTTTTTAATATTATTAATAAAATTATTGCTCAAAAATATGGAAAACGGCATAAATTTGCCAAAAAATTAGGCAGAAAAAACACTACAGAAAGTAAAAACTAAGGAAAACCGTGGGAGCTAAACACTGCTTTCGCCTTCGGTACTTTGCATTTTCCCAAAGATGGTCCAAAAATCCAAAAATCGAATGAATCATTTTTCATTCTTATTGTCTAAGCATTTATTTCTTCACTTTGACAACTGAAATCAAACGAAAACAGCTACGGAATACCGTAGTATTGACTGCTTGACACGACAAAAATTAAACAAAATTAAGTGAAATTGTGAGAAATTTCTTAATTTTGAAGCAAATATCAAAGAATTCTTTCATGGAAAAGACATCAGCCAACATATTAGTGATAGAGGATCACGCTGTGGTGCAGCTCGGCATCAGAACTTTGCTCTCCACATGCAGCGTGGTGGGAGGAATCGACATTGCCTACACCGGCAAGGAAGCCATCAAAAAAGCGAAGAAGAACAAGTTCGACATCGTTCTGATAGATGTGGAACTGCCCGACATGACAGGATTTGAACTGCTGAAAGAATTGCGCGAAATCCAGGGCACCGTGAAAGTGATGTTCTACTCCATGCACAATGAATTCTGGACGGTGAAGCAAATGATGACGAGCGAAGCAGACGGCATCGTGATGAAAAGCGACCATTTAGACGAACTGCGCAAGGCGGTGGAAATCGTGGTAGAAGGAGGAAAATACTACAGTCAGGAATACGAGGCGTATCTCGAAGAATATGAAAACGAAGAAACTCTCACTGCACAGGAACTCCGTGTGCTGCGATACATAGCCGATGGCTTCAGCACCGATGAGATAGCCAACAAGCTCTACAGGTCTGTCAACACAGTTGATTATCACCGACGAAACCTCTTGACGAAGTTAGGGGCATCCAACATGGCTGAACTCACCAAGATAGCCATCGAAAAAGGCTACCTCATGGATAACTCCCCCGAAGAGACCCAACAATAAGTCTGATTTTCCAAGAATGGTCCGTATGCTCATGCCGAGCATACGGCAAAAAGAAAGGACCCTTCTCACGAAGAATCCTTCTAAAAATTTTAAGAGTTACAAACCTTTTGTTTTTGTGTCTAATACTTCACAGCATTTTTTTGACACCACTAAAATTACTTTTGTGATTGGATATACGAAATTTGCTTTTTTTCTTTTCTTGATTGCAAAGTTAGAGGAAAAAAAAGTTCTATCCAAATCATTCCAAAGATTTTTTGCATAAAAATGGCGATTTTCGTGCAAAAAAACATATTTTTTGTTTCCTCTTCGTTGATAGTTCTTTTTTTTTGCGCAAATAATCGTAGTGTGTCATTCTAACAATCCGTGTTTTCTCCTTGTCCGCATCCTCTTTCCTTTCTTTGCATACACCTTATTTATATATATAGCAGGTTCTTTGCCATGCGCCCCGCAAGGGCAAAAGCATACGAACTATAGGTGAAACGCTTTTGTCCTTGCAGGACGACAGCTCCCATACCTGCATACCCAGGGCGATGCCCTGGTCTAAGTGCTTATTGGCCTTTCAGGCCGTCGTATAACACAATTTCATGCATTGCGGAACTTGAAAAAAAAGATTTTCCGCAATCAGTCAATTACGATTAAAGAAGGGAGCTATGTGCTTGTTGGCCTTTCAAGACGTTTATATGTGCGAGTTGTTTTAAGTTATATCTGTCGATGATGACCATTCATCATGTCAACAATGGGGAAAAAACTAAATGGAAAGGCTTTCCGTGTAAACGGAAGGGTTCTCCGCACAAACGGAAAAGCTTTCCGCGTGAATGGAAAGCTTATCCGTTAAGTTTCTTCCGCATCGAAATCATGTTTCATTCTTATCAATGGATGTTTTGTTTAGCAGCGAAGGGATGTTTGGGACGAAAGGTACGAATGATTCCTTCAAACTGGGAAATGCCCGAAATTGTTGGAAAGTGCTAAAAAACACATTGTGTTCGCACACAATCATTGATTTTCATCAATAAATTGCGGTTTTTTGAGAAAAAAACTTGGAAAAGTATTGACGGAAAGAAAAACTGCCGTACCTTTGCAGTGTCAAAAGGAAAATAAAGGATAACAAAGGAAATTCGGAGACAATCTGAAAGGTTCTGGCAAAAGGAACCAGAGTTGAAGATTTCCATAGGTATTAAGAAGGTAAAAAGATTTTAGGTAACCAAAGTACGAATAGTACAACTAAAGAAAGGAGATTAGGATTATGATGACATTGACAGTGATTCTCTCTGCAGTTGTAGCAATTGCTGCTCTACAGAATTAAGAGAAGTGGGACTGAAAGGGTTTCAGTCGTTACAAAAAGAAGATGGGAGTTGGTCGAAACACTCCTGGGTGCGAGTCCAACCTCAAAAGAAAGAGTTAATTAAAAGTATTGTTTAAGGATTAAAAAGATTGAAAGGATAAAATTATGGATACATTGACAATCGTTATAGCTATACCAGTTATTTTGGCAGCAATCATCAGCAACTTCACAGTGCTGAAATAAACATTCCTTTGCCGGAGTGAGGGAGCGAGTGATGATCTCCTAAAGAAAAATTTAGTACATTTAGCAAATTTCTCTGGAGACTACTCATAAGGAGCTTTTTCGTGAAGGCAATGCGTTGGGGTCAGCCCAACAATGATTCTTTTCATAAGTTAGTTAGTTAGAAGTTAGTTAATATTAGTTAGGTGATATTTTTATACAATTAGGTGTTATTTAGTTAGAACCGTAATTGGTAGTGGAACAGCTCGTGAGAGTCGTTCCACTATTTTTTTGTGTATGGGTCAAACGATATTGAAAAATATTTGTAAATTTGCAAACAACAAAAGAATCTGTCACATGGCAATACAAGCAATCCATAGCGTAAAACGGATTGAGCAGCAATTCCACACTGGTGAAGAACCTGTTTTGGTTATGTGTTCTGACGTAAATACGTATGTTTGCAAATATATGCGTTCATCCGCAGCAGCTTATAAACTGGTCTGTGAACTTATCGGAGCACAGATGGCTAAAGCATGGCAATTGAACACTCCAGATACTGCTTTGGTTATGATTAAACCTTCACACTGGGAAGGAGTGCATCTCATGCATAGTGTTTCTGCTCCATCCTTGGGAAGCAAATGGATGGATAGTGTGGTGGATATTACGCCATCAACCTACGAAAAAGTACCTGCTACTGCTGAAATGCTGAATCATCTGATGAAAATAGCGTTGTTCGACTTTTGGATTGCAAATGAAGACCGCAATGCGAATAATGCCAATTTAATGTATGATGTGGCGGTTGGCAAGTTTGTCTCTATTGATTACGGATGTATTTTCAATACCGCAACATTCGATTACCCTCTTTCACAGCTCACGTCAACTGACACCATTCTATGGTCAGACCTGTTTGACCATCTTATTCAAGGACAGGATAAGAACAACATTAGGTCTCTTGCAGAGCAATTAAAGTTGGATTATAGACATTCCATACAAGTGTGCAATAGTCTGAAGACAGAAATCGTTGATGTCATTCCAAAGGAATGGAATGTTCCTTCCACAGTCATCATGGAGAAAGTTGAGCAGCTATTCGATGAAACGTGGACTTCTGAGGTTTGGAATAATTTTATTGAATGTCTAAATGAGAATATAGAATCATGAATACTCTAAAATACAGCATTATTTACGCAGTTATCCGTCCAGAGATTTCCGAAAGAATCAGTGTCGGCTTGATATTTGTAGATGGAGACAAAATAGATGTTCGTTATTCGCAAAAAAAACTGGATGCTCTACGAAACTTATTCCCTCAAAAGGAGTACGAATTTGTTTCGCAGGTTGTTAGTTCCATGCCTACCAACGGAAAGATTAACAGTGTTCAGGATATCAATTACCTCACTCGCTATTCGAACAATTTAATTGCTTTCTCGCCATTGGAAAGCATCGACATAGAACCATCAGAACAGAGTAAAACACGCTTGTTCAAGAACTATATTTGTGCATAAAAGGAGTATGTGCAAAGCCTATTCTATAGAAATCTAATTTGATGAGCAGAACGTATCATACAAAGAAATCGTTCAAGCAAAAGATGGAGAAGATTCGACAGGAGCGGGAAAGGCTTTCTGCCGAGAGTGGTGTCACAATCTTATCTACCTTGAATCTGCAAGACAAGGGTTATCAAAGGGTGAAAAAGTCTCTCAACAGACATCCTGGAAGAACGAAAGCGTCTGGCCTTAGACGAGAACTGAGGGGCAAGTTACTTGTATATGATGATAGAGACCGTTCGGGGGATGCTTACCAGCAGAGTTCGCGGATGAGACGTATGCGTAAGGCTGGAAAACATGCGTTTCGCTTGAGGTCTAAGAAGGAAACTCGGGAATTAAATGAAGAATGAGGAATGAAGAATGAGGAATGGAGAATGAAGAATGAAGAATGAAGAATGGAGAATGGAGAATGGAGAATGAAGAATGAAGAATGGAGAATGAGGAATGAAGAATAAAAAATGAGGAATGAAGAATGATAATTACCAATCATATAAGCAGGGTAAAATTCATTCTTTATTCCTCATTCTTCATTCTTCATTTAATCCTTTTATTCTTGAATGAAAACTCGCTGTACGCGGGTGCTGATGCCTGTGAGGATTTCGTAAGGGATGGTGCCGATGGCATCGCTGAGGATGCTGACAGGGAGGTCGTCGCCAAAGATGGTGACATAATCTCCTGCCTTGCAGTCTATGCCTGTGACATCTATCATGCACACATCCATGCAGATGTTGCCGAGGTAAGGGGCTTTCTGTCCGTTGACGAGGCAATAGCAGTTGCGATTGCCCAGGCGGCGGTTGAGTCCGTCGGCATAACCGATAGGGATGGCTGCCACTAGGGTTGGACGGTCAACGAAGGTCTTGCGGCTGTAGCCGATGGAATCGCCTGCTGGCACTTCGCGCGTTTGGAGGATGGTGGTTTTCAGGGTTGCTACGTTGTGGAGCAAGTGGTTGTTGCGCGGATTCACTCCGTAGAGTCCCAGTCCGAGTCGCACCATGTCGAGGTGGTACTGTGGGAAATGCTCTATGCCAGCAGAGTTGCAGATGTGTCGGATAATCTTGTGGCTGTAGGCTGCCTGGAGTTCTTGTGATGCCTTGTCGAAGAGCTGGAACTGCTGTTCGCTGAAGGCATCAAAGCCGTCGTCGTCGCTTCCCACGAAATGGGAGAAGACGCTGCAAGGCACGACTGCTGACTGACGCAGGAGGCGACTGATGAGCCGTGGCATGTCTTGTTGAGGGTTGAAGCCCAGACGATGCATACCTGTGTCGAGTTTGATGTGGACTGGGAATTGTGTGATTCCTTCTTTTTCTGCCTCTCGAATGAGTGCTTCGAGGATGTCGAAGTTGAAGATTTCTGGTTCGAGTCGGTAGTCAAAGAGCAATTTGAAGGATGTCATTTCGGGATTCATCACCATGATGTTGGCTGTGATGCCCGCCTTGCGCAGTTCGGCTCCTTCGTCTGCCACGGCCACGGCGAGGTAATCGACTCCGTGGTCTTGGAGTGTTTTCGATGCTTCGATGGCTCCCACGCCGTAGGCTGATGCCTTGACCATGCAGACTATCTTTTCCTTGTTCTTGAGGAAGGAACGATAGTAGTTGAGGTTGTCAACCATTGCGTTGAGGTTCACTTCGAGGATGGTTTGGTGAACCTTGAGTGTGAGTCGGTCGGAGAGTTCGTCGAAATGGAATTGACGCGCTCCCTTGATGAGGATGAATTCGTTGTGGAGATTGGAGAAAACCTCGCTTTGAATCAGTTCCTTGGTGGTGCGGAAGAAGTAGCTTTCCATTGGGAAATAGTCGGCACAGGAACTGATTTCCTCGCCTACTCCGATAACCTTCTGTATGCCTCGGCTGCGTGCCATGAGAGCGACGCGACTGTAGAGCGAACGAGGAAGCTCGCCGCTTTGGAGGATGTCGCTGATGATGAGTGTGCGTGTCTGCTCCTTCGTGTCGGGACGACGCTGCATGAAGTCGAGTGCGATGTCGAGCGAATGGATGTCGGAATTGTAGCTGTCGTTGATAAGTGTGCAACCGTTGCATCCATCTTTCACTTCGAGGCGCATGGCTACGGGTTCGAGATGCTCCATGCGCTTGCAGATGTCGTCGATTGGCAGATGGAGACTCATGCAAGTAGCGAAACAAGTGATGGAATTCTGGATGGAGGCATCGTCGATGAAAGGTATGGTGAACTGTCCGAGAACATCGTTGATGGAGAATTTCACGGTGGCGTGTGTGTTTTCCTTCTCGATGGAGCGGATGATGATGGTGGCATCGCCAGGACGTGCGTTCTCGTAGGTGTTCCATGTGATGCGCTCTACGCTTTCAGGCACCACTTGGGAGCAACGTGCAATGCGGTTGTCGCTCATGTTGATGACTCCCGTGCGGCAGTTCTTGAACAATTGGAATTTCTCCGTACACTTGATATCGTATGACAGGAAGTTCTCCTGATGTGCCTGCCCGATGTTGGTGATGACGGCTGTGGTTGGTCGGATGATGCGCTCCAGTCGTTCCATTTCGCCAGTGTCTGAAATGCCCGCCTCCACAATGGCGATGTCGGTGTGGCGGTCAATGAGCCAAATGGAAAGGGGCACACCCACTTGGGAGTTGTAGCTGCGTGGTGAGCGGCACACATTGCAGTCGGGCGAAAGGAGTTGATAGAGCCATTCCTTGACAGTGGTCTTTCCGTTAGAGCCCGTGATGGCAATGACAGGGATGTCGAACTGGCTGCGATGGTATTCAGCCAATCGCTGCAAGGCTGCGAGGGTGTCTTTCACTTGCAGGAAGACCACATTCTCCAGGTGTTCGATGAAAGGAATGTCCTGAACGACAAAATAGCGGACACCTCTCCGATAGAGTTCTTCGATGTACTTATGGCCGTCGTTGCGCTGCGTGCGTAGGGCAAAGAAAAGTGTTTCGTCGGGGAAACAAAGTGAACGGCTGTCGATGAGCAACCAATTGATGTGGTTTTGGATGCAACTCTGCTCATTGCCAAAGCAACGGAGTTCGGCACCGATAATTTTTTTTACTTGTTCAATCGTGTATTGCATTGTGATAGTTCTTTGTCGAGATGTATGTCAGGACATTGTTTTTTTATCTCGTTAATTTTTTGAATGGTCTGCTGGATGAATGTTTGGTATGCCTCGGCTTCGGGATGGAAAGGCTTGTGCTCCAGGGCTGTCCGTACTTCGCGGCACAGTGCTGACAGTTTCTGCTCTTCCTTGCTCATCATGGTGTTCTGAAACTGCTCGTAGATGTAATCCACGGCGAGTGGAGACGGATGCACCATGTCGGCTGCATAGAAACGATAGTCGCGCAATTCGTCGAGCAGGATTTCGTAGGAAGGGAAATAGTAGGAGTAATCTTGCACGGAGGAAGTTTGCAAGATTTCGTCTATTGCCAAGAGCAATTCAGCCTTGCTGAGCTGGTTCTCGTGGAGTCCATCGCGTTTGTGGCGGATGGGGCTGACGGTGAAGATGACATGGAGCTGAGGATTGACACTGTGCAAAAGCTGGAGAAGCGTTTTCCAGGAGTCGGCAATGTCGTAAGCCGATAAACGCTGGCGAATGAAAAGCGAATCGGGTTGCTTGTGACAATTCGAGACAAGCATTCCGCTTTCTTTCAGACGGTAAATGTAGGAAGTGCCAAAGGTGATGATGAGAATATCTGCTTGCCGAAGCCAGTCGGACACAAGCAGAAGCGTTGAATTGAGCCTGTCAGTCAATTCCTGTTGGTTGGGGGAAGAGAACTGGGAATGGTGCATCCAGCTGTGAAAGAGTCCATCGGCAAAAAGGATTTCTGGAGAACTGGCATCGTATTCACGTTCGCTGATGCTACGAAGCAGGAGAGCGGCGATGGAGGCTGGGTTATAGAGCACACCGAATGGATTGACCAAGCAATGGAATTTGTCGGCTTGGAGTTTTTCTCCCATCTCATCCACAAAACACGAACCCAGCATCAAGATGCGCTGGGCGTGACTGATGCCGAATGATGGTTTCGGAATTTTTACGCGTGTGGTCAGTTCCATAATGTTGCAAGAAGATTTTTCTTTACTTCCCCTTCACAATACGCTTGATGTCGTTCAGCTTGTTGAGGGCTTCAAGCGGGGTGAGGTTGTTCACATCGAGATGAAGGATTTCATCACGAATCTGGCAAAGCACAGGGTCGTCGAGCTGGAAGAAGGAGAGCTGGGCAGAAGCGTCGGGAACGGAAATCTTCTCCGTGTGAGGACGAGAAATGGAATCGCCCGAATTGTTCTTCTCCAATTCGTGCAACACCTGTTCTGCACGTCGGACAATGGACGGAGCCATTCCCGCAATCTTTGCCACATGAATACCAAAGGAGTGTTCGCTTCCGCCTTCCACCAGTTTGCGAAGGAAAATCACCTTTCCGTCCATTTCCTTCACGCTGACATTGAAGTTCTTCACTCGTTGGAAGAGCTTCTCCATTTCGTTCAGTTCGTGATAGTGCGTTGCGAAGAGTGTGCGAGCATGATTCTTCGGGTTCTCATGAATATACTCCACGATGGACCAAGCGATGGAAATGCCATCGTAGGTGGATGTGCCACGTCCCAGTTCATCGAAAAGTACGAGCGAACGCGGAGAAAGATTGTTAATGATATTGGCGGCTTCGTTCATTTCTACCATGAACGTGGATTCGCCCATGCTGATGTTGTCGCTGGCTCCCACACGAGTGAAAATCTTGTCGCACACACCGATGTGGGCACTGTCGGCTGGCACGAACGCACCGATTTGAGCCATGAGCGTGATAAGGGCTGTTTGTCGGAGCAAAGCCGACTTACCTGCCATGTTCGGACCTGTGAGGATGATGATTTGCTGTCGGTCGGAATCGAGCAAAAGGTCGTTGGCAACGTATTCCTCTCCGATAGGCATGTTACGCTCAATGACGGGATGTCGTCCCTGCTTGATGTCGATAACGAAGGATTCATCAACAACAGGACGAACATAACGGTATTCCTTGGCTGCAATGGCAAAAGCCAAAAGGCAGTCGATGAAGGCAATCATGCTGGCATCGGTCTGGATGAGCGGAATGAAATCAGCCGAAGCCACCACGATTTCGTTGAAAAGACGAGCCTCCAAGCTGAGAATCTTCTCTTCCGCACCGAGAATCTTCTCTTCGTAATCTTTCAGTTCCTGCGTGATGTAGCGTTCGGCATTGACCAGCGTCTGCTTGCGAATCCACTCCTGCGGCACTTGCTCCTTGAAGGTGTTACGCACTTCGATGTAGTAACCAAACACGTTGTTGAAACCAATCTTCAGACTGGTGATGCCTGTTTCTTCGACGAGTCGTTGCTGCATCTTGATGAGGTAGTCCTTGCCGTTGAAAGCGATTTCCCGCAACTCGTCAAGTTCGGCATTCACCCCGTTGGCAATCACATTTCCTTTGTTCACAAGGAATGGTGGGTCGGGCTGAATCTCCTTTTCAATACGGTCTCGAAGTGCAATGCAAGGGTCGAGCAACAAGCCTATGCGATGAATGCTCTCGTTATTCGCTTCCTCACACATCCGCTTGATAGGTTCGATGGCTTGGAGCGCCACCTTCAGTTGCACCAAGTCGCGAGGTGAGACGCGCTGCGTGGCAATCTTCGAAGAGATACGCTCAATGTCTCCGATGCGTTGCAACAATTCTTCGATGGAATCGCGGAAATCGGGTTCACGGAAGAAATGCTCCACCACGTTCTGTCGCTCCTCAATCTTCTTCACATCTTTCAATGGGAAGAGAATCCAGCGATGCAACATGCGTCCACCCATCGGCGAAACAGTCTTGTCGATGACACTGAGAAGCGAATCGCCTCCTTCGTTCATCGACGAAACAAGTTCAAGTGAGCGCACCGTGAAACGGTCGAGTCGCACATATTTGCTTTCTTCAATGCGGGAAATGTTGCGGATGTGACGAATGTGCGTGTGTTGCGTTTGCTCCAAATAGAAAAGGATTGCACCCGCTGCCACAAGTCCGTCTTTCAGATGATCTACCCCGAATCCCTTCATGTTCTTCACCTGAAAATGCTGCTTCAACTTTTGGTTTGCTGTGTCGAACACAAACACCCAGTCGTCTATTTCGAAGGTGAAGTACTTACCGCCAAAATTGCCTTCGAACATGGGTTTTCTGCCACGTTCGAAGAGTATTTCTTTCGGAGAGAAATTCGTGAGAAGCTTATCTACATAGTCGGTGGTTCCTTCCGCAACGAGGAACTCACCCGTGGAAATGTCAAGAAAAGAAACACCGCAAGCCGACTTGCCGAAATGCACTGCTGCCAAGAAGTTGTTTTCCTTATGGTTCAGCACCGTGTCGCTCATCGCCACACCTGGTGTCACCAGTTCGGTGATGCCACGCTTCACGAGCTTCTTGGTGAGTTTCGGGTCTTCCAACTGGTCGCAAATCGCCACGCGCTTTCCTGCTCGAATCAGTTTGGGCAGATAGGTGTCGAGTGCATGATGTGGAAAACCAGCCATGGCAATGGCAGCATCAGCACGCGTACCAATGGCACTGCTGCGCTTCGTGAGAGTGATGCCAAGAATGTCGGATGCAATCACTGCGTCATCGGCGTAAGTTTCATAAAAGTCGCCACAACGAAACAGCAGCAAAGCATCTGGGTGCTTCGCCTTCAGGTCGAAAAACTGTTTCATCATCGGTGTGATTTCTTCTTTCTTTGGCATATCAATATCTATGATTTACAAATATACGATTTTACAATTGATTTTCTGGCTCATGATGAAGAAAAATGTACGGAAACGCTATTCCTCGTTCACGTCAAAATCATCGTCGAGTCCTTCCTCCTGGGCATTGCGTTCCAAAAAATCCCTGGCACGTTCCAAGTCGCGTTCATACACCAGGATATCCACACCGCCAATAGAGCGATTGAACGAAAAGAAATTGCCCAAATCCTCATTCTTCAGCACCGAAGGAATTCCCTCGTTTTCGAGTGCTCCCTGATAGATGTGTGCTTGCATAGCATTGTTGCATGAAATGAGTAAAACCGTTTTCATATCATCAGTTGTTTTGCAAATTCCCAAATAACAATTCCAGCCGTGGTAGAGACATTCAGTGAGTGTTTCGTGCCAAACTGAGGCAGTTCCAAACAGCCGTCGCACATGTCCACCACCTCCTGCTGCACTCCTTTCACTTCGTTCCCCATCACGATGGCAAAATGTCCGTCGGCTGGCAGTGTCAAGTCTTGCAACTTCGTACTACCTTCCACTTGCTCAATGGCGAAAACCTGATAACCCATCTGCTGAAGAGAGGCAACAGCTTCCTTCGCATTCGAAAAGTATTTCCACTCCACCGAGTCCTCAGCACCAAGTGCCGTCTTGTGGATTTCGGGATGAGGAGGTTGTGCCGTGATACCGCAAAGAAAAACACCTTCCACGCGATAAGCATCCGAAGTACGAAACACACTACCCACGTTGTACATACTCCTCACGTCGTCCAGCACCACCACTAACGGCATCTTCTCGCTCCGTTTGAATTCATCGACGCTCATGCGTCCCATTTCCGTGATTTTCAGCTTTCGCATAGCAACATTCTTTCCTTGAAGAAGGTCATTACTTACTTTTTTTCAACGGACGAACCATGCACCACAATCCTGCAAGCACAAACGGAATGCTCAACATCTGCCCCACATCCATCATGGTACTGCCATCATCAACTCCACCCTGCACTTCTTTCAGGAATTCCACAAAAAAACGGAAAAAGAAGATGCAGAAGATACAGAAACCGAAATAGAAACCACTGCCCACATCGAAGCGACCAAGCGTCTCCGTCCTTTCTTTCTCATCCTTATTGCTACCAAACTTCTCTATGGTCTTTTCTTTTCCTGTTGCCAAGTGCGATGCTTTCTTCTTGAAAATCCACCAACCCACGATGAAGATGACAATGTAAGCCAATGCCTCATAGAGTTGGGCTGGATGACGAGGCACCAACTGCCCGTTCTGCAAAGCATCCTGAGTGTGGAAGATGAATGCCCAAGGCACATCAGTCACCTTACCGATAATCTCCGAATTCATCAGATTTCCAAAACGGATGAACGAGGCTGCAAACGGTGCTGCAATGCCAATCATATCGAGCAGTTTCCACGCCTCCACCTTGTAGATGCGGGCATAGAGCAGCAATGCCAAGAAGAGCCCTAACGTGCCGCCATGACTCGCCAGTCCCATATAACCAGTGAATCGCCACTGCGATGGAAATTCATCGAACTTGATAGGCAGGAACATCTCCACCCAACCTTGGGCAGAAGTGAGAAAGTAGTTAGGTTCGTAGAAGATGCAATGTCCCAGTCGAGCACCAACCACCATGCCAAAGAAGCAGTAGAACACGAGCGGATCAAACTTGCCCGTTTCCACCCATTTTCCTTTCTTGTCCATCACGGGGTCAATGCCCTGATCCTTGTAGAGCCAGCGCACGATGAAGTACGGTGCCAGAATGGACATAATCCAACCCATCGCATACCAGCGAACACTGTACCCAAACAAGTTGACAATCTCTACATTGGGCTGCCAGTCTATGTATAACGTATTGAGCATATCGTTAAATGAAAAATTAAGAATGAATTCTGGCTTTAGCTTTTACCATCCGGATGGTTTCTCTCCCCCTTGGGGGAGTTGGAGGGGGCTATTATTACACATTAAACCTGAAGTGCATGATGTCGCCGTCCTGCACCACGTATTCCTTGCCTTCCACACCCATCTTGCCAGCTTCGCGAACGGCTGCTTCCGAACCATACTTGATGTAGTCGTCGTACTTGATGACCTCGGCACGGATAAAACCTTTCTCAAAGTCGGTGTGGATGACACCAGCACACTGAGGAGCCTTCCAACCCTTCTTGTAAGTCCAAGCCTTCACCTCCATCGGACCAGCCGTGATGAAGGTCTGCAAGTTGAGCAACGAATAGATGGCTTTGATGAGACGGTTGCAACCGCTCTCCGTCAGTCCGAGGTCCTCCAGGAACATCTGCTTCTCCTCGTAGGTTTCGAGTTCAGCGATGTCGGCTTCCGTCTGAGCAGAAATCACAATCAGCTCGGCTTCCTCGTCCTTGATAGCTTCGCGAACACGCTCCACGTAGTCGTTACCCGTGGCAGCTGAAGCATCATCCACGTTGCACACATAGAGCACAGGCTTCGTGGTGAGCAAGAACATCTGCTTCGCCACTGCTGCTTCCTCATCATTCTCCAGTTCCACCACACGCGCACTCTTGCCCTGCACCAGTGCATCCTTATAGCGCAGCAAAAGATTCAGTTCCACTTTTGCCATCTTGTCACCACCCACATTGGCTTGCTTTTCCACACGCTTGATGCGGTTCTCCACCGTCTCCAAGTCCTTCAACTGCAGCTCGGTATCGATGATTTCCTTGTCGCGGACAGGATCCACCGAACCATCCACATGCACGATGTTACCATTGTCGAAACAGCGCAGCACATGGATGATGGCATCACACTCACGGATGTTACCCAAGAACTGATTGCCAAGTCCTTCACCCTTGCTGGCACCCTTCACGAGTCCCGCAATGTCAACAATATCACAAACCGCAGGGACAATGCGCCCAGGGTGAACCAACTCTGCCAATTTGGTCAGTCGCTCGTCAGGCACTGACACCTGTCCCATCTGAGCATCGATGGTACAAAAAGGAAAGTTTGCCGCCTGTGCCTTGGCACTCGACAAACAATTAAACAACGTAGATTTACCAACATTTGGAAGGCCTACAATGCCTGCTTTTAATGCCATATCTTCTATTTAAATTTATAATTAAGAATGAAGAATGTAGAATGTAAATAAAGTCCTCCATCTGGAGGTAAAAAAACTTCATTTGGAGCGAAGCAACTATTTTTCATTCTTTCATACCACTCCCCTCGCCCTTTGGAGAGGGGTTGGGGGTGAGGCTTTAATTCTTCATTTTATATCTTTCCGCAAATTCCTTCGAGATACTATTGTCAAAACTCTGGCACACCTCAGTCGCAAAGTCAATGCCACACTGCACCACCTTCGTCCACATCTCTTCCGAGAGCGTGTCGAGGTCGTCACGTCTGATGTCGTATTTCACCAAGCCATACAAGATGCCCGCATTGAAGTTATCGCCCGCACCAATCGTACTGACCGTTGGAACATCCTTCACAGGGAAACGCTTCTTCACCGTCGGACTCAGCACCAGCACATCGCCACCTGCTGCCGTACACAGCATTTGCCTGCAATAGAACTCAATTTCCTTCTTATAGATAGCCTCCGCATCGCCATTGCCAAACAAATTCTCAAGGTCTTCCGTCGAACCACGAACAATGTCAGCATACTCCAGATTCTCCAGCATGTCAGCATAAATCTTGATAGCTTCATACTTATGACTGCTGCGGAAATTGAAATCATAGTAAATCAATGCCCCACAACGGCGAGCATACTCCAAGAACTGCTTCACCTTCGGACGAAGCACAGGATTCAGCACAAAGTACGAACCCATCATCACAATGTCATCCTTCTTGATGCGTGGCCAGTCCACCTCCAAGCGGGCAGCAGGATAGTCCTTGTAGAACATATATTCAGCATCGTTCCGCTCATTCAGCCATGCCAGCGAAATGGCACTCCTGCCCGTAGCATACACAGCCACGTGAGAGTTATCCACACCATTCTCCTTCATGAAGTCCATGATGATGTCGCCCACCTTGTCGTTGCCCGTCTCACTAATCATCGACACGTCCAGTCCCAATCGACCCAACGAGATGATGCCATTGAAAGTGCTACCACCAGGCACAGCAGCAGTCGGCTTCCCATTCTTGAAAATGATATCCATGATGGTCTCACCGATACCAATGATTTTACGTCCACTATCTTCCATGCTTATCAGCAGTTCTTTAATTTTTAATTTTTCACTTTTCACTTCTCACTTTTCACTATCTTCTCAATCTCCTCCAACGTAGTCACACGCTCCATCACTTCGTTCCAAGGCTTATTCACCACACCGCGGCCAACCAGTTCATCTAAAAACTCAAACAACTTGTCGTAGAAGCCATCAATGTTCCAGAAAACCACCTTCTTCTGATGCATACCAAACGTGTTCGAAGCGATGGCAGAAAAAGCCTCATCCAGCGTACCAGCACTGCCAGGCAACACAATCATCACCTCCGACTCGCCAATCAGCCACTGCTTTCTGTCGTTCAAGTCTTCGCAATAGAACGAGATATCCACATAATCACACACGCGTCCAGCCTCAACCAGTTTCCGTGGCACCACGCCGAACACCTTGCCGCCTGCTTCCTTCGTAGCCTTCGCCACAGATTCCATCAGTCCCGAGTTGTTGCCGCCATACACCAGCGTCTTCCCAGCCTTGCCTAACATCCGCCCCAGTTCAGCAGCCTTATCATAGAATTTCTGCTCCATCTCATTCGACGATGCACAGAAAACACCTATCTTTTCCATATCAGTTATCAAGCTTTTAGGTTTCACACCTCTATAACTTTGCAAAGTTACGCAATTTTTTTCTCATGACCTAATCTATAAAAAACTTTAGGTGGGTTCATCCTGCTTTCAGAGGCTGAAGGTCTGAAAAACAATAGGCAGGCGGTTACCATCCTTCACCGTCTGCCTAAATTCTTCATTTTTCTAAGGTCTAAAGAAAGACCATCCGGATGGTATTCTTCATTCTTCATTTTTAATTCTTCATTTTTAATTTTACTTCGTCTTATTGACACGCTTGGCAAGACCAATAGCACCCGTAGGACAAACCAATCGGCAAAGATGACAGCCTACGCACTTCGCACCGATGATATGCGGATGACGAGTCTCATCATCGAAGCGGATAGCCTGATGACCACCATCCATGCAAGAAGTATAGCAGCGACCACAACCAACACATTTCTCATGGTCAAACTTAGGATAGACAATCGTCTCGCGGTCCAGATTCGAAGGCAACACAAAATTAGGTAACTGCTCACCAACAAGAGCATCCAACTGCTCAACGCCACGCTCCACCATATAGTTTTGCAAACCAAGAATGAGGTCGTCGATAATGCGATAGCCATACTCCATCACAGCCGTACAAACCTGCACATTGCGACAACCTAACTGGATGAACTCCAATGCATCGCGCCATGTTTCAATACCACCGATACCACTGTATTCAACCTTCTTCATGATATTGTTCGAAGACATCTCGTAAATGAAGCGCAGGGCGATAGGTTTCACAGCACGACCCGAATAGCCCGAAACAGTCAGTTTGTCACTCACTGCTGATTGTGGCGACATCGTAACACTCTTAATAGTATTGATAGCCGAGATAGCATCAGCTCCAGCAAAATAAGAACCCATCGCAGGCTGGTTAATCTGGGTGATATTTGGAGTCATCTTGGCAATGACAGGAATCTTCACATTCCGCTTCACGTATGCCGTATAGAAAGTGACCAATTCAGCATTCTGACCCACATCGCTACCCATACCCGCCAGTCGCATCTGAGGGCAAGAGAAATTCAGCTCCACAGCATCCACGCCAGCAGCCTCAGCCATCTTCGCCAGCTCAATCCATTCCTCCTCAGCCTGACCCATGATAGAAGCCACCACCACCTTCGAAGGATAGTCGTGCTTCAGACGGCGCAAGATGTCGAAATCCACACACACGGGATTCTCACTCAACTGCTCCATGTTGCGGAAACCCGCAAACGACGTGCCATTCTTCACAGCATCAAACCGAGGCGACACCTCTAGAATATCCTGCATACAGATAGTCTTATAGAAAACACCAGCCCAACCAGCATCGAAAGCACGCGCCACCATCTCGTAGTTCGTGCAGACAGCAGAAGAAGCAAGGAAAAACGGATTCTCGCAAGGAATACCGCAGAACTTGATAGCGAGTGAAGGCTTTTCACCATCAGAAGCAACACAGTCACATTCCACAGAACGCACCAGCTCCCTAATCCTCACAGGTCGGTCATAGTGAATGCAAGCCGCCTCAGCCTCTTTCAGTTCTTCGTCCGTACACTCGGCAACCCACCGACCAGCCAAAGCCTCGTTGCCAAAACGTATAGCGCGAATAGCGCGGGCAGGGTCGCCCTTTTTGCAAACTTTGCTGCAAGGAGCAACTGCACAGAGCAGACAGCGAGCAGCCTCTTCATGGATGTGCATCATAATCTTCGATTCAGTTTCTTAGTTAATAAATAAGGTGAACGTAAAAGTACAACACAAAAAGTTTCATCATTCCATAGTCAAAGCACAAAGATACAAAAATCCACTTACAGACAAACTTTTTTTCCAAGAAAAGTGATTTATTCCTTGGGATTAATGGGATTTATGGGGTTATTGGGGCTAATGGGATTATTGGGATTATTGGGGTTATTGGGTTCATTGGGCTATTGCCCATTAGTCCCATTCCGCCCATTAGTCCCATTCCGCCCATTAATCCCATTCCGCCCATCACCCCCATCCTGCCCATTCCTCTTCCTCCACTCTCTCCTTGCCCGATACATCTCCTCCTTGATTCCCCCCTTCTCCTTAAAACCCCTCTTCTTCCATTCAATAAGCCCTCTAATCAGCACATCACACTGATGAATAAGAGTAATAGCGATATTAGCTATCGTCTCGTCAGAACGCTCCTTGATTTTCTCCCGATAGACAGCTGAGTCCAGATGATTTTTGCAGAATGCTCGTGTCTGAACACAGCGAGGGTCATCATATCTCCATTGCTCCAACCCTCTCACACGCAGATAGTCCTCATAGTCAAGCAGCAGTTCATGAAGCGATGCACGATTAACATTAGTCAGTTTCAGTTCCATCTCTCGCGAAGTGATGCCGTCAATATTCCCCTCTGCCAAGTTCTGCTTACCCGACCGAGCCGCCTGAACCATCTGGTCAATAGTTCGGTCACCACTCTTCAGAAACTTATGAGCAAAATAGAACGTCACATCATAGATGCATTCCGCTTTTTGGAATGCCTTCAACGAACGATAGTTATTATCTTGCCTCAGAAAATTCTTGTCTTCCTCCATTCTACTCTTCGTTTAGAAATGAAAAATTACACATTTTTTATTATTATGAACTAATCATAGACCTGTGCATGATTTGGTACTTGTTATTGTATTTCCCAGTATCCTGTCATTTCAGAACCGACGCGGATAATGAGTCCTTTTTCCTTTAAAGCATCAATGTCTCGCAATATGGTGCGTTTGGTCACACCAAGCCTCTCTGCCATCTGCGTAGTGGTAATAAATGTGCCAAGCTATTTTTATCGTTACTAAATTACATCAATAATCCACCTATTTGTTTTACACCTTCAATTAAACCTTGTGCAAATATTTCCTTAATAAAATCTTTTACATATTCTTTTGCTTCTTTTGCTTTTGTTTCATCAGGCAATTGCACTGCATTTAATTTCTCCAACACTTCATCTTTTTGAAAATTAGGAACCAATAGTAGAATCATTTCTTGAAAAGCTTGCTCATCCAAAGAAACTATATCTTTATTAAACGAGGTATCTGCAAATAAATGATTATCCCGCAATTTTGCGTTCAAAGCCACTCTGAGATATTTGTCCTCTATAGCAAATCTTACTTCTTTCCCATTTTTTGAAAGAAATGCATTTTTTAGACATTCGCCAACAGACTTTCTTAAATATGCATACAAGTCTTCTTGATTTCTATTGTCATATTTCACTTGTGCATCATAAATGAGTTTTCGGGCTTTAGCCTCAGAAATATGAAGCATAAAACCATCATCGAAACATTTTCCTGTCAGTAAATTGTGTTTCTTGAAAACATGATACATCAAGGTCTCAATATCAGTTTTATTCATCACTCCAAAGCCTTTGTCCAAGTAGATATTCATAAAATCCACTAACACACTCTTTGCTGTAGGCTCATCAAGATCATTTATTTTATTTTTCATCTTTAAGATTTTTAATTAGATAATGTAACTACTGGCATATCTTCCCAAGTAGGAGCATTATTAGGGCCACTTGATTTCAAGTACTGTCCATTGGTTCCCGCTGTTGTAGGAGCATAAATTCCATCATTCTGCGTTCCATTCAAATGAACTCCATTAATTTTATCTCCATAATCTACGCCATTAAGCTTCAAGTAATAAGTAGTATCATTGTCAGCAGCTTCTCCACCAACATTTGAAGCATCTTGAACAGCTTTAAGTAAATCTCCAGTTGTATTAATGGTTCGAGGGTTTAAATCATTTTTTAATGATACCTATGCACCATTCCAATCTATTTCAAGTGCTGGAACTACACCTATTGCATCTGCTAATTCGGCCGAATCAGAAACATTGGTAACTATAGTTGATATATTTGATTCTGTCATACCAGATTTTCTAACTAATGGTATTGAAGTTCCAGTTCCTAAGTTAGAAATCCGAGTAAAGTTTATATCATTTAATCGTATTGACATAATTATTTATAATTAAAAAATTTCATCACTAAATGTTAGTAAATATTTAGATGTAGATTTATAAATTGTATAAGTTATTCCATCAATTGTTTTTGTGTCAGGTAATCTTTCATAAGAACCATTATCAAGCCCACTTACACCCAATCCATCATGTGGCATTAATGTAGTATTAGGAACTGCAATATAAATAATGCTCATTCCAGGCATATC
>DGSN01000032.1:110952-141219 GCA_002393575.1 Prevotellaceae bacterium UBA4361 | reverse complement strand
TCCTTTTCTTCCTTAATAGGGTCGCACGAAACTAATAATCCTGCGGCTGCCATGAAGAATAATATTGATTTTTTCATAAGATATTTTTCTTTAATGTAATTAAGAATTAATAAGCAGGAGTACCCGACATATTAGCATCTGCAACGGAACCGCCCCATCCAGCATTCTGCTTGAGGATGTTCTCGTCGTTCGTAATACTAATCTGAGAAGGAGGTATTTGTAAGAAGCCATCGGTTTCAGCATAACGCTTTGCCCAGCTTGAAGCAGCATGGTGCATCGTGGTCCAGCGGCCTGTGTAGTTCACGCGAGTGCCATTCTGCTTTTCGAGTGCAACGGCAGCTTCGCAAGTCTCACCACCATTCTTGCCCGACCAGCGGCGCAGGTCGTTGAAGCGAAGACCTTCACCTGCCAACTCAAAGCGACGCTCGTCCTTGATGTTCTGCCAAGAATAAGTAGTTGGTTTCAAATTAGCACGGTCACGAACGACATTCATTTGGTCGGCTGTACCAGTCAACTCAGAATGCATCAGCATCACGTCGGCAAGACGGAGAAGCATGATGTCAGTGTAGTGGTCACCCTGGAATGAGTTGTCGTTTGGTGCACCAGTGTCTGTGTTCTTGCTGCGATATACGCCCCACCAAGTATAGTTCTTGTTGAAGTCGTCGAAGCTTGATTCAGCAGCTGTGACAGGCATCCACTTCTTGTTGTAGTAGCCAGCGTCCTCAGAGCAGGAAGTTGTGAAGACAAATCCAGTAAGCTCTGCCTGAGCATCGAGAATGGTTGCTCTCTTTCGAGGGTCGGTGTCGCTCCATTCATCCCACAGATTGGCATTGATAGTTCCCTGGCCCCAGCCTTGTCCGAATGGAAGTGAGCCTTTGTCGCCATTGATGTGGCCCTGGCCGTCATCATCACAGCGCAGACCGCAGTAGAGAGATGTCATGTTGGTAAAGCCCATACCGATATTACCATTCCATGAACCTGCATTCATGAACTGAACCTGGAACATTTCTTCTTCGTTGCCATTACCAGCCCAGAAGTCACCATCTTCAGCCAAGTCCCTCACATAGAAGTAGTCTGGAGCAGACAGAGGGTTCGTGTATTGCCAAAGCAGGCGGAAGTCCTTCACGAGCTTGTAACCACCGTTCTCGATGGCATCAGAGAGTGCATTCACAACGCTATCCTTCGTCAATGCGCCATAAACGCCTTCCTGCTCAGGAAGTGTGAGTGCTTCGAGATTGGCCTTAGCCAATTCACCAGCCTTCTTGTAGAAACCTTCGTAGAACATATAGGCACGTCCGAGCATACCTTCGGCAGCAGCCTTTGTAGCATGACCGTCGCCACGGGTGGTTGCACCATGCTGCATCAAGTTCTTTGCACTCACGAAGTCAGCAATGATGTGAGGCCAAATCACTGTTTCAGCATCTGCTTGAGGACATGGGTCTGGAGCAGCAGCTGCCCAGTATGCAGGAATGTTTCCCCAGAACTGAGACCCCCACATGTAGAACAAGCCACGCATGAAGTATGCTTCACCCAAAAGCTGGTTACGAGTGGCTGTATTGCCTGTCCAGTCGAATGCGTCAACCGAGTAGATGATGGCACTGGCACGAGCAATACCAACGTAAGTGTTGTGCCAAGCATTGTCGAAAATGGATTCCTTGTTCACCATCAAGTGTCCGATTGCGTGACATTCAACGTCGCCAGTACCACCGGCACCGTTGGCATCGTCCGACATGATGTAGTTTACAAACCAAGGAGACTGAAGTGGGTCGGTGCTGAATTGGTTCATCACGCCATACAAGGCTGCCACCTCCTTGTTGAGGTCTTTTGCTACAGCAGGGAAGTTACCTGTGTTGGCTTCTGTATAGTTTTCGGAATCGAGGAAGTCCTCACAGGATGAAAGGGTGAAGCCAGCCGCGATTGCTAATAAATATATCTTTTTCATATAAATCTTTTAGTTTTTAGTTGTTTATTTCACCTCTGAAATGATAACTGAGCGGCTCAACTGAGCATCGTTGAAGTACATGTAGTCAACACCACCCTTTGAATCCATCTGGAGGCTGCTTGCAGGAACACCGTAAGTCTTGGTCAGAATGTCGTAAACGTTCTGTGCGCGCTGCTGAGCAAGCTGAGCGTTCCGCTCTGCACTACCTGTCTGCTTGTCTGCATAACCTACAACGCTATACTTCTTGCCAGGAGTTGCCTTGATCATTGTTGCAATAGTTTCGAGGTTCACCTTCTCACGATTTACAACGTCAGTGTTGTCAATCACGAAGTTCACGAGGTAAGGGAATGTCACCACTTCCTTCGTCTTCACGATTTCCTTCTCTCTTGCTGGAGTAGGAGCGTTCTTCAGACGGTTGTTCTCAGCACGGAGCTGTTCGATTTCGCTGTTCAGACGGTTGATTTCGTCGTTGTCGCGGATGATAACTGGAGCAGGACCAGCAGTCTTGTGATCTCTCTTGTCGCTAAACTTAACACTTAAACCAACGAGGAATGTGCGAGCGGATGGATAGAGACCTACGTCAACACCACGGATGAAGTTTTGGTTGTCCTGACTCTTACCAGCGTCGGAAGTACATTCAGGGTCAACACCTGTGTATTTTGTGAATGTGTAGAGGTTCTGAGCCTGAACATAGAGGCGAAGCTGTTCGAAAAGATTATTCTTCCAAATCTTGGTGAAGTCATAACCCAGTGTGATGTTCTGAATTCTGAAGTAGTCAGCATCCTGCATGTAGCGAGTTGATACCCACTGGTCTGCCTTTGCACCAACAGTGAGACGAGGCTGAGTGTTGCTCGTGCCTTCACCGTGCCAACGGTCGAATGCGTCAACTGTGTAGTTGTTGTAAGGGTTTGCAAGGAGAGCTGTACGGTAGCACTGCATGATTTGCTGGCCAAATGCACCATAACCTGTTACGCTGAAGTCGAGGCCCTTGTATTCAAAACCTAAGTTCACACCGAGAGTGAAGTCTGGATGAGGGTTACCAATGTCGTGGCGGTCATTGTCGTAGTTGATGGTACCATCCTTGTCGAAATCGTCCCAAATAGGGTCGCCTGGCTGGGCATCATCAAGCACTGCCTGACCAGCAGCACGTGCTGCATCAATCTGACCTTGGTTCTGCCAGATGCCGCTATAAGACATTCCGTAGAAATAGCCAATTGGGTGACCAACTTCAACGAGAGATACGTAAGATGAGTTCTGGAACAATGTGCTATCATATTTTTTAGTGTCGTTACCAATCTTACTACCCTGAGCACCCAGACGGATGACTTTGTTCTTGTTCTTCGTGAAGTTCACGTTTGCGAAGTAGTTGAAGTTCTTGTTCACGCGATGTCTCCAGCCGAGTCCGATTTCAATACCAGTGTTCCTGATATCACCACCATTGATGACAGCAGGCTCTTCATAACCTAACACTTCGTTCATTGGAGCCTGAACCAACCAGTCCTTAGTCGTCTTCTTGTACCAGTCGAAAGCAACGGTCAATTTGCCACCAAAGAAGCGAGCATCGAAACCGAAGTCGAGCTGTTCACTGGTTTCCCAAGTGACATCAGGGTTAGGAGCGTTCTTTGCGTATGCACCAGTGGTATAATTGTTACGACCTACTGTATAGATGTTATCGCTGCTGAACTTGTAGCCATAGTCAGCATAGCCTGAAGGTGAGTAGCCGATGTTCGAAAGGTAGGAGAATGGAGGAATCACGCAGTTACCATTCTGACCCCAGCTACCACGAATCTTCAAGAAGTCGAGCCAAGAAGAAGCACCTTCCATGAATTTCTCATTGGTGATGACCCAACCTGCAGAAACAGAAGGGTAGTTACCCCAACGATGTCCTCTTGCAAAACTATTCGAACCATCACGACGGAAGATGGCTGTAATCATATACTTCTCGTCGTAGTTCCAGTTCAAACGGCCGAAGAATGAAGCGATGGTACCTCTGGTAGGATTGTCGTAACCACTATGTCCCTGAAGGAACTTTGCTTCATAGTTGGTAGGGATGTTATAGTCCCATCCTTTCTGAACCATTGTGTTCACGTTGTCGCTTGGAACAGCAAAGTTCATGCTCATGCGTGTACTCCAATTTGAACGCTCGATGGATTGACCAATGAGAACGTCGATGTTGTTCTTGGCAAAAGTAGGGAATGCGTAAGACAATGTGTTGTCAATGCTGAAGCTTGAACTCTGATCCTGCTGCATGCCTAAGTTATAACCATCACTTGAGTTTGTTGAGCTTTCTGAATGTGGCAACGTGACATTACGAACATTGCTTGCGCTATATCCTGCGTTGAATTGTCCACGGTACTTCAAGTTTTTCACTGGCTCAATAATCCAGTAGAATGTACCGCCTACGCCGAAGTCACGATTCTTGTTCATAGAGTTGAAACGACCATTGAGGAAACCGTTCAGAGGATTGGCGTAAATCATGTCGCTATAGCCCGAATTTTTGGTATATCCAGCCAAACTGCCATCAGCATTGTAAGGCTCTACCAATGGAGAAGCGGCGTAAGCTGCCTGCATGATGTTCCAATATCCGCTGCTTTCAGCAAGGTCATGGCTGCGATGATACCAGTACGACAGGTTTTCACCAACAGTGATGATGTTGTGAGTCTTGCCCTTCAGCAAAATGTGCTCGGAGTTGATACGACCACCATAACGCTGATAGTAAGAAGCATTGCTGGCACCCATGATACCTTCATTGCGGCTGTAGTTCAAACTCATGGAGAACTTGGAACGCTCTGAACCACCATAGATAGTTGCTGCATGGCTGAACTGAAGCGCATTCTTGTTTTCATATTCCTTGAACCAGTCTGTGCCTTTCCAACCATTGTTCACCTTGTCGAGAATGCTCTGAGGAACGAGGCTTGCCCAATCGGTAGCTGTACCGTAAGTGTTGAAGTTTGTCTCGTTGATGAGCTGCATATATTGTTGAGCAGTTACCAAGCCTGGCACCTTGTAGGCATTCGACACACCTACATAGCCGTCGTACTGAACTGTGATTCTGCCTTCCTTACCCTGCTTCGTGGTAACGAGGATTACACCGTTTGCAGCACGAGCACCATAGATGGCAGCTGAAGCGGCATCCTTCAGTACGTCGATGCTCTCAATGTCGTTAGGGTTCAAGCCGTTCAAGCCATTGTCGGCAGTACCAGAAACGATTCCGTCGATAACGAGCAGTGGGGAAGACTCACCGATGGTTCCCACACCACGGATGTTCACCTTGAATCCCTTGCCAGGCTGAGTAGAGCTCTGTGCGATGTTCACACCTGGAGCCTGGCTCTGCAATGCAGTCAGGGCGTTCGTCGTGTTCATCTTGGAAACGTCTTCACCCTTCACCGAAATGTTGGCACCAGTGAACAACTTCTTCTTCTGAACACCATAGCCGACAACAACCACCTCTTCGAGTGCGTTGTCCTCTTGCATGTTCACTCTGATGAATGACTGATTGCCAACCTTGATTTCCTGGCTCTTGAAGCCTACGTAAGACACCACCAGGGTTGCACCCGATGGCACGTTGAGAGAGAAGTTACCGTTTGCATCGGTAACCGCACCAGTACCAGTACCTTTCACCTGGACTGTGGCTCCCATCAGAGGACCCATGTCGTCCACAATAGTACCTGTCACCTTTTTAGTAGATTGCGAAGTCCTCGCAGTCTGCTGGGCATAAACCTGAGGTGTGTATGCCAATCCTAATACTGCACACGCACCAACGAGTAACGCCGTTTTTCTAAAAGTTTGATTCATACTTAAGTATTAATTAATAAAAATAGATTGGTTAGGATTTCCTTTTCATGGCCTTTCTACAACAACTTCGGTCGTGTTTTACGAACTCCATCTTATAATATAATAAGGTGTCAATGTAGTCGTTTGTTTCATGTTTTTAGAGGTTATAGTTGTGGTTAGCTCTTTTGGGGGAGAAAATGGCTGTTTTTACCGCCGTTCCTTCCTTTGTGCTCATAAATAAAAAGTATTTAAGTACACTTACCGCAAAGTTAGACAAAATCTTTTAAAGAAACAAAGAAGTTTTTTCAACTTTTTGTGATTTCATCGTCTTTTTTTAAGGATTGGTTAAAATAGTGTAAGTTTTAGTCCACATTAATTAAAATTAATGTTATTCGTATAGTCTTTTTTGTCCTATTCCTTTTTCAATTTCACTCCTTTGCTTTTTCCTTTCATACCAATTCACAGCGTACAAATGCCACATTCATACTATGATTGGGAACGTACAAATGCGCGTTTGGGGATGCTTTCTTACGCGTTTGGGGACTCACTTTTTCGCGATTGGGGATTTGCAATCCAAACGAGCCCTCGTTTTCAACAAAACGGGCGCTCGTTTTGATTCAAACGAGCGCCCGTTTTTCCTGTAAATCCCTTATCTTGATTTTTTGAATCCTTTATGCGGGAATGATGAATCCTAAATGGGGATTTAGGGAGTGGGGTATGTTGGGATTATTTTACTTGAAAGGTGTGGAAGGAATGGGCTGGGAGTGTGGCATTGATGAACTTTTTGTCGAGCTGAACGGTGATTTCTTTTTGAGTATCAGAGAGATTCGCTGCTACGACAATGTATTTGCCTGAAGTGTTACGTGCTACGAGAACAGGTGTCTCGCTGTCCTTTTTCTCGATTCCTCCGAGGATGCTGGAACCTGGGGTGATGAAATGAGAATAGTGGAGATAGGCGTAATACTCGGGTGTGTAGTTGAATTGGTGCGATTGAGAATCCACATGGACGAGTGCGTTTTGTTTCCATCCCCACGGACTTTCGCCTTTGTCGCTGAGGATGGCATTCCAATTGTAGTATTCGTTGCAACCGTTGACGAGGTAGTGGTTGATGAGTTGGAAGGTGTGCTCTGCTGATTTCCAGTCGAAGCTGCCCCAGCCACATTCGCTTTCGCTGCTGATGTAGTTCCATTCGGGAAATTCCTTGCTGATGCGCGGAAGGATTTGTCCTCCTTCCCATTGGAAACCGACGCCGCTCACGTAGTTCCTCATGCGAGGGTCGGAAAGAATCTGCTTCACGTTGTCGTAGCGGTTGGTGTTGAATGTGCCCATGTAGAGAGCCACTTCGGGATGTGCCTGACGGAGTGTTGGTCCGAGGTATTCCATGTTGAATCGGATAGCTCCTTCGGGTGTCCACGGACAACCTGGGTAGGCGGTGTAGCTGTATGCCTCGTTCTGATACATCACCATCGTGATAGGGATGCCTTCGGCTTTGTAGGCATCGATGTACTTGCAGAAGTAGTTGGCGTATGCTTGCAGATAGCGAGGGTCTTGAATGAAGAAGTCGTTGACGGTGAGTCGGCGAGGGAATAGGTTCTTGTCAGGATTCACCTGCTCGTTATGCGAACGGTCGTTGTCCTCGAAGAGTAGGACGTCGAGTTGTGGGTTGAGGTCGTTGTATTTGCTGCTTTGCACAGCATAGTGGTGGTTGATTTTCATCCATGAAGGCGGACTCCAAGGTGAAATCCAGAAGTTGATGTCGGGATTGCGTTTCTGTGCTTCCTTGATGTATGGGATGATGGCTTCTTTGTCGCGGTTGATGTTGAAGTATTTGAGTTGGAAGTCGCCATCCACTTCGTCGCAACTGAACCATGAGCGTGCGTAGTCGTTGGCATTCATGCCGATGCGTCCGCGGCTGAAACGCAACTGTCCAGTGGGGGAGAACATGTTGTCGAGTATTTCTTTGCGTTTGGCTTCGGGCAGCAGTTGGAGTGCGTCCCAGTTGAGTTCGTTGAAGGTAGTTCCCCATGCTTTGAACTCAAATCCTTGGTCGGCTTTGAAAATGCTGATGACGGGGGATTGGGTTGGCTTGCTGCTGAGTTTGATGGTTTGCTGCTTGACGTAGTGTCCGTCGGTCGATGAAATCCAATTCACGCTTTGTGCTTGTGCCCAACTGAAAGGTAGGAGTGTGAGCGCAAGGACGGTGGCTCTGAGAATTTTATTATCCATAAAGTTGAGGTTTTTGTTTTGCAAATTTCGCGATTTGTTTTGAGTCTATCAAATATATGGAAAGAAAAATTCCCAACACTCGTTGAGGAGTATTGGGAATTTGGATGATTTGTGCTTGGTCTCAATTAGCACTGAGCGAGCTTGCCGTCAGAACCGAGTACGTTCACAATCTTGTGGATGTACATCTTCTTCATGTTCTCACGTGCTGGCTTGAGGTACTGACGTGGGTCGAAGTGGCTTGGGTTCTCAGCAAGGTACTTGCGGATAGCTGCAGTCATGGCAAGACGAGAGTCTGAGTCGATGTTAATCTTGCAAACTGCTGACTTGGCAGCCTTGCGGAGCTGTTCCTCTGGAATACCTACTGCATCTGGCAATTTGCCACCGTATGCGTTGATAGTGTCCACCTCTTCCTGTGGAACGGATGAAGAACCGTGGAGAACGATTGGGAATCCAGGGAGCTTCTCTTCGATTTCAGCGAGAACGTCGAAAGCGAGTGGAGGAGGAACGAGCTTGCCAGTCTTAGGGTCGCGAGTACACTGCTCAGGAGTGAACTTGTAAGCACCGTGGCTTGTACCGATTGAAATAGCGAGAGAGTCGCAGCCTGACTTTGTTGTGAAGTCGATTACTTCTTCAGGCTTTGTGTAGTGAGATTCCTCAGCAACAACTTCGTCCTCAACACCAGCGAGTACGCCAAGCTCTGCCTCTACAGTAACATCGTACTTGTGAGCATACTCAACAACCTGCTTTGTGATAGCGATGTTCTCTTCGTATGGGAGAGAAGAACCGTCGAACATCACAGAGCTGAAGCCCATGTCGATACAGTTCTTGCAAAGTTCGAAGCTATCTCCGTGGTCGAGGTGGAGAGCGATTTCAGGATGCTCGCATCCGAGTTCCTTAGCGTATGCAACAGCACCTTCTGCCATGAATCGGAGAATGGTAGCGTTGGCATAATTGCGTGCGCCCTTTGATACCTGCATGATAACTGGAGACTTAGTTTCAACGGCAGCCATAACGATTGCCTGCATCTGCTCCATTGTGTTGAAGTTGAAAGCTGGGATAGCGTAACCACCCTTTACGGCTCTTGCAAACATATCGCGAGTGTTCACAAGACCAAGATCTTTGTAATTAACCATAACTTTAATTTATAATTTGGGTTAGAATGTTTTGTTTTCTTATAACGGATTGCAAAGTTAGCGATTTTTTGGCCGTTTTCTTTGTGAGAAGTGATTTTTTTCTGCTTGGAGAAGTGTTTTATTGATTTTTTTCGTTTCTTTGCGTACAAATTGATGAAGATATGAAAAACCGAGTTTACATTCTTACATTGGTTTTTGCAGCTCTCTTTTTCTGTGGCTGCGAAAAATTGGATATTCCCGATGAGAAGAAAACGGAAATGGAACAGAAGGGAAAGGATGAGAAGGAGGAAAAAGAAGAGGAGGGGAATGATGGGAAGGATGATGGGGATAATGGGGATAATGGGAGCGATGGGAAGGATAATGGGAATGATGGGAGCGATGATGGGAATGATGGGAAGGATGATGGGAAGGATGATGGGAAAGATGATGGGAAGGATGATGGGAAAGATGATGGGAATGATGGGAACGATGGAACTGATGATGGGAATGAGGACGATGATGATGGTGAAGGTAATCATCCTGGTGGAGATGGTTTTTATCATGGCTTCTATACGCTTTTTGATTATATTTCCTACTTTGGAAACTTTGAGCATCCTGTTCCTTACGAGGATATGTTGAGTGGTGGATGCTTGTATGTGAGGTTGGTGGAGAATGAGTACGATTTGCAGGAGATAGATGATATGTGGGTGGAAGGCTTTGTTGTGGGCTACGTGAAATCGCGTTCGATGGGTACAACTGTTTTTGACGCGGGAAGTGTGGCTACAAATCTGGTGATAGCTGAACTGGCGAGCGAAAATGATTATAAGAAGTGTGTTCCTGTGCAGTTGTCGAATAGTTCGAAGTCGAATCAAGAAACTCGTGCTGCCTTGAATTTGAAAGACCATCCTAACGTGTTGGGAAAGAAAGTGAAAATACGAGGGGATTTGGCGAAGTATATGGGTGTTGTCGGTGTGAAAAATGCGAAGGAATATGTGTTTGTTGAAGTGAAAAAGAAGTGAGAAAAGTGTTTTTCAAGAAAATCTTGGCGAAAAAAGCAGATGAAAATTTGCTGAATGAAGAAAAAGCACTACCTTTGCAACTCCAAATCCATTACACCCAATTTGTTACCACCAATAACAAGACAAATTATTCACGAAAATTAAAACAAGAAATAAAAAATGAAAAAAGGTATTCATCCAGAGAACTATCGCACTGTTATCTTCAAAGATATGTCGAACGGCGACATGTTCCTTTCTCGCTCTACTGCTAAGTCTAACGAAACTGATGTTTTCGAAGGCGTTGAGTATCCAGTAATCAAGCTGGAAATCTCTTCAAGCTCTCACCCTTTCTACACTGGTAAGGCTAAGCTCGTCGATACTGCAGGTCGTGTTGATAAGTTCATGAACCGCTATAAGGTTTTGAAGAAATAATACCTTATTTTAATTTGATAGGTAAAAAAAAGCACTCTCGACATGTCGAGAGTGCTTTTTTTCGTTAGTTGGTTTCACTTAGGAGTGAGCTGCTTCTTCAAGTAGTGCTTTCTGTCGCTCGGAAAGTCGGGTTGGAATCTTGACGTGAATCGTCAGGATGAGGTCGCCAACAATGCCGTTGGCAAGAGTTTGTCCTTTTCCTTTCAGTCGGAGCTTGCTGCCTGACTGCGTTCCTGGTTTCACTTTCATTTTCAGTTTCGTTCCCGAAGGAGTTTGCAGGATGAGTTCTCCGCCTAACATGGCTGTGAACACGTCGATTTCTGTATCAGCTTCGAGGTCTGCACTCCTTCTTGTGTTGGCGGAATGAAAGTCTTGGCTTGTCCGCCTGCTTGAACTTCGGTTGCCGAATGCTCCGCCGAAGAGTTGTTCGAAGAAGTCGGAGAATCCTCCACCTTGTCCTCCAAAGTTGAAGTCGAAACCTTCAAAGCCTGTGTCTCCAGCTCCGCCAGTTCCAAATCCTTGTCCTACTTTATCCCAGTTTTCTCCATATTGGTCATATTTGGCACGCTTCTCAGGGTCGCTCAGGACGGCGTATGCCTCGTTGAGCAACTGGAACTTTGCCTTTGCCTTTGGGTCGTCAGGGTGCAAGTCGGGATGGAATTGCTTGGACCGCTTACGGTATGCTGCTTTGATTTCATCCTGAGGAATGCTTTTGTCAACACCCAAAATCTTGTAATAATCAATGAACTTTGCCATAATATTGTTCTTTTTTTCTTTGGGGATGACGGTAGCAAATTTTATGCCATTCGTTAAAAAGTCATTATTTTGTCAAAACTGACGTTGTAATCTGCCAGAATGTGCTATCTTTGCATCGAAAATGAAGATTGTCAATATGAAAAGACTTTATATATTTCTGCTCGGTGTCGTAGCTGTTTTTTCAGTATCGGCTCAGACCATTCGTGAAGCAATCAAGGAGATGCCCGATGAGGTTCTTCCGCTTTTCACCAAGAACGACCGCTTGGATTTTTTGGATTATCTGGCAAGCAATGCCAAAGCGGAGGTGAAAAACAGAATGGGCAGCATGAGCGAGATGACGGCTTTGACGGTTGACTTTGCGCATATCCGCGTTTCGGAAGCATCGGAGCTGAGTCTGAAACTCTTGCAGAAAGGAACGGAACGGGTTATTTGTATGGTATCTACCTGCCAAGTGGATTCCATGTTTGATAGCGAGATTCGATTCTATGATACGAAATGGAATCTCCTCGATACCCAGCAATTCCTCGATATTCCAAAGACGAATGATTTTCAGCAGTTGGTGCTTTCTGCACAATCTTCAGACTTGCAGATTGTGCAAAGACGGTTCACACTACTTCCTGAAGGTGAAAAAGCAAAGCACGTAGAGCCACAGGTGACTCTGCTGAAATGGAATGGAATGAGATTTGAATAGGGAAACAATACCTTATTATATAATAGAACTTATTTCATAAAGGAAGATTCCACAAATTCTATAAATGATTGGTTGCAGAGACGGATTCCGCCTGGGGTGGGGTAGTTGCCTGTGAAATACCAATCGCCTTGATGGTTGGGACAAGCTTTGTGAAGTCCTTCAATGCTTTGAAAAACAAATTCGATAGGGGTGTCAACTCCTTCTGGACGAAGCATGTCTGCCATCTTTCGATTGATTTGTTCTACGCTGAAAGGCTGGTAGATTTTTTTTACGGGTAGAGATTGCTCCGTTGCTGGTTTTTGCAGTTCTTGCTGGCATTGATAATAGATGTCGTAGAGCAAGGGTTGCATGTTTTGCTCTTGAATGAGAGCTATACAAGCACGGAAGGCAATGAACTCTTCGAGCTTTGCCATGTCAATGCCGTAGAAATCGGGATAGCGTATTTGCGGAGCACTGCTGACGAAAACGATTTTCTTGGGGTGTAAGCGGTTAAGAATCGTGATGATGCTTTCCTTGAGTGTTGTGCCTCGAACGATGCTGTCGTCAATGATGACTAAATTGTCCTCGTAGGGATGGACTACACCATAGGTGATATCATAGACGTGGGCTGCGAGGTCGTTTCGTTCGGCTTGTCCGTCTGTGATGAATGTGCGTAGTTTGATGTCTTTCCAAGCAATTTTCTCAAAACGCACATCGTGTCCTCTTTTCATAAATCCTTGAAGCAGTCCGTAATAAGCAACCTCTGCTGTGTTGGGAATGAAGGAGAAAACGGTGTTGGCAATGTCGTTGTCGATGGCATTGGTGACAGCTGGAACGAGTTGCTCACCAAGACGTTTCCGCTCAAGATAAATATCGTTGTCATTGCCGCGACTGAAGTAGATGCGCTCGAAGGAACAAGACGACTTCTTTTTGGATGAAGGAGCTATGACAGCGGAAATGTTGACATTGCCGTTGCGATTGACAGTGAGAGCATGACCTGCTGGAAGTTCATGGATGTCGTTTACTTGCAAGTCGAATGTCGTCTGTAATACAGGACGCTCGGAAGCAAGTGCGACGATTTCATCATCTTGATAGTAGAAGGCAGGTCGTATGCCCCAAGGGTCGCGCATGGAAAAGAATTCACCAGACCCCGTCAGTCCACATACAACGTAGCCTCCATCGAAGTGTGGCATGGTGGTTTTCAGGACGTTCGTCATTTCCACATGAGCGTCGATGAAATCGGTGATGGCATTGTCTTGGAGTCCTTGTTCTTTGGCTCTGACATAGTTGCGCTCCACCTCCCTGTCCAATCTGTGCCCCATGAGTTCGAGCATGATGTAGGAGTCGCTGAAGATGCGTGGATATTGGCCTTGCCGAGTGAGTTGCTGGAATACTTCATCGATGTTCGTCATATTGAAGTTACCACAAAGGCAAAGATTCTTGGCTCGCCAGTTGTTTCGTCGAAGAAAAGGATGGACAAAGGTGAGTCCGCTCTTGCCAGTTGTGGAGTAGCGCAAATGTCCCATCAGCAGTTCTCCTGCAAAATCGTCTCCGATGTGTGAGAATATGTCTGTGATGGCATCTTTGCCTTGCGCCTTTTCACGAAACATATATTCCTTGCCTGGAATCGCATCGAGGTGGACAGAGGCAATGCCTGCTCCTTCTTGTCCTCGATTGTGCTGTTTCTCCATCATCAGGTAGAGTTTGTTCAGTCCGTAGTGGCGTGTGCCATATTTCTTTTCGTAGTACACAATCGGTTTCAGTAGGCGAATCATTGCCACACCACATTCATGCTTCAGTTGTTCCACAGTCAGTTTACTTTAGTTATTGGTATGCCTGTTCATGAACGCCGCTCACGGCACGTCCGCTTGGATCGTTGAGTTTTTTGAATGCTTCGTCCCATTCGCGTGCAATGGCTGTGGAACAAGCAACACTTGCCTCTTGTGGTACACTTCGGGCAGCGGATTCACTTGGAAAATGCTCCTCAAAGATGCTGCGATAGTAGTATTCCTCTTTGTTCAGAGGTGGGTTGATAGGGAATCGTTCGGCAGCGTGAGCCATTTGTTCGTCGGTCACGGCTTCCGATGTGATGCGCTTGAGAGTGTCAATCCATGAATAGCCAACACCATCGCTGAATTGTTCTTTCTGTCGCCATGCAATCTCTTCGGGAAGCATATCGGAGAAAGCTTCACGCAGAATGCGCTTTTCTATCGTTTGTCCTGGACACATCTTTGCTTTAGGGTTTGTGCGCATAGCAACGTCGAGAAATTCTTTGTCAAGAAATGGCACACGACCCTCTACTCCCCATGCCGAAAGACTTTTGTTGGCACGTAAGCAATCGTACTGATGGAGCTTGGAAAGCTTACGAACGGTTTCTTCATGGAAATCGCGTGCGCTTGGTGCTTTGTGGAAGTAGAGATAACCACCGAAAATTTCATCTGCTCCTTCACCCGAAAGCACCATCTTGATGCCCATCGACTTGATGACACGTGCAAGAAGATACATCGGTGTGGATGCTCGGACTGTGGTTACATCATACGTTTCTATATAGTAGATTACATCTCGGATGGCATCGATTCCTTCTTGGATGGTGTAGTTGATTTCATGGTGAACGGTACCGATATGCTCTGCCACAAGACGTGCTTTCTGCAAGTCGGGTGCCCCTTTTAGTCCCACAGCGAAGGAATGAAGACGAGGCCAATAAGCACGAGTTTGCCCATTGTCCTCAATGCGGTTCTCGGAGTAGCGTTCTGCAACGGCAGAAATGATACTTGAATCCAACCCTCCACTGAGCAATACTCCGTATGGCACATCTGACATCAATTGGCGTTTCACAGCTTGACGAAGTGTCTGACGTATGTCTTCGCCGTTGGCATCGTTGTCTTTGATGGCATCATATTGCATCCAGTCGCGCTGATAATACCGTTTCATTCCAGGCTGTTTGCTCCAATAATAATGTCCAGGCAGAAACGGTTCGTACCGTTCGCATTGTCCTTCGAGTGCTTTCAGTTCTGATGCCACGAGGATGGTACCGTCTGCATTGTAGCCAATATATAAAGGTATGACACCGATGGGGTCGCGAGCAATGAGAAATTCATCCCGTTCCAGGTCGTAGAGAGCAAAGGCGAAGATTCCGCTAATTGTTTCTAAAAATGGCGGATATGCAGTGCTATCGAAAGATTTGGACGAGCGCCATTCCTTGTAGAGCGCAAGAATCACTTCACAATCGCTTCCCGTTTGGAATTCGTATTGTCCAGAGAATTGTTTTCTGATTTCCTGATGATTATAGATTTCGCCATTCACTGCCAGCACCTGTTGGGCATCGGGTGAAAACAACGGCTGCTTTCCACTTTCAGGATCCACGATACTCAATCGTTCGTGTGCCAAGATTGCTGTACCACCACACCATATTCCGCTCCAGTCGGGACCACGGTGTCTTAGTTTCTGACTCATTGTCAATGCTTGCTGTCTCAGTTGTCGAGTTTGTTCCTTTATCTGAAAAATACCTACAATTCCACACATATATATTAAAGTTAAAAGTGAAAAATAAAAAGTGAAAAAATAAGAATTAAGAATGAAAAATGAAGAATTAAAGTTACTCATCCAATGAGCAGAGTAAAATACATTCTTCATTCGGAGCGAAGCGACCATTCTTCATCCCTCATTTATTATTTGTATTCGTTCCAGCTCTTGATGGAGATGCTTTCCTCGGATGAGGATGTGAAGGCAAAGATGAAAGCAGATGCCAAGCGAGCATTGGTAATCAGAGGTATGTTGAGGTCGATGGCTGCACGACGTATTTTGTAGCCGTTGGTCAGCTCGTGTGTTGTCAAGTCCTTTGGAATGTTTACAACCATGTCTATTTGATGCTCATGCAGAAGGCTGAGAGCTTGAGGTTGATGTTCCGTTTCTGATGGCCAGAAAACCTGCGTGTTGGCAATGCCGTTTTCGGAAAGATACCTCGATGTTCCACCTGTGGCATAGAGCTTGTAACCGTATGTTGCCAGTTGTCGTGCTGCTTCGAGCATGTCCGCTTTCTGTTTGGCTCCACCCGTGGAGAGAAGTATCGAACCACCCCGTTTGGGAATACGATAGCCCACGGAGAGCATCGCTGTGAGCAATGCTGTGTCGGTGGTGTCGCCGATGCATCCCACTTCTCCCGTCGATGCCATATCTACACCCAGCACGGGGTCCGCATTTTGGAGACGGTTGAAGGAGAATTGCGAAGCCTTGATGCCAACGTAATCGAGGTCGAAAAGGTTTTTGGATGGACGTTCCACAGGCAAGCCGAGCATCACCCGAGTGGCAAGGCGAATGAGATTCAGTTTCAGAACCTTCGAGACGAAAGGGAACGAGCGTGATGCACGAAGGTTGCATTCAATGACGAGAATATCATTCTGACGAGCCATATATTGAATGTTGAAAGGTCCATTGATGTGCAATGCCTGTGCAATTTGCCGCGTGATGCGCTTGATGCGACGAACGGTTTCCACATAGAGTTTCTGTGGTGGAAATTGTATCGTAGCATCACCCGAATGAACGCCTGCAAATTCTATGTGTTCAGAAATGGCGTAAGCAAGGATTTCGCCATTACGTGCCACGGCATCCATCTCGATTTCCTTGGCGTGTTCTATGAATTTGGACACTACCACGGGATGGTCTTCCGACACGTTGACTGCAAGTTGGAGAAAGCGATGAAGTTCTTCCTCGTTGGAGCAAACATTCATGGCAGCTCCACTTAGCACATACGAAGGACGGACAAGCACGGGGAAACCGACTCGTTCCAAGAATTGATTGATGTCTTGCATGGAGCTGAGCGCAGACCATTCGGGCTGGTGTACGCCGAGGTCGTTCAGCATGGCTGAAAACTTGGCTCGGTCTTCGGCTCGGTCTATGTCGCTTGCTTGCGTGCCGAGAATTGGAACGTGCTGTTCATCGAGGTGGAGGGCAAGATTGTTTGGAATTTGTCCACCCGTAGAAACAATCACTCCGTGAGGTTGCTCCTGTTCCACGATGTCCATCACTCGTTCGAACGTCAGTTCGTCGAAGTAGAGGCGGTCGCAAAGGTCGTAGTCGGTAGAAACCGTTTCGGGGTTGTAGTTAATCATCACCGAGCGCCAACCTTCTTCGCGGATGGTATTGAGAGCTTGCACACCGCACCAGTCAAACTCCACACTGCTTCCTATGCGATAGGCACCTGAACCAAGAACAATGACAGAGCGTTTGTCGCCTTCGTAGTTAATATCGTTCTTGGATGCCGATGTGCCAGCTCCTTGATATGTGAGATAGAGATAATTTGTCTGGGCTGGATATTCAGAAGCAAGCGTGTCCATCTGTTTCACCACAGGCTGGATGCCATACCATTTCCGAAGCTGACGAACAAGCAACATCGCCTCATGCATGTTTTTCGTTTCACTTTCCAGTCCGATGGCTCTGGCAATTTGGAAATCCGAGAAACCGTAGGTCTTGGCTTCGAGCATCGTTTCCCTTTCGAGTGTGTCGATACATTTTGTCTTCAGCACCTCGTCGATATCCACAATGTGCTTCAGCTTTTGCAGGAACCAACGGTCTATTTTTGTCAGTTCGTGAATGCGGTCGATGGAGTAGTGAGGCAAGTGCATAGCCTTCGATATGACGAAGATGCGGTTGTCCGTAGGTTCGTGAAGAGCCTTGTCGATGTCGGGAAAGTTCAATTCTTTGTTTTCCACAAATCCGTGCATACCCTGCCCAATCATTCGCAATCCCTTTTGCAGTGCCTCTTCGAAAGTTCTGCCAATTGCCATCACTTCGCCCACGCTTTTCATGGAGGAACCCAATTCCCGATTCACACCATGAAACTTGGAAAGGTCCCAGCGTGGAATCTTGCAAGCTACGTAGTCGAGGGCTGGCTCGAAAAAGGCGGAAGTGGTTTTTGTCACCGAATTTTTCAGTTCAAACAAGCCGTAGCCCAAACTTAGTTTGGCTGCAATGAATGCCAAGGGATAGCCTGTTGCTTTCGATGCCAAGGCAGAAGAGCGCGACAGGCGGGCATTCACTTCTATCACTCTGTAGTCTTCCGATGCTGGGTCGAGCGCATACTGTACATTGCATTCGCCGACAATGCCAATGTGTCGGATGATTTTGATGGCAAGCGCTCTCAGCTTGTGATATTCCGAGTTGGTGAGAGTCTGACTCGGTGCAACGACAATCGATTCCCCCGTGTGGATGCCCAACGGGTCGAGATTTTCCATGTTGCACACCGTGATGCAGTTGTCTTGAGCATCGCGTACCACCTCGTATTCTATTTCTTTCCATCCCCTCAGCGACTTCTCCACAAGCACCTGAGGAGAGAAGGAGAAAGCCTTCTCAGCCAATGCAAGGAGTTCTGTCTCGTTGTCGCAGAATCCCGAACCCAGTCCACCTAAGGCGTATGCAGCACGGAGAATGACAGGATAGCCCAAGTTTTGGGCAGCGAGTCGAGCCTCTTCCGTGGTGGAGCAAGCTTCGCTCTTGATTGTTTTCACGTGGATTTCGTCAAGACGACGCACAAAGAGCTCGCGGTCTTCCGTGTCGATGATGGTTTGCACGGGCGTACCCAACACCTTCACGCCGTAGCGTTCCAACACACCGCTCTGATAGAGTGCTACACCGCAGTTCAGTGCCGTCTGACCGCCAAAAGCCAGTAGGATTCCGTCGGGGCGTTCCTTTTCAATCACTCGCTCCACAAATTGAGGCTGCACGGGCAGGAAGTAGATTTCGTCAGCCACTCCCTCCGAGGTTTGCACTGTGGCAATGTTGGGATTGATGAGAACCGTCTTGATGCCTTCTTCGCGCAGAGCCTTCAAGGCTTGCGACCCCGAGTAGTCGAATTCCCCTGCTTCACCTATTTTCAACGCTCCCGAACCCAAGAGGAGCACTTTTCTGATTTGTTCGTTCCTCATAAATTTGCAATAAACTCGTCAAACAAAAACTCCGTATCTGTAGGCCCACTGCAAGCTTCTGGATGAAACTGCACGGAGAACCACGGTTTTTCCATGTGGCGTATGCCCTCGTTCGAACCATCGTTCATGTTCACAAACATCTCCTGCCAGTCGTCAGGCAATGTGCGGGCATCAACGGCATAACCATGATTTTGTGCCGTCACGAAGCAGCGTTCCGTACCCATCAGTCGCACAGGCTGGTTGTGAGAGCGGTGTCCGTATTTCAGTTTATAGACCGATGCCCCAGCCGCTTTCGCCAGCAGTTGATGCCCCAGGCAGATGCCGAAAACAGGCTTCCTCGTGCTAACCAGATGCTTGCGTAGCACATTCACCGTGGCTTGGCAGAGGTCGGGATTGCCCGGTCCATTGCTGAGGAACACCCCATCGTAGTCCATCTTCGTATAGTCGTAATTCCACGGCACACGGATGACCTCTACATCACGTTCCAGCAGGCAGCGGATGATGTTCGCTTTCACACCGCAATCCACCAGCACCACTTTCCTTTTTGCTCCTTCATGGTATCGAATCACCTCGTGGCACGACACACGTTCCACCCAGTTGGTAGCACCATATCGGTTCTCGTTCGCATTGTAGTCCTGTGGCGCAAGCGTTGTCATCCTTCCTGTCATCACCCCTTTTTCTCTCAGCAGCTTTGTCAGCGCGCGTGTGTCAATGCCTGTCATGGCAGGAACGTGTTCATGTTTCAACCACTTCTCCAGACTTTCCACGCCGTTCCAATGCGAATAAGCCTCGCTGTAGTCTGCCACGATGAGAGCTTTGGCGTGAATCCGTTCGCTTTCCCAGAACTGGGGTAGGCCATTCTCTGAGCCGAGCGCAGTCGCAGTCTCCGCATGGCATGGAGGAACACCATAATTACCCACCAAAGGGTAGGTCATCACCAACATCTGCCCTGCATAGCTGGGGTCGGTGAGGCTTTCCGTGTAGCCCGTCATGGCGGTGCAAAACACCACTTCGCCGTCTGCTTCTCCTTCGTGTCCGAACGACAGACCCTCGAACACGGAGCCGTCTTCCAACACTAATTTTGCTTTCTTCATTTCCCTATAGCTGTTTTGATGAAATCCATAAAAAGAGGATGAGGGTGTAGCACGGTGCTTTGGTATTCAGGGTGGAACTGAGTGCCGATGTACCAGCGATGTCCTTTCATTTCCACGATTTCCACCAGTTGGGCATCAGGGTTTCTGCCACTGCATACCAGTCCCCTTGCTTCGAATGCGCCCAAGAACGCATTGTTGAACTCATAACGATGGCGATGACGTTCGCTGATGAGCCTCTTGCCATAGATGGCAGCAGCATGGGAACCGTCTGCCAACTGGCAATCGTAAGCTCCAAGCCGCATGGTTCCGCCCATTTGCGAAACACATTTCTGTTCCTCCATGAGGTCGATGACAAACGGCACGCCATCTTCCGTTTCTCCCTCGTTGGCAAACTCACGGCTTTTCGCTTCTTTCCATCCCAACACGTTTCGAGCAAACTCAATGACCATCATCTGCATCCCCAAGCAGATGCCCAAGCAGGGAAGGTCGTGTTCCCTGGCATATTGTGCAGCAAGGATTTTTCCCTCGGTGCCACGTTGTCCGAATCCAGGGCAGACGACCAGTCCGTCCTGCGCTTCCAGCATGTCCTTGTCGAGATGCTCTGAAGGGATGAAACTGATGCTCACCTTCCTGTGATGGTAGGTGGCGGCATGGCTCAGACTTTCCATGATGCTTTTGTAAGCATCTTGCAAATCGTATTTCCCCACCAGTCCAATGCGAACCACATCCTTGGCGTTGCGACGCAGTTCCAAGAAATGATTCCATTCGCCCAAGTCGGGAGTTTCTCCCACGGGAATGCCCATTTTGCGCAGGATGACAGCGTCGAGACCCTGCTTCTGCATGTTCACAGGCACTTCGTAGATGCTGGGCAAGTCCTCGCTTTGAATGATGCATTCCAAATCCACATTGCAGAATCCCGCAACCTTGGCACGCAGGTGGTCGTCCAGATGCTTCTCTGTGCGAAGAACGAGAATGTCGGGTTGGATGCCAGCCGATTGCAATTCCTTCACGCTGTGCTGAGTGGGTTTCGTTTTCAGTTCACAAGCTGCCTTCAGATAGGGCACGTAGGTGAGATGCACACACACAGCATCTTTGCCCAGTTGCCATTTCAGTTGGCGTATGGCTTCCAGAAAGGGAGCGCTTTCCATGTCACCGATGGTTCCGCCGATTTCTGTGATGATGAAATCATAGCTTTCGCCCATCCCCATTTTGTCATCCACCGAAGGATTCGCCAGTTGTTGAATCCGTCGTTTGATTTCGTCGGTGATGTGTGGAACCACCTGAATAGTGTGTCCCAAATAGTCGCCTCGTCGTTCCTTGTCGATGACAGCCTGATAGATGCGTCCCGTAGTCTGAGAATTGTGACGTGTCGTCTGAATCCCTGTGAAGCGTTCGTAGTGGCCGAGGTCGAGATCTGTTTCCATGCCATCGGCAGTCACATAGCATTCGCCATGCTCGTAAGGGTTCAGAGTGCCTGGGTCGATGTTGATGTAAGGGTCGAACTTCTGAATCGTGATTTTGTAGCCACGCTTTTGCAGCAACTTACCGATAGATGCCGAAATGATGCCCTTACCAAGCGAACTGACAACACCACCTGTCACAAAGATGTATTTGCTCATGCAACTTTTTCTTATTATTAGACCCTCCCCAGCCCTCCCTGTGAGGGAGGAAGTAGTCACCCGGCTTGAAAATGAAAAGTGAAAAGTTGAAAGTTAAAAATGCCGTCCGGTTTGTTTGCGAATTATTCACTTTTCGTTTTTCACTTTCCTCCCTCCCTCACAGGGAGGGCTGGGGAGGGTCTCTATTTTTCACTTACCAAATTCACTTCCCTTGCTGCCTGCTTACCGCTGGCAATGGCTTTGACCACGAGGCTTGCCCCATTCAGAGCATCGCCACAGTAGAACACATTGCCTTGACTTTCTGGTAGTTCGGGTTTCAGAAATCCCATTGCCAACAGCACCAGCTCCGCCTTGATGATTTCGGGTTCTCCGTTCGCAACCATCAGTGGACGGCCGCCGTCGGGATTGGGCTTCCATGCTATCTCTTGCACTTTCACACCCGTCAGCTGTCCTTCCTTGCCCAAGAATTCCAGCGTGTTGATGTTCCAGCGGCGAGTGCAACCTTCTTCGTGCGACGATGTCGTCTTGAATGTGCGCGGGAAGTTTGGCCAAGGATTCTTTGGGTCGTCAGGACCAACAGGAGGCTTGGGCATGATTTCAATCTGAGTCACGCTCTTTGCACCCTGTCGATGAGCCGTGCCGATGCAGTCGCTTCCCGTGTCGCCACCGCCTATGACCAGCACATGCTTCCCCTTGGCAGTGATGCGCTCATCCTTTCCGTATTCCATGCCTGCCAGCACACGGTTTTGCTGCGCCAGCAATTCGAGCGCAAAATGTACGCCTTTCAGTTCTCGCCCAGGTACCTTCAAGTCCCTTGCCGTAGGCGTTCCTGTTGCAACGACCACTGCGTCAAACTTCCCTTGCAGTTCGTCGGTCGATTGGATGTCCATGCCGTACCAGAACTTAATGCCTTCCTCTTCCAGCAGGGCAATTCTTCTGTCAATGATGGCCTTGTTCAGTTTGAAATTCGGGATGCCGTAGCGCAGCAAACCGCCAGCCGCTTCGTTCTTTTCATATACAGTCACCTCATAGCCCATCCTGTTGAGGTCGTTTGCCGCAGCCAGTCCAGCAGGACCAGCACCTACGACTGCCACACTCTTCCCGTTGCGGATGTGGTGGAAGACAGGAATGTATTTCTCTTGAAAAGCCATTTCCGTGATGGCACATTCATTTTCGCGATTCGTCGTTGGCTCATGGTCGAAGAGGTTGAGCACACAAGCCTTCTCGCAAAGAGCGGGACAGATGCGCCCCGTGAATTCAGGGAAAGGGTTTGTGGCAGAGAGCAGCAAATAAGCCAATTCCCAGTCGCCCTTGTGCAGAGCCTTGTTCCATTCAGGAGCCTTGTTGCCTAACGGACAAGCCCAATGACAAAACGGTACGCCGCAGTCCATGCAGCGAGCAGCTTGTTGTCGGCGGTCGTTGGTGTTCAAAGTCTGCTCCACTTCGCCGAAGTCGTGGATCCGGTCATGTATGGGGCGATAGCCAGCTTCCTGACGATGAATTGCCAAGAACGGTGCTTTCGTTTTTATTGATTCTTCTTTCATCTTTATTTTAAAATCAAATAATTATTAGACCCTTCCAGAAGACCCTCCCCAGTCCTCCCTGTGAGGGAGGGAGTAGTCACCCGGCTTGAAAGTGAAAAGTGAAAAGTTGAAAGTTAAAAATGCCGTCCGGTTTGTTTGCGAATTTTTCACTTTTCGTTTTTCACTTTTCACTCCCACCCTCACAGGGAGGGCTGGGGAAGGTCTTCTGAGTGGGTCCCTTCTTTAAAACTCTCTCTGCACGTCAGCGATTTTCTGCTGCAGCTTTCTCATTTGTTCCTCTTGCAGCACACGCTTGTACTCGATTGGGACCACTTGTATGAATTGCTCCACATAGCGAGACCAGTCGTCGAGCATCGTGCGAGCCAAGTTCGAACCCGTGTAGAGATAGTGCTGGCGTATCAGTTCGTGCAGTTCTTTCCGATGCTGGCTTTCCTCCACAAGACTGATTTCCACCATGTCCATATTGCAGTAGTAGTCGAACGTGCCTTTCTTGTCCCACACGTATGCTACACCACCACTCATGCCAGCCGCAAAATTGCGACCTGTTTCGCCCAGCACCACCACGCGACCACCCGTCATGTATTCGCAGCAGTGGTCGCCAGCACCTTCAATCACAGCAATCGCCCCCGAGTTCCTCACACCGAAGCGTTCGCCCACCTTACCGTTCACGTAGAGTTCGCCACTCGTCGCTCCGTATAGACCCGTGTTGCCAGCGATGATGTTTTTTTCAGCGCGGAATTTGCTCCTCACTGGAGGCAGGATGGCGATGCGTCCACCCGACAGCCCCTTGGCAAAGTAGTCGTTCGTCTCCCCTTCGAGTTTGAAACTCACTCCGTGTACCAGGAACGCACCGAAACTCTGTCCTGCCGACCCTTTGAACTTCACGTTAATCGTGTCGTCGGGCAGACCTACGTTGCCGTATCGCTTGGCGATGGAGCCCGAAAGCATCGCACCCACAGCGCGGTTCGTGTTTTTGATGGCATAGTCGAGTCGCACCTCTTCCTGTTGTTCGATGGCAAGCCGAGCCGCCTTCGTCATTTGCACGTCGAGCACATCGTCCCAACCGTATGTCGCATCCTCCGTGTGGTGCAAGATGCCCTCTTCCCTGTGCAACAGGCGGTTCAAGTCCAGCACCGACTCCCTCTGCGTAATCAATTCCGTGTGCCCAATGATGTCGTCCAAGCTCCTGGCACCTAACAGCGCCAGATACTCCCTGACCTCCTGCGCCAAGAACCTGAAATAGTTCACCAGATGGTCGGCACGTCCCATGAAATGCGCACGCAGTTGCGGATCCTGCGTAGCCACACCCATCGGGCAAGTGTTCTTGTTGCATTTGCGCATCATCACACAGCCCAGCACGATGAGAGCCGTTGTGCCAAAACCAAATTCGTCCGCACCCAGCAAAGCCATCAGAATCACGTCGCGTCCCGTCTTGATTTGTCCATCCACCTGCAGGCGCACCCTTGAACGCAGACCGTTTTTCACGAGCGTCTGCTGCGTCTCGCTCAGACCAATTTCGGGCGATATGCCCGCAAAGCGCATCGAACTGGCAGGCGATGCACCCGTGCCACCTTCAGCACCACTGATAACGATGAGGTCGGCTTTGGCCTTTGCCACACCAGCCGCAATGGTGCCCACACCGCTTTCAGCCACGAGTTTCACACTGATGGCAGCCGATGGGTTCACGTTGCGGAGGTCGAAGATGAGTTGCGCCAAGTCCTCAATGCTGTAGATGTCGTGATGAGGAGGAGGAGAAATGAGCGAAATGCCTGGAATGGAATGGCGGGTGCGGGCAATGATTTCGTTCACCTTGAATCCAGGCAACTGACCCCCTTCGCCAGGCTTCGCACCCTGAGCCACCTTGATTTGCAGCTCCTCCGCGTTCACCAAGTATTCCGTCGTCACCCCGAAGCGTCCGCTCGCAATCTGCTTTGTCTTGCTGCTCAGGCTCACTCCGTCCACGCTTGCATCGAAACGCATAGCGTCCTCACCCCCTTCGCCCGTATTGCTGCGACTGCCCAGACGGTTCATCGCCAAGCAGATGGCTTCGTGCGCCTCCTTGCTCAAAGCACCAAACGACATAGCACCCGTCACAAAGTGCTTCACGATGCGCTCCACAGGTTCCACCTCGTCGATGTCGATGGGCTGCTTCCTGAAGCCCAACACGTCGCGGATGAAGATGGGTTCCTCCTTCTCGTCCACCAGCTTCGTGAATTCCTTGTATTTTCCGTAATTCCCCCGTCTGCAAGCCAACTGCAAAGCAGCAATCGTGGCTGGATTCCAAGCGTGTTGGATGCCATCCTTGCGCCAGCTGAACTGGCCAGCATGGGCGAGGAACCCCGTCGTGCCGCTCACGCTTTCCTTGCCGCTTTCGTAAAACAGTTCCGCATCGTGGGCAATCTTCTCCAGCCCCACGCCTCCCACGGTACTCACCTCCGTACCGAAATACTTGCGTAGCAGATGCTCGTTCAGACCGATGCTCTCAAAAATCTTTGCACCCCTGTAAGAGCGAATCGTCGAGATGCCCATCTTCGCCATCAGTTTGAACAGCCCCTTCTTCACCGCCTCAATGTAGTTCCTCTCAGCCGTGGCATAATCCTCCTGAATCTTTCCACGCTTCACCAACTCGTCCAGAATCGCAAACACCATGTAAGGACATAGCGCCGAAGCACCGTAGCCCAAAAGCAGCGCAGCGTGCATCGTTTCGCGAATCTCACCGCTCTCCACAATCAGCGCCGTCTGCACACGCTTGCCCACCTCCATGAGATAGTGGTGGACAGCCGACACAGCCAGCAGCGAAGGAATGAAAGGACCCTCCGTGTCCCTGTCCGTCAGGATGATGTAGTTGCAGCCCTCGTCCACCGCCTTTTCAGCCTCGTGGCAAATCCTGTCGAGCGCCTCACCCAGTGCCACACCGCCACGGGAGGAAAAGCCCAAGCCGATTTTCGCCGTGTTGAAACCCTTGTATTGGATGTGGCAGAGCATGTCCATCTGCCCATTGTTCAGCACAGGGTGAGGCAGGCGCACCATCTTGCAGTTCGACTCGTCGGCATGGAGGATGCCGTGGCCCACGCGTCCTACATACTCCGTGAGCGACATCACCAGGTTCTCGCGGATGGAGTCGATGGCAGGATTCGTCACCTGCGCAAACTGCTGGCGGAAATAGTTGAAGAATAGCTGCGGACGCGGCGAGAGCACAGCCAAAGGCGTGTCGTTGCCCATGGCAGCCGTAGGCTCCTGACCCGTCGTCGCCATCGGAACCACCGTCGCGGAGATGTCCTCCTCGCTGAAACCGAACCAGCGTTCCTTCTGCAACAAGTCGTCCACAGCGTTCACCGCCTTTCTCCCGCTTCGCAACTTCTCCAGCTCGATGCGGTTCGTGGAAAGCCACTGGCGGTAAGGATGCTCCGAGGCGAGCTGCTGTTTGATTTCACCATCGTAATAGATGCGTCCCTCCAGCGTGTCCACCAGCAGAATCTTGCCAGGCTCCAAGCGACCCTTCTCCGTCACTTCCGCAGGGTCGAAGTCCATCACCCCTACCTCCGACGCCACCACCATCATGCCATTCTTGGTGATGGTGTATCGCGCAGGACGCAGACCGTTGCGGTCGAGCATACCCCCGGCAAAGCGACCGTCGCTGAACAGCAGCGCAGCAGGACCGTCCCAAGGCTCCATCAGAATCGAATGGTATTCGTAGAACGCCTTCAGCTCCTCCGAAATCGGATTCTTGTCGTTGAACGACTCAGGCACCAGCACCGCCATCGCATGAGGCAGGCTCAGACCCGACATGACCAGGAACTCCAGCACGTTGTCCAGACTCGCCGAGTCGCTCATCCCAGCCTCCACGATGGGCGAGATGCCGCTCACATCGCCCAGCAGCTCGCTGCTCAGCACGCTCTCGCGAGCCTTCATCCATCCCCTGTTGCCGCGAATCGTGTTGATTTCACCATTATGCGCCATCAGGCGGAACGGCTGAGCCAACGACCACGTCGGGAACGTGTTCGTGCTGAAACGAGAGTGCACCAGTGCCAGGCCGCTGGTAAAGTAGGGGTTCGACAAGTCGGGGAAGTACTGCCGCAGCTGCACACTCGACAACATACCCTTATAAACGATATTCTGGGTACTCAGCGAACAAATGTAGAAATCCTTGTCGGCAATGCGACGCTCAATCCTTTTCCTAATCAAATAAAGCAGGACAGGAAGACTCCGACGCGTTTCGGACGCATCCGCCGTCGTCTCAGTAGCAATGATGAACAATTGCTTCACGTCCGGCTCCGTGGAGTGCGCCCTTTCTCCGAGACAGTCGGAGCGAGTAGGAACGGTGCGAAGGTGCATGAGTTGTAAGCCTTCTCGTTCCACCTCTTCGATGATGACACTCAAAATCTCCTGTTGGCGTTCTGTGTCTTTCGGAAGAAACACCAGCCCCGTGCCATAGTGTCCCTTTTCGGGCACCGGGATGCCCTGGAGCAAGATGAATTCGTGAGGAATCTGCACCATCACTCCTGCGCCATCGCCGTCCTTTCCGATTTCCGCACCGCGATGCCGCATGTTTTCCAACACCTTCAGTGCATCGTCCACCAGTTGGTGACTCTTCGCACCATGTATGTTCACCACCATGCCTACACCGCAAGCATCGTGTTCATACTGGCTTTGGTAGAGTCCTATTTCCTCTTCTTTTTGTTTACGTTTTGTTGTCATATCTCGCGTTTTACGTTGCAATTTGTCTGCAAAGGTAGCTATTTTCCTTTCAAAATGACTTTTTAAATACGGGTCGTGTACCTACTTTTTGTTCTTCGATTACGGACTGTCATCTAAATTGCATTTTGTGCTATCAAATTGAAAGCAAACAACATGTGTTTGCTTTCAATTTGAAATCTGTCTTCTTTTTTAGATTTTCTGAGGCAGTATGAATCCTATTCCTGCCTCTTTATGGCTGTAGTGTGAATCCGAAAACGAAGTAGGCCTTTTGAGAGGATGGATTGGCGGTGAGTTGCGCAAAGACGGGGAGTGAGAATGATTCTGTTATCTTGATGTCTTTGCTTGCTTTCAGCGTGATGTTGGTGATGGAGAATCCTGTTGTGCCATAAAATGTGGTTGACATGGGTACGGCACCAAGTGTGGCTGATGCATGGCAGGAGGCGAGGCGGAATGGTGCGCTGAGTTCTACGTAGGTGGAATAGGCTCTGTGTTCGTTCTTGTTCAATCCGTCGTTGCCAGCGAAATTAACGTATGCCTGCAAATTGGCTATGCCGAAGTCGTAGCCTGCATTGGCTTCGAATACGTGGTTCGTGCCGTGGGCATCGTATTTGAAATAGCGGTTTTGTGGATCGAGTCCCGCAGAGAACCAATAATCGGTGATGCCTACGTTGAGGTGTCCTGCGGCGTATGCAAGAGTGAGGTCGAATTCCTTGGTGTCGGAGGGGTTGGCAAGTCCGACGCTGCCCCATGCTGTGAGACTCACTCCGTGGTAGGCGACTCCCAGGGTGGGTTGCAGGGCTACGCTTCCGAGGTCGAGACCACGCCAGATGTACTGGTTCACGAAGCTGGATGACACTGTAGCTTCCGCTTTGTCTTGTGCAATGGTTGGGGCGGCATACGCTAATGCCGCCATGACCATCGTGAAAAATCTTTTTACCTTTTTCATAAAATCAATACTTAAAATAAAATTAAAAAAATCATTCAACAAAAATGTCATTCAACAATTTAATAAAGAAAAAATTTAGTCTAAAAACAAAAGGAATGTGATCAGTTGTAGCAGGTTTCGCCGTGCTCATACACGTCGAGTCCTTCTTCTTCGATTCGTTTGTCGCAGCGCAAGCCGACGGTCTTCTTCAGTCCGTAGAATATCGCGAGTCCCATGACGAACGCCCAAACGCACACTGCCAAAGCTCCAATGGTCTGCGTGCGAACGTCCGTTACGGTGCCATTGAGGGTAGGGTTGACGAATACGCCTGTGAGGATGGTGCCGACGATGCCTCCTACGCCGTGTACGCTGATGGCTCCAACGGGGTCGTCGATGTGGAGGCGCTTGTCGATGAAGGACACGCTCCAGCACATGATGACGGAGGTGATGATGCCGATGATGGCTGATGCCCATATATCTACGCAGTCGCATCCTGCGGTGATGCCTACCAATCCTGCGAGTACGCCGTTGCATACCATGGAGAGTGATGGCTTTCCATCGACGAGCCACGTGTAGATGAGTGCTGCCATTCCTCCTGTCGCTGCTGCCATGTTGGTGGTGATGAAGACGTGGGCGCTATGTATGGCGCTTTCGCCTGTGATGCTGAGTTCGCTGCATGGGTTGAATCCGAACCAGCCTACCCACAGGCAGAACACACCGAGGGCGCAGAGTGCGAGGTTGTGGCCTGGTATGGCTCGACTCTTCTTCTGCTTGTCGTACTTTCCGATGCGGGGTCCGAGGGCGATGGCTCCTGCGAGTGCCAACATGCCTCCACAGGCATGAACCATGGTGGAGCCGGCGAAGTCGTGGAATCCGAGTTGGGAGAGCCATCCGCCGCCCCAACCCCAATGGCCGGAAACGGGATAGACGATGGAGGAAATGAGGATGGAGTAGAGAAGGTAGTTGGTGAATTTTGTGCGTTCTGCCATGGCTCCGCTGACGATGGTGGCTGCTGTTGCGCAAAACATGGTTTGGAAGATGAAGAACGCTGGGGCGGGTAGTTGGTCGTTGCCGAAATTGCTGCGGAAGAAAAAACCGTCCCATCCCACGATGCCGTGGTCGGTGCCGAACATGAGTGAGAAGCCGACGATCCAGAACAGGACGGTGCCGCACATGAAATCGCAGAAGTTCTTCATGAGGATGTTGGCGGTGTTCTTGGAACGTGTCATGCCTGCTTCGACGAGTGCGAATCCTGGTTGCATCCAAAATACGAGCATGGCTCCCAGGAGTACCCAAAGTGTATCAACTCCGCTGATACTGTCTATCATTGTGGTTGTAAGTAGTGTTGTCATTTTTTTTTAGTTTTTAATCAGGGATTTAAAGGATTTCTTAGGATTTTCGCTTACTGCGTTGTTCCTTGTTCTTTGTCCTTTTTATGTCTAAGGTCTGAGGTCTAAGGACTAAGGTCGCTTTTGACTTTTGACTTTCGACCTTTGACTTTTTAATCAGGGATTTAAAGGATTTTTAGGATCTTCGCTTACTACGTTGTTCCTTGTT